>NZ_JBBOBR010000001.1:656250-1312500 GCF_038002165.1 Cytobacillus sp. FSL H8-0458 | reverse complement strand
CGCGTCGCATTGACGAGCATCTTCAGGAATGGGATGAAACAGACTACCGCCAGTAAGGAAAGCAGAATATATATAATGCTTTTAGAGATCCTGCTTTTGGTTTTCCGTTTATTTTCGCTGGGAAGGACTACTGGCTGCTGCTTCGTCAATTCACTCAGCTGCACTTCTTTTTCTGCTGCTGTTTTTCCTAACATTTTCTACACCTGCCTTGGCTTGCGTTCATTTCTGTACATACCTTTAAACACCATTGCCGAGAAAATCAGGGTAATAATGAACAACCCGTATGCAACGGCAGAGGCATACCCATAATTGTTATACTTAAAGGCTTGATTGTATAAATAAAGCACCATCGTATTCAGTGATCCATCCGGCGAACCGATTCCGTCTGTCAGAAGCATTGGCAGGTCGAATAATTGAAGCCCCCCAATCAGGGACGTGATCATGATATACAATAAGATCGGCTTCAGTAATGGAATGGTAATCTTTGTAAATGTCTGCCAGCGGTTCGCTCCGTCGATCAATGCGGCTTCATAGTAATCTTTTGAAATCCCGGAAACTCCCGCCATGACGACGATGAAAGAGTGCCCGAACCACATCCACGTCAGAATCAGCGAGACTGACAGCTGTGCCGTGGCCGGTTCGTTCAGCCAATTTATCGGTTCTGATATAAGACCAATTTTTAATAGAATCATATTTAATGAGCCATGCTGCCAATCCAGCAGAATGCCGAACAGCAAAGCGACTGAGCTGATGGTGATCAAATTTGGCAAATAGAAAATCGACCGGAAGAAGGCTAAACCCCTCATCTTGATTCTCATATCAGAAAAGATCAATGCCAGAACAAGAGCCAACCCAATCTGAAGAGCAAAGTTGATTCCCCAGATCTTCCATGTGTTGAAGAAAGCTTCGACAAAGTAGCTGTCCGTCAGCAAGCGCTTATAATTGGCAAGGCCGACGACTTCTGCCGGGCCGCTCCCTGAATAGTTCGTAAAGCTGTAATAGAATGTCAGTGCCACGGGATAAATACTGAAAATCAGGAATATGATCCAAAACGGAGCAATGAACAGATAGCCGAAGCGATTCACATTTTTCATTTCCCCGAGCCCCCTTCGTCATCTAGGATTCACAAGCGGCCAGGTAAGCAGGCCGCCTGCATTAGTGAAAGCAGATTTATTTTTTCGGCACCTTTAAGTCAGGATAAGCGTTTTGTGCCTTTTGATAGAATTCCTTGATTGCATCCTTCTTCGACTTCTTGCCGTCTACATATTGCTGAACCGCATTTCCATAGAACGTATCAAGCTGCTGATCGTATTTTGTGACGATGCCAGGCTCAATTTCCTTCGCTTGTTCAAGGAAAAATTGATAGTTGTTTTGTCCGCCTAAGAATTCACTGCTGAAATCATCTTTGATTTTATTTGTAACCGGCTGATAAGCAAGGACATCCCCAGTTTCTTTTGCCCACTCTGTCAGGAACTCATCATCCTGCGTCATCATTTTCACAAAGTCATACGCAAGCTCTTTGTTTTCAGACTTGTGGTAGACACCTAACCATGTTCCGCCCCAGAAATATGGACTTGGTCCATTGGTAACGGCCCAGTCACCTGCGGACTCTTTCACGTTTGTCTTCAATACACTGTGAAGTCCCCATGTCGGAAGAACATAAGAGAACACTTCTGTTTCTTTTTCCTTCCCGTTTTCTTTCACCTTGATCGGTTTATCCATCGCTTCGAACCAGGATGGAGACCATTCAGCAGCAAGGGCTGTATAGCTGTTCTCACGAAGCTTTTTTGCATAATCCATAAACTCGATCTTCTCGTCTGTTAAATTCAGTTCACCATCTTCGCTCACCCATGGCTGCGGATTCTGGCCGTGTGAGAACCAGCGGATGGATCCTTCATCCGGGAACATGCTGTAGCCTTTCTCTTTCATCTTCTCAGCCACCTGGAACACATCATCCATGGATCCCATCATCTTGCCGACCACAGCCGGATCATCCGTGCCAAGCACTTCCTTTGCAATACTTCTTTTGTAGAAAATCCCGCCTGGTGTTGTCTGCCATGACAGGGCTCTCACATTTCCATCCTGGTCCTTCCCTAAGTCAAATACGTAAGGAACATATTTATCTTTAATCTCTTCCACATTGTATGGATCTCCCGATAAATTCTCCCAGTAGCCTGCATCCACCCACTGTTTAAGGAAAGCAATTTCCCCTGTGAACACATCAGGCGCTCCGACACCGCTTTCAAGAACAGGTTTAAGCTTCGTCGGATAATCCGCGATTGGAACGATGGTCAGCTCCACCGTCACCCCATTCTTTTCTTCAAATTTCTTAATGGGTTCTTTCAATTCATCCGTAAAAGACCAAATCTTTAAATCAACATCTTTGTCCTTTTTTTCGCTTCCAGCTGATTCCGAATTTCCAGAGCAGCCTGCAAGCACCCCTGCGAGCAAAATAAATGACATCAAAATTCCTAAGAACTTCTTCATGTTTCTCCCCCTTTATTATTGTTGATTTATTTTGTCGAAACCGGTTTCGAAAACAGCTGTTAAAAAATTCCGAAACCGGTTTCGAAATACCCTAAAAAATATATGAGTCATACATTTTTTTCTTTTTTTATAGAAGTGCATGATTCCCTAATGATCAGTTCGACCGGGATCACTTCCTTTGTCAGCAGCTTCTTCTTTTGATCCATCTGGCTGACCAATAATTGTCCGGCAGCTTCTCCAATCCGGTCTGTATCCTGCTTAACCGTCGTCAGCTTAGGTGATACGTATGCGGCCATTTCAATATCATCATAGCCTATGATCGAGATGTCTTCAGGAACCCTTAACCCTTTTTCCTTGATGGCTTCCATGGCGCCAATCGCCATATGGTCACCGGATACGAACACCGCTGTCGGCTTTTCTTCCAGTGAAAGAAGCTTGTTCATGGCTTCTCTTCCCTCTTTAATCGAGAAAAATCCGCCATTGACCATGAATTCTTCACGAATCGGCAGGTTCAGCTCTTTCATTGCCTTCTTAAATCCTTTAATTCGCTGGGCGCCTGCATCAATGCCAGGGTCTCCGGAAATATGAGCAATCCTGTCATGGCCCAATGAATGAAAATAGTTCACGGCAAGCCGTCCGCCTTCAATATTATCGGAGTAGACCACACTGCAGTTCTGATCCGTCATATCAATTACCACGATCGGAAGGTGGCTGTTAATCATTTCCTGAACCTGTGGATCATGAGGGTCTGAACAAATGACCACAATCCCATCAACGCCCCGGTACAAGAAATGTTCCAAGTAACTCGTATCCCTCTTGCGTAAGTTCCGGGAAGCAAAGATAAGATCGTACCCTTCCCTCTCCACAAACTTGCGGAAACTTTCAATGATGGCATTAAAGAAAGGATGCTTCATGCCCACTTCATTATCTTCCGCAAACATCACACCAATCGTCCACGATTTTTTTGTGGACAATGACTGAGCATGGGCGTTAGGCAAATACCCCATCTCGGCTGCCGCTTCTAAAATTTTCTTTTTCGTCTTCTCACTCACATCAGAGTAATTATTAAGAGCTTTTGAAACTGTAGTACTGGAAAACCCAGTTTTCTTCGCAAGATCATAGATTGTAACCATCGTTGTCCCCTCTGCATCGAAAGCGCTTTCGTTGATGTTATTATAGCTTAGGTTTTTGGGAGGTGCAATAAGTTTTTAAAATTATTAAACTACTATATTTGCTATTGACTAACTAAGTTTTAAAATGCCAAGGGGCCTGTCCCGTATGACCATAGCCGGGGTCCGGCCCTTACTACAAATTTTCAGCATGATTTTAAATTGAATGGAGATATTTTTCGACAATTGACATATTTAGTTTTTCAGCCAATTTCTCTGGTGATTCCCATAGCTGATACAGGAGATCAAAATCTTGGTCAGTTAGTCTGTAGTTCGTGTTTTGCGGCATTCTAAAGATCATTAAATTCGTAATTTCCGGAAGTTCTTTTAATCCATGACGTAAAAGATACCAGTATTAGGAGCCAGTCGCTTCTCAAAGAATTCTGAGAACCTTATCGTTTTCATCATCTTCGTATGGCTCGGATACAATTTCACAAAAGGCAATAACACCTCCAGTGTTTTTATTGCCACCATCCGATCTCCAAATGAACACTTTATCCCAACTTGTATCTCATCCAAAAATTGCTTTTGCCGTATATTCCAATCTGCGATTTCATTTTTTTCTATATATGATCAGGGCTGCCCACCTATCAATGAATAATAATCGTCGCAATAGAATGCTTCGCAAGAACAAGCATCATACTTTCCCTCCTAAAGGATAAAGAAACTTCTTCTTTGCTGACACTCTCATTCATCAAAACCGCCGCTGTTTCACCATTGATATTCTCAAAGGCGGTGGCCAATATGCGGTTATTTGATGCCTGGCTGCCAATTCGCCAGGCTCCAGGCTTAATGAACTTGCTGAAATGCCCAATATAATAGTAGGAGCTGTTATAGTGAACCTCATCCTTCTTCGTATCCACAATCACTGGCGCATCACAATAGTTCCCTACATGATTCGGCCCGCCTTCTTCATTCAGCACGAGATTCCAGTCAATCCATGCTTCCAGATGATTGTTCAAGTCGCCAATGATGTTTCGGCCATACCGCTCTCCAGTATGCCATTCGCCTGCCTGAGGGCCGCCTTCGATACAATTAAGTGCTTGTCAGGAAAAGCATCGTGCACCCTGGAGAGATTCTCAAATTCCTCAGACACATACCAATGGACTCCCGTTCCCCACACATATTTAGCAGCTTCTGAATCGGACAGGACGGCTTGGGCTCTCTCGAAAATGACATCACGGTATGATCCCAGATGATACTCTTCACATCACCATGGCCATGTTTTTCTATTCTGCACCTGTGTACTGGCAGGAGTCCCAGACCTGACTGGCTTCTGGTTCGTTCTGAATGGTGATTCCCCAGATTTTCACTCCTTCCTCTTCCATCGCGTATAAAGTTTGATCTTTCTCCCTTCAATTTATAGTTTTTATCAGGTATGTATGTTAAGGTGACTCTATAAGATTTTAATATTTTCACATCCCCCCGAAAGCTTATCCACGTATAAAATGATTACTATTTGTATTTCCCTTCACCACGAGTCTTTAATATCTTAGACAATTCCCATTTGTTTTTGATTGATTTTCACAAGTAACTGCATGAGGAAAAATATTTAACGCCACGCCATTACCCCTCGGTTCAGGGATAGAATGATTGTCTAATTTGGAACTTGAGGAGATTTGCAATGA
The DNA here is from genome assembly GCF_038002165.1 of Cytobacillus sp. FSL H8-0458. Classification (NCBI taxonomy): domain Bacteria; kingdom Bacillati; phylum Bacillota; class Bacilli; order Caryophanales; family Bacillaceae; genus Cytobacillus; species Cytobacillus sp. FSL H8-0458. The sequence continues at coordinate 1,307,216 of NZ_JBBOBR010000001.1, read as the reverse complement.
ATAATGAAGAGGTACAATATGCTGGTAAGCGGATTTTTGAAAATAGGCATCATTTAGCTAGAAGACTTTGTCTTTATATCCAAGAATATTTAGATGAACATAGTGAAAGTTTTCATGTACCAGAGTCTAAGTGTCTGAGATTCAGATCTGAAATAATGGGACACTTTGGAGAATCTCTGTATATGGACCAGCAATCTGTTTTTTCCAGTGTAAATAAGTGTGCTGCAGAAGCGGCAGAATTATCAATCAAATATAATGTTTCTTTATCACTGTCTTTAAGGCTTATGTCTTTGTTTCGATTAGTCATTTGGGAAATAATTACGGAAGAATTAGAGCAAGAACGGATTAGCTGCCATACCCTGCTTAAAATAATAGAAAGATTCGACCTGCTTCTTGACAATATTTATGGAATAACAGGAGAAGTTCACGAAAAGCATACTGCCAGCCGGTTAAAGACGGTTTATTCAGAATTGGAAGAACTCTCTGTACCTATTGTCCCCATTTCAAAGAATATTGCAGTCCTGCCAGTTATCGGTTCCATTAACGAAGATCGGGCAAGGCTCATTATGAACGCTTCATTACAAGAATCAGTGCGCCTTAAACTTCAAAACCTTATCATCGATTTATCAGGAGTCACACTCATTGATAGTTTTGTTGCCAATTTGCTTTTACAGATTATCAATGCGTTAAAGCTGATTGGGGTTAAAATAAGTGTGACAGGGATACACCCTTCAATCGCCCATACTATCACCAGGTTAGGATTAGACTTTGGCTTAACCAGGATTCACAAAACGCTAGAGCAGGCGTTAGCTGATTTAGGCTTCAAACAGTCTGTATTATCAGAAAAATAACTCTGAATTAAAAACAACTAATCTGTGAAGTATTAAATGGACCAGGCTTTAACACAAATGGTCTCCATATGGTTCTATGTCCTCCAGCCCCTTAAGGTTGTTTTTAAAAAGCTTGTTTTTCACTTGCGCACTTTAAATTGATCCAAACAAAAACTGCACCTCCACTGTAAATGCGTCTACCAAGTGGAGGTGCAGTTTTTTGATTGAATCTGGTTTCATCGAAGCGGAATTTCCTTCACCCCTCTAACAATCATACCTTGCCTCCATTCGAGCTCGTCCTTTCATATTCGGGAATTTTTGAATTAAGCTTTGGATGGCGAATTCTCCCTCAAGCCTTGCGTGTGGTGCACCAAACCTTAGCCGTTCGGGAGCTTAATGAAATGGCTGCAGCCAAAATTGCCATTGGGTTCATGAGAGGTTTTGTGGAAAAGCAGGCCAGATGGGCGGAAAAACAGTCACCTATTTGCCAATTCGGTTTAAATCAGCCTCCTCATTCTTATATAAGATTTAGACTTGGAGTTTCCAGAAACCATTAAATAGTGTCAGGGAACTTTTATTGCTGTATGAACATTTTTCAAACAAACTAAACAAATACATTTTTGCTTAATCAATAATTTGATTTTTTTTGTAGTTTTTATGCACATTTTTTCTCCATTTAGGCTTGTTTCCGTTTCCAAAAACTCTCTTATGAATAATCTAGTAAAGAATTCATGAATTCAAAATTTTAATAGGAGGTAATTATATTGGCAAATGGAAGTGTAAATGGTAATAAGATTATTTCGCCGTTTGAAATTCCCTGTGGAGGATCAGCTCAAGTAATGCTGCAGCTGATTGGGCAGACCGGTATTGCTGGCTCTCCAACCGATATTATGCTGGTCCTTGATCGATCAGGCAGTATGTTAGGTCAGCCATTTGCAGATCTTAAAACAGGAGCTAATACTTTTGTGGACATTCTTGATGAAGCAACCGATGGGACCGTAGACGGTATCATTGCAAATGGAAGCAGGGTTGGCGTCGTAAGCTTTGAAACAAACGCACTTGTGAATCAGCCTTTAACCTCTAATGCCAATCAGGTTAAAACAGCTATAAATTCTTTAGCTATTGGAGGTGCGACTAACCACGAACATGCTTTTCAGCTTGCCCAGCAGCAGCTTTCTGCATCCAATCCTGGCAGTAAAAAGGTGATCATCATGTTCACTGATGGCCAAACTACTGCAGGCGGAAGTGCTGATGATGATGCAGCGGCTGCTAGATTAGCAGGAACTGAAATCTATGTAATTGGTCTTGGTTCTGTTGACGTTACTTCTTTAAATAATTGGGCTACAGATCCAGATAGTGAGCATGTTGTGATTACACCTGATTCCAGTGAACTTGAAAGAATTTTCGAGGAGATTGGCGCAGCTATCTCCGTCCCTGCAGGAACAGATATCCAGCTCGTTGATGTTGTAAACAGTGAATTTTCTGTAAGTAATGTAAACGCTTCTAAAGGTATGGCAACTGCCAGTGGTAACACAATCATTTGGACTATTGATGAATTACAGACAGAGATAGTGAATCTAACTTTTACAGTAACCCATAATGATAAAGAATGTGGCGGGATAAAATTTATTAATGATAACATTTCCTACTTCGATTCTGAAGGCCACACTGTCAGCTTTCCAAATCCTCCAGTGACAGTAAGGGGCTGTGCAGCTAAGCTTGTACTGACTCCGGATTCTGCTTCCAACATTGTAGGGACAAGCCATATGGTAACTGCTGCCGTTACTGATGACTTTGGCATTCCAGTGAGCGGTGTTACAGTCAATTTTGAAGTTACAGGAGGAGCTAGTATAGTAGATGGCGATCCTAGTAATCCAATGCCAGCCAATGGAGTGGGAGTAACAGATTCAACGGGACAAGTAACCTTCTCTTATACAAACAATGAAGCATCTATTGATACCATTAAAGCAACTGTTCCATTGCAGGATAATGTTTGTCACGTGCTAACTCAATCTGTCACTAAACAATGGCAGCCGATTACAGCGATCATTGATATTAAACCTGGAAGCTTCCCTAATAGTTTTGGTGCTAATTCGAGAGGTAAAATACCGGTTGCTTTGCTGGGCAGCTCTGCTTTTGATGTAACCAAAGTAAATGACAGCACTGTTCGGTTTGGAGATGCCCCTTCAGTTATTGGAGATGCAGCACCTGTAAGAGGAATCGGACACCTGGAAAACGTGAATTCTGACGGGTATCAAGACAAGGTTTATCAATTCGAATTCACAGAAACGAACCTGGATCCATCCGATACCCAGGGATGCTTGGGTGGAGAGATTAACGGTCTAGATTTTCTGGGCTGTGATTCTGTAAATATTGTTCCAAATAGTAACCAATAATATATTAATAAATTTGTACTATAGCTGATTTGATTTCAAATCAGCTATTTTTTCTTAACATAAATGTTAATTATGGCATTATGCTGCTCGAATTGGGCTTGTAACCATCGTTGACCCCTCTGTATAGATAGCGCATTCATATATGTTATGTAGCCCAGGTTAACGGGGTTGCATTGAGTGTTTTTTGAAAATTATTAAACTATTTTAACTTATCCCCTGACGTTGAATCAGAGAAATAGCTGCCAAATCCCATCCCATGATAAAATACTAAATATATATTCTAGTAAAGGAATGAATGGCTATTAATCTCCCTGACAAGGTGAAACACATGCCCTTAACTCCAGGCGTATATCTGATGAAGGATTCGCAGGGTCAAATTCTGTATGTGGGGAAGGCGAAGAATCTAAAGAACCGGGTTCAGTCTTATTTCCGGAACTCTACCAACCATTCTCCAAAAATTAATAAGCTGGTCAAGCACTTAAGGGATTTTGACTATATCCTGACAGATACTGAATTCGAGGCTTTTATGCTTGAATGCCAATTAATTAAAAGCATTAAGCCGCTCTATAATCGAATGATGAAGAGTCCGCAGTCATTCATTTACATCGCGATCTGCCTTACCGGCAGGAACCGTAAAATTGATATCGTCTTTAATCCCAATGAGAATGACGGCAAGGTTTATTTTGGCCCTTATACAAGCCGAAGAAATGTGGAAAGAGCTATCCGGGGGTTAAAGGAATGCTTTAAGCTGAATTGCAGCAATTCCAACGGAACGAGCTCTGCCTGCCTGAATTATTCCTTAGGTTTATGCCTTGGACGGTGTCTTGGGGGACCTGCGGAACAGCAGTACAATGACATCCTGGACAGGTTTATGGATTTTCTGAAAGGCACTGATATGAGTATTTTAGAAGACATGAATCAAATGATGCTGAATGCCTCAGAAAACTTTGAGTTTGAAGCGGCGTCCGCCTATCGGGATCATATACAGGCAGTAAGCTCCCTGCTAAAAAAAGAAAAAGTCATCGAATTCACCGAAGAAAATTATAATATCGCCGCTATCGAAAGATTAACAGATACAACGATTAAACTGTTCCTTATTAAAAGGACGGATATTCTGTTCAGCCAGTGTTATGCAGAAGCAAGCAACATTAGCGAAAAAATAAAAACGAACATTTTAGCTTATTTTAAAAATGATGAAGCAATTGCTGCCGGAGAGGTTAGCAGACACGAAATCGATGCTGCTCATATTATTTACCGTTATTTACACAGCGGCAGCTGCTCTTATCTCATCGTTCCGGAAAACTGGCTGGAACCTGAGAATCATTCCTCCCTGGATCTGGCATTGGTGAATTTACTAAACAATACTTCAAGCCCCCTTTATAAAAATGAATAAGGGGGCTGTTTCTACTTACCTTCTATTCGAATGGTCTTCTCTCAAACAAACGACCTTTTCTTTTCAGTCACGGTTTCAATCGAATCTCTCATGATTTGAATCATTTTCCTGATTTGATCATCAGTACTCGCCATCGGCGGCATAAAGACGACTACATCCCCAAGCGGTCTTGTCAGCATGCCCCTTTTTCTCATTTCCAGTGTGGCATGATAGCCCATCCGCTTTTCCCATGGGAAAGGCTGCCCTGTTTCTTTATCCTGAACCAGCTCAATGCCGCACATCAGTCCTAATTGGCGAATGTCTCCCACATGTGTGAGGCTTTTTAATGCAGCTAATTCAGATTGAATGGCTTCTGCTTTTCTTGCGGCCTGTTCTACCAGGTTTTCTTTTTCATAGATTTCCAGGTTGGCCAGGGCTACAGCACATCCGAGCTGATTGCCTGTGTAGGAATGCCCATGGAAGAAGGTTTTCATTTCTTCATATTCCCCATAAAACTCCTGATAAATTTCCTCTGTCGTGAGTGTGGCAGCAAGCGGAAGATAACCGCCTGTGATCCCTTTTGCAGCGGTCATGATATCCGGCTGAACGCCTTCATGCTCGACTGCAAACATCTTTCCTGTCCGGCCAAAGCCTGTCGCTACCTCATCCACAATGAAAAGGATATTGAATTCACGACACATCTCTTCAACCCCTTTAAGATAGCCGCCAGGCATGACATTCATACCGCCTGCCCCCTGGATAAGCGGTTCAAGTGTTATGGCTGCAATTTCTTCATGATGTTCCCGGAAAATGGCTCTTAGGTCTGTTAATGCCCTTTCTTTAACTTCTGCTTCACCTGAATAAGGACTGCGGTATTGGAGAGGAAAAGGAGCTTTTAAGGTTGGAAACATTAATGATCCATACACGCGGTGGAATAAATCAACATTCCCGATACTGATGGCTCCAATGGTATCTCCATGATAATTGTTCGTGAGCGTGACGAATTTCTTTTTCTTTTGTTTTCCTTTATTTTGCCAATATTGATAGGCCATTTTGATGGCGATTTCTACTGAAGTTGCTCCGGAATCAGAATAAAATACCCGCTGCAAATTCGCCGGTGTGATCTCTATAAGCTTCTCAGCAAGCCGGATGGCAGGAACATTCGCTGCTCCTAAAAGTGTGGAATGAGCGATTAAATCAAGCTGCTCCAATATCGCCTCATTCAATTCCTTTTTCCGGTGGCCGTGCACATTTAGCCAAAGTGAGGAGTAGCCATCCAGATATTCCTTCCCATTAATATCCTTCAGAATGATCCCTTCCCCGCTTTCAATGATCAGCGGATCCCTCTCATAGTCTGTCATTTGTGTAAACGGAAGCCATAGATGCTTCATGCTGCTTTCAAAAAGATTTGCCTGCTCATTCATTCCTGTCCACCTCCATCAGCTTTGAAAATAGATGTTCAAGCATTTCTGAATCATCAAAAGCAGATACTGGATTTTCTAAATAGGGGATCATTCCTAAAACAGGCACCCTGGTCATAAGCTCAATCATTCGTATGTTGTCCTGCTCAACCTTTGTATCCTCTATTTTCATCTGATTCATGATAATGCCGATCACATTTATCCCTTCTTGTTTTAATCTTTCAGCTGTCAGAACGGTGTGGTTGATTGTGCCTACCCCGGTCCTTGCCACAATCACAACTGGAGCGGACAGTTCTTTCATTAAATCAAGCATGCTGTATCCATCGTCCCTTAAAGGAACCATGACTCCCCCAGCACCTTCTATCAATACAAATTCATTCTCCCTTGACAGCTGCTGATAATGCTCAATGATCTTGTTAACCTCTATTTCTACTTCCTCTTCCCTTGCTGCCAGATGCGGGGAACATGGTTTTTTTAATAGATATGTAGTGGAAGCTGCTGCTTCCGGATTGGCCAGTTTATAAAACTCAACATCTGGTGCAGAAAGTACGTCTTCAATGATTTCAGCTCCGCTTTGCACAGGCTTATAGGCAGCCGCCTGGATGCCTTTCTTTGTTAAATAGGCTAAAAGAAGAGCGGCAGCTGTCGTTTTTCCTGCATCCGTATCTGTGCCTGTAATAAAGAGACTTCTAATAACTATTCCTCCTTTTTATGTGTTAACCATATTTACAATTAAGTTAACATATGAGAATATTATATTCAACTTATTGTTAACTTAAAATCATATACGGTTGACATAAAAGGAGGTTCATATGAAAGATTTAAAGACTCAGGATTTGGTTATTTGCGGCCTTTTTGCGGCTTTAATGGGCATTGGTGCAAATCTGTCCCCATTTCTCATGATTGGGAGTGTTCCTATTACTTTACAGCTTCTCTTTGCTATTTTAGCCGGGGCAGTGTTAGGGAGCAGAAAAGGATCAATTGCTATGCTGGTCTATGTGTTTGCTGGTTTAATAGGCGCTCCTGTTTTTGCACAGTTTAAAGGTGGCCCTGCCCAGTTATTAAGCCCGACCTTCGGCTTTGTGCTGTCTTTTGTGGCTGTTGCTTATGTTACTGGAAAATGGGTTGGGGATTCTCAGCTGGTTAAACAAAAGCATTATTTTATGGCAGGAACTTTAAGCCTTTTTTGCAACTACATAATTGGAACCAACTGGATGTATTTTGCTCTTCTACTTTGGGCAGATGCACCGGCAGGATTTAGCTACGGTATGGCCTGGGGCTGGATGCTTGCCTATTTTCCTCTCGACCTGGCTGTAACGGCTTTATCCTTTATCCTCGTTCCGAAGCTGAAACAGGCACTTGGAAGGACACATCATCTTCACACCGATATGTGACAGCCATTTTTGATTCTTCATGTAAAGGAGCCTAATGAGCAGTTTTAAATAACCGCTCATTAGGCTCCTCATTCATGCATTTTGAGTTCACATACTCATTCGCAAAAGCATCATCCACCCTAAACAGGACGGTATATGGATGGATTCCATTAAAATAATAAGCTGTCTCTCCCCTGTGTTCAGTTACATCAATCATCTCAGGCATATCAAAAAGCCGTAATTTTCCCCTGAGCCTTTCAATTGATTTGGTGAAGGTGCTCTTTTTCACTTCCCCATCACTCCCCGTTCTTCCGAAGAAGTCGCGCATGGTGATTCTTGTACACGGATTCTCCTTGCTGGAGGACAGCATGAAATGTCTGATCATATTCGCCTGGGTTGGCGTGATGATGGCATCCTCCCCATTAAATAAAAGAATATTTTCACGGTCATTAAAGTACAGAACCAGCTCACCCGCTTCACTGTTTTCATAGAAATCTTCGCAAGCTTCCTTTGAGCATGTTTCGGTTTTATTTTTTGTCACTTTGTAGTAGGCATGGTTATGTAAATAAGATTCATTGGCTGATAATGCTTCAAATAATGGAGACAGTTCTGCGTTCGGAAGCTGATCCGGATATGGGAGTTTTCCCAACGTCTCATAGGCCTCGCCAGCGACATGCAGCCCGCTATTGGCCAAATACATATGGGCATGGAATTCCTGCTGCTGATTGAGGCTGTAGCTTGGGTCATCCAGCAGCTGCTTACTCAGGGCCTGCTGGAAATAGCGGACAGCTGAACCGTATTTGCCATGTTTATAGGCAAGGCAGCCAAGAAGGTAATAAGCAATTGGGAGCTTTTGCTCCACTCTAATCGCCTTAAGCAGTGACTCTACAGCATCACCATCATCCCTGAAGTGATTCATTTTTAGGTAGGTTCCATATTTAATAAGATAAGATATCAGCAGTTTTTTAGTTTGCTGAAGTGAGGCATCATAATAGGGGCCATTATTTCTGGCGAGATTTGTAAGCTTTTTATACATCGTTTCATAGAGGATAATCAGCTGCATGTAATAGCCGTAATCGCTTTTTTCCCCGTTTTCATGAAAATCATGTTCCAGTTCTTCCAGCGCGTCCAGGGTTAAGTCTTTTATCTTTAAAGTTCTCATCTTTACACCCCAATCTTTTAAAACGTAACACTTTTCACTATATAGAAATCAGCGGCCAGTTTCGCGCGAATATTGTCGAATGAATTGTGAAAATTTCGTAACATTTATAAACCTTTTAACAAGAAGAACTCCTTGAAAAATACGAACAAATGTTTTATAATATATCCTATGAACGGAGGGATGCTTCATGTACGTTACAGTCTCAGATTTTATTAAAGAATGGAACAGAGAGGCAATGCTGACGCAAAAGGTACTGGACGGTTTAACAGACGATTCTTTAAAGCAGCAGGTCTATCCCGAAGGACGCACCTTAGGGCGAATTGCCTGGCATTTCACCACGAATATTCCTGATTATTTAACTCATTTCGGGCTAAAAATGGAGAAGGCTGAAAATGAAGAAAATGTCCCCGCTTCGGCAAAAGAAATTGCGGATACATTTAAAAAGCTGAGTGAGGAAGCGGCACTGGCGATCGAACAGCAATGGACAGATGACTCATTGAGCCAGACACAGAAGGCTTTCGGAAGAGAGGAAACCAATGCCCAGATTTTGATGGGTTTAATTAAACACATTGTTCATCATCGCGGCCAATTAACCATTCTCATCCGCCAGGCAGGTTTAAAGCCTTTTGGGGTTTATGGTCCGCCAAAAGAGGATTGGATTAATTTAGGCGTTACAACTCCGCCGCAATAAAACGCTCGAGATTGCCGAGCGTTTTTCTATTTGGCAGCAAATTTAATATAGAAATATTAATTTGCTTTAATGAGGACAATTAGTAAGCAGGCGGAATGGGAAGCGGTAGGCTTAACTAATCAGAACACTAGATGATTAGAATTTATTTGTATATTATAATATAAAACTACTTAAAATAAAGACTTGGGTGCTGTCACACCCAAGTCTCCATCTTAGCTACTCCGCAGTATAAGTTTGCGGTGGCTGAGGTCGCGATATGAAATGACTAGTTCCACCACCCGACGGCCAAATCAGGGTGGGGTAGTCGTTTTTATTTTTGCCAGATTGGGCTGCGACAATAATTGTGACGACAAGAGTAGCAAAAGATCATCATTCAATGGATGGCGACCATTTTTCCACTTCTAAATAAAATATCTACAGCAAGTATCTCAAGACCTATTCATTTTCTATTATTTCCGTTTCCTTTTCAGAGAAATGACACTTTGTGCAATTAATCGATTCTAATGATTTTCCCAATTCTATCTCTTTCCAGAGCAAACCAGATGGTCTTCCCATCGAAGCTTGAAATGCCATGCGGTTCAGCATTTGGAGTTTCAATCGGATATTCCTCAATAATCCCGTTGGCTGTAATTCTTCCAATCTTATTTGCTCCCCACTCTGTGAACCATAAGTCGTTCCCTTCTCCTGCTGTGATGGCATGCGGCCTGGCGTTCGGGGATGGAATTTCAAATTCTGTGATTTCTCCAGATGTAGTAATACGTCCAATTTTGTTGCCGATAATCTCCACAAACCAGAGTGCACCATCGTTTCCAGTCGTAATTCCAACCGGCCCGGAAGCAGGTGTAGGAACTTTAAATTCTGTCACTTCTCCATTTTCCGTAATTCTTCCGATGGCATTATTTTGGTTTTCTGTGAACCATAGAGCACCATCAGATCCCAGCGTTATAAATGCCGGGTACGAGCCTTGAGCTGGAAGATTATATTCAGTGATAGAACCATCATCCTTAATCCGCCCAATACGGTTTCCATTCATTTCGGTAAACCAGATATCTCCAGCCGGAGCTTCCGTAATTCCATAGGGAGCTGAATCTGAATTGGGCAAGGGGTATTCTTGAATAGTGCCTTCCTTCGTTATTCTCCCAATGCAGTTTGCTGCATTCTCGGTAAACCAGACTTCACCTTTTGACGACACCAGTACACACATGACCTTTGCATCCGGTGTCGGCAGCGGATACTCTGTCATTTCCCCTTCCGATCCGATGCAGCTAATCGTATTGGCTTTATGCTGTGTAAACCAGACCTCTCCCTTGTCTGAAACAGCGATACCATATGGGCCTGTATTTTTACTGACAAGATTTATTTCCTGTAATGTAAATTCCATCATGCTCCCTCCGAACACCAAAATTTTTACCCAAACAAAAAGCCTCCTATCCCGTTTTTCCGAGACAAGAGGCAGTGCGGCACAAATATAGACTTAAATAGGCTATTCACAGCCTGCTTTCAAGTCAAAAAGCACACACATTAATCCTGTCTCAGAAAAACAATCGATAACTAAAAGCCCATTCCAACACGTTTTGGAACTAAACCTGAGGCTGTAACATCGATTTTCTCTTAAGCCAGAATTAAAAGATCATGTGCTTTTCTTCACCCTTTCAACTTTTGGATAATTTCACTGTAAGATATATACTGACTGATGTCAAATGGTGCTTGGCTAAAAGAGGGAAATCAGACAGAATATAAAGAATTATTCCATCAGCCTTCTTTTGAGGCACGATTTAATTATATAATAGAGTGTTGAAATACATAGAAAGGTTGAGACATCATGAAAAAGGTTTTTGCCAATTACAAACTAACCATCTTCCTGCTCCTCTCCATCCTGATCGGCGGAGTTGCCGGAGTGGTTTTTGGCCCGAAGACTGCGGTTGTAAAGCCGTTTGGGGATTTATTTTTAAATTTATTATTTATGATCATTGTGCCGCTCGTCTTTTTTAGCATCGCATCGAGCCTTGCGAATATGGGCGGAATGAAAAGGCTTGGGAAGATCATGGCCGGGATTTTCACCGTGTTTTTTATTACGGCTATTATTTCCGCCATCCTGGGCTTCATCGGTATTTCCATTGTGGATCCGCTCAAAGATACAGACGTCTCTGCTATTAAGAGCATTATGACGGAGGCGGCCATCGATCCTGAGGCAGAAGAAGTCACGTTCCTGGGGCAGCTGGTTCAGGCCTTCACGGTTCCTGATTTCCAGATGCTGTTCTCGAAGAATAACATGCTGCAGCTGATTGTGTTCTCCATCTTATTCGGACTGGCAACTGCGATGTCCGGTGAAAAAGGCAAGCCGATTGCAAACCTGCTTTCATCCGGTTCAGCCGTCATGATGAAGATCGTTGGATTTGTGATGTACTATGCGCCAATCGGTCTCGGCTGCTACTTCGCGACGATCATTGGTGAGCTTGGCCCGCAGATTCTCGGCGGATATGTACGTGTGTTTGTTCTTTATCTGGTATTAACGCTAATCTACTTCTTTGGTTTCTTTACGCTGTATGCCTTTGCGGCTGGCGGAAAAGATGGGGTCAAGGTGTTCTGGAAAAATGCGATCACTCCTTCTGTCAGTGCGATTGCCACATGCTCGAGTGCAGCTTGTATTCCGATTAACCTTGCAGCTGTCAGAAAGATGGGCGTTCCGCAGGATATCGCGGAAACCATGATCCCGCTTGGGGCCAACACACATAAAGATGGTTCTGTTCTTGGCGGGGTGTTTAAGATTGTGTTCCTGTTCAGCTTGTTTGGAAAAGACATGTCAAGTATGACAAGCATCCTTACTATCCTGGCTGTTTCATTCCTGGTGGGGGCTGTTATGGGAGCCATCCCTGGCGGCGGAATGATTGGCGAAATGCTGATTTTGAGTGTGTTCGGCTTCCCTCCTGAAGTGCTGCCGATCATCGCTGTTATTTCTACCATCATTGATGCGCCAGCTACCCTGCTGAATTCCGCCGGCAACACGGTTTCGGCCATGATGGTCAGCCGGATTGTTGAAGGGAAGAATTGGCTTAAGGAGTCATTGCTCGCAAAATAACATGTAAATATTAAAGGGGGCTGGAATGAACTCGGATCATTCCAGCCCTTTTATTTTAAAAGACACCGGAATCCCTCCAATGCCCTTTCATCAATTAAATAATAGATTTTTTCCCGAACCTATCAGAATTAATAATATGACTGCTGAACATATTCCAATTTGTAACCTTAGGAAAACCCTCAACTGCTAAATCTGCCGAAAACTGAGAGATAATTGGCGGCTTTAGTTTTAGTGAATGCAGCTTTTGGCAGCTTTTGAAAAATACTTCACTCGGATCCCCATCTAGTACGATTTTTCCCTCATCAATGACCACTACCCGGCTTGCATATTGGGCAACTACCTCCATATCATGTGTAATCATGATAATCGTAGCATCCTTTTCATTGATCAGTTTATTCATTAGCGTTAATAGAGCTTTTAGGCTCTGCTCATCCTGGCCGGTAGTCGGTTCATCCAGGAGGATGATTTTGGGGTTTGATACAAGCATGGTGGCTACTGCCAGCCGCTGCCTTTCACCTCTGCTGAGTGAAAAAGGATGATTCCTTCTTTTCTCCTGTAACCCCACTGTTTGAATGGCCAGCTCTACTTGTTCTTCAATCACTTCTTTGCTGTAGCCCCGGTTGATGAGACCGAATTCCACTTCCTCTTCTACGGAATTGCAGAAAAGCTGATTGTCAGGGTTTTGAAAAACATAGCCGATATCCAATATAATATCCTGCACTTTATGTTTTTTCGTATTTTTATTATTAATCATGACAGAACCCTGACTGGGCTTCAGCAGCCCAATTAAGTTTTTCATTAAAGTAGATTTTCCGCAGCCATTGTGCCCGACAATCGCCAGGAACTCGCCTTTTTGCACTTTAAGATTTATATCATAAAGAATCTGTTTGCCCTTTTGATAGCTGAAATTTACACCTTCCAGCTTAGCCACGCACTCTCCGTTCACATTTTTTAATTCGGCCTGATGGTGCGGAAAGGCTAATTCTCCAGATCCCAGCAGTTCTTTTACCCATTCATTAACCTCTTTCTTAGAAATGGGATTAGAATGACTATGATGTCCTGTATCGAGCAGGTATTTAGCCAATCTGATATGGTCCGGTATTCTGATTCCGAGTGAGTCCAGTTCATCAAAGTGAGCATAAAAAACTTCGCTCGGTACTCCATTATAAAGAATTGATCCCTCGTGCATAATTATTACTCTATCAATGGCTTCGATCAAATCGTTTAAATCATGTTCGATAATGATAAAGGTTGTATCGATTTCCTCTTTCAATTCCATGAGAATGTCCATTACTTCCTGCTTGCTGACCGGATCCAGATCGGTTGTGGGATCATCTAATATAAGGATAGACGGAAGCATAGCCAGGTTGCTGGCAATGGAGACTTTTTGCTTTTGACCGCCGGATAATGAAAAGGTAATTTGCTTTTTAATGTTTTCGAGCCGCAGTTTTTTCAGTGCATAGTGAACTCTTTCACGGATGACTCCCTGCTGATAGCCCTGGCATTCCACTCCAAAGGCAATTTCATCCTCCACTCGTATGGAGAAAATCTGATCCTCTGGATTCTGAAAGACCATGCCGATCTCGCTGGCAAGGTCATGCATCGGAACTTGCTGAGTGTTCTTCCCATTGATGACAATATTCCCTGATACCTGCCCTTCAGCCAGGTGGGGGATGATTCCGTTCAGACATTTCGCTAGAGTCGTCTTTCCGCTTCCGCTTGTTCCGCAGACAAGAACAAATTCACCCTTGTTAATTTCCAGATTGATATCAGCCAGTGCGTTCTTTTCTGTGCCTGGATAAGAAAAACTGAGTCCTTTTATATCCACAATTGGATTGCCAGCCATTTCTTCACTCCTTTCTAAAGAGATTTAGCTGTAAACAATGGAATTGGTCCCTCCCAGTCCCAGAACGTACCGAATATAGATGGCAGCAGCAAAGAATAGAATAGTTACAGCGATTGCCAGCCAATCTCTTTTTGTTAATTTCATATCCTGATAGTATTCTTTCCAGGCCATTTTGCTGAAGCCCTTGCTTTCAACAGCCAGCCCCATTGTCCGGCTTTTCCGCAAAGAGTTTATTAATAGAGGAAACACAGCCAATTTAAAGCTGTTCCAGCTGCCTTTCAGCCCTTTTTTATTAACACCTCTTATGGTTTGCGCATTGGAAATGTTCGTAAGTTCCTCAAAGACCAGCGGGAAAAACCGTAAAGTGCCAAGGAACATGAATGCTACGTTGATCGGCACCTTCATCTTCATCAGGCCTTTAGCCAGCAGAGCCGGGTCTGTTGTGGAGATGATAATAATCGTCATAAAACAGGGAATGCCAATCCGATACCCCAGGATTAACCCTGAATAAAGGCCGACATCTGTTGCCTGAAGGGAGCCTATGGAGAAAAGAACAGCTGCATCTGGCTGATTGTAATTGTAAAAGGTCGCAAACACGATGGCTGACATCGCCAGAATTAAGATGGTCACAAGTAAAGGAAGAATCGGTTTTATCTTGATTCTTGCCGAAAACCACAATACCATTCCCAAGAGCAGTATGCCTGTTAAGTAACGAGGATCCATAAATAAAAGCGGTATGATCACAAAGCCCAAAATCATAAATAACTTTGCCCTTGGATCCAGCTTATGAACCCAAGTGTCTTCATCTAAATTTGATACGAAGTCAATGGCTGCCAATTATCACACCTCCTGGGAATGCATGAACTGATTCTAGCCCATAACCGTTTTAATCCGTGTACCAAGCTTCTTGCCTAATAATGTCCCGATGACCATGCCCGCAATAGAAATAGCAAACACAATTCCAATTAAATGAAACGGCACTGGGATTTTCATGACGCTGACAATGCTCCACCAGACAAACGCTTCATAAACGACGTTGTAAAGAACTGCAGCAATTATTAAATGTTTTGTGCTTGAATAAATATCCTCCGGGTTACTAAAGGCTTTTTTACTCATGTTCAGGTAGAGTTCGGGAAGGAGCGGAGCGATGACGACCAATACCCAGTAAACCGGGATCTCTCCCTGGATGAAAAAGTTAATGGCGCACCAGGCGACAGTATAGTAAAACGATGCATAAGGCCTCCTGACAATGACCCAGCAAAGAACCAGGCAAAAGGCACAGAATAGATAGACAAAGGTATGATTAAAAGGGAAAACAATTCCGGCAAACTTAAAGAAGTACCAAAGAACCCTATACAGTACAGCGAAGATGACAATGGTAATTAAATCAACAGCTGTAATTCTTCTCTTTAACTGCTGCACCTGATTGTTCATTTCCAACTGGCCCATATTATTACCCCCTCAGTTTATAAACCTAATTAAGAGTGAATAACCCCTCCAAGTGCTTGTATCCCCTCCCTTGTTAATCCGCTAAAATTAACGCCTTCCTTTCGGAAATCCCTGTCCGTTAACAGTGAGGCTGTTTCGATAATTGCGTCTGAGTAAGGTGTATTCTTTCCGGCTAACTTTGCTAATTCCGATATCGGAACAAGTCCATAGGGAATATCTTCTGTTACATACCTGTGCTCCAGTGACGCAGGTCCGTTTCCTTTAGGGAAAAGTGCAGGAAGAGCGCTATACAGACTAGAAAAGTCCGTTTTGTAGAAGGTATTTAATAATGTCAGGATATCCTGTGTCTCTACCCCCAGCACCTTTGCTAAGCTCAATCTTTCCTCATCCAGTTTCTCAATATATGATACGGTTTTTCGGGAGACACCTTGAGGATAGAATAAGAATTCTTCAGAAGCATCGATCCGGCTGGCATTAAATAAAGCCATTGGTGCGTGGATCGCAACATTAGTGT
Source organism: Cytobacillus sp. FSL H8-0458 (assembly GCF_038002165.1). Classification (NCBI taxonomy): domain Bacteria; kingdom Bacillati; phylum Bacillota; class Bacilli; order Caryophanales; family Bacillaceae; genus Cytobacillus; species Cytobacillus sp. FSL H8-0458. The sequence goes on along the minus strand of NZ_JBBOBR010000001.1, from coordinate 1,291,083 downwards.
TATTAATGGAAGTTTCAAGGACATTCTTTGCAGGTATTAATTGCGGAAAAGTGCTTAAGAACTTTGGTGAGAGCGGAGTGTTTGCGGGATTTGAAATAGAGCTAATTAGTACATTCTGCTTTACTTTGCTGATATGGACGGTGCCATTATTGTCTGCTTTGCTAACAAAAGGCATGGCACTTGTCTCTGCAATCGTTATTTTTTTATCTTCAAATGTCTTGCCTAAGATGTTTTTGCATTCGACCGCTCCCCAATACCCCGGGAAGATGGCCACGGTTTGATGGTCTTTTAATAAAGGCTTTAGCTGCTGAAAAATGGGCTTGTGTCCGGCGGCGATCGTTGTGATAATGATAAATTCAGCTTCTTCCGTAACTTCCTTCAGATGGGCAGAAGCTTTTAATGAAACTTTACCTGAATACACTCCCTTTAAGCTAAGCCCGTTACTGGAAATCCTATCTGCTTTTTGGGAATCTCTGCTATATAATTTCACCTCCTCTCCATGTAAAGACAGATAACCTGCAATGGCTTGCCCTGTGTTGCCAGCCCCAATGACTGCAAACGACATAGAATCCCCCTTTCTCTCTAAAACTCTTTAGTTTCCACTCTCATTCATGGTGTCTTCAGATTGTTCAAGAGCGGTTACGGCCTTCTCCATTGCATTTAAAACATGCTTTTTCATCATAGCTTCAGCATTTTTTTTATCTTTTTTCGCTATAAAATCGAGGATGACCTCGTGCTCATAGGAGGTCTCTTTTGTATCGATAAAATGGGCGAGCCTCCTGTACCGCATAATATGATCATTAAGCTGGTGCAGTATCTTTACAGCTGTTTTATTCTGGCTTACTTCATAAAGATGTGTATGAAACTGGCTCCCAAACTGGCTGACAGCTTCCATGTCTCCCTCTTGAGCTGTTTCTTTGATCATGTGAGCAAAATACGATAGTTGTCTCACATCCTGTTCAGTGCACTTTTCTGCTGCTTCAGCAGCTATAATGCCTTCAAGCATGCTGCGAACAAGAAAAAGCTCCCTTACCTCCTGGGCTGAAACGGGTGCAACTTTTAACCTCCCATTCGTCTGTCTGACGACCAATTCCTCCAGTTCAAGCCTTTGCATGGCTTCCCGTAGAGGGGTTCGGCTGATTTTCAGCTCTTTTGCCAGCTCCTCTTCCGCAAGGGGCTGATTTGGTTTATATTCACACTTCAGTATTCGCCTTTTTATTTCCTGATAGGCGTAGTCTTTTGCTGAAATCCTTACTGGAGCTATATTCTTGTTCAATGCCCCACCTCCCCATAGTATAATTGTATACAGTTATATTTTATTGCTTAATTTTCAAAATATTACATCTATTATGTCAGCAAAAAAAATTGACGTGTGGCATCCACAGCGTCATTTCTTCTTGTTATAGCCTTTATCCCCAATCGGCTGCAGCTCCTCCAGCCACTTTTCCTCCAGCTTCTCCAGCGCTTCCTTCTCATTGAAATACGGATCATCCTTCTTCTTCCAAGGCTCTTTTCGTAAAGAAAATTGAATATCTCAAACTATAAGGCTTGAGCCTTACCTAAATCTACTGCTATTGTTCATTTCTCTTTGTTTATACGTAAGATATACTAGAAAAAAAGAAAGAAGGTCATAGGGAAGTAATGAAGAAAACTTCTCTGCAGACGAGACCCACAGACATCATACATTCAAAACTTACCTTTTACTTTGTCAAACGCTATTCCAAATGTAGTCCTAATATAAGGGGTACTATCAACCCAAATCTTCCCTTGATTTTTCTCGATTAATGCTTTGGCTATCGATAGCCCTAAACCACTTCCGGAAAGTCCTGAGTTTCTCGACTGGTCTCCTCTATACATTCTCTCAAACACCTTATCTAATTCTGTTTTTTGTATCCCAGGTCCCTTGTCCCAAATTAGCAATTGGTATTCTTTTTCCTTTTCTATAATCTCTACCCCTAATTTTTTTCCTTTTTTCCCGTAAAGTATTGCGTTTTTTAAGATATTATTAATACTTCTATCGATACTTAGCCGATCTACCATTATAAGGCACTTTTTTTCAGGGATAATTATATTTATATCTAATTCATTTTTTTTAATTTCCGGCAAATATTCGATTATTAGTTCCCTGGCTATTTCAGATAAGTCAATAATTTCTTGTTGCAATGGAATTTCATCTGCATCCAGTTTAGCCATATTAAATATTTCATCAATTAGTTGTTTTAAATTATTAGACTTCTTTGAAACAATGTTAAAGTATTCCTTTTTCTCTTCTTCAGTAGCTGCTATATCATCTTTTATAGCATCTAAATAGCCTATAATTGAGGTAAGCGGTGTGCGAATATCGTGCGATATGCTGGATAACAAGCTTTTTCTCGCTGCATGGGTTTGAATGGTCTCAACCTGTATTTTCTCTAGCTTTTCTATCAGTTCATTTATTAAAAAAACCATTTTGATAAAAGTTGAAGAAGCTTCATTAACTAAGATTCTTGTCGTTAAATTCCCATTTAAAGTACGCTTAACCACATGAATAATTTGCTTTAAATTTTTATAGAATTTGTACTGAATAACAATAAGTATTACAGTCACACCAATTAGAAAAACATAGGTAACAATTTTAAATGGGTTGAGATCTTGGTTTTGCCAGTCATATATTAGATTAGTACCAATCAGGGTAAGCTGAAGAAAAAAAAGAAAAGTGACTCTATGACTCATCTTTCTCACCTACAAATTTATATCCTATTCCCCAAACAGTTTGAATAAATTCCGGATTAGATGGATCCTTTTCTATTTTTTTTCTAAGCTTTCTTATGTGAACCATAACGGTATTATCATCTTCTAAGTAATTATTGCCCCAAACGTTTCTGAATAACTGAGCCTTTGTAAAGACCTGTTCTGGATTTGATGCCATAAATTTGAGTAACTCTAACTCTTTTGCAGTAAGTGTTATTTCTTTTCCAGATATGTATACAATATATCTCTTCACATCAATCGATAGATCTTTATATTTTAGTAATGGTTTCTCTTCTTTTCCACTGTCGCTGCCTAGAACAAGAAATCTTCTCATTAGTGCCTTAATTCTTGCCATAACCTCATTTACACTAAAAGGTTTTGTAATATAATCATCTGCCCCAATACTCAATCCTACTATTTTGTCAGCTTCATGGTCCTTCGCAGTAAGCATAAGTATTGGCACATTTGTCTTTTCTCTTAGTTTTCTGCATACTTCAATTCCATCAATTTTTGGCATCATAAGGTCCAATATTATCAGGTTATAAGTATTTTGTTCAAACAAAGACAGGGCTTCCTCCCCATCCCTTGCCACATCTGCTAAATATAGTTCACGTTCAATATATTTTTTTAATAAATCTCTAATTTCTTTTTCATCATCAGCAATTAGGACACGAATGTCTTTCATTTAATGACACCTGCTTTCATTGTCTATGAATTTAATTCAAGATTACAATATTGGATTGATTATAGTTTTATTTTAACAAAAAAATTGGCATTTCAATTATGAAATGCCAATTTTTATAAGATTAAACTGTTTCAAACGAGAGAACGTCATCGATTATTTTCGAGTTTTTTTCCAGGGTTTCTGGATACATATTCGTTAACATCTCCATATGGGTACCAAAGCCTTGTATTATACTAAATTTCTTAGTAGTGGCTTTTGCCCATAGCATCATATTGGAATCATATTTTTCTCTGACAGACTTTATATAGTGTATATTTCCATTGATGCTGCCATCAGTAATAGTACCTTGAACATACATATAAGATTTCATAATTAACTCAATTAAGTAGTCACTCGCCAACTTTTCTAAATCTTTATACTTTTCAAGGTCAAACTTATCATACAATTCCTTCTTATACTCTTCTTCTGTTAGTATATTTTCCTCCACTTCTGAACGGAAGGAAGTATCAATCAAAATTAAATCCTCTACCTCATATCCCTGTCTATTCAGTTCTTTAGCGACTTCAAATGCGAGAACTCCACCTGCTGAATACCCAACCAGCGTGTAAGGACCTTCAGGTTGATATTCTTTCATTATTTCTGCATATTGTCTGATCCTATTTTCGGACTTAATGAAATTAAAGCTGTACACTGAATATCTTTCCAAATGCTCTGCCAGTCCCATATATGCTATACCCAGAGAAGCAGCTGGAGGGAAACAGAATAACTTTTTATCACTGGCAGTTGAATTTGTAAGCTGTATACAATCTTCCGTATAGTCTTTTAATAAATTTTTAGCGTTTTCCAGAAAAATAGACAGACTGCGAATTGTAGGCTTATTAAATACATCTTTAAATGGAATTCTAAAGTTCATCTTTGAATATAACATTGACACAAACGTCATTACATTTAAAGAATTAGCCCCAATTTCAAAAAGATTGGTGGTTACGCTTATGTTCTTTATGTTAAGAATCTCCTCCCAAATAGCAGCAAGCATGCTCTCTAAATTATTGCTTGGCGGGATATAACCATTGCTATTATCTCGAACACCATTATGATCAGGTAATGCATTAATATCTACTTTTCCATTCGTTGTTAAGGGAAATTCCTCAAGAGCAACAAAACTTGATGGCACCATAAATCCAGGAAGTTCATAATATAAATAGTTTCGTAATTCATCAATCTCAGCTGCATCTTTTAAAATCACATATGCACAGAGATATTGATTATCCCCTTCTCCGCTTGCGACGACAATATTATCTTTTACTTTACCTGATTTCTCAATTGCTCTTTCGATTTCCCCAAGCTCTATTCTGTATCCTCGAACCTTTACTTGGTGATCAATTCTTCCCAAGAATTCAATATTTCCATCTGGAAGTCTTTTTGCAAGATCTCCTGTCCTATACATACGTTGGCCATTGGAGTTAAAAATGAATTTTTCATTTGTCAGATCTGGATTATTTAAATAACCAACAGCCAATCCATCACCACTTATATACAACTCACCTTTTACTCCTATCGGTACTATTTCTTGTTTTTCGTTCAAAATTATAATCTGGACATTATCAGATGGCCTGCCGATTGGAATGGAATTTGCCTTATCCTTCTCCATATCATATTTATAAATCATACACCCTACGGTCGCTTCTGTAGGTCCATACTCATTATAAAGCTCGATATTATGATTAAACGACTCGCTAATTTTTAGTGCTAAGTCTGACTTTAAGTCTTCTCCACCAATAATTAGGCATTTTATACTTGAGCTGCTGTTATCTAAATCCTTTATCAAGCTTAGGTGAGATGGTGTCAACTTAACAATACCGGCCTTGTTGTCTTTAAATACCTTTCTGATTAGAGGCTCGTTTTCTTCACTTCTATAGACAATAACTTTATTTCCAGCAATTAACGGAGTGAATATTGATGTTACAGTGAGATCAAATGAAATAGATGAATATAGGGCGAAATCCAGGGCATCTTCATTAACATATTTCTTATTAGCCCAATAAATATAATTTACCAGGCCTTTTTGAGTTATCATTGTACCTTTTGGTTTCCCTGTAGACCCAGATGTATAAATAACATAAGCATTATTCAAAGGATTCAAGGCAACATCTATATTTTCAATAGAATAGCTTTTAAAATCTCCATTTAAAAATATAGTGTCTACATTGTACTTTAACGAATCTTCCCTATTCGTCAGGAGTAGATTTGTTCTGCTGTCTTCTAGAAGGTATGTGATACGTCCTTCAGGATATTCTGGATCAATCGGCAGATAGGCTGCCCCACATTTTAAGATTCCAATCATGCCCGCTATCATCTCAGGAGAACGGTCTGCCATAATCCCCACAATCGTTTCCGCCTGAACCCCTTTTTCAAGAAGCATCCGCGCGATTTGGTTCGACCGCTCATTAAGCTCCCGGTATGTGAGCGCTTCCTCCCCGCATACCACTGCCACCCGCTCTGGCGTTCGCTCTGCTTGTTCCATAAACAGCTGCTGGATGGTTTTATCCTTCGGATAATCTGCCTGCGTTTGGTTGAATTCTTTTAAAATCTGATCCTTTTCCTCGATAGAAAGCAGCTGAAGATCGCCAATCTTCTGATCCTCATCCTCTGCAGCCTGTTCCATTAAATGGGTTAGATGCATGGCCAGATTATCGATAATCATCTTCGGATATTGATTTTCATCATAGGCAAATTTCAGGACCAGATGCTCCCCAGGAACAGCGACCACCGTTAATCCGTAGTTCGTTGCTTCATTGCCCTTTAACTCCTCGAACACAAAGCCCAGCTCATCCTCCCCTTGTTCAAGGGCCTGTTCATCCAGGGCATAGTTTTCAAACACCATCACATGGTCAATCAAATCCCGTTTCAGCTCACTGAGCGACTGCACATCAGACAGATTTACGTAGCTGTACGCCTGGCTTTCAATGGCGTCTTCCTGCACACGCTGTAAGACTTCTCTGAAACGCTGGTGGTCACTCGCTTGAATTCTTGTTGGAACCGTATTGATAAAGAGCCCCACCATGTTTTCAATTCCCGGCACTTTGGCATCCCTTCCTGAGACGACGGAACCGAACACGACGTCGTCTGTCTGGTTATACTTGGCCAAAAGCACTCCCCACGCACTCTGCAGTGCCGTATGGAAGGTCACTTGATTCCGGGCTGCCAGATCAGCCAGTTTTCCCGTCAGCTCCCGGGAGAATTCGATGACCTTTTCGCGGTTCCGGGAATCGCCAGATTCCCCGGGCTTTCGAATCGCTGGTATTCCTGCCTTGTCCTTATACCCTTTCAGATAATTCTCCCAGTATTGAAAGGCCTCTTCCTTAGACTTTTCCTCCAGCCATTTGATGTAGGTGCTGTAGGCCTCCGGCTCTTCCAGCTTCCCGGTTCTTCCGAACCGTTCATTTCCATAGAGATGGAAAAGTTCAGCCAGGATGATTCCCCGTCCCCATCCGTCAAATAGGATGTGGTGATTGCTCCAAATCAGTGTATATGTTTCGTCACCAGTCCGGATAAGCTGAAGGCGGATCAAAGGATCCCGGCTTAAGTCAAAACCTTTTTCCCGGTCCTCTTCCAGGAAACGGTCCATGCTTGCTTTCTGCTGCTCCGCGCTTTGCATTCGAATATCCTGGTATCCAAAGCCTATTTTCCTGTTTTTCAGGATTACGTTTCTTGGTTGCACCGTGATTTTATACTCTATTGCACTCCGCAGAAGCTCATGCCGTTCCAGAATGGCATTAAAGCTGTTCTCCATGAGGTGCGGGTCGATGGTTCCAGTGGCTTCAATGATAATTTGTTCAAAATAAGCTCTTGAAGAAGGGTTTTCAAGTGAGTGGAACAACATGCCCTGCTGCATATTTGCCAGAGGGTAAATCTTCTCAATCTCAAATCCCTCATACTTTTTCCGGATGTCCTCCAATTCGGAAATGCTCAGCGCTTTGTCTCCATAATCGGACGGAGTTCTCTCCGGCTCTCCTTTCGCTGCACAATGGCCAATCACCGTATAAAGCGCTTCTTTATATGCTTCCGCGAAATCCTTCACGGTTTGTTCTGCATAGACGTTGGTGTTATACGTCGTATCTATAACCAGCTGGCCGTCCAAAACAACCGCATTTATTTCCATCGCATTTTCCCGCACATGCCTGTTTCCAACCGACTCTCCAGTCGGAAGACTGGAGGAAGAGAATGCCGCATTTTGAAGGTCTTCATCCATTTGTCCCAGATAATTAAATAACAGGGGCGGCTGCTGAGCCTCCTTAAACTCAGACGCTTCGCTCAAATATTTCAAAATACCATAACCGATGCCTTTGTTTGGTATTTTTCTAAGCGTTTCCTTTACCATTTTGATGGTCATCGAGAGGCTCTTTTCCTCACCCAGATCGATCAGGACAGGATATTTGGCCGAAAACCATCCCACTGTCCGGCTGATGTCGACTTCTTCAGCGAAGGGTTCCCTGCCATGGCCCTCAAGGCTCAGCCGGATCCGGTTTTCTGCTGTTTCCCGCCTAGTGGCCATTAAAAGAGCTGTGACCAGAAGGTCATTGATGTCAGTATGATAGGCATGATTGGTTTCACGAAGCAGCTTTCGAGTCGCCTCTTTATTAATAACGGTACTAAAGGTATGACTATCTTCATACCAATAGGCTTCCGCCTCTCCTTTTGTCTCAAGGAATGGCACTGGTTCCTTCAATACGTCCACCCAATACTGTTTTTCTCTTGCGAGCTTTTTGCCTTCGGCATAAGCCTGAAGCTTGGAAGCGTAAGTTTTGTACGATGTTGTTTTCGGATAAAACGACACAGGCTCTCCGTTTTCCAGCTGACTGTACCCGAGCGCCAGATCTTCAAACAGAATTCTCCAGGAAAGACCGTCAACGACCAGATGATGAATAACCAGAAGAAGATGGTCCCCATCTTTGGCCTTAAATACAGCTGCGTTCACAAGCGGGCCCGACTCGATGTCCATTTGAAGCTGAAGCTTGGTCGCAAGTTCTAGAACCGCTTGATTCGGAACCTCCTCTGATGAGACCTCGAAAACAGTAAAGCCAAATTGGCCTGGGCCCACGCCGCGATTATACGGACGGATCTCGCCGTTCTCATTTGGATAAATCATTCTCAAGGCATCATGATGCTTCATGATTTCTTCCAGAACTTCCTTTATACGTTCCGCATGGAATCCTTCTTTCCTGTATAGCATCACTGCGTGATTATAATGGTTAACTTCCTCGGTTCCTCCTGAGAAAAAGGCCTTTTGAATGGGTGTCAGCTGGGCATGTCCAGTTTCAATTTCAAAGGTCTCCTCTTGGCCGTTCACGGTTTTGGCGTATCGGCTAAGCCGCTTGATTTCAGGATGGGCAAACAGCTCTTTCATCTCAAGCGAAATGCCTTCCCTTGATAATCGGGAAATGATCTGAAGGGCTTTGATGGAATCTCCCCCAGAAGCAAAGAAATTATGGCTGATTCCAATCGGGCTTAATCCAAGAATCTCTTCCCATACAGCTGCGAGCTTCTTTTCCACTTCATTCCTCGGGGCTTCATATTCCACTCCCGTATGGCGATCCGGTTCAGGTAAAGCCTTGCGGTCCACCTTCCCGTTTGGAGTAAGAGGAATCCGCTCCAGCTGGACGAAATGAGAAGGAATCATATATTCAGGAATTTCTTCCATCAGGTACGACCGGAGTTCCCCCAGTGTCCATTCCTTCCCGGATCGAATGTAAGCACAGATATATGGGCGCTGATCATTGTCCTTCCGGACAATGACGGCAGCCTCCTGAATTTCAGTGTGCTTGAGGAGCTGGTTCTTAATTTCGTCCGGTTCGATACGGTAGCCTCTAATTTTAACCTGATTGTCCATCCTGCCAGCCAGTTCCAGATTCCCATCCGGAAGCCTCCTGACCAGGTCGCCTGTCCGATACATCGCTTCGTTCGGATCCAGCGGATTTCGAACAAATACGTCTTCAGTCAGATCCGGACGGTTCAAATAGGCGTTTGCGACGCCTGCGCCTGAAAGGCACAGCTCGCCATATACCCCTTCCGGGACCGGCTTCATCTGTGAATCCATGACGTAAGCTTTCATATTTGAAATTGGCCTTCCGATGACCGGACACTCTTCAAAATCACTGATTTTCTCAAAGTCGATGACATGATAGACGGCACCGATGGTGGCCTCTGTCGGTCCATAGTGATTCATGACCACCGCTTTCGGGCAGTGGAGATGGAACGTTTTGACATCCTGCGGGCTTATTTTTTCTCCTCCCAGCACCACTAGACGAAGGGTCTCACAGCTGGCGCCCTTTAAGAACACAGGGTCATTGACCAAGACGTTAAACAGGGACGGAGTCAGCTTCAGATAAGAAATGCCGTTTTCATTTAAATACCTAAGGGCTTTGAATGGATTGGCATACACCTCTTTTTTGACCAGATGCAGCTCACAGCCATTCAAAAGAGCCGAATAGAGGGTTGTATAGCCTAAATCAAAGGCATAAGAGGAAACGAGCATAGCTTTATCCTCTTCCCGCAGATCCGCTTCCTGTTTGAACCAGGACATGTAATTGACGACGCTCCGGTGCTGGATAAACACACCTTTTGGTGTGCCAGTCGAACCTGACGTATAGATCAAGTAGGCATTGTGATCTGGCTGGCCAACCGGGAGGTTGGCTGTTTCCCTTCCCTCAAAAAGTGGTGCCTCCAGATCAATGATGTCCCCGCAGAAGCTTAGACCTGATGTTAACTGGCCTTTTACAAGCAGAAGACTGGCACCGCTGTCCTGGAGAATGGCATTTGTCCGCTTGACTGCTTGGTCCGGATCAATTGGAAGATAGGCAGCACCTGCTTTTAAAACAGCCAGGATTCCTATGATCATCTCCAGGGATTCTTCGGCTATCAATCCAATTGTCTTCCCAGGCTTTGCCCCTTTTTCCTGCAGTACTCTTGCCCACTGATTCGCCCGTTCATTCAGCTGAAGATACGTCAGCTTTTGGCCAACGGCGGCTACAGCGACCCGGTTCGGGGTTTTCATGGTCTGTTCCTCAAACAGCTGCGCCAGCGTTTTATCCACTGGAAACTCAGTACTTGTATCGTTCCACCTGTCTAACGCAGCCTGTGCTTCATCTTCAGGAAGCAGCGTCAGTTCGCTGATGAGCTGATCCGGCTGTTGTACGATGCTCTCGAAGAGGTGAATCAGATGCGACGCCATACGTTCGATGGTCTCTTTTTTAAACAGTTTGGTGCCATAATTCAGGACACATGGAATGCGATCTTCCTCTTCACTTGCCGTCAAAGTTAAATCAAACTTTGAAACATGGGCATCCACTGGATGCGGAGTGAAGGCCAACCCCTCCAGTTCAAAGACCTCTTGATCGAAATTCTGAAGCACAAGCATCACATCAAACAAAGCGCTCCGGCTCATATCACGATTGAGATCAAGCTTTTCAACAAGTTCATCGAATGGATAATCCTGGTTTTCAAAAGCACTGAGGGCATTTTCCCTTACCTCCCTCAGATAGGTGCTGAAGGACTTCTTCCCTTCGGGATAGTTTCTCATCGCGAGCGTATTCAGGAATATGCCCATCACATTTTTTAAATCATCGTGCGGCCTTCCTGCAATAGGAGAACCGACAATAATGTCTTCCTGCCCCGTATATTTGGAAAGCAGTGTGGTATAGCCTGCCAAAAGAAGCATATAGAGAGTGACGCCCTGTTCTTTGGCCATCTTTTTCAGCTTGAGAGACAGATCCCGGCCGAATTCAAAATGCACCAGATCCCCTTCGGTCGATTGAGCGGCCGGTCTTCCGAAATCGGTCGGCATATTCAAAACAGACACTTCCTCTTTGAATACATTTAACCAGTACTCTTCCTGCTTTTTCATTTCAGCCCTGGCAGCGGCCTGCTTTTGCCATGCGGAGTAATCCTTATACTGGATTTTTAGGGCAGGCAGCTCTTTTCCTTCATACAGCTCGGCCAGCTCGCGTGTGAAAATGCCCATGGATACACCGTCTGAAATAATATGGTGCATATCCAGCACCATAAGGTGCTTGTTTTCTTCGATGTTTAGAACCTCCATCCGCAGGAGAGGCGCTGTTGAAAGGTCAAACGGACGCACAAATTCCTCCTTCAGGAAGGTCTCAGCCCGATGGGCGTCTGACTTGCGGTAGCCGACTTTAAACTCCACCGTTGGTGCGATTTTTTGGACTGGGACTCCATCCTCCATCGAGAACGAAGTTCTCAGGGCTTCGTGCCTTTCGATGAGTGCCATGACAGCCCTTTCCAGCTGGTTTACATTAAGGTCTCCCTGTATTTCCATGGCCAAAGGCATATTGTAGGAAACGCCGCCCTCGATCTGGTTGAGAATAAATAGCCTTCTTTGAGCAGGCGACAGGGCATAGTGCTGCCGCTCCTCCACCTTTTCTATGGACGCAAACACGCTCTTACGGCCGCCGGAGATGAACTCCGAAATGCCTTCAATAGTAGGTGTCTGGAAAAGCTGGCGCAAAGGCACTTCAGCCTTTAGTTCTTTATGGATTCTCGAAACCAAGGCTGTCGCCTTCAGCGAGTGGCCCCCCATTTCAAAGAAATGATCGTGAATCCCCACTTTTCCAATCCCCAGAATATCCTTCCAGATGGAGGCAAGCGTCTCTTCAATGGCATTCCTCGGCGCCTCATAGCCTTGATCTCCCCCACCGTTCACATCAGGCTCCGGAAGACCCTTACGGTCTACCTTTCCGTTGGCGGTAAGAGGCATTTTCTCTAATTGAACAAAAAACGCCGGGATCATGAAATCAGGAAGATCATTGGCCAGCTGGGAGCGAATTTCCTTGACCGACTCCTCCGCCTGGCTTTCCATGACGACGTAGGCACAAAGGTACGCCTGACGATCTTTGTCCTCCCGGGAGATGACGACGGCTTCTTTCACTTTCGGAAGCTTCAGAAGTCGATTCTCAATCTCCCCGAGCTCTATGCGGTGGCCGCGGATTTTGACCTGATGGTCAATCCGGCCCAGAAATTCGATATTCCCGTCTGGAAGCATGCGTGCCAGATCGCCTGTCCGGTACATTCGTTCCCCTGGCAGAAACGGGTTCGGAACAAACTTTTCCGCCGTAAGCTCCGGTCTGTTTAAATATCCCCTTGCAAGACCGGCTCCGCTCACACAAAGTTCCCCCGGCACGCCAAATGGCACAGGGCTGTTATTTTGATTTAAGAGATAAACCCTATTATTAGTGATAGGCTTACCGATTAGGACTTTTTGATTTCCTGGTTCCAATTTATATACCGTAGAACAAACACTGTTTTCTGTTGGACCGTACTCATTAAATAATTGGACATCTGGAAGCTTTCTAAAATGGTTATTTATTAAAGTATCGCTGAACCCCTCTCCGGCAATTGTGACGAATCTTAAGCTGCTTATAGGTTCACTGACCATTTCCAGCAGGCTTTTATAATAACTAGGTACAGCTAGTAAATTTGTAACCTTATAGTGATTAAGAGCAATTATTAATTTATTGAGATTTTCTCTAATATCCTCGATTAAGACCAACTGAGCTCCAGAAATTAAGCTAGTAAAGATGTCTTCCACAGAGCTGTCAAAAGAAAAAGATGGCATCTGTAAAGTAACGTCATTTTCATTGAATTGATAATACTTTTTTCTCCAGCACAAAGTATTTAGGATAGAACTATGGTTCACCATGACACCTTTTGGTTTTCCAGTTGATCCGGATGTATAAATAATATAAGCCAAATCTGAAGACTCATTAATAACAGGTAAATTTTCTTTAATTTGATTCCTAAACAGTTCAAGATCAATGTTAAGACATTTCAAATAGAACTCTGTATTTTCACTTTCTTTTTTTAGAAGTATTTCTATACCACTATCTTTTATTAAATACTCTATTCTTTCTTTCGGATAACCAGGGTCAATTGGCAGGTATGCCCCGCCAGCCTTTAGTATCCCAAGCATACCTATTACCATTTCAAGAGAACGTTCTATCTTAATTCCGACTATAGTATTTCGCTTAACCCCATTCTGCCTTAACATCGCTGCAAGATGATTAGACTGCTCATTTAGCTCCCTGTAGGTTAATTTTACATTCTCATAAACAACCGCTATTTTTTCAGGAGTCCGTTCAGCCTGATCCTCAAAAAGCTGATGAATGGTTTTATTCTCTGGGTAGTCAGCATTTGTATTGTTCAGTTCTCCAAATAATATCTTTTCTTTTTCAGATATTATTTGGATATCTCCAATTTTCTTATTTAGATTGGAAACAACCTGCTTAGTTACTTCATTAAGATGACCTTCGATATTATCAATTAACACTTCATCATAAACATTGCCGTCGTATGTTAAAACCAGGTTTAATTTTTCACCTAAGGTCACCGAAACACTGAAGCGGTAATTACTTTGCTCTTCTGCGTATAAATCCTCAACCTCAAATCCAATATCTAATCTGTCCCTCTCGGTAACTCGGTCATCAATTGCATAGTTTTCGAACACAATAATGTGATCTAATAAATCCTTCTTTAATTCACTGAGCGATTGTACCTCAGCCAGGTTCAAATAATTATAGTAATTACTTTCAATTGCTTCCTTTTGAACAACGCTTAGAACATCCCTGAATCTCGCATCTTTATCAAGTTTTATTCTGGTTGGGACGGCATTGATAAATAATCCGATCATCTTTTCGATGCCATCAACTGGTGCTTCTCTTCCTGATACAATAGATCCAAAAACAACTTCATCTGTGTTATTATATTTTGCTAGCGCTGTGCCCCAGATGCTTTGGAATAAAGTATTAAAAGTTACGCTGCATTTATTAGCCAGATCCTTCAATTGATTTGTAGTATCTTTTGAGAACTCAATATTTTTTTCTTTACGGCTATACTCTATATTGTGGGTGATGTTATTTAGTTTAGGAATTTCTGTTTTCTCTTTGTATCCTTTTAAATAATTCTTCCAATATGCTCTGCCTTCTTCAATATCCTGTTTTTCTAACCAATTAATATAATCACTGTAAGGTTTGGTGTCTTCTATTTCAATTCCTTCTCCATTATTCATTTTGCTATATATGGTGAATAACTCAGCCAAGACTATGCTCAGACACCAACCATCAAGAAGAATATGATGATGACTCCAGACCAGTTTATATGACTCTTCTCCTGTGCGGATTAAGGTAACCCTAATTAAAGTATCTTCTGCTAAGTTAAAACCAATTTTTTTATCTTTTTCTCTATAATTTTGAATATATGTTTCTTTTTCTAATAGGCTCTTATCTTTAATATCAATGTAGTAAAAATCTATTTCCCTGTCAGCAATTATAATATGTCTAGGTTCTTCAACTATCTCGTACTCAAAAGAAGCCCTTAGTATTTCGTGCCGCTGCATAACCTTATTGAAGCTTTTCTTTAGTACCTCTTTATTAATCTTCCCTTTAATATCCATAACAGTTTGTTCGAAGTATGCTCTAGAATTTTTATTTTCTAATGCATGGAACAGCATACCTTTTTGCATATTTGCTAATGGATATATTTTTTCAATTTTTAAATCACCATATTTTTTCTCAATTTTAGCGAGTTCTTTAAGTGTTAATTTGAAATCACCATAATCATACGGTGTTTTTTCGGATTCTTTCTTACTTGAGCAATGGTTAATTATCTGTTCAAGGCTTTCTTTAAATTTTTCATTAAAGAGACTTATGGTTTCTTCATCATACTCTGATTCATTAAATGTGGTATTTACATACAATTCATTGTTAATAATAATAGAGTTTATCTCTATTGAATTGTTTCGTGAGATTTTTCCTCCAATACTCTCTCCATAGGAGAACTTTGAACCTGAAAACTCAGCACGGTTAACATCATTATCCATTTCTCCTAAGTAATTAAATGAGAATACTGCTTTTTGCTCTTGGCCTAAATCAATTTCAGTCGATAAGTATTTTATAATTCCAAAGCCAATACCCTTATTTGGAACTTTTCTAAGAATTTCTTTTACCATTTTAATATTTTGCGAAATTCCCTTTTCTTCTCCTAAATCAAAAAGTATTGGATACATGGTGGTAAACCAGCCAACAGTTCTGCTAATATCTAGATCCTTTAAAATATCTTCTCTTCCATGGCCTTCCATGTTTATCTTAATCCTGTTTTCTCCAGTAACCTCCCTAGCCCCAACAAGTAAGGAAGTCAATAATATATCATTGATTTCTGTGTTGTATGCTCGATTTGCCGCTCTTAATAAACTATGGGTTTTATTACTATCCAATTTAACACTTAACGTTTTACTGTTCTCAAATGTATCCCTATTAATCTCATTTTTCTTTGGCAGAAACTTAACTTTGGCCTGCGCAACGTTTCTCCAGTAGTCACTTTCCTTTTTCAATTCCTTACTATTAGCATATTCTTGAAGTTTTAATGAAAAATGTTGAAATGAATCAGATTTTGGTCCAATATCCAGAGGTTGTCCACTTTCTGCTTGAACATATAAGGTTTCAAAGTCTTCAAACAATATTCTCCATGAAACCCCATCAACTACTAAATGATGTATAGCGATTAAGAGGTGATCACCATCATCTGCCTGGAATAGACCCACATTAACCAATTTCCCATCTGTAATAGAAGATTTCTTTTGAATATCAGTTGCAAGATCAAATACTCTTTCTTTTGCATTTTTCATTCCTTTAATATCATAATTGTAAAAATTAAAAAATTCTTTCTTTAAGCCCCTGTTATATTGACTAATTCCTTGTTTATTCACTTCATAGATCATTCTTAGTGCATCATGATGCTCTAAGAGTTTATTGAAAACCATTTTGACCAAGTCTACATCAAAACCTTCTTTTCTATAAATCATGAATGACTGGTTAAAATGATCTAACTCATCTTTATTATTCTCGAAAAACCAATGTTGAATTGGCATTAATTCAACTTTCCCCTTAACTATTTCATAAGCCTTGATCCGCTTTTCTTGCTTTTTCACATATTTACTTACATTTTTGATGGTTGGATTTGCAAATAAGTCTTTTACCTCCAGTTTAAGGTTAAATCTTGAGAGTCTTGATACTATTTGCAAAGCTTTAATGGAATCTCCGCCTGAAACAAAGAAGTGATGGTTTATTCCCAATTCTTCTATGCTTAAAATATCGGCCCATGTTTCTACGAGTATACTCTCCACTGCATTTCTGGGTGCTTCATATTCAACCGCAGATAATGCGCTTTTCTCAGGTTCGGGCAATGCTTTTCTATCCACTTTATCGTTTGAGGTCAGCGGCAGCTTGTCCAACTGGACAAAATAGGCCGGGATCATATATTCAGGCACCCGCTTTTCCAGATGCTTTCTCACTTCCGCTGGAGTTACCTGCTCTTCGCATACTAGATAGCCACACAGGCTCTTTTCAAGATTGGAGTCCTCCCTTATGATGACCACTGCTTCTTTTACGCCAGGATGCTTTAATAGATGGCTCTCAATTTCTCCCAATTCTATACGGTATCCACGCAGCTTGACTTGATGATCCACCCGTCCGATAAACTCTATATTTCCATCCGGAAGCCATCTTGCAAGATCTCCCGTTCGGTACATCCGCCCTCCAGGCTCAAAAGGGTTGGATACAAATTTTTCCGCAGTCAATTCCGGATTGTTTAAATAGCCTCTGGCAACACCATCACCTGAGACACATAATTCCCCGGCTACTCCTACAGGACATAAACGATTATCCTGATTCAAGATGTAAATGTTCGTATTGTTTACAGGTTTTCCAATAGGAAGATTATGGCCCTTGTGCTTCACGAAATAACTTGTCGTAACGCATGTATTTTCTGTCGGCCCATACGCGTTGACCAGCTGATATTCCGTATCGGCCTTGACATTCAGCTGTTCACCGCCGGAAATAAGCATTCTTAAGGAATGGTTATCCTGCTGGATAAACTGTTCGGCCACCTTGTAGGGAAGAGTGGCGACGGTAATGCCCTTTTCATTCATATACCTATTGAGTTTTCCCATATCCAGCCGGATATCCCCACTTAAAACATGTAACTCCGCTCCCGAAATCAGACAAGGGAAAATTTCCGTGATGGATGCATCGAACGAAATTTTCAGGTAGTTCGTAATCCGGTCACCTTTCTGAATCTCATGGAAATTCACATACCAGTGACATAAATTTGCCAGGGATCTGTGCTCGACCAAAACGCCCTTTGGCTGGCCAGTTGAACCTGATGTATAGATAACGTAGGCTAAATCAGACGGGTTATTCTTCACAATAAGGTTCGTCTTAGCAGCCTTGGCAATCCGTTTATCATCCAGCGAAATCATATCGATGTTCAGCAGATCCGAAAAAGAAATTCTTTCTAACAAATGGTCCTGTGTGAGGAGCAGATTGATGTTACTGTCCTCCACAAGATATTTGATCCGCTCTTCAGGATATTCTGGATCAATCGGCAGATAGGCTGCCCCAGATTTTAAGATTCCAACCAAGCCCGCTATCATCTCAGGAGAACGGTCTGCCATAATCCCCACAATCGTTTCCGCCTGAACTCCTTTCTCAAGAAGCATCCGCGCGATTTGGTTCGACCGCTCATTAAGCTCCCGGTATGTGAGCGCTTCCTCCCCGCATACCACTGCCACCCGCTCTGGCGTTCGCTCTGCTTGTTCCATAAACAGCTGCTGGATGGTTTTATCCTTCGGATAATCTGCCTGCGTTTGGTTGTATTGACCAAAAATAGCTTCCTTCTCTTCTTCGGTTAAAATATCAATTTGACCTAGACAAATCTGAGGGTTTTTGGATACTTCCCTTAACACGCTCACAAAATGGTTTGATATTCTTTCAGCAGTTTCTTTCTTAAACAAGGCAGTACAGTATTCCAAATCAAATTTTATAGTGTTATCTGTTTCAATAGCTGAAAGCGTCAAATCAAATTTGGCAATCTTTGTTTTGGTTTCAAATGTCTCAAACTTTAGATCCTTAAAATTATTGTTGGCAGCTTCTAAGTTTTGCAGAACAAACATTGTATCAAACAATGCATTTCTGCTCATGTCCCGATTGATGTTTAGCTTTTCAACTAATTCATCAAAAGGATAGTCCTGATTTTCATAAGCTTTTAGAGCATTATCTTTGACTTCCATTAGATATTGAACAAAGGTTTTTTGGCCCTTAGGGAAGTTTCTCATAGCCAGTGTGTTTACAAAAAGTCCAACAATATTCTTCAAATCGTTATGGGATCTTCCAGCGATTGGAGATCCAACTATAATATCATCCTGTTTAGTATATTTTGAAAGCAGTGTTGTATAACTGGCTAACAGTAACATATACATAGTAACGCCATTTTCTTTTGCAATTTGATTCAGCTTTTCTGTTAGAGTTCTAGTTATTTCAAAACTATGTTGGCTCCCTTCAACACTTTGTTTGAGCGGTCTCTTATAATCTGTTGGCATATCAAGAACAGGAATTTCATCTTTAAATACATTTGTCCAGTATGCCTCTTGGTTTTTGAGCTCTTCTTTTCCGTATAATTCTTTCTGCCAGGCAGAATAATCCTTATATTGAAGTCTAATAGGTTTCAATTCTTTACCTTCATAGAAATTTGCTAAATCATTCATCAATATTCCCATGGAAACGCCATCAGAAATAATATGATGCATATCAAGCATGAGAATGTGTTCTTCTTCCGATAAGGTTATAACTTCAACCCTTAAAAGAGGAGCGGATTCCAAATCAAAAGGTCTGACAAACTTACTAATAATACTGTCAACTTTTGATGGATCCGCGTTCTTATATGATAATTTAAACTCAGAAATTTTTTGTATTTTTTGTACAGGTTCTCCATCTACCATCGAAAAAGATGTCCTTAAAGACTGGTGTCTTTCAATAAGTTTGATGAATGCCTTTTCAAGCTGTTTAATATTTAAGTTACCATTTATTCTTACAGCAAATGGCATGTTGTAGGATATACCAGTTCCTTCAATTTGATTCAATATAAATAACCTTTTCTGTGCTGATGAAACTGGGTAAAAGGCTTTTTCCTCTACTGGTTTTATTGAAGAATATATACTTTCCTTTGCTGAGTTTATGAAATCTCCTAATCCTTTAATGGTTGGTGAATTGAAAATTTGACGCAAAGGAATTTCAACTTTAAATTCTTTATGAATTCTTGAAATTAAGGCTGTAGCCTTTAAGGAATGACCGCCTACTTCAAAAAAACTTTGATTTACGCCTATGTTTTCTACACTTAATATATCCTTCCAAATGGATAATAGTTTTTCTTCCACTTCATTGGATGGAGGTTCATGGTTTTCTATAAGGTTAGTTTCATTTGGTTCTGGAAGAACAGCTTTATTCACTTTCCCGTTTTTGGTAAGTGGCAGATAGTCCATTTGCACAAAAAAGGAAGGAATCATGTAATGTGGCAGTGTTTGTTCCAAAAACGCTCTTATTTCTAGCATGAGATTTAATTTCGAACTATCTGAAGTAAAGTATGCGCAAATAAACTGCTGTTCGTCTTTATCTCTTCTTATAGTGACAACTGCCTCTTTAACGTCATGACATTGCAATAAGCGGTTTTCGATTTCACCCAGTTCAATTCGATATCCTCTAAGCTTGACTTGATTGTCAATTCTATCTAAAAATTCAATATTTCCATCAGGGAGCATACGCACGAGGTCCCCTGTGCGGTACATTTTTTCTTCTGTTGAGAAAGGGTTTGGAACAAATTTTTCAGCAGTTAAGTTCTCATTATTTAAATAACCACTACTTAACCCATCCCCAGAGATACAGAGTTCCCCAGGCACACCAACTGGCAGCAACTGATTTCCTTTACCCACAATAAATACGGAAGTATTTGCTATTGGTTTGCCGATTGGGATAATTTCTGTTTCTTTATTAATAAAGTAATAGGTTGCAAACACAGTGCTTTCGGTCGGACCATACACATGAATTAATTTATTTTCACCCAGCTTTTTTAGTGCTTTTCTAACATGTGGTACTGAAACTCTCTCTCCACCAAAAAGAATTTTCCTTAAGTTATCCAAACAGTCTATCTCTAGGTCAACAAGTGTATTAAATAGGGCAGTGGTAATAAACATCACACTTATGTTTTTGTTTTTTATGACCTCTGATAATTTACTAAGATCAAGTACCACTTCTTTTTCTACCATCACCAAGTTAGCACCATTGAGAAGGGAACCAAAAATATCAAAAACCGATCCATCAAAAGAATAATTAGAAAGCTGCAGAATGGAGTCACTCTCAGAAATTTCGATATAATTTGTGTTTTTAACCACTCTGATTGCACTGTAATGAGGAATTACCACACCTTTTGGATTTCCGGTAGATCCTGAAGTGTAGATAATATATGCTGCATCATGAGAGTTATTTATAGCCGATAAATTTTCATTACTGTATCTAAAATAGTCTACCTCGTCTAAGTTAACTGCCTCTATTTCAAAACGAAACTTCTTCATAAATAAGTCTTTCGTTAATAACATAAATGCATTACTATCTTTTAACATAAAATCTACTCGATCTGCAGGAGTATCAGGATCAATTGGAAGATATGCTGCACCAGATTTTAGAATTCCCATAATCCCAATAATCATTTCAAGTGACCGGTCAGACAAAATTGCAACTACTTCGTTGGTCTGGATACCCTTTTCTCGAAGCATTTGAGCAATTTGATTTGATTTTCGATTTAAATCTAAATAGGTAAGTTTTTTATCTCCACAAGTAACTGCGATATGATCAGGAGTTTTTTCAGCTTGCTCTTCAAATAACTGATGTATTAATTTCTGTTTAGGATATAATTGATTAGTTTGATTAAGATTATTAAAAATCACTTGTTTTTCGGTATCTGATAGTAGCTCTATCTCGCTGATTTTCTTAGTGTCGTTTTCAGAGACCTGTAAAGTAACATTCTCTATATGTGCAGCAATACTATTTATTAAATCTCTTTCATAGACACTTTCATCAAAAACCAGCATTAGTTTTAGCTTTTTACCCATCCCTACAGTAATACTAAAGTTATAATTACTCCTCTCTTCATCAGTTACAGAAACAATTTCGAAACCTAATTCACTCTCTTTATCTTGAATTGCTTCTTCATCTACTGCATAGTTTTCAAAGACCAAAACATGATCCAAAAGATTATTCTTTAATGTGCTTTGTGATTGGATATCTGCTAAGCTGATAAAATTATAGTTAGTAGTATCCAGTGCGCTTTCTTGTGTTAATTTTAAAAGCTTTTGAAAGGTATAATCATTTTCAAATTTTATTCTTGTAGGAATAGTGTTTATGAACAAACCTACCATCTTTTCAATACCTTCTACTGAGGCGTCCCTTCCCGATACAACCGTACCAAAAACAGCATCCTCTGTATTATTGTATTTAGCTAAAATTAAGCCCCATATACTTTGGAGTACTGTGTTTAACGTGACGTTGTTTCTAGTTGCTAGCCGCATTACTTTCTCTGTCATTTCCTCTGAGAACTCTATAATTCTTTCTCCTCTTTTATAGTCAGGACACGATCCGTTGGGCAGTTTGGGTATTGTTGTTTTTACATCGTATCCCTTCAAATAATCTCCCCAAAAAACTAATCCTCCTTCTGTATCCTGACTGTTTAGCCACTTTATATAATCGCTATAAGGTCTGGGATCTTCTAATTGATGTTTTGTCCCATTTAATAAATTTGAGTAAATAGTAAATAGCTCTCCTATTATTATTCCTACACACCAGCCATCAAGTAATATATGATGAAAGCTCCATACCAATTTATAAGAGGATTCCTCCATTTTAATTAGACAGACTCTCATAAGTGTTTCTTTTGTTATATCAAAACCTTTTAATCTATCTTCTTCCAAAAAGCTCTCAATATAAGACTTTTTATCAGATGCATCAACTGCACTTAAATCCTTGTAATTAAACTTTATTTTTCTATCTTTTAAGATTACATGAAGAGGCTCATCCCTTTTATAACTAAACGAAGCTCTTAATATTTCATGCCGCCTCATGATTTTATTGAAACTTTCCTCAAGGAAGTCCTCGTTGATACTGCCTTTTATGTCCATAATCATCTGTTCAAAATAGGCATTTGAGCTTGTTCCCTTAATAGAATGATAGAGAATTCCTTTTTGCATGTTTGACAATGGATAGATTTTCTCGACTTTGTTTGTTCTCATGAAATGATCCTCCTAAATTGTTCTGAAAAAAACTTTTAAAGAAAACTCACTATATTTCTTAGATTAGCTGTCTGCAAATTCGTATTCATTCAAAAGTTCTTCAAGATCATCTAATGACAAATCAGAACCATAATCAGATGATGTTTTTTCACTGTCAGATTTATTGACACAGTGATGGATAATCTGTTCTAAATGACTTTTGTAAGTTTTATTAAAGGTCTCAATTAGTGATTCTGAGTATTCTTTATAGTTAAAAGTAGTACTAATGAATAATTTGCCTTCTGCCACGATAGAATCTATTTCAATAGAAGCGTCTCTGGCACTGCTATCACCAATATTGGCACCGGTTGGTAGCCATGATGAAGAAAATTCATCATTTGTAATATCGCTATCAATTTCACCTAAGTAGTTAAACAATATAGGTGCCTCATCCTCAAAAAGAATGTCTGATTTCGCCAGATATTTTAAGATTCCATACCCTATTCCATTATTTGGGACTTTCCTTAATGTTTCCTTTACTATCTTTATACTCTTAGATAAATCCCTTTCATCATTTAAATTTAGATATACAGGATACAATGAAGTAAACCAGCCTATTGTTCTGCTTAGATCTATTCTCTGAATGACTTCTTCTCTTCCATGCCCCTCCATAAGAACTTTCATTTTATTTTCACTTGTCAAGTCCCTTACTGTTACCAATAAAGCAGTTAAAAGCAAGTCATTTATCTGTGTATTGTATGCTTGGTTGGCTTCAGCCAATAATTTGGCCGTAAATTCTTCATTTAAAGAAGTTCTAAATGTTTTACTGTTTTCATAATCATTAGAAATTTCTTCTTGTATTTTGGGTAAGAATGGTGCTTTTTCACTTGATATTTTTTCCCAGTATTTCAATTCTTTATTAAGCTGCTTGCTGTCAGCATATTCTGCTAATTTTCTTGAAAACTCCATGTAAGAGCTGGTTTTAAAACCCAGGTCAATTTTTTCTCCGTTTAGGACTTGATTATATGCTGTTTGTAAATCTTCGATTAGTATTCTCCAGGAAACACCATCAATAATTAGGTGATGAACAACCATTAAAAGATGGTCACCTTGATGTGTTTTGAAAATACAGAGTTTCACAAGTTTCTCATCTGTTATCGAAATCTCTTTCTGCAGCTCAGCAGCTGTTTGTTGTACAAGTGTTTCAGTGTCTTGTTCATTCGAAATATCTCTGACAATCAAATCAAAGACTTTTTCATTTAATCCCCGGTTAAATTGGATGAATTCTCCATTTTCTTCTTTAAATACGATTCTAAGTGCATCATGCTGTTCAGTAATTTTAGTAAACACAGCTTCAACAATATTTTCATTAAATCCATCTTTTCTAAAAAGGATTAATGACTGATTATAATGATCGAATTCGGTATTATTTATATCAAAATACCTTTTCTGGATAGGAGTTAAGGGAATCCTTCCCTCAATAATTTCGTGTTCATTACTAGGTTTTATTTCGGATACAATATATTTGCTAAGATTCTTTATTTTAGGATTAGCAAACAAATCTCTGATCTTAAGTCTAAGTCCTTTCTTTGAAAGCCTTGAGACAATCTGCAAAGCTTTAATTGAGTCGCCCCCGATTTCAAAAAAGCTCTTGTTGATTCCAATACCACTTATACCCAGGACATCTTCCCATGCAGCAACTAATTGTTCCTCCACATGGTTCCTAGGCGGTTCATAACTTTCAGAAGCGATATAAGAATTAGATTCAACTATAGGTAGTGCTTTTCTATCGATCTTTCCATTAGGAGTTAGTGGAAAAACATCCAATTGAATAAAATAAGATGGAATCATGTAATCTGGTAAATACTTAGTCAAAAAACTTCTTAATTGGCTTGCAGTTATATTCGATTTAGCGGTAAAATACGCATACAAATTGGGGATATTATTTTTATTATTGCGTACGATTACCAATGCTTGTTTTATATTCGAGTATTGAAGTAAATGAGATTCTATCTCACCTGTTTCAATTCTATAGCCTCTGATTTTCACCTGATCGTCTGCTCGTCCAAGAAACTCCATGTTTCCATCTGGCAGCCATCTAGCCATATCCCCGGTTTTATACATTTTCTGTCCTGTATTAAAGCAATCATCTAAAAATCTTTCCCTTGTCAGAGAAGGGTTGTTTAAATAACCTCTTGCTACACCTTTTCCTCCTATATATAACTCTCCATATACTCCTAATGGCTGGGGAGTTAATGAAGAACTTAATACATAAAACCTTGTATTATTGAGCGGCTTTCCTATTGGTGTGTTCGTAATTTGAGGAAGTCTATCATAGGATTCTTCATAATAACTGGAATCCACAGCAGCCTCGGTTACTCCATAACTATTGACAATTCTCATTTTCTCCCCAAATAATTCATTTAATTTTTTATATTCATTCACTGGACAGATGTCAGAGCCTAAAATCAATAATTTTAAACTACTGATTTCAAGTTTTTTGTCGTGGATATAATTCATTAAAGGAATGATGAGGCCGGGTGTCGATTCAAAGATATTTATCTTATGCTTCATAATAACTTCATGTAATAATTCCATGTCTAATTTAGTTTGGTTTGACACAATATACATTGTGCCTCCGTTCAATAAGCTTCTGCATAAATCTCCAGTAAATACGTCAAATGACATACTTGCCAATTGAAGGAGCCTTACTTTAAATTTAGATAAACCATAGTGATATCTCCAAGCGTAATGGGCATTTATTATGTTTTGATGCTCTACCATAACTCCTTTAGGAGTACCACTTGTTCCAGATGTATAAATTACATATGCTAAATCAGATGATAAACTAATGGTATTAAGGTTTGTTCCGTCTTCATGATATATATCTAAATCTTCAATATTTATTGCTTCTTGTCGGAAATTCATTTTTCTGATGTAATGACCCTGCGTAAGAATGATATCTGCTAAACTGTCATTTAACATAAAATCTATTCTCTCTCTGGGATAATCCGGATCGATTGGAAGGTATGCTCCTCCAGCTTTTAAAATCCCGAGTATTCCAGCAACCATGTTTAGTGATCTATCGACCATTATTCCGACTATACTACCTCTTGTTATCCCTTTGTTCCTTAAAGTTCTAGCTAGTCTATTAGCTTTTTCGTTTAATTCCTTGTAGCTAATTTCATTTTCACCAAAAACAGCAGCTGCTGAGTCAGGATTATTTTCAGCCTCATTTTCAAATATCGTATGAATAGTAGAGACTGGAAAGGGAGTCTGAGTATTATTAAACCCGTTTAAAAGTGTATTCTTTTCTTCAACTGAAAGAATATTAAGTTCTCTTAACTTTTGATTTGGATCATTGACAATTGCTTGTAATAAGTTTTTAAAATGATCCGCTAGGCGTTCCATTGTGCTTTCTTTAAACAATTTCGTACAGTATTCAAGGTCGAATTTTATAAGATCTGTATATTCAATGGCTGAAAGACTTAAATCAAACTTTGCTATGTTGAAATCAATGTTAATAGGTTCAAAGGTTAATCCGCTTATATCAAAGCTGGTTCCTGTTGCACTATGAGTTGAAAACATCGTATCAAACAATGCATTTCTGCTTATGTCCCGTTGTAAATTTAGTCTTTCAATCAGCTCATCGAATTGGTAATCTTGATTATCGTAGGCATTCAAGGTATTTTCTCTAATTTCCTTTAAGAAGTCGGTAAATCTAATTCCTTGTCTTGGATAATTCCTCATGGCCAAAGTATTGACGAACATCCCTACAACATTTTTTAAATCTTCATGGTGTCTCCCAGCAATAGGAGAGCCAACAATAATATCTTCTTGCCCTGTATATTTTGAAAGAAGAGCAGTATAAGCTCCTAACAAGAGCATATACATCGTCACTTCTTTTTCTTTTGCCAATACTTTCAATTTATGTGTTAATTCAGGTTCCAATGTAAAACCAAGTCTATGACCTTCATTCCTTTGAATCTGTGGTCTCGGATAATCTGTAGGCATATTAAGGACTGGGATTTCATCTTTAAATACGTTTAACCAATATCCTTCCTGCTTTTTTATATTTCCATTGGTGTATAATTCCTTTTGCCATTCAGAATAATCTTTATATTGTATTTTTAATGGAGGTAAAGGGTTGCCATTATAATAATCTGCTAATTCTTTCATTAGTATTTCAATTGAGATGCCATCTGAAATGATATGGTGCATATCAAACAGCATTATATGTTCTTCAGGATCAATCCTTATTATTTCTACTCTTAAAAGTGGAGCCTCTTCTAAATTAAACGGCTTAATGAATTGCGAGACTTTATTTGTTAAACTTAACTCATCCCAAAAGCTAATGTTAATTTTGAATTCTGCATCTTTTAATATCTTTTGTACCGGTTCTCCATTTTGTATTACAAAAGCTGTCCTTAATCCTTCATGTCTGTTAATTAACTTTCTAAAGGTATTTTCAAATTCTTTAACATTAAGTGGCCCTCTTATTTTTAAGACAAACGGAAGATTATATGTAGTACTGTTCCTTCCTTCTATTTCATTGAGAATATAAAGCCTTTTTTGAGCTGAGGACAGGGAATAATAACCCTTTTCTTCAGTTTGCTTTATAGTTGAATAAATGCTTGTCTCTTGTCTATTTATCCATTCACTGATTCCTTTTATTGTAGGTGAAGTAAAAATTTGCTTTAGGGGAATTTCTACTCCCAGCTGTTTATAAATTTGGGATGCCAAAGAAAAAGCCTTTAGAGAATCACCGCCCGCTTCAAAGAAATTATGAATAACACCAATTTTTTTAATCCCTAAAATTTCTTCCCAAATCGCTAGAAGTTTTTTTTCTATTTCGTTTTGAGGTTCCTGGTATATTTCTTCAATTTTTTTAGTCAAATCTGGTTTTGGCAAAGCTTTAAGATTAATCTTCCCATTTATTGTGAGAGGCATCTTTTTCAACTGAATAAAATGCGAAGGTACCATATATTCTGGAAGTTCTTTCAAAAGAGCTTCTCTGAGCTCAATTTTCTCTATATTTTCCTGAATTCCGGTCATGGTTAAGTAAGCACACAGATACCTGCTATTATTATTTCCTTCTATTACTGCCACTTTTGCTTCTTTAATGTTTTTATGTTGTAACAAGTAATATTCTATTTCATCAAGTTCAATTCTGAACCCTCGTATCTTAACCTGATTGTCTATTCTCCCCAGAAACTCAATGTTTCCATCTGGCAGCCATCTAGCCAAATCTCCTGTACGATACAGCTTTTCTTCAGGATTCCACTTGTCCATTACAAATTTACTTTCTGTCATCTCATTATTATTCTGATATCCTCTGGCTACTCCCTTTCCGCCAATATATAATTCTCCAGCCACTCCAATCGGGAGCAATTGGAAGTGCTCATCGAGAATATTGACTTTATAATTACTGATTGGCTTGCCAATGGGTATACTTGTTTTAATCAAATCTTCTGGGCTGACCTTATAGTATGTTGCACAGACAGTTGCTTCCGTTGGTCCGTATGAATTGTATACATCCGCATACTTAATGATGTTTTTTATATATTCATACTTTAAAACGTCACCGCCACTAATAAACTTCATTTTATTATTCAAAATCAAATGTTCATTCTTATCAATTTCATTCAATAATAAGGGTGAGCAACTAACTAAAGTAACATTGTGTAAGTTAATTAAGTTGACTAGCCTATCAATATTCATCTCTTTGAGGTTTGGGCTTATTACAATCTTTCCGGAGCTTAGCAGAATTGGAAAAATTTCTTCTGTAAATGCATCAAAAGAAAATGAAGCTACCTGAAGTATTGTATCCTCCTCATTCAAAGGTATAACTTTTGAAAATGCATGTATGTAATTCACAACATTTTGATGCGTGGTCATTACTCCTTTTGGTTTCCCTGTCGATCCTGATGTATAAATAATGTAGGCTAAATCTGAAGAATCATTGATATAAGGTAAATTATCCTTGCTTTGTTTACTGATACTCTTGTCTTCAAACGAAATTCTTTCTATCGCCGTTTCAAACCTATTAATAATATGATCCTGACTTACAATTATTTTTACTTTGCTATCTTGAAGAATGTGCTGGATTCTATCCGCAGGATACTCGGGATCTATCGGAAGATAGGCTCCTCCTGCTTTTAGTACTGCTAATATTCCGACTATCATTTCTATAGATTTTTCAGCAATAACCGCTGTAATTATATCCTTGCCTACTCCTTTTGAACGAAGTATTTTTGCCAGCTGGTTTGCTTTTTCGTTCAATTCCAAATAAGTAATATGCTTTTCTTCAA
Source organism: Cytobacillus sp. FSL H8-0458 (assembly GCF_038002165.1). Classification (NCBI taxonomy): domain Bacteria; kingdom Bacillati; phylum Bacillota; class Bacilli; order Caryophanales; family Bacillaceae; genus Cytobacillus; species Cytobacillus sp. FSL H8-0458. The sequence goes on along the minus strand of NZ_JBBOBR010000001.1, from coordinate 1,262,195 downwards.
AAATCAGCGCTGTATGATTAGGTGACTTTTCTACTTGCTTTTCGAATAATTCGGTTAAATTTAGAGTTTTGGGCAGCTCCACCTTGGTATCATTGAACTTATGTAATAATAACTGTTTTTCTTCTTTTGAAAGAATATTGATTTCTTTCAATTGTTGTGCTGGATCATTGACAACTGAAACTAACAAATTAACAAAGTGTCCTGCTAACCTTTTAATAGATTCTCTTTTGAATAACTTCGTGCAGTATTGTAAATCTAACGAAATATGATCTGGATACTCTATGGCTGTAAGGCTTAAATCAAATTTAGCTATATTTAAGTTAAAATCATATACTTCTGTTGAGACTCCATCGATATTAAATGAAAAATCACTATATGTTTGGATATCAAACATGGTGTCAAATAAGGGATTTCTGCTTTTATCACTGTTAATTTCTAACTTTTCAACCAGGGAATCAAATTGATAATCCTGATTATCATATGCGCCTAAAGTGTTTACTCTTACCTCTTTCAGATAATCAGTAAAGCTTATATTAGCCCTAGGATTATTGCGCATTGCCAAGGTATTAATGAACATGCCGATGACATTTTTAAATTCAGTACGAGATCTGCCTGAAACCGGGGTTCCAATTATAATATCTTCTTGCCCAGTATGTTTTGAAAGCAATATTGTATATGCAGCTAAAAGAAGCATGTACATCGTAACGCCATTTTTTCTGGCAAGAGCTTTGAGCTGTTGCATTAGATCAGCTTCTATTTCAAAAACTAAACTGTCACCCTTGTTACTTTGAGTTTGAGGTCTTTGATAATCTGTTGGTAAATTAAGAACTGGGATTTCGCCTTTGAATAAGTTAAGCCAAAATTCTTCTTGTTTTAGTATTTTTTTCTCTTCATACTGCGTTTTTTGCCATTCAGAGTACTCTTTATAGTGTATTTCTAATGGGCATAATTCAATTCCGTTGCAAATATCAGAAAGCTCTTTCATCATAATAATCATAGACATGCCATCAGAAATAATATGATGCATATCAAGCATCAATATATGTTCATCTTCATTGATTTTTAATAAATCTACTCGGAGTAACGGTGCCTTCTCTAAATTAAATGGTCTTATAAAGGACTCGATTCTTGCTGGTACATCTGCCTCTGCTGATTCTCCATATCCTATTTCAAAATCCACATTTTGTTCTACTTTTTGTACGGTCTCACCGTTAACCTTAACAAATGAAGTTCTTAAGATTTCATGTCTCTTAATCAGCATTTTAAAGGCATTTTCAATGTTGGTTAATTGAACGTCGCCATTTAATTTCATAACCAAAGGTATATTGTATGTGGTACCTTCCGTTTCTAATTCATGTAATATAACCATTCTCTTTTGCGATAATGACATAGGATAGCAGCCGTTTTTGGTTGGTATAACTTTTGTGATCTCACCGTTTCTTTTAATATCTTCTCTTTCTAAAAACGCAATTATTTGTTCCTTATGGCCTTTTATCCTTTGTTTGACTTCATTAGTTATTAAGTCTCGAGGTCCGATAATCTTTATTTTTCCTTGGTTTTGATATATTGAAATATTTAACTTTTTAAGATCATTTAAAAAACATTTAATGTCCATTTGGGGATGATCACTCCTTTCGATTTATCCGATGCCTGCTATAAATTTCATTGAAGACAGAACCATACATATGGATGTGCAATCTCATAAAATCTAGAGAATTGGAGATTGCACATCCATGGATAAGCTACTTCACAAGTGACTTCTAAACCGACGGTATTTCACAATGTGTCAGCTAGTACAAAGAACAAAGTTCTATATAGATGCAAATCATTTTATTAATATCACACTTCTTCTTCAACATAATCCAAAGCATCAGTCTGTGAGTTTGTGCTTTCTGACAAAATTAAATTCGCTAATTCTTTAACAGTAGGGTTTTCAAAAACATCATGCACAGTTAAATTACAGCTCATTTGTTTGTTAATTGATGTAAGAGCACTCATCAATTTTAATGAGTTCCCCCCAATATCAAAGAAATTTTCAAATGTGCCGATAGGATTAACACCTAAGAGTTCCTCCCAAACCAAAACAATTGTTTCTTCTACAAAGTTCTTCGGTGCTACATATTCAACCGCAGATAATGCGCTTTTCTCAGGTTCGGGCAATGCTTTTCTATCCACTTTATCGTTTGAGGTCAGCGGCAGCTTGTCCAACTGGACAAAATAGGCCGGGATCATATATTCAGGCACCCGCTTTTCCAAATGCTTTCTCACTTCCGCTGGAGTTACCTGCTCTTCGCATACTAGATAGCCACACAGGCTCTTTTCAAGATTGGAGTCCTCCCTTGTGATGACCACTGCTTCTTTTACGCCAGGATGCTTTAATAGATGGCTCTCAATTTCTCCCAATTCTATTCGGTATCCACGCAGCTTGACTTGGTGATCCACTCGTCCGATAAACTCTATATTTCCATCCGGAAGCCATCTTGCAAGATCTCCCGTTCGGTACATCCGCCCTCCAGGCTCAAAAGGGTTGGATACAAATTTTTCCCCAGTCAATTCCGGATTGTTTAAATAGCCTCTGGCAACACCATCACCTGAGACACATAATTCCCCGGCTACTCCTACAGGACATAAACGATTATCCTGATTCAAGATGTAAATGTTCGTATTGTTTACAGGTTTTCCAATAGGAAGATTATGGCCCTTGTGCTTCACGAAATAACTTGTCGTAACGCATGTATTTTCTGTCGGCCCATACGCGTTGACCAGCTGATATTCCGTATCGGCCTTGACATTCAGCTGTTCACCGCCGGAAATAAGCATTCTTAAGGAATGGTTATCCTGCTGGATAAACTGTTCGGCCACCTTGTAGGGAAGAGTGGCGACGGTAATGCCCTTTTCATTCATATACCTATTGAGTTTTCCCATATCCAGCCGGATATCCCCACTTAAAACATGTAACTCCGCTCCCGAAATCAGACAAGGGAAAATTTCCGTGATGGATGCATCGAACGAAATTTTCAGGTAGTTCGTAATCCGGTCACCTTTCTGAATCTCATGGAAATTCACATACCAGTGACATAAATTTGCCAGGGATCTGTGCTCGACCAAAACGCCCTTTGGCTGGCCAGTTGAACCTGATGTATAGATAACGTAGGCTAAATCAGACGGGTTATTCTTCACAATAAGGTTCGTCTTAGCAGCCTTGGCAATCCGTTTATCATCCAGCGAAATCATATCGATGTTCAGCAGATCCGAAAAAGAAATTCTTTCTAACAAATGGTCCTGTGTGAGGAGCAGATTGATGTTACTGTCCTCCACAAGATATTTGATCCGCTCTTCAGGATATTCTGGATCAATCGGCAGATAGGCTGCCCCAGATTTTAAGATTCCAACCAAGCCCGCTATCATCTCAGGAGAACGGTCTGCCATAATCCCCACAATCGTTTCCGCCTGAACTCCTTTCTCAAGAAGCATCCGCGCGATTTGGTTCGACCGCTCATTAAGCTCCCGGTATGTGAGCGCTTCCTCCCCGCATACCACTGCCACCCGCTCTGGCGTTCGCTCTGCTTGTTCCATAAACAGCTGCTGGATGGTTTTATCCTTCGGATAATCTGCCTGCGTTTGGTTGAATTCTTTTAAAATCTGATCCTTTTCCTCGATAGAATGCAGCTGAAGATCGCCAATCTTCTGATCCTCATCCTCTGCAGCCTGTTCCATTAAATGGGTTAGATGCATGGCCAGATTATCGATAATCATCTTCGGATATTGATTTTCATCATAGGCAAATTTCAGGACCAGCTGCTCCCCAGGAACAGCGACCACCGTTAATCCGTAGTTCGTTGCTTCATTGCCCTTTAACTCCTCGAACACAAAGCCCAGCTCATCCTCCCCTTGTTCAAGGGCCTGTTCATCCAGGGCATAGTTTTCAAACACCATCACATGGTCAATCAAATCCCGTTTCAGCTCACTGAGCGACTGCACATCAGACAGATTTACGTAGCTGTACGCCTGGCTTTCAATGGCGTCTTCCTGCACACGCTGTAAGACTTCTCTGAAACGCTGGTGGTCACTCGCTTGAATTCTTGTTGGAACCGTATTGATAAAGAGCCCCACCATGTTTTCAATTCCCGGCACTTTGGCATCCCTTCCTGAGACGACGGAACCGAACACGACGTCGTCTGTCTGGTTATACTTGGCCAAAAGCACTCCCCACGCACTCTGCAGTGCCGTATGGAAGGTCACTTGATTCCGGGCTGCCAGATCAGCCAGTTTTCCCGTCAGCTCCCGGGAGAATTCGATGACCTTTTCGCGGTTCCGGGAATCGCCAGATTCCCCGGGCTTTCGAATCGCTGGGATTCCTGCCTTGTCCTTATACCCTTTCAGATAATTCTCCCAGTATTGAAAGGCCTCTTCCTTAGACTGTTCCTCCAGCCATTTGATGTAGGTGCTGTAGGCCTCCGGCTCTTCCAGCTTCCCGGTTCTTCCGAACCGTTCATTTCCATAGAGATGGAAAAGTTCAGCCAGGATGATTCCCCGTCCCCATCCGTCAAATAGGATGTGGTGATTGCTCCAAATCAGTGTATATGTTTCGTCACCAGTCCGGATAAGCTGAAGGCGGATCAAAGGATCCCGGCTTAAGTCAAAACCTTTTTCCCGGTCCTCTTCCAGGAAACGGTCCATGCTTGCTTTCTGCTGCTCCGCGCTTTGCATTCGAATATCCTGGTATCCAAAGCCTATTTTCCTGTTTTTCAGGATTACGTTTCTTGGTTGCACCGTGATTTTATACTCTATTGCACTCCGCAGAAGCTCATGCCGTTCCAGAATGGCATTAAAGCTGTTCTCCATGAGGTGCGGGTCGATGGTTCCAGTGGCTTCAATGATAATTTGTTCAAAATAAGCTCTTGAAGAAGGGTTTTCAAGTGAGTGGAACAACATGCCCTGCTGCATATTTGCCAGAGGGTAAATCTTCTCAATCTCAAATCCCTCATACTTTTTCCGGATGTCCTCCAATTCGGAAATGCTCAGCGCTTTGTCTCCATAATCAGACGGAGTTCTCTCCGGCTCTCCTTTCGCTGCACAATGGCCAATCACCGTATAAAGCGCTTCTTTATATGCTTCCGCGAAATCCTTCACGGTTTGTTCTGCATAGACGTTGGTGTTATACGTCGTATCTATAACCAGCTGGCCGTCCAAAACAACCGCATTTATTTCCATCGCATTTTCCCGCACATGCCTGTTTCCAACCGACTCTCCAGTCGGAAGACTGGAGGAAGAGAATGCCGCATTTTGAAGGTCTTCATCCATTTGTCCCAGATAATTAAATAACAGGGGCGGCTGCTGAGCCTCCTTAAACTCAGACGCTTCGCTCAAATATTTCAAAATACCATAACCGATGCCTTTGTTTGGTATTTTTCTAAGCGTTTCCTTTACCATTTTGATGGTCATCGAGAGGCTCTTTTCCTCACCCAGATCGATCAGGACAGGATATTTGGCCGAAAACCATCCCACTGTCCGGCTGATGTCGACTTCTTCAGCGAAGGGTTCCCTGCCATGGCCCTCAAGGCTCAGCCGGATCCGGTTTTCTGCTGTTTCCCGCCTAGTGGCCATTAAAAGAGCTGTGACCAGAAGGTCATTGATGTCAGTATGATAGGCATGATTGGTTTCACGAAGCAGCTTTCGAGTCGCCTCTTTATTAATAACGGTACTAAAGGTATGACTATCTTCATACCAATAGGCTTCCGCCTCTCCTTTTGTCTCAAGGAATGGCACTGGTTCCTTCAATACGTCCACCCAATACTGTTTTTCTCTTGCGAGCTTTTTGCCTTCGGCATAAGCCTGAAGCTTGGAAGCGTAAGTTTTGTACGATGTTGTTTTCGGATAAAACGACACAGGCTCTCCGTTTTCCAGCTGACTGTACCCGAGCGCCAGATCTTCAAACAGAATTCTCCAGGAAAGACCGTCAACGACCAGATGATGAATAACCAGAAGAAGATGGTCCCCATCTTTGGCCTTAAATACAGCTGCGTTCACAAGCGGGCCCGACTCGATGTCCATTTGAAGCTGAAGCTTGGTCGCAAGTTCTAGAACCGCTTGATTCGGAACCTCCTCTGATGAGACGTCGAAAACAGTAAAGCCAAATTGGCCTGGGCCCACGCCGCGATTATACGGACGGATCTCGCCGTTCTCATTTGGATAAATCATTCTCAAGGCATCATGATGCTTCATGATTTCTTCCAGAACTTCCTTTATACGTTCCGCATGGAATCCTTCTTTCCTGTATAGCATCACTGCGTGATTATAATGGTTAACTTCCTCGGTTCCTCCTGAGAAAAAGGCCTTTTGAATGGGTGTCAGCTGGGCATGTCCAGTTTCAATTTCAAAGGTCTCCTCTTGGCCGTTCACGGTTTTGGCGTATCGGCTAAGCCGCTTGATTTCAGGATGGGCAAACAGCTCTTTCATCTCAAGCGAAATGCCTTCCCTTGATAATCGGGAAATGATCTGAAGGGCTTTGATGGAATCTCCCCCAGAAGCAAAGAAATTATGGGTGATTCCAATCGGGCTTAATCCAAGAATCTCTTCCCATACAGCTGCGAGCTTCTTTTCCACTTCATTCCTCGGGGCTTCATATTCCACTCCCGTATGGCGATCCGGTTCAGGTAAAGCCTTGCGGTCCACCTTCCCGTTTGGAGTAAGAGGAATCCGCTCCAGCTGGACGAAATGAGAAGGAATCATATATTCAGGAATTTCTTCCATCAGGTACGACCGGAGTTCCCCCAGTGTCCATTCCTTCCCGGATCGAATGTAAGCACAGATATATGGGCGCTGATCATTGTCCTTCCGGACAATGACGGCAGCCTCCTGAATTTCAGTGTGCTTGAGGAGCTGGTTCTTAATTTCGTCCGGTTCGATACGGTAGCCTCTAATTTTAACCTGATTGTCCATCCTGCCAGCCAGTTCCAGATTCCCATCCGGAAGCCTCCTGACCAGGTCGCCTGTCCGATACATCGCTTCGTTCGGATCCAGCGGATTTCGAACAAATACGTCATCAGTCAGATCCGGACGGTTCAAATAGGCGTTTGCGACGCCTGCGCCTGAAAGGCACAGCTCGCCATATACCCCTTCCGGGACCGGCTTCATCTGTGAATCCATGACGTAAGCTTTCATATTTGAAATTGGCCTTCCGATGACCGGACACTCTTCAAAATCACTGATTTTCTCAAAGTCGATGACATGATAGACGGCACCGATGGTGGCCTCTGTCGGTCCATAGTGATTCATGACCACCGCTTTCGGGCAGTGGAGATGGAACGTTTTGACATCCTGCGGGCTTATTTTTTCTCCTCCCAGCACCACTAGACGAAGGGTCTCACAGCTGGCGCCCTTTAAAAACACAGGGTCATTGACCAAGACGTTAAACAGGGACGGAGTCAGCTTCAGATAAGAAATGCCGTTTTCATTTAAATACCTAAGGGCTTTGAATGGATTGGCATACACCTCTTTTTTGACCAGATGCAGCTCACAGCCATTCAAAAGAGCCGAATAGAGGGTTGTATAGCCTAAATCAAAGGCATAAGAGGAAACGAGCATAGCTTTATCCTCTTCCCGCAGATCCGCTTCCTGTTTGAACCAGGACATGTAATTGACGACGCTCCGGTGCTGGATAAACACACCTTTTGGTGTGCCAGTCGAACCTGACGTATAGATCAAGTAGGCATTGTGATCTGGCTGGCCAACCGGGAGGTTGGCTGTTTCCCTTCCCTCAAAAAGTGGTGCCTCCAGATCAATGATGTCCCCGCAGAAGCTTAGACCTGATGTTAACTGGCCTTTTACAAGCAGAAGACTGGCACCGCTGTCCTGGAGAATGGCATTTGTCCGCTTGACTGCTTGGTCCGGATCAATTGGAAGATAGGCAGCACCTGCTTTTAAAACAGCCAGGATTCCTATGATCATCTCCAGGGATTCTTCGGCTATCAATCCAATTGTCTTCCCAGGCTTTGCCCCTTTTTCCTGCAGTACTCTTGCCCACTGATTCGCCCGTTCATTCAGCTGAAGATACGTCAGCTTTTGGCCAACAGCGGCTACAGCGACCCGGTTCGGGGTTTTCATGGTCTGTTCCTCAAACAGCTGCGCCAGCGTTTTATCCACTGGAAACTCAGTACTTGTATCGTTCCACCTGTCTAACGCAGCCTGTGCTTCATCTTCAGGAAGCAGCGTCAGTTCGCTGATGAGCTGATCCGGCTGTTGTACGATGCTCTCGAAGAGGTGAATCAGATGCGACGCCATACGTTCGATGGTCTCTTTTTTAAACAGTTTGGTGCCATAATTCAGGACACATGGAATGCGATCTTCCTCTTCACTTGCCGTCAAAGTTAAATCAAACTTTGAAACATGGGCATCCACTGGATGCGGAGTGAAGGCCAACCCCTCCAGTTCAAAGACCTCTTGATCGAAATTCTGAAGCACAAGCATCACATCAAACAAAGCGCTCCGGCTCATATCACGATTGAGATCAAGCTTTTCAACAAGTTCATCGAATGGATAATCCTGGTTTTCAAAAGCACTGAGGGCATTTTCCCTTACCTCCCTCAGATAGGTGCTGAAGGACTTCTTCCCTTCGGGATAGTTTCTCATCGCGAGCGTATTCAGGAATATGCCCATCACATTTTTTAAATCTTCGTGCGGCCTTCCTGCAATAGGAGAACCGACAATAATGTCTTCCTGCCCCGTATATTTGGAAAGCAGTGTGGTATAGCCTGCCAAAAGAAGCATATAGAGAGTGACGCCCTGTTCTTTGGCCATCTTTTTCAGCTTGAGAGACAGATCCCGGCCGAATTCAAAATGCACCAGATCCCCTTCGGTCGATTGAGCGGCCGGTCTTCCGAAATCGGTCGGCATATTCAAAACAGGCACTTCCTCTTTGAATACATTTAACCAGTACTCTTCCTGCTTTTTCATTTCAGCCCTGGCAGCGGCCTGCTTTTGCCATGCGGAGTAATCCTTATACTGGATTTTTAGGGCAGGCAGCTCTTTTCCTTCATACAGCTCGGCCAGCTCGCGTGTGAAAATGCCCATGGATACACCGTCTGAAATAATATGGTGCATATCCAGCACCATAAGGTGCTTGTTTTCTTCGATGTTTAGAACCTCCATGCGCAGGAGAGGCGCTGTTGAAAGGTCAAACGGACGCACAAATTCCTCCTTCAGGAAGGTCTCAGCCCGATGGGCGTCTGACTTGCGGTAGCCGACTTTAAACTCCACCGTTGGTGCGATTTTTTGGACTGGGACTCCATCCTCCATCGAGAACGAAGTTCTGAGAGCTTCGTGCCTTTCGATGAGTGCCATGACAGCCCTTTCCAGCTGGTTTACATTAAGGTCTCCCTGTATTTCCATGGCCAAAGGCATATTGTAGGAAACGCCGCCCTCGATCTGGTTGAGAATAAATAGCCTTCTTTGAGCAGGCGACAGGGCATAGTGCTCCCGCTCCTCCACCTTTTCTATGGACGCAAACACGCTCTTACGGCCGCCGGAGATGAACTCCGAAATGCCTTCAATAGTAGGTGTCTGGAAAAGCTGGCGCAAAGGCACTTCAGCCTTTAGTTCTTTATGGATTCTCGAAACCAAGGCTGTCGCCTTCAGCGAGTGGCCCCCCATTTCAAAGAAATGATCGTGAATCCCCACTTTTCCAATCCCCAGAATATCCTTCCAGATGGAGGCAAGCGTCTCTTCAATGGCATTCCTCGGCGCCTCATAGCCTTGATCTCTCCCACCGTTCACATCAGGCTCCGGAAGACCCTTACGGTCTACCTTTCCGTTGGCGGTAAGAGGCATTTTCTCTAATTGAACAAAAAACGCCGGGATCATGAAATCAGGAAGATCATTGGCCAGCTGGGAGCGAATTTCCTTGACCGACTCCTCCACCTGGCTTTCCATGACGACGTAGGCACAAAGGTACGACTGACGATCTTTGTCCTCCCGGGAGATGACGACGGCTTCTTTCACCTTCGGAAGCTTCAGCAGTCGATTCTCAATCTCCCCGAGTTCTATGCGGTAGCCGCGGATTTTGACCTGATGGTCAATCCGGCCCAGAAATTCGATATTTCCGTCTGGAAGCATGCGTGCCAGATCGCCTGTCCGGTACATTCGTTCCCCTGGCAGAAAAGGGTTCGGAACAAACTTTTCCGCCGTAAGCTCCGGTCTGTTTAAATATCCCCTTGCAAGACCGGCTCCGCTCACACAAAGTTCCCCCGGCACGCCAAATGGAACAATACTGTTATTTGTATCTATAATATAAATTCTGTTATTTGTAATTGGTTTTCCGATAGGAATATTCTTATAATGTTCATTTACTATACAGCTTGTTGTAACAACGGTATTTTCAGTGGGTCCGTAATTATTGATAATTTGATAGGTTTGATGATTAAACTGTTTGAGCTTATCTCCACCCGTAAGCAGCCTTCTTAAAGAATTGTTCTTAAGCTTCATAAACTGTTCACACACTTGTGTAGGTAAGAAGCTAATTGATATATGATGATCATTAAAATATTGATTTAGCTTGCCGATATCTAGCTTTAAGTCATCACTCAGTAAATGGACAGTAGAGCCCGTTATAATATACGGGAAAATCTCCCAGACAAAAGCATCAAAACTCATACTCGCATAAACTGCACTGTTATCATTTTCATTTACTGCATTATATGAATTGTGCCAATAGCATAAGTTCACAAGTGATTGATGTTCTACCATTACTCCCTTAGGATTTCCAGTGGAGCCTGATGTATAAATGACATATACTAAATCCTTGCCTGTGTTCTCAATAAGTAAGTTTTCAGTTTGCTTGTCCAATGATGTGCTTGCTTGAGTATCTATTACTTCGATATCCAGCATATCTTCTAACTCAATTTCATCTATCAGATTAGAATTAGTTAAAAGTAGTTTTGTTTGACTGTCTTTAAGAATATATTTGATGCGCTCTTCTGGATATGCAGGATCAATAGGTAAATAAGCTCCACCTGCTTTCAAGATACCTAACATTCCGACTATTAAATCTAATGAACGTTCGAGCATTAAGCTAACTATCGTATTTGGCTTAATCCCTTTTTCTTTTAATAAAACTGCCATTTGATTTGACTTTTCATTAAGCTCTTGATAGGTGAGTGTTTTACCTTCAAAAACCATTGCAATTTCGTTTGGAGTCCGCTGCACTTGCTCTTCAAACAGGTGATGAATAGGCTCATTTATTGGAAACTCTACCTTATGAAAGTCAATATCTTCAAGCAATGTTTTTTTATCGCCTTCCGAAAAAACATCTATATTATTTAGCTCAATTTCAATATTTTGTGTAATGCTTCTTAAAATATTGATATAAGACTCTGAAATTCTATCTATTGTATCAGCCTTAAATAATCCCGTTCTGTATTCAACATTTAGAATAATGTCTTCTTTAAAGTCTAATACATTAAAAGTTAAATCAAATTTTGCATTATCCAGTTCAAACATAATAGGACTAAGTTTTAAGTTTTCGGATTCATTAGTAAACAATTTAGCATCCTCTAATACGAACATGGTATCGAAGAGAGGATTTCTATTAGAATCTCTCTTGTAATTGATGCTGCGTACCAATTCGTCAAACTGATACTCTGAGTTTTCAAATGCAGCTATCGTATTCTCTTTGACCTGCTCTAAGAAATCTTTAAAACTTTTGAAACTGTCAACACTATTTCTTAAAGCGATAGTATTAACAAAAACACCGAAAACTTCCTGTAAATCTTCATGCATTCTTCCGGAAGAGACTGTTCCGACCACAATATCCGATTCTCCGGTATATTTGTTTAGCAGAATATAATAAGCACTTAACATAAACATGTATAAAGTAGTTCCGGTTTCTTTAGTAATGCGCCTAATTTTTCTTGCCAGATTGTCATCAAGCTGAATAAACATGGAGGCACCTTCAGTAGTGTCTACCATTGATCTGGTATAATCATATGGCAACTCCAATTTAGGGGGGATATTCTTGTATATATCCAGCCAATACTCTTTCTGATTATTTAATTCTTCAGATTCGTTATATACAACTTCCCACTCAACAAAGTCCTTATATTGAATTTTTGGCCAAGATAAGCATTTATTTTGATACAATTCCAGAATCTCATTCATAAGAATCCCCTGAGAAGCTCCGTCTGAAATAATATGATGAAAATTCACAACTAATATATGTTTATTTTTTTCAATCATAATTAATTTAGCTCTCATTAGGGGAGGTTTTCTCAAATCGAAAGGAACAATTGAATCCTTACAATATTGACTAGTTAAATCCTTTATAGATAGGTTTTCTGATAAAGTTGCATTTTCAAATTCCAATTTAAAATGTACACGGTCATGTATTTTTTGAATCAACTCATTATTTCTTAATTCAAACCCCGTTCTCAGGGCCTCATGCCTATCAATAAATTTTATGAAGGCATTTTCAAGTCTAAATAAATCTATTTCACCTTCCAATAGTAATGCCATGGGAATATGATATGCCCCTCTGCCATTTTCCAGCATAGAGAGCATATACATTCTTTTTTGAGCAGGTGATGTCCCGTAAAACTCTTTTAATGGTGCCCTTTCGATTGTATTTCGACGAGTTAAATATGAATTGGCTGCCAAATAGTGGTCTAAGGCTATTACCGAATCATTTTTAAAGATTTCACCAATAGGTAATTCAATATTCATTCTTTTTTTCAATTCTGTTATTATGGCAATAGCCTTTAATGAATCGCCTCCTAAGTCATAAAAATTGGTATCTGCACCTATAAGCTTCATCCCAAATACATCTTTCCAAATGTCCAGCAGTTTTTCTTGAGTTTCATTTTCTGCCTGAATGCTTACAGTAGTAGCAACTTCATTTATAGCTTGATTCGCTAGAAATTCTTCTAATATTTCCTTATCAACTTTACCATTTACTGTTAATGGTATTTTGTCGATTTGAAAGAAATTTGCTGGAATCATATAATCTGGCAGCATGTTTTGCAGAAATAATCTTAGCTCGTTTGAATTAATATTATTATCGGAAATGACAAATGCATAAAGGTTTTTAATACCATGTTCAGTTTTAAAATCCATCACAACCGTCTTTATGACATCCTTATGAGTAATCAGACAGTTTTCAATTTCACCTAATTCAACTCTATAACCTCTGATTTTTACTTGACTGTCTTTTCTTCCCAGGAACTCTATATAACCATCCTCTTTTAAAATCCCATGATCTCCAGTTTTATAGATGTAACCAAACTCATCATGCATAATAAATGATGATTTGGTTTTATCTTCATCATTAATATATCCACTTGCTACTCCTGAACCGCCGATATATAATTCGCCCTCTACCCCCATTGGGCATAATTGCCGTTTCTGGTTCAGAACATATATTTTCTGGTTTGCCAATGGGTTCCCATAAGGTATGCTGTTCCAGCTTTCCTTTACTTCTTCAATCGGATAATAAATTGACCATATAGAACCTTCAGTGGCCCCGCCTAAACTAATTACTTTTGCATTTTCAAACGTTTTTTTAATTTTTCCTGGGAGATCTAAGGAAATCCAGTCTCCGCTAAGCATCACTAATCTCAAATCTTGATTTCTTTCAATAGAACTATAAAGATCCACCGTTAACTCCATAATGGCAGGTACTGAATTCCATACTGTTATTCGCTCTTTTTCTAAGACAAACTTTAGCTGGTTAACATCTCTTTGATCATCTATGATTACAAGAGATGCACCTGCACATAGTGAACCAAAGACATCATAAACAGAAAGATCGAAACACAAAGAGGATATTCCCATTATTCGGTCTTCTTCTGTAACTTTAAATTTTTCGTTTATGTCTATTATGGTATTTGCAGCAGCACCATGAGTTATTTGAACACCTTTAGGCTTGCCTGTACTGCCAGATGTAAAAATAACATAAGCCATATCTGTTTTAGCGATATCAATATCAATTTTCTCAACGGAGTACTGATCAATTTGTTCTTCGTTATAGATACTAGGTGTTATAAAGAAATTACATTTGCTTTTTTGTTTGATATATTCTTTTCTCTCTTGAGGATATTCAGGATCCAGTGGTATATATGCCGCACCAGATTTCAGTACTCCTAGGAGATTTACCACAGTGTTTATACATCTCTCTCCCAAAACACCGATATATTCTCCTTTTTTGACCCCTTTTTGGACCAGGTATCTTGCGACTTGATTAGATTTTTCATCTAGTTCTTTATAGGTTATAGATTCATTATGATGAATCACAGCTACTTTTTCTGGGAATAATTTTGCTCGATTAATAAACATTTCATGTAACGTATAGATGTCGAAATTTTTGTTAGTATCATTGTAGTCTTCAATAACTTTTAGGCTATTTTGGTCTACTTCGATCTCGTTTACCTGGTCCTCAAAAATGACTTGATTCAATATTCCGATATATTGTTCGAACATTGATTCAATTATTTTCGAATCAAATAACTGATCAACATAATCCCAGGTAATATACAAACCCCCGTTTAATTCATAAACCTGATTATCGATGTAGACCTGTGAGGTTCGTGTGCTAAAAAATTTAATACTTTCAAAATCCACTAGCTGATCAAAAGAATCATCGGAGTTTTCACTTAAAACACTAGTAAAAACGACAGGCATAATAGCTTGTTTATTCATTTTATTTTTCTTTCCAATAGCCCTGATAAAGTCTACACCGTCAAAATGTCTGTGTTCGAGAGCTTCCAAGAGAGTATCTTGTACGCTTGCTGCAAATTCCCAAAAAGAATCCACCGAACTGCTGGAATTAATATCTAACAACATCAATGTAGTGAAATCACCGACCATCTTTTTAACATCTTCGTGGAAAGGCAGTCTATTAAAAACTGTTAAATTCACTGCAAAATGATTTTGATTACTCCAATATGCTAGAACATATGCATATGCTGCACACAATACTGAAGTAGGTGTAAGATTTCTATCCCTTGCTTGTTTTTTTAATCTATTCCATTTTTCACCCTCGAGAAATTTGGAAAACTTATTAAACGCAGGGCTTACAATTTGTGAAGGTTTACATTTTAATGGCAATGCAGGTGCGCTTGGGAATTCATCCAACTTGCTCATCCAATACATTTCATCCTTTTTATATAAAGTAGAGCTCTTAAATTTATTGGATGCTAAAACATAATCTCTGAAATTGTAAGATAACTCTGGCAAGGTAAGATCAGGCTCATCGTAGAATTGCTTAAATTCCCTGATTAAAATTTTCAAGCTGCTATCATCACAAATTAGAGGGTCAATATTTAAGCAAAAATACTTATTCTTATTAGGTAAAATAAAAGCTTTTATCTCAAATAACGGCCATTGACTTGGATCAATAATTTTAGTAACCATTCGGTTTCTCACAGACAATATTCTTTCTTCTGCTTGTTCCTCATTAGCTTCTGATAGGTCAACAAATTCAACTGAATATAAAACTTCTTCTTGAAGTATTCTCTGAGTTCCATTCTCTAGAATTATAGTCCTGAGAATGGAATGTCTGTTTATCAGCTTTTGTAAAGCAAGATTGAATCTATCTATATTAATATCCATTTCAAATTCAACCGTTAGGTTTGTTGCCGAGCCCCCAATTTCAAAAGTATCATCTCGGCCTACCAAATATGCCAGCTGAATTCCTGTAAGAGGAAATGGTTTGTATATATTTGCTAAATCAGTTTTTTCGCTAAAGTAATTTTGTTCTATTTGGACACCTTTATTCTCATTTATATACTTACTAATCTCTTTTATCGTGGAAAGTCTAAAAAGTTCCTTTAACGGAAGGTTTACATTCATTTTTTCGTTCATAGTGGATAGGAGTTCCATTGCATTTAATGAATGCCCTCCAAGGAAAGCAAAACTATCATTTATACCGATTTTTTCAATTTTTAAAATGTCCTGCCAAAGTCGAACTAATAATTTCTCCGTTTCTGTTTGAGGTGCTTCGTAATCTACATCTCCTATACTATTGTTAGGTTCAGGCAACGCCTTTTTATCGATTTTCCCATTCGCAGTTAGCGGGAAGTCATCAAGTATAATAAAATAAGAAGGAATCATATATTCAGGAACTTTATCCTTCAAGAAGATTCTTAAGTCCTCAATTGCAACCTCACATTCTGAAGTTATATAAGCAGCCAAATAACTAGGACGTCCCTCTTCTTCTTTAGCTATTATCACTGAATCTTTGACACTTCCATGTTTATTTAGCTGATTTTGTATTTCCCCAAGTTCAATTCGAAACCCGCGAATTTTCACTTGATGGTCTATTCTGCTTACAAACTCAATATTTCCATCAGGTAACCATTTGGCTAAATCGCCCGTTAGATATAACCTTTTACCTTTTTTAAAGGGATTTGCCACAAATTTTTTTAAAGTAAGTTCCTCATTATTCAAATAACCTGCACTTAAACCATCTCCTGAAATGCATAACTCCCCCACTTCACCAATAGGAAGCGGATTTCCTTCTTTATCTATTATATAAACTTCCGTATTTGATAATGGCTTGCCAATTGGAATAGTTTTATCTTCATTATCAATTTCATTTACAAAATAATAAGTGGTAAAAACCGTGCTTTCTGTTGGGCCGTAAACGTGGATAATTTTATCTTTCCCCAAATAGTCTAGAGCTTTTCTCACATGGGAAACCGACACTCTTTCTCCGCCAAATAATATTTTTCGAACATTCTTAAGACAACCAATATCTAAATCGACTAGTACGTTAAAGAGTGCCGTTGTAATAAACATAACACTGATTTTTTCCTGTTTTATTGCAGTTCCAAGTTTTTGTATGTTCACAACAGTATCTTTGTCTACAAGTACCAGTTTTGCTCCATTTAGCAAGGCTCCGAATATATCAAAAATTGAACCATCAAAAGAAAAATTCGAAAGTTGAAGAATGGTATCATTTTCGGTAATTTTAATATAATTGGTGTTTCTCACCACTCGTATGGCATTGTAATGAGAGATAACCACACCCTTAGGAATTCCTGTTGAGCCAGAAGTATAAATGATATATGCTGGGTCATCGGAGCGGTTATTTCTTGTAAGATTTTCTTTATCCTCTTCAGAATAATCTTCATTTAAATTGATCATTTCTATATCTTGTTGAATTAAATTAAGATACTTTCCTTGTGTCAATAAGAGTTTTGCATTTGTATCGTTCAGCATATGATTAATTCTTTTTTGCGGCGACTCAGGGTCTATAGGCAGGTATGCTGCTCCAGACTTCAGAATCCCCATTAGTCCGATGATCATTTCAAATGTTCGGTCAATCATCAAACCAACAATATCTGAACTATTAATCCCTTTACCTCTTAATAAATTTGCAACTTGGTTTGATTGTTCATTAAGCTCCTTGTATGAGATTTGCCGATTCCCATGAACAACAGCTATATGATCAGGGTGCATTCTCGCTTGCTCTTCAAATAATTGACTTATAGTCGCCGTTTTGGGATAATCCGTTTCGGTATTGTTATAACCTTGTATTAAGAATTGTTCGATATCACTTTTGAAGCCGCTTGGGTTTCCAATTGACATATTCATTCTCCTGTTCATAAAATATTCATCTGGCAAATGATCACTTCCATGACACAAATCTCACACAGGAAGAAACTTGAAACATCTATGTTATCGTTGAAAATTTCCAGGTTATGTAGATCAGCGTGAAAAACATGCTAACTTTTCATGAAATACATATGTCAAAATATTTTAATTTTTTTTCCTGCTTCCAATGTATGTTTTATTAAAGAAGTGATTTCAACTGTATTGCTATTAATAAAAAAGTGATTACCATCAAAATTATAAAATTGGCATGATTTATCAGTATAACTTTTCCAATACCTGAGATTTTCCAGGGGAATGGTATCGCTTAATCCATTTAGAACAGATATATCGCATGATATTTTATTCTTTCGTTCCTTGTATTTATAAGTTTCAACCATTTTAAAATCACTTCTTAATAACGGAATAAATAGATCAAACAAATCATCATTATTTACCAGTTCTTCTGGTGTACCTCCTAATTCAACTATTTTCCTTTTAAATTCATTATTAGGTAAGCTGTGTATACTTTCATTTTTCTTGGTGCCAGGCGTCCTGTAACCCGAAAAGAAAATATGATTTGGCAGTTTAAACCCTAATTCATTAATTTTGTAATAAAGTTCATACGCCAATAAGCTGCCCATACTGTGTCCAAAAATCGCATATTCACTTACTTCCAATTTAGCTTTAATATGTTCGAATATATCTTCAATGGCTTCTTCCAGGCTGCTATAAAATGGCTCGTTGAATCTCCTTCCTCTCCCCTTTAAGGTTATTGGACATAGATTAATAGATTCGTTTAGATGATGCTCCCACTTATGGTAAATAGCTTCCGATCCTCCTGCATAAGGTAGACAAAATAAAATCATTAAGCTAACCCTCCATTTGAGACAAGATTATAATAATTAGTGATCAGGCTTTCCTGATTAATTAACGTAACTTTTTCTGGAAAAGTTCTATCTAATGAGCAAACCGCCAACTTATACTCACGGTCTATATCAAATAATTTAAAGTAATATCTGGTTTTGAACTCTCCTTTGGCAGAAGCCACCCTAATATGGTTATGATTTTTGATGATTGTGAATGTATCTAAAGGCATAGATAATCCAATACCGCAGCACTTTATAAAGCTTTCTTTTAATGTCCAAATATTATAGAACTTTTTCAAATTATTATGCTTATCGTTTTGAGTTATATACAGATACTCTGGTGAAGAGAAAAAGTCTTTTGCAATGGCTTCATAATCAATTTGATTAATTTTTTCAATGTCTATTCCAATTAGTGAATTACTGATAGCGCAAACTACATAATCTCCAGAGTGGGATATATTGAAATGGAACTTTGGATAACCTTTCAAAAAAGGTTTACCAAACTGGTTTTTATCAAAAGTCAAACTGTTATTGTCTATACGTAATCTATTAATCGCAACCGTCCTAATCAGTAATTCTCCAAGAAGACTTCGAATTCTATCCAACTTATTGGTATATTTCTCTAATGTGTATTTTTTTTCTGAAGAAAATGATGAGCAGATATTGTTCACTTCCTTCAGGCACATATCCCTAATCCTAACAGCGTATATCTCCATAGCTCCCTCTCAAGAAAACAAACTTAATTAATATTAATCATTAACACTAAATTATTACCTTTCTAATACTGAGCTGGCAGTTTTATTTACTGTGCTTATATTAAATTTGGGTAAAGCGATCATGTAAAAGAAACCTACAACTATCAAACAACCTCCTACCAGCCAATATAGTGATTCAACAGTTAAAATAACCGGGTAAAGTGCAGCAATAAAAAGAAGAGTTAAGGTTTGTGAAAACATCATTAAAGGATTAACACACCCTTGTACTCTTCCCATCATTTTTGGATCAACAATTTTAGGCATCCACCCTCCTATTGCGACATTTATCATAGGTATTGCAAGCGCCACTCCTGCAGTGCACAACATATAAAGCCATACATTATTTACTATGGAACTCAAAATAGTGGCTCCCCCTGCAGCCAGTAGAGCTGAAATTAAGATGGTCTGGAGCTTTAATTTATGTGAAAGACTTGACGCAAGTAAGCTTCCAGCCAAAACTCCCGACCCAAATACAAATCCCAATATTATAGATATCTCCTCATAATTTGTCGGGCTAAGCTTGTATTTTAAGATGAAAACCTGCATAACGGACAATCCTCCATTTAAAATACCGAATACAACAAACCCGGAAACCAGAGTAAGAAGTAGTTTGTGCCTTTTTATATAAAGTAAGCCCTCCTTGAAATCATCCAAAACAAGCCTAATTTTTAAATCCTTAAAAGAGTGTTTTCCATTCGGTAATCTGATGTCTTCCGAAATTCTGCATAAATGTATAAGTAGCCCGCTTGCAATGAAGCTTAATGCATCTATTAATATTGCTCCTTCTATACCAATTGACCAATAACTAATTATCCCGATTCCACTTCCGAAGAGTACAAACAAACTGGCAACCATTTGATTCAATCCAGCTGCGGCAGGATACTCTTTTTCGTCCAGTATGCCTTGTACAATTGATGATTGAGCTGGATAAAAAAAGCTTTTTACAGCCCCTCTAAGAAAAAGAAGCGTAAAGACTATTGGCATCACATCAATTACTAAGGCAAGGAGCATAAGGATGGATAATACAGCACAGATCCAGTCACAATTCTTGGCGACTCGCTGTCTGTCCAGGCGATCTGCAAATACACCTACAAGAAAGAAAACAGCTAAAGTGGGTAAAGATAGCATCAGTTCAGTCACAGTGGCATATGCTGGTTTTTCAGAATATCGATTAAGTAAATAAAACATAAGGGCAGTTATGCCAATTGTTCCTCCCATTTGGGATGTAAAGGATGCCAGGAATAATTTTAAAAAATTTCTATTTCCAAATAGAGCTATCATGGTTCTCATCAGAATTCCCCATTTCATAAAATCCTAAAAAACTCAAACAGCAATCCACCAATTATCTGAGATTAATTAGAATAACCTTTGCATCCCATATTATTACAGAAATGTAATTTAATTACTATACAGATATCGTCAATTGATGAATATGTCTTATTTTCCTATGTAACCATACTGGGCTAAATTACCTAAAAATTCAGTATTATTAATCGCACAAAAACACCTGACTTTATCAGATGTTTTGACTGGCTTAAAAATTTTTAGTCTTCTCTTTACGAGGAAGAATGTACCCTTCACCTTTTTCATATATAGCAAGGATGTTTTTAATAAATCCCAGCTTCGGTACAAGCCACTTGGATAAAAAAGCTGAAATAATGGCTATAATAGCTCCTGCAGCTATATCAAAAGGGTAATGCAGGCCTGCCCATATACGTGAGATTCCTACAATAAACGCAAGTAATATCCAGATCCATCCTGTTTTTTTGTGAACAAGCCAAAATGAGAAAGCAATTGAAAAAAATAAAATAGTATGGTCGCTGGGAAAAGAATTATCTACTGCATGATCTACAAGTTTGTTAACGTTTGGCAGAACAGCAAAAGGCTGATTATTGCCATAAAATAGGCCAGCAGCCTTCCCAATAATTTCAGCTGCAATGAAAGCAATCATAGCTTGAATGACCATCATCCTATTTTTATGTGTGCGGGTAAACCAGTATCCCAGCATCACTAGGGCTAAAACGAAAACTGTATATTCAGCAATCAGGATCACAGTTGAATCAAGAAATTGATATTCCTTACCTAAATCATTTACCATACGAAAAGCGGAAATGTTTATCTCCCAAAAAGACATTTTTGTAAACCTCCTATAATAAGTACATTTACACACTGAGGAACTAAATTTTAAAATCCCAGCTAAAGTATTAAAATATTTAATGTATATCTATTTTGTTAAAATAGATGAGTAATGAAACAAATCCAAAGATCGAAAACAAAGCAATTCCCATATAGGAGTACTCTGGAGGATAAGTAGGAAGAAGCGTGTTCATGGATATGTCTCCTGCTGCTGCCCAAGGAAACAACCCTCTATGTTCTGAATTAGCAGTCATGATATTTATCAGAGTGACCAATATGGTAAAGATTATTGTTGGCACGTAATTCTTTAAAACTACGGTAATTAAAACAATAGGCGTTGATAAAGCAAATAACAAAATGCCACCTAAAAGAAATTGCAGAAATGATTCTGAGATTAGCGATTTACTGAGACCTTGGAATTGCAGCAGCACACCTAGTATTAAAGTTAGCCCCCACGAAACTAGAGTTAAAAAGAGTATCCACATAAAAAGCAGCAGGAGTTTACTGAGAATGAGATTCACTCGTGAAACGGGTATTGTTAAAAGGTTTTTTAAAGTGTCATCCATATATTCCCGGTTAAAAATATAAGCAGCAACCACTCCATACAGCGGAACTCCAACTACTAGGATTGTGTATAAGTTTGCATTGCTGAAAAGTTCGTGAAATTCTATAATAGGAGAAGGCTTCTCTGTTTTCATCTGTATATAGGATGCGATGACTACCATAAGAGGTACTACTGAAGCTCCAACTGTACTTATTAGTTGCATCTTAGACCTTTTAAGTTTTAAAAACTCTGTATATAAGAGATTAACCAATGTTCCCACCTCCCACCAATTTTGTGAAATAATCTTCTAACCTGTCTTCACTGAGCATAATTTTATTTACTTCTATATCGTTCTGAACAAATAATTTATTGATAGCCCCCTGCTCTCCAATATGTGAAAAAATTCGAATGTTTCCCTCATCGTGTACTTCATAATCAAAAATCCGGAAATGACTTTCCAGAAGCATTGTAGCTTTGTTATCATTAGATACTTGAAATTCAAGGAATTTTCGGTTCTTCTTTCGGAGCTTATCAAATTCTGTTTCCTCTAATAACTTGCCCTCATGGATAATTCCCAAATGGTCCACTAATTGTTCAATTTCAGATAATATGTGGCTTGATATTAGAAGTGTAATCTTTCTTTCTTCAGCCAAGTTTTTAATTAGTCGTCTCATTTCTTTAATACCTATTGGGTCCAAGCCGTTCGTTGGTTCATCTAATATTAAGAGCTCTGGGTAATGTAAAAGAGATCTGGCGATGCCAAGTCTTTGTTTCATACCTAAAGAATATTTGCCCACAAGCTTTTGGGTTTCTTTTTCTAATCCTACAATCTCTAATGCTTCTTCAATTGCATTTTTTTTGTATACTCCGATAATTTTTGCGTTTATTTTAAGATTTTCTCTGGCTGTAAGGTTTCCATAGAAACCAGGTACTTCAACAATTGAGCCAATCCTTTTTAAAATACTTTTTTTATTTCTGGATAAATCTTCGCCAAATATCTCTATCTTCCCATGTGTAGGCTTTATTAAGCCCAATAACATTCGTATAGTCGTTGTTTTACCAGCACCATTTCTTCCCAGGAATCCGTATATATCCCCTTGTTTCACCGATATATTAAGATTATCAACCGACTTTTGTTTTCCATATATTTTTGTTAAATTCGTCGTTTTAATGATCTCTTGCATTTATTTAAGACCTACTTTCTTTTTGCTTATGTACTCATTATAGGAATGTATTTTTAACTGAGGATTAACTATTTCTTAACTATCTCTTAATTAATATAAATAGGGCAGACATTCACTTATAGCGTTTTTGGTCATTATTAAGATCCGGCAGAGTATAACACTTGCTAATTTGAAGCGTGTACCGAAGGAAGTAGAACGAGTATTGAAGAGTACAATCATCACACCGTTATCAATGGGGATTAAATAAAATGACCCCAGTACAATACCGGGATCATTTCTTAACCGCATTAGCGCTTTTTTTTTATCCGTAAATGGGGTACGTTTCTTTTCATTCTTCAAAATTCTCATCATAAATATCTTAAAATACGTTAAAGTGACCACCCTTCATTTATGTCTAATTATAACCTTTATCACCAAATGGCTGCAGTTCCTCCAGCCACTTTTCCTCCAGCTTCTCCAGAGCTTCCTTCTCGTTAAAATAGGGAACATCCTTCTTCTTCAGCTTCTCCAGAACGCTGATTTCAAAAGCCTCTTTCCCAAACTGATTCCATTCTTCCTGCAGCTCCCGATTAGGCATATAGCCGTTTGTTTCAAGTGAGAATCTGACCCCATTCAAGCTTTTTAAGTTATTCGTACTTTTAATGAAGATTTTATTGTTCACTGTATTCTTTATTTGATAAACCCCTGCTTCAATGGTCGTTTCTTTAAACTGCTGCTTTAATTCTCGTTTGCGTTCCATGTTAATCCCCCGTTTTTCTATTTTTTAATCCAATACTCGCTGCCATCGGGCTTTCGGTCTAAAAACCCATAATCGATCAAATACCTTCTGATCAAAGCATAGTCCTCATAAATGGCCTTTAGTGCATGTTTTAACTCTTTCTCTCCATATGAGTGTTCAGGCTTCAGCCGGCTGGCAATTTCCCGCAGCACAATCAGCCTTTGCTTCTCTCTTGGCGGAAACTTTGCGAGGGGCATACCGTCGCCCTCAGGGAAGTATTTCTTTAGGATTTTCTCCTGTTCCTCCCCTGTAATGTTGTAGCGGTCATCTACCATCGTGGCTGTTTTATGGACCGGCACGAACGCTGGTGCGTGCTCATCCTTTTCCTTCAGCAATTCCATGATCGCGAGGAAGGTCTTCGCCTGACGTTCCTTTTCTTTTAAGGCAAAGCGGTGATGGCGTATGGTTGAAGTGCTGCCCATGTCCAGTTCCTTCTGAATGTCCTTATCGCTTTTCCCCTGATAAAAAAGCTGCACAAGACTTTTCTGATGATCTGTGAGCCCTGTAAGCTTCTTATCCATTGAAAGCAGATAGTCAAAAATCGAAATATGCTCTGTTTCAATATGAATGCGCATATACCGTTCCGCATCGTAAAATCGATCTTTATATGGGTAGACAATCCCTTTTTCCGTCTTTTCCCCGCATAACAAGCAAGTGTATACTTCTTTTTCTTCAATGTAACCCTGCTTAATCTCCTCCAAAGAAGAGTTCCAGAATTGATTTGATAATTCCATTCGTTAAAACACATCCTATTTTTTTAAACAAAATTGTAATATGTTTGAGTTATATTAAACATATTAAAGTAATGTTTGATTTCAGTCAAACATTTCATAAACAAAATTTATTTTTGTTTTATTATTTACAAACAAAATAGGAAGCCGTTTATCTGACAGCAAAAATAAATAAAGACCTTCAACGGAAGAAGGCCTTTTCGTAAATTAGTATATTATCTATTTTCAAAGTCTCTATAATGAATGATCTCAGATAGAATTTTGCATCCATTGGCATTCTTAAACTCTGTTTTTGCTTCTTCCTTGGTGTCATACTCAAACATTTGAATCCCGTCCTGTAAAAAAAGCGTTAAAATCCACATATCGAATTCCTCCCTAGATAAAAGGATTCCTGAAGAATATGCACGATCCGGGGCGACGTTAATGCCTGCAGCAGAACAGGACTTTAATATCCTTTATTTTAAGAACAAATTAAAAGTAACCGTAATCAGCCAGCCGAGAGCAAAAGTAAGAGAAATATATGTACCGACATAAAGCAAAATCTCCGTCATGGTTCCTCCCCCAATACTGAATCTTTATTTTAGATGGGTTATTCTCGCTGCTTAGGATTTGAACAGTATTCATCTCCCTTCCTCTTAAAATAATGTCATTATATCAAGTGATGCTTAAAAAAATGTCGAACAATTGGAGCTTTGCCGAATTGTAAATAGAGTGTTAGCTTTCTTTAACAAAGGACATTTTTGTTTTATAAATGCAAAATAGGAAATGAATTTCCCAACAGCGAAATGTCCATTTAAAATTAATAAGTACCTTCCTCTTCTACGTACATAAGATAATTTATTGATAATAAAGAATATGAAGGGATTGAGGAAAATGTATTATACGCCCTATACTCATCAAAATCCTTATTATGCAAATGTACCAGCGCATACTTACGGAAATGCTGCTGGTTATTGGGCTTATCCCAATGATTTGGCATTCAGTTCTTATCGTTCATTTTATGGTGATAGCAGAGAAGTATTAAAAGATTATGGTTCTAACCCATTTGTTATAAATATCAATGAGGCCGCCAAACAGAACAACACGTATCGTACTGCTCTTTGGACAGGAAATCATTTGCAGGTTACACTAATGAGTCTTAATGCTGGTGAAGATATCGGATTGGAAATTCACCCTGATGTGGATCAATTCTTACGTATTGAACAAGGTCAGGGAATTGTTCAAATGGGCAAAAGTAAAGATAATTTAAGTTTCCAATGGAGAGTCTTCGATGACTCTGCTATTATGATACCTGCTGGAATGTGGCACAATTTCACAAACACAGGAAATGTTCCGTTGAAACTATACTCCATCTATGCCCCGCCAAACCATCCATTTGGTACCGTTCATAAAACGAAGGCAGATGCAATGGCTATGGAAGAAGGTCCCGCTAATGGAAATGGGAAAACAGCAACTTTCGGAAAGACACCAGATGAATGGGTAAGACATACGGAGTTTTTGGTAAAAGAAGGCTTGGAGGACGTTAAAAGAGGAATTAATATGACACACATTCTTCAAGAGTTTATTCTAATGGGAGTTCTTGTAGGGAAGGGGTATTCCCCTGAAAAAGCATATGAAACAGTAGAAGAATGGGAACGCACAGGAAAATCCAAACTTCTTCAGGAAAGCAAAAATATGTAGAGCACCGTATCAGATGGTTTTGTTAAAAAATAATATTATTTCCACTTGCATTTAAAACTCGCCGGTCATGACGTGACGAGTTTTTTTGTGTTATTTTAAGATATTTTAATTGTTCATTCGCTTGTCAATTTAGCTTTTTAAATTATACATGCAGCTCAAATAGAACCCTTTATGACAAATACCCCACTTTTCATTGTTCAGCTAATCTGCTCCGATAGTTCAATATCTAAAGTTTCAATTCCAATAATCAAGGCAATAACTCTCTCTTATTTAACTGAAAGGAGGAAATTAATTTGTTATTATCAAAAGCCTGGGAACTTTATGAATCAGAACGGCTGTAGAATAGGCGAAATTGTTTCTCTGGAAAAGAAGTGTATTAATGGTCAAATCGATCTGCCATAGCCCTTGGAAAGGGGGATAAGGAAAGAAAAGTTTATTTTAAAATACGGTGTGAAGTTTGGCTCAAACGATATTTAGCCCTTCGCCAGGATATAGACCCAGCTATTTTTGCTACTCAGTGGCAATAGAGTGAAAAGGCAACGGATTTTCCCGCTGCCTTTTACACTATTGCACCCGTTCGTAATATAAGGTTAGCCAGATATTTCTGGTTGACCTTTTAATTTTGGGTCTTATTATATAACGGTAGTCGGGGTAGAACGTCGCACCCGTGGGTTAAATCCCGTCAACTAAACTGTTCACCCCCTACTTGTATAAACATGTTTCAGGCTGGTTGGGACAAAGATCCCGTTTAACAAGCGAACCTATGACATTACAAGAAGCCTTAGGGGATACCGACAAATTGAGTTTTAGGAGGAGAAAAGCATGAATCCAGTCATTGGCCTGGATGTATCAAAAGGAGAGAGTCAGGTTCAAGCATTTTTAGACAAAGGCAAACCGTATCGGAAGAGCTTTAGTATCAAGCACAATACCGATGGTTTAGGTAGTTTATTAGAGTTCCTTCATGAAGTAGAAAGTTCAGCTGGTAGTCATCAGCCAACGGTGGTTTTAGAATCAACAGGACATTACCATTTTCCTGTAATTCAATTTCTTGAGGAGCAAAGTTTTGTTTATATTGTTGTCAATCCTCTTATCTCCCATCGAGCCAAAAGTTCGAGTTTGCGGAAGGTAAAAACAGATGCAATTGATGCTTACCACCTTTGCGAGCTGTTTTATAAAGAAGAGTTAGAGCCTTATAAAAAAAGAGGAATTCAACTTTTAAATCTTCGTAATCTAACAAGACAACAAGAAAGTATTGCCGAAGTATCAGCACAGACGAAAATACAGCTGCATACCCTTTTGGATCAGGTATTTCCTGAATATAGAGGAGTTTTTGGAAGTTTATATTCCAAAGTCTCATTGCTTACATTATTAGCATTTCCTACTTCAGAAGTAGTGTTAAGTGTGAGTGAAAGAGAAATAACAGAGAAAATAGCTTCGCTATGTATGAGTCGTTCAGATGCATGGGCAAACGAAAAGGCTAAAAAATTAAGGGAAGCAGCCCTTCGTAATCCGTTTCAAAACAACCTCTACCAGAGTAATATTTTTAATCTAGAGTTATTAGTCAAGATCGTTCTTCAATACCAAGAGCATCTATCTAAAATTGCAGTTGAAATAGATGCCCTCGCTAAAGAAATTGAAGAATATCATATACTTCAGTCTATCCCTGGAATTGGAGAGAAAATCGCCGCCACGATTATTTCCGAAATTGGTGAGATAGATCGGTTCAATGATGCCAAAAAGCTCGTTGCATTCGCTGGAGTGGATCCTAGTGTTTTCTCTTCTGGTAAGTTTACCGCATCAGTAAATCGAATTACCAAACGAGGTTCTAGCAGGCTTCGTCATGCCTTGTATATGGCTGTTCAAAGTGGTATTCGTGATGCTCGTAAAAAGAAAACAACTGATGAAATCATCGCACGCAATAAAAAATTAAGGGAGTTTTACGATAAGAAACGGGAAGAAGGAAAACCCTTTAGAGTAGCAGTTATTGCATGTGTTAATAAGCTCTTACATTGGATTTTTGCCTTACTAAAAAGCAGAACTATTTTCCAAGATACAGATTAAAAACTATATCTAACTAAATACAACAAAACCTTCCAAATAAGACATAGAGGAAGGTTATTTGGCATGAACATTTTTAGTATATCATGACGTTATTAATCATTTTATTGAAAAATGTTGACAAACTATTAGCTGGTTTACTTTAAGTATAACTTCTTACAATCTAACACATTGGTGTTAATCACTTTTCTTTCAGGAAGTAAAATTATAGATTAATTTGCGCCCAGGATAGATATGCCAGGGGTGTTCATGCAGTCGTGGCTTCGCACTCCTCCGAAGACCTTGGAGAATGATGTTTATTTAGAATCTTGAACTTCTTTCATCAATTTTTCAGGTTTACGTCTTAGTTTCCACAGCTCATTACTGTGTCTTATCTTTATTGTTGCGTTATTTGATTTCATAAATTGGTTAATTTTTATGGCAGAAAAGCCCTGCATCTTCAAATACCGCTCTAACTCTCTGATTGCAGCTTGACCTTTTTCAAATACAAGCCGTTTTTCAGTCTCATCATGATTGATACCCCAATACTTATTTAAAACACGAATAATTTCCTCATCACCAACATCTGCATCATACAGTGCTGCGATAGTGTTTGTGATTCCTATTTCAATTGCATTTGAAAAGGCTGCCTCTCCTGCTTGATTTATACTATCTCCGTATACCTTTAAAGCTAAACCTGCAACAAAATTTCCACCTGCCGCTAAATATTCCTTAACATCATCACTGCTGATTGCTGACATATCTCCACTCCTCCAATTACATAAATTCTAATTTTCTGACTTGTTTCTAAGCCCAATTATAGCACTATTTGTGGTACAGTTATTTTTTTGGTATTTCATAGCTCATGCTTTATCAAGTAGTTAAGCTTAACTTCCCAACTTATTAAACTAAACTGTCCCTATAGCATAATAAGAATAAACTACCTGATTTAGAAACTGAGATTAAACATAAATTTTTTTGTTAGTTCATAATTTGTTCGAATAGCGAATATACCACATATTTATTGCCTTTATGTAAAACATAATGTTACCCATAAGAAAGGAGAATGTTATGTTCCCAAATTATAAAGGAAAACTTCAAGCAATTATGTGGATGGGTGTTGGCTCAGCTCTTCTCTCAAGTATCTTTAGTGCATTTCTTATTAGTTTAACTATTAAGACTAACAGAAAAGTTAATCAGTTTTCTAAGCGCTAGGGATTAAATTCCTAGCATTTTCTGTTTGCTTAATATGTCTCATAAGTACATCAGCTTTGTCTCTTATTAAACAAACCTGCCTGAGATGGCAGCTAGTTCTTAAAGTCATGCTCCCTATAGTTTAAGCTTTCCATTATTTTCATTAAAGGACGGCAAGGGTGAATAAATTGTAAAGATTTCTGGGAATGCCGCATTGGAAAAGCGTACATCCCCTTCCCGGTAAAATACATATCTAAATATATGCCTAACCTATATGCCAGCAGCATGGCAGGCATATAGGCTTTAATTCCAAACAGCTTTTTTCGCAAGAGCAGCAAGCTCCAGCCTTTCAAGTGTTTGACAGTATGTTTGCCGGATTTCCCCATGAACCTTATCGTCCAGCTTCAGAAAACACTCCAAAACGTGATCATTTTCAAACCAATCCCCTGGTTCTGCTTCAGGCTGGTTCACATTTTTCCAGGCGCTTTCAAGGGTAGGGCTATAAATACGCCGTCCGCCCGGCCGAATCTGGCACGACTTTAATTGAAATTGATATTGCTCTCCAGGAAGACCTTCATGGACATCATTAAAGATATGCGGCCAATAATCTTTTCTTGATCCGGTATGAGGATGTGCATACGCCCATTGTTCCGTAAGGGCATGCACCTCTTTGTCCTTAAAAAGAACATCGTACAGCCTTTTCCCTAATGTAATCCGCTCGTTCAGTGATTCAAACTGGTTCACAGTCTGGCCCTTCAAATGTGTAGCTCCATTCTTTTCAAAGGGGAAAAGGATGTGATTCAAGGACAGAAGTTCCTGCAGCTTAAATTCAAGCTTTTGAAACACCTCCTGTTTATAAAAAGAATTTTGAAGCACCCTTTTTTCTATATAACTTTGTTCATTTATGATAAAAGCAGTTGTCAGAATGTAAGGATCCTTCCTTTTCCAAAAACAGCTCCAGACTGTTTCCATGAAGAAGGATATATTAAGATGAGAAAACAGGGAAAATAATGGCCGGTTCCTTTTCACGCTTTCCCGGTAAATTAATAATTGCGGATAGGCATCCTGAAAAATGAGCCAGTTCCCTCTTTCCAGAAAAGAAAATAAGGAGTGTCTTTCTCGATCCGATAATAATCGGGACAGGATCTCCCCTTTTAAATCAGTCATATTCCAGCCGCCATTGCGGGAAACCATATGGGCCAAAAACGCCCAATGGACTTCCGGATGCTGCCGGTAGAAATCCAGATAGGCTTTTGTCCGGGTAACATTATTTAGGTTCCATTCTTTTGTCTCCCTTTTTACCTGACCCAAAATCCATTTTTCTTCATCTGAAAGATTTACCGGCTTGTGCACTGCTGCCCCTTTCTTCAATTCTTCTTTTAACCAGTTCATGGGGTACTTCTTTTGAAAAAAGATAAGCATCCCTCCTCCATGAATTCTCTCTCTGTGAAATGAATATGTATCTATAGGAGCAATTTAACCGGAGAGGAATGTGCATGACATGACCAAAACCGCTGCTGGCATGAAGCGTCTCATTGCCGCTTTAAGAAAAGACCAATCCCCTGATGGTTCATGGAATTATCCTTTTGAAACCGGCATTTCAACAGACGCTTATATGATTATTTTATTAAGGACATTGGAGATGCATGATGAAAAATTAATTCAGGGACTGGCTGCAAGGATCTTAAGCAAACAGGAAGAAAATGGTGCCTGGAAGCTTTTTGAGGATGAACCGGATGGAAATGCAAATGCCACGCTGGAGGCTTATTATGGACTTCTTTATTCGGGTTATATCGAGAAGGAAGACGCCAGGATGAAAGCTGCGAAAAAATTTATACGGGAGCACGGCGGTTTAGAGAGCGCAAATGTTATTACCAAAATTATGCTAGCCTCTACGGGACAATACCAATGGCCGGAATCCTTTCCTATTCCCATTGAGATTATGCTTCTGCCCCTGTCCTTTCCTTTCAATTTTTATCAGTTTTCAGTGTATGGGCGTGTGAATCTCGCGCCGATTCTGATTCTTTCCGAGAAAAAATTCAGCCTCCAAACAAAAAACAGCCCTGACCTTTCAGACTTACTAACAACAAGAGCCCGGTGGGAGATTCAGCCCGAATACCGCTCTTTATTTTCATTCCTAAAAGAAGGCGTTGAAGAGCTTTTGGGTCTGCCGGAACAGCTCCACTCATTGGCAATGGACCGGGCGAAGAATTATATGCTCGAGCGGATTGAGCCGGATGGGACCTTTTATAGTTATTTCAGCTCAACCTTTTTAATGGTTTTTGCGCTCCTGTCCCTTGGTTATTCCAAGGATGAGCCCGTTATAAAAAATGCGGTTGCTGGGCTGAAATCGCTCCGGTCAGATATAGACGGCCTCCCTCATATACAATACGCAAACGCCAGTATATGGAATACTTCTCTCATAAACACAGCACTCCAATTAGCGGGTGTTTCTTCGAATGACCCTGCAGTAAGGAAAGCAAACACCTATTTACTGAAGCGTCAGCATGTAAAGTTTGGGGACTGGGCGATCCATAGCCCCCATGCAAAGCCGGGCGGATGGGGATTTTCCCATGTCAACACCCTCAACCCGGATGTCGATGACACCACAGCTTCATTGAGGGCGATCGCCAGGAGTGTCGAGGACAATTCAGAATATCAGGATGCATGGGATCGCGGCATTCAGTGGCTGGTATCCATGCAGAATGAGGATGGGGGATGGCCTTCCTTTGAAAGAAATACCGAAAATCCATGGCTCCCCTTCCTTCCGGTTGAAAAGGGTGAATATATGTTTGGAGACCCAGCCTCAGCA
Source organism: Cytobacillus sp. FSL H8-0458 (assembly GCF_038002165.1). NCBI lineage: Bacteria > Bacillati > Bacillota > Bacilli > Caryophanales > Bacillaceae > Cytobacillus > Cytobacillus sp. FSL H8-0458. The sequence goes on along the minus strand of NZ_JBBOBR010000001.1, from coordinate 1,229,895 downwards.
GACCTGACCGGGAGAACGCTGGAGTTTTTGGGGAACTATACGAATCTCCCGGCTGCTGACCCTTTGGTAAAAAACGCGGTTAACTGGCTGTTCGGTAATCAGGAACAAGACGGCTCCTGGTATGGCAGATGGGGCATTTGCTATATTTACGGGACATGGGCATCCGTCACAGGGCTTGCTGCGGCAGGCCATTCCAACCATCCTTCTGTCAGGAAGGCTTGTGATTGGCTGAAGAAAATACAAAACGAGGATGGAGGCTGGGGAGAATCCTGCCTCAGCGACAGCCAAAACTCATATGTTCCCTTGAACGCAAGTACCCTTACAGACACGGCGTGGGCGATTGATGCTATAATTGCAGCGGTAGACCAGCCAACTGAACAGATCCAAAAAGGAATTCAGTACTTGCTGAACTCGCTCGATAAAGAGGATTGGACGACTGCCTATCCGAAAGGGCAGGCCCTGGCCGGAAGCTATTATATTCATTATCATAGCTACCGTTATATCTTTCCGCTTATAGCTTTGGCTCATTATCATGGGAAGTTCGGGGAATGAATAGAAGGCAAAAAAAGCCGCCGGCTTAATAACATAAGCCGTTCTCTTTTGGAGTACCCGCATAGGAAAAAGCAAATATAAAAACAAGTATAAAAGCAGTGGATTTCACAACGGAAATCGCACTGCTTTTTAGCGTTTTTTCTTAGAAAAATATAGTAAAATCAATAAAGAGCCTTACACATCTAACGGTGAGTTTAGTTCATAAAGGACAATTAATTAATAATTATTAAGGTAGTATATATTCCAGGATGAGTCAAAGTGGCTAAGGGAAAATTAAAAAATAAAGTATCAATAGGAGATGTTTTTGCGGTAAGTTTGCCAGATGGCCGATACGGGGCAATAAGAGTTGCTGACCAAATAGATAAATCCTATCTTATTTCACAACACCATATATAGATACAGAAATCCCAACTATTGAAAACGAGTTTTTAGGTGATATTCTTATTCAAAATCGCTTTTTTTTCGATAATAGCCGTGCTTTGCTTTGGGTTGAAGGGAAGGTACCTAAAGAGGTTATTTACATCGGGAATATTGCATTTTCCGATAATGAAAGAAAAATATTTTGTAACTCATTCGGCGGGAAATGGGACGACTCTGTTGGAATGGAAGTTTTTTTAGAGTGGAGATGGGAACATGATAGAGAAAACTTTGAGAATGAAATTCGGGAAGAAGAAAAAAGAATACAAGAAGAATTTCATAATAACCCACAAAAACCTAAAAAAATGATGAAGGATGAAACCTTTTGGTCAATTATCTTTTTACTTGATTGTCATGAAAATGATGAAGAAAAAATAATAGAACCTGCAGTTAATGCACTAGAAAAAATGAGAGTAAAGGACATCAAAGAGTTTGAAGAAGCACTGTCTTATAAACTATATTTATTAGACACTAAAGAGCACGCCAAAAACACAGGAGAATATTCATATAATGAAATAATACAAGAGCATTTCTCTGCAGATTTATTCTTATATATTAGGTGTTCAGTGATTGCTGAGGGAAAAGAATATTTTGATGATTGTCTCAATAATCCTCAAAATATGCCAAAGGACAACTCTTTTGAACCGTTACTGTCTATAGCATCCGAAGCATATACAAGGAGAACTGGAAAAGAGTTTGAATACATCACTGGTTGTGATTATGAAACATTCTCTAGTGCTGCAGGATGGAAGTAAATTTTGCTATTGCACATTTTCTTATTCAACTCATAGAGGCTTGAATCAATAAAAAGAGCGGTAGATCATCAATTTACCGCTCTTTTATTGCATATAGATACTATCTTTTTCAGTTCAAGTATTTATCGGTTATTCCCTGTCTTTGTGCCGGTGTTAGATTTTCACCATTTTTGTTTTTAGTTTATCGCCTTTTTACTCTGCGTCCTGTTTTTGGGAGCTAATCAACCGAAGTTATTACTTCTCCTCTCCTCATCCTCATCGCTACTCGCCCAACCATTCCTTAGCTTCAAACATATACATCTTCTAATCTAGCTAATTAAATTCCCCCTCAGCCATGGACGTGCCCGGTAGAAGCCAATCGGAATTTGGATGAGGCTGGTTTTTCCCTGTGATTCGATTTGGTAGATTTCATCACTCATCTTCGCATCAAACCCGAGCAGCGGATGTCCGCCCATTCCAAGCGCTGTCGCTGCTATTAGTATTCGCTGCATAAGCATTCCTGCTTCCATTTGCTGAATGCGATAGCCTCTATAGCCCACTTCCGTTTTGAGGTAATCTTTATCCCCTGCTACATGAAAGCAGAGCGGGACTTGAAACAGATTCACATTGCCTGCAGGCATTCCGGATTGAAGCGCAAGCCGATGGTCTCCGGGATTAATCTCCCTTAGTGAATGAGCATCGCTGTCGTAATAATAGGCACCATCCGGAATCCCTTCGACATTATTCAAACACACATATAGAGTTACACCTGATGCTCTCTTTTCAAGTGCCATATCTAAATCGTTTCGATACAGGCAGGACTCAGTCGCCTCCTGAAGAAGGGCAGCAAGCTGCTCTTGGCTGACTTTTCCTGAAGTGAAATCCATGTCCGGTGAAAAGCGCTCCCTGCAGACCGACGCCAAATCATACGCTATCCTGTTTACATGAGGAAGAGTCACAGGCCGGCTCTCACAGCGGGTCTCTTGAGGAATGATTTGACGAAACGAATTGGTGGATTCCTGCATGGATGCTTTATTGACGCTGGTTATTATCGGAAATTCTTTTACTTTGTTAGATCTGACCCAGTAATTCGTCTGAATCAGTGTTATTTCCTCGCACAATTCGGAGGCCGAGGCCATTCCGTCCCTGCTGGTTCTATTCGCAGCCCAGCTGGTCGTTTCAACTGACAGCGGGATCACAGCATAAACGCTCTCTTCCTCTTCGGACAGTCCAAGGAGATGGTTTAGGGCACGATCAAGAAATTGAAAGTAAACTCCCGCTGCAAAACCAAACCTCTTTGTAACCTCCAATAACTGTCCAATCACTCCCCCTGCATCCAAGCCATGCAGACGATAAGCAAAGTAATTGTATTTATAGTAATTTTTCCAGAACATTGTCGTCACGAACACAGTCCCAAAACAGGATGAAACATCACACCTACCGCCAAGAGCACGGGCTATATACGAATCGAAATTCCCCTTGCGCAGCAGCACAAGACGGTGGTGCAGCACATCATAGTGGTAGATCCCCTCCGGTAAATCTTCCAATTTCAGAAACATGTATAGTTCGTTAGGATACAGCGCTCCCCCAGAAGGCACAGAGCGGCGGAACGACTGCATAAAATCCCCTTGCTCATCCGAACCCATTGGAGAGACAGACTCGGAAAATTGATTAAGGCCGAATGTGTACCAGAGAAAATCCCCGATTCTTCTAAGATCAGGCTTTGCCGGTGCCTCCCATTCTTCAAGAGAAAGGGGAACCTCCAGTGATAGTGGAATAGCCGGCAAACCGCGGTAAAGCTTATAAGCCAGCGGCGCATCTTCCCAATCCACTTCCCAATCCGGCGGGGTAATTTTATCAATATCAAAATGCAAATTGTGCAGAAATGTGTCTGGATTCATCTTATTCACCTCCCAGCAAGGGCTTACGGAAATGGGTGGGGATGTGGATTCAGCTGTTCGACTCTAAGGGGTTCTTTTGTATATCCGAGTTTCATTGGTACCTCCAGCACCCTCCCAAGCCCTGTTACACGTGTCAGGTGGTGTCCAAAGGTCATGGGCAGCATCCCCGGAATCAGCACCTTGACACAATGCAATCCGCTCCTCTGTATTTCCGGCGTCGTCTGATCCACGACTATGACATCAAGATTTTGTCTGTGCAATGCCTGAAGCAGGTCCTGCAGATCATCTGTCAGGTCTGTATGTCTCCTTCCCCGCTTGAACTCCTCGGAAAACGTTCGAAGCGGACGGTTTTCATCCAGTAAAAACGCTAGCCGCTCCTCCGCTTCCGGCAAACCGTAAAGCATCCCATGGTCATCCATTTTGCCGACGAGGGAAGAATCCTGCAGCATTTGCCGTAATTTCGTCTTGTTCGCTTCAAAATCATCGTCCATTGTCCCCATCATTCCAGCTAACTCATGAACTGCGCTTTTTACCGCACGGATCGGATCAGGATGGGCTCCAGCCGCACAAATGATATTCAAACCTTTTTTCTTCCTGTTTTTCGCCATCGCCCAAACACTTGGTATTCCGTGCTCCATTGTCGCGTTATACAGCAGAAGATCATATCCCCCCACTGTCCTCACCCGCTCAATCATCATCTGCAATTCCCGGTCATCGGAGGAAGAGGGATCAAGACGCGGAAGTGCCAGCTGTCCGTACCAGGCCATCAGGAATGAATCACGCTCCACCACTTCTAAAATACCGTAGAAAACCGCTTCTTCCAGGCTGCCGCCCAGTGCGCATCCGTTGGACGTTTCATAGACATATCCATTCCCGCAGCCAAGGCTGTAATAAGCAAGCAGCTCAGGAACCAAAATCGGGCGCTCCTGCAAAAACGAATAACCCCATACCCAATTCATCGGGATATCAGGATTAAATTTATTAAAAGGAAAGTTCGGCTGTAAATACTGTCCATCTGCATGCACACCTGCTTTTAGAGGATTTAGTGCCCGGTCTTCCAGATTGCGGTAACTGTCATAGACTGCTGTCCTCTTTCCTCGGGGCGATATGCCGCAGGAACGCTCAAGCCCCTCCAGAATGGCTGTCAGCTCGCTCACCTGATAGGAATGAGTGCGGCCTGCCACGCCTTCGTCTCCTCCAAACAGCGGAAGGTTTACGACTACATCTGCAAAAGGCGGCGTGAAATCATACATTTTCCCATTTAACAAACCAGTCCGGGGGTCCAGATAATTTTTGATGAGCAAGTGCTCTAAATCCTCTAATGAGCGGCAGCGGTAACTGTCTGTGCTAACTTTCAAGCTTGGATTAAGGATTATTCTTGCAGCTTCCTGTGAATCTTCAGGGAGGGAGCCGCACACGAGGCACAATGAATCCGGCAAAATGAGGTGGCGAGAGGTTTTCAATGTTTTCAGACTGACCAGATACATTCGTCCTTCCAGGTCCGCCAGGCTGCCCTCCAGAACCCTTCGAACCTCTGATGCAACCAGGTGTGACATCTGTAAAAGCCCTGTGCTTGATGCCCAGGCGTCACTTTCTAATCCGCTGTTCCCTTCGAATTTCTGCTGCAGTTTCCACATTTCTTCCCGGTCACGACCTGCCAGGAGTTTCCGCGTGTCCGCACATTGAGAGCATCCCGGCTTGGACGGGTGGACGATTGGGCCGATCACACCCTCTCCAAATGATACAAACCCCCGAAGCCAGGGAATACCTGATGATCGGGATACCTCTTCCGCCTTTTTATGAAATGAAGGCATCCAGGTATCGTGCAGCACCAGAATCAAATTTGCCCCATCCGGCAGTTCAGGCTCAAAATTTAAATGACGGACTATCTTATATTTCGCAGGCAGTTCTTTGCATACGCTGTCCGCCAGCAGTCCCTCTCCGACAACTACCACGACAGCACTCACTGAGATTCCTCCTCTCGTATGAACACCCCATACACCCCTGCCAGACTCTCTTTCAAAAATGGCTCGAATGAAAATTCACATACTAAGAGCTGCTTGTTGTTCTCTTCCAGAACCTGTCTGGCAGACTGCAATAGCTGGGATTTTTCCTTCTCATTACAAGGAGGAATGACCAGAGGCTGAGGCTCCCTTTCTTCCATAAGCACAGATGTCGCCTCCACTGCAGTTGCTTTATGTCTCCCTCTTTGGTTTTGCTCCTGAGCAATCGCATGCTGCAGCGCTTTCCTCAGAGCTAATGTCCTATTAAAGCCAACACTGCCAAACCAGCGATCGTTGTTTGTGCTGACCCAGATTACAGGGAAGCCGGATACTCCTTCACCCTGGCAGATTTTTGGCGCTCCCTTCATGGTTGTCAATGCGTCCAAATAGAACCTGCAGCGTTCATCTTCTACTGCAATCAAATGCAGCGGAGCAACTATTGTCTGTACTGCTTGACGCTTAGCCAGTTTCTCTTCCAAACACCTATCCAGTCCGCGTAATACCCCTTCTGTAAAAGTTTCTCCTGCTCCCACACCAACAAATTCGCCATGTGCAGGATCAGAGGCTGCAAGCTGTTCAGCCATCCGCGACACATACGCTTCAATCCCGGTCAAGCCTGCTTCCCGGCGTGCCTCGTCATGCCTCAAATCAGTACAGATTATAGCTGGCAGGAGCTCGGCCGGCCCCTTTGTTAGCGGGTCTGCTGCCTGCACTTCACACTGTGCCAGCGGGAGCTGCTTTAAATCCCCTTCCTCCCATGTATGAAAAATTCCGGACTCTTTGGAAGTCAATTGGCTGAAAAATAGAAACAAACTGTCAGACTTATTTCTTTCGGAATCCTGTCCGATTCTCTGATCAACATCTTGAATCCATTCCACAGCTATATTTCCGGTCAGGTTTGGATGGGGCAGAAAGGAATGCCAATTTCCTTCAAGCGTCTCCAGATTAAGGAGGAAAAACTGATTTCTCTGTTCAGCACTGGTCACTCCAGTAACCTCTTTAAACAGCTCAAACACAATCAAATTAGCGAGCATGGCTCCTGCCGTGGAAGAGGCGGCATGCAATTGCTTGTCTTTGCAAAATACGGATTGATGGACTCGGTGCCAGGCAGTCTCCCAGCATCCTTCTGATTCCGGATGCACGAGAGGACCTGCCATGCCGGCCTGTTTGTAAATCATAGCAGGAAGAAATATCTTCTTTTCTTTCCGGCAGGCGGCGTGTATAACCTGCAGTTCCTCTACATTCCCTGCTTCCGAGATATATAAAATTGAATCATACGGCTGGATCAATTCCTCCCAGGGATAATCTTCCTCACTCTTTCGTGTTACCTCCTCTGCAGAAACTTCAGGGTCTGTTTGCCGGGCATGTGCGACAATCTCCTTCAGCCTCTTTATGTTAGTCGATTCAGGGTCTGTAATGAACATATGAACCTTAGGCAATCCGGACTCAATCAGCGAAGAAACCAGCGAAACAAAAAAAGGGCCTGAACCTGCTGCAAGCACTTTTGCCTGCCGGTATGCCTGGAAATGATATGCACCCGAATCACCGAAGCTTTCCAAAAATTCGATCTGGGATGAATACTTTTTAAGAACATGCTCTTCCAATTGATGAGGATGATCCCCGCTAACATCCCGCACAAAGCCGTTACGGTACAGCACTTCCGCAATCTCAAACACACGATCCCTATGCGGGCCCGGCAAGCCGGACGTCAATTCCCCCAGCGAATACTCACCATTAAACATCGGCATCAGCTTTTGAACCCACTGATCGATCATACTGCCTTCCATGCGGAAGGAGCTTACATTATTCCGAAAATACACACCTTTGGCTGGATCAGGGATAAAAAACGTGTCCCTTTTCACCTTCAGACGCACAGAAGGGGTCAAATTTTTCATTTCGCTCCTCCTTACCCGTAAACTATGCCTATTTATGAAACATACTTCCTCTCTCATTCTATGTATTGGGATTTGTCTCATATGTCTGACCCTCAAATGAAAAGCCCCTGCATACTGAGGGGCTTCCCTTTTCTAATATCGATAAGCCTAGTATCCGCCGCAACGGCCTCCACAACGGCCACCGCAGCGTCCGCCACAGCGGCCTCCGCATCTAAAACAGTTAGAGCAGCGGAAACAATTAAAACAGCTAAAGCAGTTAAAGCAATTGAAGCAGTTAAAGAAAAAGCAGCTAAAGCCCAAACCAATCCCAAAACCAGCGCATAACCGGGACTGATCACTATAGACCTGGTTTTGATCCCAGGGAACCGCCTCGTTCGCATGGAAATCACCGACATTCAGCATTTGCAGTTCGTTTTGAAAATCATTCATGTTCATACCTCCATATTTATAATAAGATGTGCAAGCAGCATCAAGGGGCATAATGAAGAACATCCAAAATCAATTATGAAAATGTCAGTTCTTCGGATACTCTCTTCACAAAATATGTCTCAGGATGGGGGGGTGTTACTGAATCAAACACCCATATTCAATGTGTTTATGTAATAAAGCAAAAAAGAGGGTACCTCCTAATAGCCGGAAATCCACAGGAAATGATGTATTATTGTTGATGCCACGGAATTTACCTCCCTTCCGTGGCCATACTAAATAAGTAATGGCATTTTCAATGGGGGGCATAAACTTGAATAACACCTGGCTATCACTCATACCATTTCTAATCGTGATCGGCATGTCCATCTGGCTGAAGAATATTCTTCCTGGATTGGTGGCGGGCATCCTTGTTGGCTCCATTATCGTTTCAGCAGACCTGCTTTCTGGCACGGAACAGTCGGTCGCTTATATAGTCACCACCTTGTCCGATGAAACGAATATTAAAATAGTCGGATTTTTATATCTGTTCGGCGGGCTTGTCGGAATGATGAATATTGCGGGCGGCATAAAGGGCTTTTCGGAATGGGCCGGGAAAAGGATCCGCTCTGAACGCGGCCTTCTTGTGTTCATCTGGATCACTCTCCCGTTCACCTTTATGATGCCGATGTTTCGGATTATGATGATCGGACCCATTATTAAATCCTTGATTAAAAAAATGAATCTGTCCAAGCAGAAAGTCGGCATGACTCTCGATATTTCAACCGAATCCGTGATTGTGCTGCTTCCTGTTGCAACAGCTTTTGTGGGCTTCATGGTATCCCTTGTTGAAGGCGGCATCAGCGGGCTGGAGCTGGATATGTCTGCATATGAGATTTTTCTATTAAGTATTCTGTTTAATTTTTACGCGATCATTATGCTGCTGATTGGGGTTGTGCAGACGTTTTGGCGCCGAAAAAAAACAGGAGAGCAAAAAGCTGAAGCCCATACCGATCTGGAGGAAAAAGAGCATGAATTCCACCGGATGGGAATTAAGAAGGAATTATCGCTTGTAAAAGCCCAGCCATGGCATTTGATTTTCCCTGTATTTTTATTACTCGCCTTTTCTCTGTTCCTCTTATGGCAGGATGGAATGTCGCAGGGTGCAAATACGATTTTCGAGGCCTTTTCCATGGCAGATGCTACATTTGTGATGCTGCTGGCTGTTTTTATTACCCTCGTCTTAACCTTTATTTTCTACATAATCAGACGGGAGAAAATGAACGAAATTCTTTATCATTTTTACGATGGAGGCAATCAGATGATGGAGGCGATCAGCCTGCTCATCCTGATTTGGGCGCTCACCCTGGCGGCGGAGGATCTTGGTTTCTCCGACTTTATCGGGAGCTCACTCGGAAGCTTTCTGCCAGCCTTTTTGACACCGGCGGCCATCTTTTTGCTAGGATCAGTGGTCGGCTACTTTATTGGGAGCTCATGGGGAACATGGGGTCTGTTCATGCCGCTCGGAATTACCCTGGCAGTTTCAACCGGCGCCTCCATTCCGCTTACCGTTGGAGCAGTGTTTGCAAGCGGGGCATTCGGAGCGCTGACCTCACCGCTAGGAGATACCACCATTACCACTGCTTCGATCCTGGATATGGACCTCGTGGACTATGCACGATATAAATTGAAGGTTTCAGCCATTGGGGCTGTGATTGCTGCCGCACTATTTATTGCGTCAGGGTTGTTGATTTCATAGAATTTGCTTAAAACTCCATCTTTGTAGTTATTCGGATATTCTTAAACAATGATCCGCGAGACACTTTGGACAGGGAAAAAGGTAATCAGGATGACAGAGTCCGAACTCGGGTCTTCTTCGGACTCAGAAAGCTGAAAACCGCGGTTCTGTGTCTGAACCCGAGCCAACATCGGACTCAAAAAGCAGAAAACTGCGGTTCTGTGTCCGAACCCGAGACTACTTCGGACTCAGAAAGCAGAAAACCACAGCTCTGTGTCTGAACCCGAGACTACTTCGGACTCAGAAAGCAGAAAACCACAGCTCTGTGTCTGAACCCGAGACTACTTCGGACTCAGAAAGCAGAAAACCGCAGGTCTGTGTCTGAACCCGAGACTACTTCGGACTCAGAAAGCAGGAAACCGCTGATTTGAGTCCGAACCTAAAGAACTTAAAGCAGCTTCAGACAGAAAATACAGTAAAAAGGCGATCCTCCACAAGGAGAATCGCCTCATTCTATTCCTGCTTCCTATTCCTAATCTCCTTTCCAACCTTTCGCAGTGCCTTTTTCGATCCTCTCTCCAAATCATGCTGCAGCTTACGTTCATGATAACTGGTAAATAAGGTATTCCTGTCATACCCTTCCGGATATAGCTCGCTTGCTTTAATGTCCAATTCAATCCTCTTACTGTTCACTTCAACTATTTCACCTTTATAGAACAGCTTGATGTTATTAAATTTATCTATTGGCTCAAATACAATGGCGTAATCATCCTGGCTGATTACTTTTACCCGGTCACCAATTTCATATTGATACACATGTTCTGTCTGCCCCGCTTCAATCAATGGCTTCCTTATTTTGTTCTCCCGTACTGCTTCCAGATTATAATCCTTATTTTCAATATACTTTTGCGCACGCTTCAGGACATGTTCGCGGATATTCATTTTTCTGGAAATCCAAAGCGCATTGCTCTCTCCAGATTCACCTATTAAAAGCTTATACATCGGCCTCAATTCGGCACTATCGAATAACATGGCAGCATTTATAAAATCATCATGCATTTCAGAATAACGTTTAATCTCACCATAGTGAGTAGTGGCAATCGTGATGCATCCCATATGATAAAACTCTTCCAGAATGGCAATAGCCAATGCAGCTCCTTCATTCGGCTCTGTTCCGCTCCCAATCTCATCGAATAAAAGCAGCGTATTATTAGTGGCTGCACTCATGATCTCGGAAATGTTCTTCATATGGGAAGAAAACGTACTCAAGGCATTCTCAATGCTCTGATTATCGCCAATATCTACAAAGACATTGTCAAATATGGCGATTTCACTCCCCGGCTTCGCCATAATATGAAATCCGGACATGACAGCCAGAGTAAGGAGTCCGATTGTCTTTAGGACGACGGTTTTCCCGCCTGCATTTGGGCCAGTTATGATTAAGCTTCTATAGTCCTTCCCGATTTCAAAATCCAGCGGGACAACGTTTCCTTCCAATAAAGGATGTTTACTGTTTACCAATTTGATATACCCATGATTATTTATCTCCGGTTCGATGGCATCCGTACTTTTGCTGTACTTCGCTTTCGCAAAAATCATGTCGTACTGGCTGATGCATTCAATATTGATGCGAATCTCATGAATGGATTCAAGAATCGCTCCGGAAAGCGTGGCTAAGATTTGATATTCCTCCACCGATTCCTCCGATTTCAGCATGGCCAATTCTACATTAAGCTTTGAAACGGCATCAGGCTCTATGAAAACAGTAGACCCTTTTGAAGATGTTTCGATTACTGTCCCTGCTACCTGATTTTTAAAGGAAGCTTTAATGGGAATTGTAAAGCGATCATCCTTTTTGCTTATATAAAATTCTTGAATATATTCCTTATTAGCACTGCTCCGCAAGAACTTATTCAATCGTTCTTCAATTTTCTCTTCGGTTTTGGCAAGATGGTTTCTAATCCGTTTCAGCTCTTTGCTGGCACCTGAGTCAACCATGTTTCCTTTGATTGCATATAAAATCTCTTCTTCAATATTTCTGAATTCCGTCATAGATAATGCATACGTGTAGAGAACTGGCGCAAAAAATTCTTTATCTGCCATAAACTTTTTGATTTTCCGGCAGCCTCTTAGAAAATCGGATACAGCGTTTAACTCTGAAGGAGTTAATATGATCCCTTTTTCCACTTTTTCAATTATGCTTGTGATATTGGAAATGCCGGTTAATGGCAGATGCTTTTCGGCGTCCAGCAGCCTTCTCGCCTCGCTTGTTTCATTTAAGCGATTGCGGACAGCTTTTATATTTGAGCTCGGCTCCAGCCTATCGATCAGCGCTTTCCCTAAACTGCTGACGCAATGCTGTTTCACTTTATTTTTCAATTCGTGGTATTGTAATTTATCAAAGGTCATTTCATTCATTCTCTCTGCCTCATTCCAAATAAAATAGCCCGCGAAAGCCTTCCCCACCCCAATGTGAATTGGGCAGAAAACTTCCGCGGGCGATCTACTTTTCGAACAGGCATAAAGAAACTAAGACCTGATTAGTGTCTTAATTTCTGGCTGCAGGAATATATAGAAATGGAAGCAGTCTTATGGCAGGTATTCAAACAAGTTATGTTTGAAAAAAGGCATTCTTAATAAACTGGAGATAACCAGAAAATTAGCACCTAATTCAACTAAACAATTAGTTGACACCTGCAATCGACATACTTCACCACACCTTTTAATAATATGAAATTAATGTAGCACGGAACAGCCAGTCTCGTCAAACTGCTTTTGGAATTATTTGTACATTATTTATGGCTCTTTTCGTAAAAATTGTTGTTTTTCGTCTATTAAATGTTGTCCGTTGATTTCCGCTCCAGGCTGCTCTTGTTTCGTGGGGCGGGAGCTGAGCCTCCTCGACGCTGCGCGTCTTTGAGGTCCCACCTGTATCGCTACTCCCGTAAGACTTTGAGAAAGCATCCTAGAATAATCACCGCACTTTGAAAATGCGATTACATTTCCGAGGATCTCGAATATTTCGCTGCAATCAACTCAGTACACAATATACAAAAAGCAACGAGGATAAAATCGTAGCCATGAAGGCTCCATGATGACGAAAATTCCTGCAGTCAGGAGAAAACCGTAGCCATGAAGGACACATGATGACGAATATTCTTATAACCATGAGAAAACGGTCACCATGAAAGCTCCATGATGACGAAAATTCTTGCACCCAGGAGAAAACCGTCACCATGAAGGCTCTATGATGACGAAAATTCTTGTAACCATGAGAAAACGGTCACCATGAAAGCTCCATGATGACGAATATTCCTGCAACGAGAAGAAAACCGTCACCATGGAGCCTCTATGAGGCCGAAAAAACGAGTTCGCGAAAACAGCTTTGTTTAAAAACCTGTTCTTCAAAAAGAAAGTGCGCCTTCTCCAAAAGGCGCACTTTCTATGAATTTGATTCTTTACTCTGTTTCTTCTTCAGTTTCTTCTTCAGTACCTTCTTCTGTTCCCGTATCTTCAGTTTCTTCTGTGTTCGTCTCGTCAGTCTCATCTTCATTGCTGCAGCCTGTAGCCACACCTGTAATCATTAAAACCGCCATCATAGCTAATAACCATTTTTTCATTTCCAATTCCTCCTTGGCTGCTATAGTTGTTACAGTAGTAATCATAGAAGAATCAGAAAGGAAATAGAAGGTCATAATCCATTTTTTTACATACATTAACCTTCTTTTAAGAAAGTTCATGAAAATAAAACATAGCTTTTTCAAATAGCGGGACTAAGGTCACTTCACAAGGAAATAGATTAGAACAGATGATCTAAGTTTAATCGTCTATCCCCTCAATTCTTTATGGATGTTTCAGCTCGATAAAAAACACAATTCTATAAACAGAGTTTACCTGGCATTAATATTAAGAGGATATGATTGGTTTATCAACGAATGAGGAGGCAATATAAATGAATCTTCGTGCAGTATTTATTGATATGGATGGTACACTCCTGAAAGCCTCAAATTGCATTTCCCGCCGAAACATGGAAGCCATTTATCGGCTCATAGATCAGGGCGTCATGGTGTTTCTAGCCACTGGCCGGCATTATGAAGTTACCGCTCCCTACCATAAAGAAATTGGACTGCAAACTCCGATGATCTGTTTGAATGGTGCCGCTATTCATGAGGCAGAGACAGGAAGGGCTACACACATGAAAACCGTACGATTGAACGAGGAACGCTTTCACCATCTGACGGCAGAAAGTCCATGTAATGTTATGATCCATACATCAACTGGGCTATATTGTAAGGAAACAAATGAAGAAATCGATTATTGGACTCAGGTCGGGCAAATTCCGCCGCAGTATATTGGTGATTTAAGACTGGCAACTTATCAGGATGTTCTTAAATATAGTGTTCGAACAGGTTCACCAAGTCCTGAATTATCCGCTTTGTTTAAAACAGAAGCAGGGGTCATCGATTGGAATGACGGGTTTGAGCTGGTTGCTCCTGATGTTTCCAAATGGGCTGCTATCAAAAGCTTGCTGGACAAATTTCGAATCAGTCCAAGTGAAGTCGCAGCTATTGGAGACGGACCGAATGATATAGAGATGCTTCGTCATGCCGGTACTGGTGTGGCAATGGGGAACGCCAGCGAAAAGGTTAAAGCCGCAGCTGACTTTGTTACAGGACACCACGAAAATGATGGATTAGCTGAGTTTATAGAACGTTATCTTCTAAAATCTTATGCGGTTTGATGTATTTTGCAATTTTATTAACAATATAAAAAGACAGGTGATCTACCTGTCTCTTGTTATCAATAATATTAGGTTAATAGATGAATACAACTCCCTCACGCAAAAATCCGCTTAAGTCCATTAGGCACCAATAATTTTCTTTATCACTCGCACTCTCTCAGGATCAACCGCAAGCTCATAGCTGGATTGGATACGGACACCTGTACCAAAATGGACTTCAGTGACAGGCACTTCATCCAAAAACGCTTTAATATTATCAACTGACAGGCCTGCACCTGCCATAATTTTTAAATGACTATCAGCCGTAAGCTCATTCAGGCGCTTCAGCCTTTCTGATGCATCTGCAGCACTACTCTGGCCGCCGGATGTAAGGATTCTGGAAATCTGCGGATACTGCACTATACTTTCCAATGCGGCAAATTGATCATCTGCCTCATCAAATGCCCGGTGGAAGGTAATGTCCAGTCCGTCTGCAGCTTGAATTAGCCGGTTCAAATGTTTGCTATGTACTTTGTGGTCAGGTGTAAGAACGCCAAATACTACACCTGCAGCTCCTAATTTTTTGCAGATGCTAATATCCTGAATCATAATTTCAATGTCCTCTTCCGAATAGCAAAACCCGCGGCTGTGCGGGCGGATCATCACATTCACTGGGATCTTTAACTCCTTGCACACTCTTTCAATGACAGCATAACCTGGTGTCAGACCGCCCTCTGCCAGCCCGGTTACCAGTTCAATTCTGTCTGCACCGGCTTCCTGGGCAAGTAGCGCATCACTTAGAGTATCTGCGATCACTTCTATTAACATATTTATGTATCTCCTTTATTAGTGCTTTCCCATTAATTTGAACTTAGTTTAAAGGCAATTTCTCAGACTGGAATATTTCCTGTATAGACCCTACTTCCATTCCTGCATCATTTCGAATAACCGATGGCCTAAGGTTTCTTAGCCTTTTAATGGTGTCGTGATTGCTGTATTGTATGTGTTCAAGTATGGAAGCAATAATGTTTGGCCAGACGTCCTCAGATCCATTTAACACTTTGAGGGCAAATCCAGCACGTTCTTTTTTTAGTCCGAAGCAATACACACCCTGGGCTCCGCCTTTAGCTACAATATTGCTATCCTCCAATAAAATCGAGCAGATAAACTGCTGTGAGGCAACCATATTGAACTGGTTATTCATAATGGCGGTCATGTTAATGACTGCCTGCTGCAGCTGGAGATCCTGAATCAAATCGGGACAAGCCAGCTTAAGGTATACCTCGGACATCTTTTTTAAAGGTATGGCAAAAACGGGAGCCCCGCAGCCATCAATACCCATATGAATTGCAGAGACCGGGATGCCTGATAAATGAGAAAGAATTTCCAGGATGTGCTTTTGCAGAGGATGTTCTTCTTTCCAGTATCCCTCCACCGGAAACCCCAATTCACGGCATACTGTAATAAACCCCATATGTTTACCTGCGCAATTGTGATAAAGCTTCCTTTTTTGAATCCCCTGTCTGATCATCTCTTCTCTTGGCTGTATATTTAAAGGGTAAGAAGGAGGGCAATAAAGTTCTTCTTCCTTTACAGGGAGTTTTGCCAGCATGGATTCCAGAGCCTTAATATGGTAGGGTTCTCCCCGATGGGAGGCTGTAAATAATGCAGCTTCCTGCTCTGTTAATCCGTATTTCTCGATTATGTCAGTCAGGAAGACCGGCAGCGCCTGGATCGGCTTAGAAGCGGAGCGAAAGTATGTGTAATGCTCTTCATCACCAACCTGATAAAAGGATTCTAATTGATCATCCACACCGCAAATAATCCCGATATGAATATTCTCAACAATCCCTCCTCTGCCTTCCTCTACTAATGCAGTATATTTCACTTCAGTTCTCTCCTTAAAATTGGCTTATCTACTCAAGCTCCAGCATAAGATTTTGGGCCTGTATGGCCGCCCCAAGAACAACTCCGTTATCACTTAATTCCGAATAGACGATTCTCACCGTTTGCTTCAATGGCTCCCAAATATACAACTCGCATTTTTGCTCAATGGCTTCCTTCATATCAGGCAGTTTCTCAATCGTATTGCCGCTCAAAATAATGACTTCAGGATTATAAAGGCAGAGGAGATTGCTGATGGCCAAAGCAATATAAGTGGAGGCTCTATCCATGATATTTAATGCCCAGGGCTCACGGTCCCGGTAGGATTGGAACACATCTTCTATAGAAGAAATATCCTTCACTTTCCTGCTGTCTGTAAGGATTGCTCCTTCAGAAATATAAGTTGCGAGACAGCCTATTTTGCCGCAATTGCAGACATTGCCTGTAGGATCAATCACGGTATGCCCGATTTCCCCGGCATTATTGGTTTCCCCTCTGTAAATTTCTCCATTAAGCATGATTGAAGAACCAATTCCTGATCCAATGCCTATTAAGATGGAATTCTGTGAATTCTTTGCTTTCCCTGTAAAGCTCTCTGCGACAATCTTCATTTTTAGTTCATTATCAACTATGACATTAAAAGAGGTAAGCTTTTGCAGATCTTCAGCCAGGCTTGCATCTCTCCACTTTAACTGATCCGATACTTTTACAATCCCGTTTTTATAATCTATATACCCAGGTAAACCGACAGCGAGGCCCATTATTTTGGCAGCAGGAATCTCGTTTTCATCCATGATTTTTTGAATGATCATATTTATTTTATGGAGCGTCTCCATATAACTTTCTGACTCATCTCTCCTACTCTTATGTAATGAAACCATTTCTCCAATATAATTGACAATTCCGACCTTCAGCAGAGATTTATCAATTTCAATGCCAACTGTATATAGCACATCACCGCGAACTTCAAGCAAGGTCGCTTTTCTCCCGACCCCTGACGCAACTGCCTCTGTTTCCCTCAGGTAGCCCTGCAGCTGAAGCTCATTGACAATTCGCGTTATGGAAGTCGGGCTCATCCCCGTTATTTTAGCAATATCAATCCTTGATATAGGAGACTTAGTCTTTAATATATCAAGAACAAGATTTTTATTTTGTCTTTTCATTAAAAGCTGATCTTGTTTCTCCATTATCCTACCTTCTTTATGCCTGCAGATTTAGACTTCCAACTCTGAAGGTTCATTTAAAGAATCGTGTTGACTCTCGCCTTCATTGGAAAAACCAACATCATCCTTTAAAACTTGATCACTTATCTGTGCAAGTTCGTTTAAGCTTCCAAAAGAGAAATCATCACTTTTCTCTTTTGGAAGATTGCATTGGAAATCCCTATCTCATTATACACTTTGTTCAAAGCATGAATCCATTTACCTAAAGCTTTTAATGAATTCTACTGCTTCCGCAATATCACGGATTGGATTTTGATCTACTTCTCTTTCAATCGTTAAGTAGCCTTGATAATTAATTTCGGTCAAAGCATTGAAGTAAGCCTGGAAATCAACGTTCCCCTTTCCGAGCGGAAGCTCCCTAAAATATTCACCTGAGGCAACCATTTCGGCAATTTTCTCATGGTCTGTTCCGCCCCCATATCCAAGGAACCCGTATACATCACGGGGATCAGCAGGCTTAAGCCTCTTTCCATCCTTCACATGTGTATGGACAATATAATCCTTTAGAAGCCTGACACCATCTGCCGGGTCATCTCCTGTCACCATCACCATATTCGCCGGATCAAAATTTACTGATACCCCATTCGTGCTCAGTGTATCCAGGAAACTTTTGAGCCTGGCGGATGGTTCAGGCCCTGTCTCAATGGCAAAGTAAGCATTCATGCTGCTTGCATAAACAGCCAGTTCTTCACAAGCTGTCTGCATGGCTTCATAGATGGGGCTGTTCTGCTCCTCAGGAATAATGCCAATATGCGTCGTCACAATATTTGTTCCCAATTCTGCAGCGAGATCCAAAATGCGTTTGGATTTTTCGATTTTAACCGGGTTTTGAACAGCATTTTGAAACCCATGTCCTCCAAGGTCACCGCAAAGTGCCGATATTTCCAGGCCAATGGATTCCAAATAGCTCTTAAGCTGTTTCCGGGAGTTCTGATCCATATTTTCAGGAGCCATTTCTCCTTCAACCGCATATATTTGTACACCATCAGCTCCCATATCCCTGCATACTTTTAGTCCTTCGTACAAGGGCAGCCTGAGACTATCCACCATTACACCAATCTTATTTGAGAGTTTTACAGTCTCCATTTTAAGCAAACGTCACCTCACTTCGCTTATCTGCCGCTTCATAAATGCCTGCGAGGATCTTCATCATTTCCACCCCATCTTCAACGGGCGCCAATGGATTTGTTCCTGTTATGCAGCTCGAAACAAAGGAATCTATCTGATTCTGAAAGGCATTGGCAAAATCAAATGTTAAATGATCTATCTGCGGGTGAATATTTATAATGGTGTTATTTTCTTCCCTTACAATGGCCAATTCAGGTTCCAGTTCTGCTCCGCCTTTTGTGCCATATAATTTGACTCCAATTTCATCTTGTTTTGCATGGAGTGTAAAGGATACATCGACAAATAAAGATGCGCCATTTTCGAACATAATCAGTGCATTCGCCAAATCCTCTACTGTGTTACGGTCTTTTTGATAATCTGCCGCTTTATAAAAGCGTAAATTCTCGACATTCCCTCTGTTCCCCAGCTTACTGTACACATTCCCGGAGATCGACTTCACTTTGGGACGGCCCATCAGGTACCAGCACACATCGATGACATGGACACCCAGGTCAATTAAGGGACCTCCCCCAGAGCGATCTTTGTCTGCAAACCATCCCCCGGGATTTCCCAGACGGCGCAGGCATGATGCTTTAGCATAGTAAATGTCGCCCAAAGTTCCGTTATCAGCAAAAGCTTTCAGCACTTTTGTATTTGTGGCAAACCTCCGGACGAAACCTACCTGCAGGGTTTTTCCGCTATTCCTTACAGCTTCTTCCACTTTTAACGCTTCTTCCACATTCATGGCCAAAGGCTTTTCTACCAGCACATGTTTTCCAGCGTTTAGTGCCCCAACAGATATTTCCGCATGGCTATTATTCCAGGTGCAAATGCTTACTGCATCGACATTCGGATCACTATATACTTCTTCTATATTTTTATATACACGGCTGATACCATACTCCAGCGCTTTCGTTTCTGCTCTTTCTAAAGAATAATCAAAAACCCCGTACAGGACAGCATCAGAATTAACGGCAAAGGACTTGAAGTGCATATCAGATATGGATCCGGCTCCTATAATACAGACTCTTAAAGGCTCCACTTTCTTCACCCTTTCAAAACCGGCTTAGATTCATTCACTGCCTGCACTTCATTCCATAATCTTCTTACATTATCCATGCCAATTTTGGAACCAGTCCTGCAATCTTCCATACCCTCAAATTCCACTGTCAAATAACCGTCATAACCGGAGCCCTTTATCAATCTAATAATCTCGCGTATATTTAAATCTCCGTGGCCGACGATTGCTCCGCGCAGATAGTTTTCATTTACAGTCCTGAACCAGACTCCATCACCCGGATTCTCAAAATATGGGCGAATATAAAAATCTTTTAAATGGACCGTTGCAGCATATTTTAGATTCTTTTTCACCCCAACGAGCGGATCCTCATCAATGCAAAGGAAATTACCGACATCGAGAGTTGTTTTGAAGTTAGGACGGTCCACCTCATGAATGACCCGCTGAACCCGGTCGCTCGATTGGACATTGAATCCGTGGTTTTCAATGGTTGTCGTAATGCCGTATTGTGCTGCATAATCTGCGATTTGACGGCTTCCTTCTACTAACTTATCAAAATGCTCTTCAAAATAGTGAATGGTCATTTCTTCCGGCTTAAGCTGAAATGCTGTTACATCATGGCGCATAATCTTAATGCCCATGAGATTAACGATATCCACATGCTCTTTCAGCCGCTCCACTTCTTGTTCGAACGCTTCCTGTGTAGGCTGAACAAAATTGGCCGGCAGAGAATAGGCAGAAAGTTCAATCCCAGCTGATTCTGCTCTTGTCTTAATTTGATGTGCCAGCTCCGCATTATCCACAACCGAAAAACCATAAGGGACAATTTCCATATGCTCCCCGCCATTTTCGGCAATCCAGTCGATCACATCCAGAACCGTCATATTGCCATCTCTTAATTCTCTTACTAAACTGTACGTGCTAAGTCCAACCTTCATGAAAATCCTCTCCTATTTCTTGTATATTTATAGTGAATTCGCAGGAGTGCTGATATACCGCCAAGTGACCGATATATATAAAATGTGACCGATAAAATTAAATTCTGACCGAAATCTCCGAAAACAGACCGATGTAATTAAAAGTTGACCGATAAACAAGGCAAAGTGACGATAAATTCCTGCAGCTCGAAAAATCCTTTAGAAAAACTCTCATTGAATCGGCACTAAATATGGGTTTGGCTAATCTATTAAATGACATGCAACAAAATGATCATCAGCCAGTCCTTTTTTCACCTCTGGTTCCACTGTTCTGCAAATATCCATACATGCAGGACATCTCGTATGAAAACGGCACCCGGAAGGCGGGTTAACCGGACTCGGCAAGTCTCCCTGCAGGACAATACGCTCCCTTCTCAGCCTTGGATCCGGAACTGGCACAGAAGACAGCAGTGCTTTTGTATAAGGATGCTGCGGATTTGAGAAGATGACATCCTTCGGTCCCGATTCTACGATGGTGCCAAGATACATGACCCCGATGCTGTCGCTGATGTGTTCGACTACACTTAAATCATGTGAAATAAATAGGTAGGTAAGATTAAATTCAGTCTGCAAATCCTTTAATAAGTTAAGGATTTGAGATTGAATGGAAACATCAAGAGCTGATACGGGTTCATCCGCTATAATGAGCTTAGGCTTCATAATCAGCGCCCTCGCTATGCCGATCCGCTGGCGCTGTCCGCCGCTGAATTCATGAGCATACCTGTCAGCATGATGCTCTGTCAGTCCAACGACTTCCAGCATTTCGCTAACTAATCTATTACGTTCCGTTTTTGATAGTTTCGTATGGATCACAAGAGGTTCGGCAATAATCTCTCTTACTTTCATTCTTGGATTAAGAGATGCGTAGGGGTCTTGAAAGATCATCTGCACCTTCTTTCGCACCAATTTCAGCTGTGATTCTTTCTTTTGTGAAATTTCTTCGCCATCAATCCAGATTTCACCGTGATTGGGAGTCAGCAGCCTTGAGATCAGCCGTCCTGTTGTGGACTTGCCGCACCCGCTTTCTCCAACCAGGCTGTATGTAGTTCCCTGCTCGATGCGGAAAGACACATCATGGACTGCCTTTAATGATCTCTTTTTGGCAAACATGCCGCCCGGAAGCATGAATGACTTTTTCAGCCCGTTTATTTTCAGCAGTGTCTCAGGCATATACATTCTTCCTCCCTTCTTCAATCATCCAGCAGCTGCACTTTCTCCCATTTCCCAGATCAGTGGCATTCGGCTCTTCTTCAAAACAAATAGCCATGGCCTCATTGCATCTTGGAGCAAATTTGCAGCCCTTTGGCATATTGCCGGGATCGGGCACATTCCCTTTAATGGATGTCAGTTTATCCTTCCTCTGCCCGATTTTTGGAACAGATCCTATCAGTCCTTTCGTATAAGGATGCTTCGGGCTTTCAAATAAATCGAAAACATTTGCTTCCTCCACTACCCGGCCTGCATACATGACTGCTACCCGGTCACACATTTCCGCCACTACACCCAGATCATGGGTAATCAATAGAACGGACATTCCTTCCTCCCGCTGCAGCTGTTTCATCAATTCCAGTATCTGCGCCTGAATCGTTACATCCAGTGCAGTCGTCGGCTCATCTGCTATTAGAAGCTGCGGATTGCAGGACATGGCCATCGCAATCATAATCCTTTGCCGCATCCCTCCAGACAGCTGATGGGGAAATTCATAAACGATTTCTTCCGCCCGGGGGATTCCGACTTTCTTTAAAATAAAAATCACATGCTCCTTCGCCTGTTTTTCGTTTAAATCAAGATGCAGCCGGATAGGCTCCAGCAGCTGTTCCCCTATTTTCATGACGGGATTTAATGAAGTCATCGGCTCCTGAAAAATCATGGCCATTTGTTTTCCGCGGATCTTTCTCATTTCCCTCTCTGTTTTATGAGTAAGATCTTCACCCTTGAAGGAAATGCTTCCGCCCGATATTTCTCCGCTTGTGCCTTTAAATAATTTCATGATCGACAGGGAGGTTAGACTTTTGCCGCAGCCGGATTCCCCTACGAGCCCGAGTACCTCTCCTTTATTGATATGAAAACTGACGCCCCGCAAAATCTTCAGTTTTTCCTTATCCTTAGTAAATTGCGTCTCCAGCCTGCTTACCTGCAATAGCTTCTCCATTTTCTTCAATCTCCCTTACTCATTCTTCGTTTTAGGGTCCAGGACATCCCTGAGCCCATCTCCGACAAGATTGAAAGCAAGAACAGTCAAAAAGATCGCTAATCCCGGCATCATGACAACATGGGAAGCTGTTCCTAAATAATCACGTCCAAGGCTGAGCATAGCACCCCAATCCGGTGTTTCAGGACTGGCACCGAGACCCAGAAAACTCAAACTGGAGGCCGCTAAGATCGCCGTTCCAATTCTCATCGTAATAAATACGATTAAGCTTCCAAGGGTTTCAGGAAAAATATGCTTGAACATAATCCTCCTGTGCGAGGCTCCCATTGATTTCGCCGCTTCGACAAAGACGGTCTCTTTCCCCTCTAAAGTCGATCCCCTCACCAGTCTTGCAAAAGATGGTATGCTGAAAATGGACACGGCAATTACCACATTTGTTAATCCCGGTCCTAAGATGGCCACAATGGCGATTGCCAGCAGCAGATCCGGAAACGCAAACATAACATCACTGCCGCGCATAATAAGCCGATCCAGCCAGCCGCCAAAATAACCGCTCATCAGGCCAAGAATGATTCCTCCAGCCGCTCCCAAAAAAACAGCCAGAAAACTGACACCAAGCGAGATTCTTGCACCGACGAGCAAGCGGCTGAAAATATCGCGGCCGTATTCATCCGTGCCTGCCAAATGTTCATTGCTTGGACCCTGCAGCGTCGTATTATAATCAGGCTCATACGGATCATAGGGTGCAATATAGGGCCCAATGATGGCAATGATAATTAGCAGCAGTATAAAAATGCTTGCCCCAAATGCCATTTTTTGCTTTTTCCAATTCTTAAAGAATTCTTTAACAGGTGAGTATTTTTTCTTTGGAATCACTGGGGTATAGGTATTAACTTCTTTTATGATTTCCATGATTCCCCTCCTCTAGGAAACGTAGCGTATCTTCGGATTCAGCATACTGTACATAATATCTACGATTAAATTAACAAGAATAAATTCGATGGAAAATAGCAATAGCTCCGCCTGAATGACTGGATAGTCCCTGAAGGCAATGGAGTCGATCAGCAATCGTCCCATCCCCGGAAAGCTAAAAACAGTCTCCACGACAACCGATCCGCCCAGCAGGAAGCCAAACTGCAGCCCGGCAATAGTTACGACAGGAATTAAAGAGTTTCTAAGTGCATGTTTTGGAATAACTACAGATTCTTTTAATCCTTTCGCTCTTCCCGTCCGGATAAAATCGGCTCTTAACGTCTCAAGCAAAGATGACCGGGTAAACCTGGCAAGCATGGACATAATTCCTGCCCCTAAAGTGATAGAAGGCAATATATAGCTTTTCCAGCTCTCTGCTCCGCCTGTTGGAAACCATCCGAGCTGGACAGAAAAAATCTGAATAAGAATCAAACCAAGCCAGAATCCCGGCATGGAAATTCCCGAAACAGCTGTGACCATCCCAAGATAATCCGGCCATTTATTTTTGAATACCGCTGATAATGTTCCTATTAACAAACCAAGCACCAATGCCCAGCCCATACTCATGAACGTTAAATAGACGGAGGGCATAAAACGGTCTGCAAACATCTCTGAAACCGGAAGGCCTGTTTTTAAGGAAGTCCCCAAATCTCCTTGAAATAAATTGCTCATGTATGTAATGTATTGATCCCAAATCGGTTTATCCAGCCCCAGTTCTGCCCTGATAATATTGACCTCATCAAGAGTTGCATCCTTTCCTGCTACTAATCTGGCAGGATCTCCGGGAATTAAATGAGTGAAGAAAAAGATTAATATGGAAACAATAAATAGGATCGGGATCATTTCCAGGATTCTCTTCAAGATATATTGAAGCAAAATGAAAACCCCTTTCTTAGAAGGAAGAGGCATTGGATATTGTCAGCCTTTGCCTCTTCTGCTTGCCCTGCTTTTACTTAAGATTGGCGTCTGTCACATTAATTCCGCCTGTTGGAGAAATGAAGACACCATCGACATTTGATCTTGAACCTGCAAGAATCTCATCTACCCCAAGGAAGATCCAAGGTGCATCCTTGTAGATAGTTGACTGAATATTATTGTAGATTTCTGCCTGCTTGTCAGGATCTGGAGTTTGATTCACCTCTGTAATCCACTTATCTACATCATCATTTTTGTAGTATGCAGTATTCGCTCCATCCGGCGGGAATGAGCTGCTGCTGAACAATGGCTTCGTTGCATTAGTGGTGTCGGAAGGATACGCAGACCAGCTGACATACCACATTTGCACCTTTGCCTCTTCCGGTGTCTGAGCTCCATATATTTCATCTGACAACGTGCCTTCTTCCATTGACTTAATCTCAACTGTAATCCCAATTTCTTTTAATTGCTGCTGGATAAACTGCATTCCCTTCAATGTGTCGGAATTGGTGTTGCCCCATATTTCAGCTTTGAAGCCTTTTTCAAATCCAGCCTCTTTCATCAATTCCTTTGCTTTATCAATGTTGTGATCATAGGCTTCCTGTTTGGAGTAAAACTGGGTTTTACTTGGAATAATCGAGTCCAGCGGCAAGCCGTAGCCGGAATTGACAACACTTATAAATGCCTCTTTATTCACAGCATAGTTAATGGCCTGGCGAATGCGGACATCATCATACGGTTCTTTCATCGTATTGATGGATACATATCGGGCAATCGTGGAAGGAATTTTATGAATTTCAACGTCTGAATTGCTCTCCAATTCCTTTAGGTTTTGTACTGGCGCTGGATAGATCACATGTGCTTCGCCTGTTTTCAGCATAGCTACACGAGAGCCATTTTCCGGAACAGGCTTGTACGTAATCTTTTTCACACGATCAGCCTTATTCCAATAATCATCAAATCTTTCAACTGTTAAATGGTCCCCCTGAACCCATTCCACAAACTTGAATGGACCGGTGCCAACCGGTGTTTTGCCGATATCGCTGGAAGAGTCATTGATCAGCTTCGGGCTTAGGATTTTAGCGGAAACAAATCTTGTCAGCATACCTGCATATGGTTCTTTTAAAGTGACTTTAATTTGATACTCATCAATTACATCAATGCTGGTAATAAGATTAAATCCGCGGCTGTTTAAACGAAGGCTTTCATCCTTCATAATCCTTTCAAAGCTGGTTTTAACCGCTTCTGCATTGAACGGCTCCCCATCATGGAAGGTAACACCCTGACGAAGCTTGAAAGTATATTCCAGTGCATCATCACTGACACTGTATTCCTCAGCCAGCTGCGGAATGATTTGCCCTTCTTCATCCGATCCCAGCAGTCCCTCTAGCATAGCCGTCTGGACGGAATTTGAATTCGTATCTCCCGTATTATGCGGGTCCATTGAAATGAAGTTTTCATTAACAGCAATGACTAACTCCTGATCCTTGCCGCTTGCTGATTTCCCTGAATTCTCCTTTTCAGAAGTTCCTCCGCTTTCTTCGCTGGAACAGCCAGCCAGTAAAATTGCAGATACAAAAGCAACAAACAGCATTTTCCACACGTTTACCCTTCTCAAATTGCTTTCCCCCTCGAACAATTTTGTCTTTTTGCATTTCTAAGATGTTTAAATCTAAAAAAACTTATTTTCACCATGTTATTAAATACGTAAAATTTATATGTATTTCGCAATATTTAAGTTTTTATACGCATTATTTTCTCCACTGATGAAAATAATTAAATTTATTATAGATTGATAAGTTCATAATTTCAATACTAAATTCTGAAAATTTTATATTTTTATAAATTTCAACCTGAGTTTATTTTTTCAAAGATCCCGAACATCAACTATATGAACTGTGAGAGTCAATAAGTAAAGAAAAATACAAAAAACCAGGCACCACAGGACCTGGTCAGATATTGGCTGATACTATGCTGTTTTGAGCTTTCTCTTAATCTTAGCGGCAAAGACTTCAAGGGTTATCGCAACAGCCAGAATAAAATAAGTTATAGCCCCGATTTCCCTCATATCCAGGTAAAAGCTGCTTGCCATGAACATGTCAAATCCGATTCCGCCGGCTCCTGCTGCTGCTCCCATGGCAACGGCTACCGCAAAGTTAATCTCAAAGCGGAGAAATGTCCAGGAAATCATATAAGTGCTGGAGGATGGGATCACCGCTTGAAAGGCAATTTGCCACCAATTGGCTCCGCTCGCCTGCAGCGCTTCAATCACTCCCCTATCCAATTCTTCAAAGGACTCCGAATAGGCTTTGATCAAATAACCGATCGAGTGGAAGGTCATTCCAATCACTGCAGCCGTACTTCCAAGACCGGCTGCAACGGCGAAGATCAGTACCCACAGGACGGTCGGCACGGCTCTAATAAAGGCAACCATACTTTTAATGACTATAGAAACCCTTTTAGAAGACAGATTCCGAGCGGCCAGCAATCCGAATAGGACTGCAATTATAGCTCCAAATAGGGTTGTCAGAAAAGCCAGCCCGAGTGTGATCATGACTTGATAAAGGGCATGTCCAAAGGAGAAATGCTTCAAGTGCGGTTCAAGGAATATGGTTTTTAAATTGGCGAATGTGCCGAGAAGCGCATCCGCGAAGTCCAGTTCCTTATAATCAAAGCTGTAAAAGGCATAGACTGTCAGCGCAGCCAGAATAAAGAGAGTTAATCTCGTCACAATGGCCGCTTTGTTCAAAGGCTTAGCCGGCATTCTTTTGCCAAGCAGATGATCGGCTGATGCTGTTACATTACCCAGCTGTTCCTTCACCTCCATTACAATATCACCTTCCTTACATAATTGGATGCATATTCGATCAATAGGATAGCAGCAATAATGACAACAACGACTAGGCTGGCTGTATCATAAGCCAGACTTTTATAGTATAAGTTGAATGTAAAACCGATTCCGGATCCTGTAAGCAGTCCAATTAATGTGGCACTGCGGATATTCGTTTCGATCATGAACAAAATCCAGCTGATTAATTGCGGAATGCTTGATGGAATCACCGATTGAAAGATAATGGAAAAGTAGCCTGCACCTGTCGCTTTTAACGCCTCCACAGAATCCCCGCTCACTTCATCAATTGTTTCCGTAAAAGCTCTGGTCAGGAATCCAAATGACCCAAAAAACAAAGCAAAATAACCGGTTAACGCGCTTTGACCAAAAGAAAACAGCAGAATCAGCGCCCATGCGGCAACATCAATGTTTCGAAAGACAGTGGCAATTCCTCTAGTAATCGCTCCAAAAAAGGCATTTACCCTTGTTGTATTTGAACCGAGAATGGAAAATAACAGGGCGAATACAGCAGCTGCTGTCGCAGCCGCAATCGAAACCAGAAGTGTTTCCTGCAGCTTATCCAGAATAACTGGAAGCTTTTCTAAGGATTCAGCGGTTGGATA
Organism: Cytobacillus sp. FSL H8-0458; assembly: GCF_038002165.1. Classification (NCBI taxonomy): domain Bacteria; kingdom Bacillati; phylum Bacillota; class Bacilli; order Caryophanales; family Bacillaceae; genus Cytobacillus; species Cytobacillus sp. FSL H8-0458. The sequence continues at coordinate 1,201,829 of NZ_JBBOBR010000001.1, read as the reverse complement.
GAAGTTCGCCATTCCCCATTGAATGGCTTTCGGGATTGAAGCAAAGCCCTTTAATGCATTGTACTCAGTAATGATCATAGCCAGGATCGTCACGGCTCCAAGGAGTAATAGGAAGGCAAGTGTGTTTCGTTTTTTCTTAGCAAAAATATCAGCCTGCATGGATGCCTCCAATATCAAAGATTAAATCTTCTGCTTCCGATCCATATATTCGCTGAATGTCTTCTGAAGTCAATCCTTTAGCCGAACCGTTATACACAACCTGCCCCTTGTTAATGCCAATGATTCTATCAGAGTATTTGATGGCTACATCTACCTGATGAAGGTTTACAACAACGGTAATGCCCATTGCTGATGAAACCTTCTTTAAATGATCCATGATCACTTTAGCCGAATTTGGATCGAGGGACGCAATGGGTTCGTCGCACAAAAGCATCCGCGGATTTTGGATAAGCGCACGGGCAATGCCAACCCTTTGTTTTTGCCCTCCGCTTAATTGATCTGTACGCTTATAAATCATTTCGTTCAGGCCAAGCACATTCAAAATCTCGATTGCCTGCTGCTTTTCCTCTTTGCAGTAATATCCAAGAACGCCAGCCAGTGTGGATTTGGTTCCCAATTTTCCGTGCAGCGTGTTTTCAATTACCGATAATCGGTTCACTAAGTTATAGTGCTGAAAAATCATGCCAATTTTGGTGCGGACCTGCTTTAATTCCTTTTTCTTTAAATCCATTACATCGAGATCCTGGAAGCGGATTTCTCCGCCTGTCGCATCAATCATGCGGTTGATGCAGCGGAGGAGAGTTGATTTCCCTGCTCCTGATGGGCCGATAATGGAAACGAACTCCCCTTCCTGGACTGAGAAGCTTATATCAGTCAATGCTTTCGAATCTTTGCCAAATTGCTTTGTAAGGTGATTAACTTCCAATAATGCTGTCATGAGTTAACCCCTCCTATCCAATTGTTTTATGCTGCTTAATCGGGCAGTAAATCTTACATTAATGGCTGGTCCTGCTGATGGCTGATTCCCTTTATTTTTCCAGCTCACGGATTGGTTTGAACCACTCATCTTCCACTTCAACCAGACGCTCATCTCCAGACTTTTTGCTGAATAATCCGGAAAATTCGGAGTCCTCAGGAACGAAGATTTTTTCGTTATTTGCCACTTCATCCGATGTCATGATTTCAAGCAGCTGTCTTTGGTCTTCTTCGCTCAATGTTCCGGAATTGATCACAAACGGTGCATTTAAGACAGGCGTTACTGAGATTAAGCTGAATTCTTTTCCGGCAACCGTGTTTAATGGCTCAGCAGCATTATCTTTCACTTTATAAACTGCTCCTGACTTGTTCACTTCACCTTCTGCCAGCTCCACATAATTGTTCACACATGTATCACAGAATGCCGCCACGTCCGCTTTGCCGCTTAATAGATTAACAGCAGAACCCTGGTGAGAGCCGCCAAATAATACTTCACTGAAGAACTTGTCATCTCCCCCCTCAAGCAAATCCACTGCTGTCAAATCCTTAAACTCTTCTTTCGCGCTGAAATAATCAGTAATACCTGTAGATGGAACCTTGAATCCTGATGTCGAACTGTTCGAAACAAAGGAGAACCTCTTTCCTTGAATATTGTCTATGGCAAACTCCCCGCCATTTTTGTATTCATCCGCCTGTTCCTTCTGAACAGCCAGCCAGCTGTAATAAACTGCATCCTCCAGAGTGCCTGACTCGCCGCTCGGGACAGCTAATGGAAGAACTTTTTCATTTTTGTTATGTGCTTCTATGTAACCTTGTGCCCCAAGGAACGCCATATCTGCGTTTCCGTTTGCAATCGCTTCAATTGCCACTATATAATCAGTCGTTGTTTGATGCTCTACTTTCTTGCCTGTTTTTTCTTCTATCAGTTTCCCAATTTCGTCACGGGCTTCTCCTAAATCAGCGCCTGATTCGTTTGGAAGCCAGGCGATCGTCAGCGTATCGTCCTTCTCTGAGTTCGCTGTAAACGAACAACCTGCAAATACTACTGTCATAGCCATAGAAAGCAGAAATAACGCCATTTTCTTCATGATTTCTTCCCCTCTCGTAATTGAAAAAATTTTTATGCTGCCATCGACCTAACTATAGCGAAAGAATATTAATCTACTGATAAGGCAATATATGAAATCATTAAGCAATGGTAAAGAATTAATGCGCCAAAGTAAAAACACCATTCTGCATGTTGTATTCCCTATCACATAAGTTGTTCATAAATTCAAGATCATGGAAGATTCCCAGCATCGTCGTGCCTTCATGCATTAGTTGCTCTATTAAGACTTTCACCTTCATTTTAGATTCATAGTCCAGGCTTGCCGTCGGTTCATCCAATAGAAGCAGTCTTGGCTTCTTGACCATCGCCCGGGCAATGTTGAGCCTGAGTTTTTCCCCGCCGGAAAAGGTGGCAGGATAGCTGTCCCATAGCTCCGGGTCAAGCTCGAAATGCGAAAGCATTTGCTCTGTCTCTTTCCCCGCATGAATCTGGTCCCGTCCCATTTCAACAATGGCTTGCTTTACAAGCTGTCTGGCAGTCGTTCTGGGCATTACATTCAGAAATTGAGATACATAGCCTATCTCATGCTTGCGCAAATAAATCATCTGTCTATTTGTTGCCTCTGCAAGATTGAGAGGACCGAACTTTTTAGAATTGTACCAAATGCTTCCATGCTGAAGTCTGTATGTTCCAAAAATGCATTTCAGGATGGTTGATTTTCCGCTTCCGCTTTTTCCTGTAATGCCAACAAAGTCCCCTTCCCTCAATCTGATATCAATACCGCTCACTGCGTGGATATTTTTCCCAAGATTATGAAGGGTAAATGATTTGGACAGTTCCCTGATTTCCAATAGATTTTCCACCGATCCACCTGCTTTCATTCAAAGTAGTATTAAATTCTATAATTTGTTTTTTGGATAAGCTTTCCATCAACGAATACGCCCGTGATTACCGGAAAATCATCTGCCAATTTTTCAATGATTAAAAGGTCTGCTTTTTTCCCTTCCTCTATCGAACCGATTTCTTCATCCATGTTCACGGCTTTAGCAGGATTAATAGTGACAAGCCTGATCATATCTGCCAGACCCATCCCATAATTCCTTGCCAGCTCAAAAATGGCATGAAGCATGGCTGCAGGATAGTAATCACTGCACAAGATATCAATTGAATCATTTTGAATTGCTTCGGCTGCACCCAGATTTCCGCTGTGGGAGCCTCCGAGCAGCACATTTGGGGCTCCGGCCACTGTGTACATGCCAAGCTCCTTTGCTTTAAACGCTACCTCCTGAGTAATCGGGAATTCACTGATGGTCGTGCCAAAGCTTCTGACCAGCTCCAGCTTTTCGAAGCTGTCATCATCATGTGAAGCAACTGCAATGTTATGTGCCTGTGCGTGCTCGGCAATCTCCTTCATATCCTCAACTGAAAGCTTTTCCTTCGTTTGGTGATTCATGATTAAAACATCTATAGCGGCATCGCTCATACTGTTATAGCTTTTTACCGTGTTCCGGTAAATTTCCAGATGGCGATATTGCCCTTGTCCTGGAGTATGATCCATAAATGAAACCAGGTGCACTTTATTTTCACTAATATAGCTTTTAAGATTTTCGATTTCAGCTACATTATCAATCTCCATCCTTGCATGGAAACGATGCCGTACAAGATGCTTCATACTGTGTGTCTCATCAATCAGGTCAATGAGCTTTCTGACATTTTCCGGTTCCCGGATCGGCTTGTAAGCATATTCAGTTTCTTTATACAGGGAAAGGGAGTGGAACATCGTTGTGATCCCATGGGAAATGAGCTCCTTCTCTGCTTCCCTGAGACTTAAATGAAAGTTCATTAATGACGTTGGCCTCGGTGCTGCCATATGTTCAATATAATCGGAATGGATATCAATAAATCCCGGTGAAACATACCCGCCCGCTGCATCTATCACTTCCATGGATTCTTCGAATTTCAATTCTCCCTTAGGAGCAATTCTGCTGATCCTATCATCTGCAATCAGAAGATCATATCCTTGCAGAATAGTATCCACCGTAATAAGTTTTCCGTTTGTAATGACGTACAAAGTGCTTCCCCCTAATTTGAAATGAATTTACTTCCGGTTAGCCTTAAAGAAGCGAATGAACCAAGCTTTGAGTAAATGCAGCTTGAGGGTCTTCGAGTATTTGATCTGTCAGCCCCTGTTCAATAACACGGCCTTCCAGCATGACCAATGTTCTGTCGGCAAGCATGCGGATAACACCTAAATCGTGCGAAACCAGCACTATACTAATATTCATCTCGCGCTGCAGGCTTTTGATTAAATCCAGGACACTTGCCTGTACAGATAGATCCAGTCCAGTCGTAACCTCATCCAAAAGCAGAATTGGAGGCTGATTAGAAAGTGCCTTGGCAATTTGCACACGCTGCTGCATTCCCCCGGAAAAATTCTTTGGAGCTTCTTTCCGTCGGTGGACGGGTATATTCACCTTGCTGAGCAGCTCTGATCCCCGGTCTTCCATAAATCCCACATTCCTGCTTCCTGCCGCAATCAATTTTTCGGCAATATTTCCAATTGAAGAGAAGTCAATTTTTAAACCCAATAGGGGATTTTGATAAACTTTCCCCATTAAATGATTGCGAATATACCGTTTTTGCTGGGAAGACTCCACAAAAAGATTCTTCAGGCCATTCTGGTAGGAAGAAATATACGCTTCCCCTGAGGACGTTTCCTGGTCGAAGTACAGGCATTGCATTAAGGTGGACTTGCCGCTTCCGCTTTCTCCTACAATTCCAAGCACCTCTCCAGGGTAGACATCGAAGGACACATCCCTGCAGGCATAGACTGTTCCGCACACACTGCAGTAATTTTTTATCAGAGTCATAGGTTCAGGATTTCTGCAATGATCGCAGCCATGACCAAATTGCTTGTTTAAGTTTTTAACAGATAAGAGCGGGGCCTCAAATTCCGTCATTTAATTCACTCCTGCCTTTTCGACTTCGTTTACTATTTCACAGCAATAGCTTGTATCATTGCATTGATAATACGTTTCTCCTGTTGCCTCATCGATCAGTTCGTCAAGAAATACTCCCTCAGATCCGCACAGCCTGCAACATTTCCCATCAAAATTTTCCCCTTCAAACGGATAATCTTCAAAATCAAGGGAAACGATTTTCGTAAATGGCGGGACTGCATATATCTTCTTTTCGCGGCCTGCTCCCAATAATATAAGTGCTTCATTTTCATCCATTTTCGGGTTATCAAAGCGCGGGATCGGACTTGGTGCCATTACATAACGGCCGTGAACCATGACCGGATGATCTGCACCTGTTGTCATGCTTCCATATTTCATAATCTGTTCAAAAAGCATGAGCCAGGCACCGCTGTATTCCTTTTCCGCATGCAGCTTTTTCGTCTCATGTTCACTCGGTTCAAAATAACGGAGCGGTTCAGGAAGCGGCACCTGCAAAACAAGGATTTGGTCCGTCCTAAGCGGCACCTCAGGAATTCTGTGACGTGATTGGATGATGGTTGCCTGGGAGGTGTGGTCCGTTATTTGGACACCAGTTGTATCCTTTACAAGCTTTTTGATGCTGACTGCATTGACAGATTCATCTGAGCCCTGATCTATAACCTTCAATACATCCTCTCTTCCAATCAGTGAGAGTGTCAGCTGCAGGCCGCCTGTCCCCCAGCCCCTTCCAATCGGCATTTCCCTTGATGCAAAAGGAACCTGATAACCCGGGATTGCAATCGCTTTTAATGTGGCTCTTCTAATCTCCCGCTTCGAACCTTCGTCAAAGAAAGCAAAGTTATAGGCGTTATTCATATGCTTGCACCTCTTCCTGTTCTTCTGCATTCGCTTCTTTTGTCTTTCTCACACTGTCAAGCTTCGACTGGAACGTTACATAATGCGGCATCTTCAAGTGTGATATAAAGCCAGTTGACTCCACAGAATCAATATGGAGGAGGACAAATTCCTCATTATGGCTTGGGAAGCTATTATCAGGATGCTCCAGGCAATTATCGAGAATGCCCATAGCGATCGCTTTTGTTTCATTCTGTCCGAAACATAACCCGTATCCGATTTCAAACTCCAATTCCTTTTTGCCTTTTTCCTTTTCTGTCATGAATGGCATCAGCATTTCCGCTTCGGTTGCTTTAATCTCGCCAATGTAATATTCATCTTCATCACTGCCGGCTTCATTCGGATGCTCAATATTTATCGGGAGGCTTCCAACTCTCAGCTCTCCGACAGTTGGATGGAGAGCACCGTATCCTCGGATGACCGCATAGGCGAGTGAAGTAACAGCTCCCGTCTCTCCTCTTGTCAGAATTTGCAGGCGCTGGCTTCGGCTTGATGGGAACTCAAGGCTTTCCCTCGTCACATCATCCGGCTCAGCATCATTGTTTTCAAGTGGAGGAATCAAGCCTTCTCTTCTTAAATAATCCAGCACTTTAGGTAATACAAGATCAAGGTCCTGCTGCAGTTCATCAAACGGGTTATTGTCTGCAGCATAAGCTGAAAGCCATTCTCTTACCGTCTTTTCCGTTTCTTTCATTAAATTGAAATCCAGGAGCCGGTGGGTATAATCAGTTGTAGCCCCCAGGATCTGTCCGCCGGGAATATCCTTGAAGCTGGCTGAAATCCGGCGTTCCACCTTCATGTCCCCGGTTTCAATGATTTTCGAGCAGTACTTTCGCTGCAGGGTCGAGCGGTATGCCCGAAGCAGGAATACTGCTTCTTCCGGATTCCCTTCAGCCTGCTTGATCGCTAATGCAGCAAGCTTTTCACTATATAAGCTGCTTTCTGACATCACCTGATCGATTAACCCTCTCATGCCTGCTTCAATCTGTCCGGTTCCCAGCACTTGCTCCTTATGCAGCCTTTCGTATTTCAAGCGTTTAATCGACTCTTCAATGGCCTGTGTCCCGCCTTTTACTGCTACATAACCCATTGTTCCTCCACCTCCCTGCATACTGTTATTTGAGTCGTTCTTGGCAGTGATAAAAGCTGATGATTACTGTCCACGAATACCAGATCAACCCCGGTTGGATACTCTTTATTTTTTTCACTTCTTCTTTCAATCCAATTTCCTGTCAGGTCTATACTGATTCCTGTGCTAGTTTGAATGCCAGGCCCTTTTAAAAACAGGTCATCACCGGCCGTAATCGCTCCTGTTTCTGCTATAATCACTGCGGACTTGTGCGGGTTTAGGAACGTGCCTGGATTCGCATTTTCAATGGCATCTTCCAGCGAGCCTGCCCCGGCATCCTTCAGGAGAAATAAATAATCTGCCTGATCCGCTTGCACCGCTTTTGCGAAAGTTAATTGATTTATTTCGTTTTCAACAGCTGCAGCCTCACGGCCATACACTTTAAACGTAACCTCTGGATCAAGCAGCGTTAGTGCCAGCAGTAAAATCGAGCTTGAGCAGCCGGCAGCATTCTCTTCATCAAGCATCGCTGCCTCCTTGCCCAGGTCTGATATCAGTCCTGGCCTTGAGGAGCTATCAACTAATTTTCTATAAACAGATTGCAGGTCATGAACAACATCTAATTTCAAAGCCTGTTCCTCCTTCTATTAAACATCCATCGTTTCAAAGCTTACTTTTGTTTTTAAAATCGCTTCATTCTTTGCTTTTCTTTTTTGATCTATATAGTACTTTTCAATTTCGAGTATCCCGGCCCATGGTTTGGTTTCGGGAAGATCCCCGAGAAATGCCGCGTCAATCACGGCAAGATGATAAGCCAAATCCGGATGATCTCCTTTCACAATCCCCATGCCGATCTTTCCTTCCACCTTAGCCTTGCATTCTGTGACAAGCATTTCTCCTAAATAAAACAGGCTTTTCCTGGAAGTCTCCCGCACCTTTATCATCACAAGTCCATTTTCAGGCTCCTGTATGACAGATACTGAATATTTTTGCTCAATTTCTTTCGCTAAAGATTTTGCCAATTCATGTGAACCTTCAATCAAAATTTCTGTTCGCTGTTTTCTTTTCACCTTTTGGCCTCCATCTGTTTTTGTTCTGCATCTTAAATCTATCTTGTTGCCAAGCTGGCGGATGTTAAAGAAGTGTAAATTATGTAAGAGTTTTATTAACCTGATTTTTGCTCCAAGCCATATTTAAATTAAATAGGTAAAGCAATCGCTTCTATACTTAATTCTCGAGAATTCCAGCACTGTTCCCGTCTCTTTGTCCATGCAAAGGGACTCCAGCAGCAAAAGCGGAATCAAACTCGAGCATTGCAGGATTTTCCGTTCAGATTCATTCGGGAAAACCACACTCAGCTGACTTTGGCCCGATGCGAATTCTTTATAGCCTTGTGTTTTGTAATAATGGAAAATAGAGGTGATCCCGGGTCCATCCCTATCAATTTGCGGAAAGACAGATTTGGCTGCATAAGATGTATGCAAAGCAATTGGGCAGCCGTCCACGATTCTTAGCCGGGAAATTTTATAGACTTCATCCTGCGGATTGACTTTTAGCGCATGGAAAACTTCAGAATCAAAATTGATTTTTTCACAGTAAATATTCTCTGACCTGAAGTCATACCCAAGCTCATGCATCTTTTCGCTAAAGCTGATATCTCCTGTTAAAATCAGCGGAATCTGCTGCTTCCTATTTTGGACATAACTGCCCCTTCCCTGCTTTGAAAAAATGAACCCCAGATCCTGTAATTGTTCATACGCTTTCCTTACAACCATCCTTGGAATCCTATATTGATCTGCCAGCTCATTCTCCGAAGGGAGTTTTTCATTTGGTTTGTACTTCCCTTCCTTTATTTGGGTAATCAGCTCGTCTACCAGCATCATTTTTTCACTCATACAGTCAGCCCCTTTCGATATCCAGTCTAAAAAAAGAGTTTATATGGAGAGTTACGTAATTGTAATATTTTTATAAAAAATGAAAATGACCCAATCTTATTGTGATTGGGTCTTGTAAGGCTATGGTTTAGCTCCCGAATTTCCTGATGAAAGCTTCCGTATTATTTAATTCTTCAAAATGAGCTTCAAGCTTCTCCCTTGGCCAATCCCACCATGCAATTTTAAACAGCTTTGCAGCTGTTTCTTCAGTGAATCTTCTTTTCAGCGGCTTAGCGGGCACGCCTGCTGCAATCGTATAGGGTTCAACATCCTTTGTAACGACTGCACCTGAACCGATGACTGCTCCCGTGCCGATTTCAACACCCTTCATGATGATGGCGCCGTGCCCAATCCATACATCATGGCCTATTTTAACCCGGTTTGTACGGCGCCACTCAAAAAATTCATGATCATCCTGATCGCCGAAGCCATAGTCGGCTTTCCGATAGGTCATATGGTGCTGAGTCACCCGGTCCATCGGATGCTGAACAGGATTAATGCATGCATGAGAAGCAATGGAACAGAACTTGCCGATTTCTGTATAGTTGACTGTTACATCATCCATCGTATAAGTGTAGTCGCCAAATTTCGATTCGATAATTTTATTTCTTTCTCCGATTGACGTCCATTCCCCCGCATAACTGTCAATGATAAAGCTGGAATGATGTACCGTCGGTGAAACGGAGAGCTTTTCATCCTTTTTTGGTTTATAAATCATTGACATGTGAAAATCACACTCCCTTTTAAATGTGCTGCCTATAATCTCTGGCTTTTCAGTCTGTGCCGTCTCGCAGCTAATTCATGCACCCTCTCCACCCCTGGAGACATGCTGCCCAGTACAACCGGCTTCTCACCGTAAGCACCGTGAAAGTCGGAACCTCCAGTCATGGTTAAGCCATATTGTATGGCCAGTTTCCTTGCTGCTTCTTCATGCTGTACGCTATGAAGGGGGTGCCAGACTTCTATCCCTTGCAGGCCGGCTTCAGCCAGCTCTGGCACCTTTTCAAAATTTCCGTATTGGCCAGGGTGGGCAAGCACAGGCACACCGCCAGCTTCAAGAATTGCCTCAACAGCAAGTCTCGCATCCACATATTCCATCGGGATAAAGGCGATGCCTGGCGATTCTCCTTTTTGACCGCGGCTAAATAATTTTTTATAAAGTGAACCGTAAATGCAATCAGCATATCCAGACTCTATTAGGGCTGCCATGATATGCTGCTTATAAACTCCGGTTCCACCTTCAGAAAGCTCCAGACAGCGGTCCCATGTAATGCTGTAGCCTGCTGAAATCAGCCTTTGTACCATTTCAAACGAAAGCTTATGCCTCCGCTCAATGATCGGCTGGCACAGCAATTCGATTGCCTTATGCCCGGGTTCGATAAAATAGCCCAGTATGTGAACCCGGCGACCCCTGTCAAAATCAAAAGCAGAAATTTCAATACCAGGGATCACCTCTACTCCATACCTCTTTCCTTGCTCAATAGCTTCCTGCAGCCCTATTGTCGTGTCATGGTTCGTAATGGCCAAATGTGTAACTTCATTGGCAATGGCCAGATTCAATACCTCATCAATTGATAGCGGGCAATCAGAAACATTCGTATGGCAATGCAGCTCTGCTTTCATTTCCATTCCTCCTATTCATAGCCTTTTTTACTAGAATAACTTGGTGCCAAGCCAGATAGGTTAATAGGATGTAAATTTCTGTTAAGAGTTTGTAATTTCATTTTTTCGTAAAAGTGCATCATGAAAGCAACTGACCGATATATTAGAAAAGTGAACGATATATTTAAATTCTGACCGATAAACTTCCGAAATTGGCCGATATCCCCATTTCTACTAGACTAGATGAAGCAGCAAATGTCTTATTTAACGGATAACTTTTAAAAAAACAGCTATTTTTCAAAAAAGCCTGCACAAAATAGGGCCAACTTCAAAAAAGTTGGCCCCTTTCTTCTTTGTTATTTCGTTTTGCTGCTGTCTTCCTGGTTCTCTGAAAGCAATTCTTTTGTTGAGCTTTTGAATTCCCTCAAAGTCGAGCCGAATGCCCGGCCAATTTCCGGCAGCTTCGATGGACCGAAAATGATAAGTGCGATAACTAATACTAGTATTAGTCCAGGTATACCTATATTTTGGAGCATCTTCATCCCTCCTGCTGAGTATTGTTACTAACCTTCTAGATTAAACGGTTTCTGCGGCAGCCAATGTTTTCGTCTTCCCTAAAGCTCTTAAAGGTCTCTTACATACATTCCCATAAGCATCCATTGCATGCACCTCAATTTGATAGGCTGTATTGGCCTGTAATCCTTCAATGGTTAACGTTAACGGATTTGGCACAGGATCTTTATAGAATTCCGAGAAAGCAAGAAATTCCTTCACAACTGCCTCTGTATTTGCATGCCTTACCACTACCCTGTAGTCATGAACCAGCAGATCATCCTTGGCTTGCGTAAACATAATGGCCATGGCAGTGGCTGATGTCATTTCATGATTAATGGATAGCATCGCATCTTTTGTAAAAAATGGCGCTTTCTTATCTCTGTCTTCTGTGTAAACAAATTTCTTCTTATTTGCCGGATAGCTGATTTCAAACGGATTTCCAGTCCAGTCATTATGATGAATATCACGGCGCTTAATCAGCACCTTATTATTATGCACCTCTACAACTAATGCCTGATTCAGAACATCTGCACCCTCAGGCACTTCCCCTTGAATTCTGCCGGCATCCAGCCACAAATAGGCGCCGGTTGAAGTCCCGATTGAAGTAAAATCCTTCTGGTGAATGATTCTCGGGTCATCAAGAGGATAGTGGGTATGACCGGAAAATGAGATAACTTGCGGATATTCCTTTAAGGTGTTGTAAAAAAGGTCTCTATTCTTAGTAAAACCCCATTCGCTTCCATAGACCGTCCCTTTAATCGGCTGATGATGAAAGACAAAAATCGGCTTCTTCCAATCATCTTCATGCGCAATCTTCAGCTGGTGACCCAGCCAATTAATCTGTTCAGCGGAAAAGGTGCCCTCTGTTAATCCATCTTCTGTTCCGAGAATGATAAAATGATAGCCTTTAATTACTTTGTGAAAGCGGATAGATTCCATGCCTGTTTTTGATAGGAATCGCTTTTGTGCGTCAGATACTGATAAGCCATTCCAATAGTCATGGTTCCCTATGGCAAACATCGGAACGGCACCTGGCTGTTTGCGGGCATGATAAGCTGACATAAACTTATCGAATTCCGACTCATATCCATAATCAGTTAAATCTCCCACAACCACAAAAGCATCCTGCTTCGGTACAGCCTTATTTAATTGTTCCAAGGTAGTTATAAACTTTTCAAGAGTTTTATTGCTGCTGTTATGGATATGAACGTCACTGATAACCGGGAATACCAAGTCCGGCTTGCCGGCAGAATTCATTATCGAAGCAGAAGAGGCTGCACTTGCTGTAATTACATTAAGAGAGTTAGCAAGAGATAATCCGATTGTTGCACTGGCAGCCAAGGTCGTTTTCTGCAAAAAAGCACGGCGGTCCATTTCTCTTGAAAAAATATTACCATCTTTGTCAGCATTCCGGATTTCTTTCATGTTTTATAAGCTCCTTCATCAATTTTTCGAGATTTCTATAAAAATCTGTTTAGCCTATTTTTCCTCCAGCGGCAGCGGATCCATGCTCTGGTCGTTGGCTGTTAAATCAATTCCGTAGTCTTTGGCAAAAACCATATGTGTATCGGCCAAAACACCTTCATGATTCTCATCTAAATTAAACACTCTCGCACCCCGAAGTCTGTTTCTGTCGGGGCCTGAAAGACCGTAAGTGCCAAAGCCGGTATTTCCGGCATATCCGAGAAGAATTCCATAGTAGTTTCCGCAATATGTATTTATATGGTCATGGCCGCAGAATACTCCCTTTACATCCCCTCTTTCCAGCATAGCTGTGAAAAGACCGCTGTTGATCGGGCCGGGACACTCATCTTCATTCCGCTCTCCATTGATTTGATGCCTGGCCACAGCCAAATCATGCCCTGCCTGTGTACGTCCATCCACACTTCCCCACCACATAAAACGGTGCTCCCATAGAGGAATATGAATGAATACAAGAGAAGGCACTTTATAGCCATACCGCTTTTCTATTGCTTTGGATCTTTCGTAATACCAATTGACCTGATTAAATCGCAGCCAATCCCATGTTGGATAGCCCTTGAAATCCTGCCCGGCGATCGTTTGAGGGGCATATCTGCCGCTGTCTAAAAGCCAAAGATTAAATGCTGCCTTATTCCCTCTGGATTTTTTGATTAATAGATTCATATTACCTGTTCCCGTAAGATCTTTTTGTCCAGGAGTGTTCATATTATACTTGTATTTCATATAGAACTTGAGCATGCCGCTCTCATCCATGCCGCTCTTTGGAGTTGAGTCCTCATCGTGATTTCCAAACGTAGCCGCCCAGCGGATCTTCCTTTGCTCCATTGGCTGGACAACATTATTCATCGCTTGCATCATTTCTAATTCTGTATCACAGCCGCCTGTTATATTGTCACCATTTAAAACGACAAAATCAGGCTTCTCGGAATCCAGCACCTTTTCCATCAGCTGTATGGTCCGTCTGTCGATCCGTTCGTCATCCTGCGTATCATTAAATTGTACAATTTTAAATTTCCCATTTGAGTTGAAGGAAAGTCTCGGTCCTTCCAGCTTTTCACTTATCTCTTCCGCCTGGACCCTGCTTTCGAATAAGTCTCCTGGTAAACCTGCGGCTGCCATGGTTAAAGCCAGTGTCCCTGCTCCGCCCGCTTTAATAAATGTCCTTCTATCCATCCCTTTGCTTTCATTTTCTTTCTTCATCAGCCTTACCTCCATGAATTGATAAATAATTTTCCCCTACGGTTAAAATCCTAGAATAAATCTATTAAAGAAGTATTAATATCAATAGATTGTTTAGTAAAGAAAACAAAGGCAAAAAGACAAACAAAAATAGGATTTTGAATAATTCATTGGAGATTAATAGGAATAAAGAATGGAATTCGGGACTTTCCTCTCTTTGTATTCTTTTGTTTTCCTTTCTGTTTTAAAACTTTTAAATAAATTAATATTTTTGACCTCAATTTTTAAAACTTCAGCCCTATACTAATCCATAACATGAAAGCGGGGGCTGCTATTTATGAAAAAAGGGATTGTTGCGGAAAGGCACAGGAGAATTATCAGGGAATTAGAAATTAAAAATAAAGTGAGTGTTGCGGAGCTCTCCAGGAAATTAAGTGTAACGCCTGAAACAATCCGGAGTGACTTGAGACGGCTCGAGAAGAGAAACAAATTGCGAAGAATCCATGGAGGAGCGATATGTTATTTTGGCTTAGAGAAGGAGCAGCAATTAAATAAAAGGATTGGTATAGGCCTTCCCATCAAAAAGAAAATTGGTGAAGCTGCCGCAAGCTTTATTTCCGATGGAGAAACAATCGTTTTGGATGTCGGCTCCACAACTCTTCATATTGCCGGCTCGATTGAAAATGTTGAGAACGTTACGATCGTAACCAATTCCTTGGCTGCCGCAGATGTATTAAATACAAGAATGGAAAATAAACAGTTCAGTGGCAAGGTCATTCTGATTGGCGGGACCGTGAATCCCCTGCAGCGCTCAACATCTGGTTCACTAACTAACCAGATGCTGGAACACTTCTACTTTGACAAGGCCTTTATCTCATGTGGAGGAATGAACCGCGAAGGAATATGCGATTATGATATGGATGAAGCTGCTGCCTCCTCCATCATGATAAAAAGATCTAAACAGGTTTATGTGGCAGCCGATTCCTCAAAACTGAATCAAAGGGCATTTTTCCATATCAGCCCTTTTTCAGCTATTGATTTTGTTATAACTGATGCAGATTTGCCGCAGAATTGGCCGGAGGAGGAAATCAAGTTCAATGGGCTAAAATGGGTGAAGGTATATACATAAAATAAAAATCTGTCATCAGCCTGCGTGTTGTCATCTCTATCCAGATTGTTTATTCCCTTTTAAAAAGGAAACATTAAAAACATATAGGAAAAAGGGAGGCAAATAATATGAGCGAAAATACACCGCAGGATGTTAACCGCATTCAGGAGGAAGCACAAAAACAGGATCGGGAAGCGAAGAAAGCCCAGGAAGTTGTGGATGATGCCATTTCCAAAATGACTCCGCAGCGGCAATATGAAAAAGAAAAGGAGCAGAATAAGCGATAAAAAAAGCCGTAATCCTGCCCACAAGCAGGATTACGGTTTTCAATTGTCCTGGACTCTATTATGTTCGGTTCTCTGCAAATAATGCATCGGTAAATAAGTTATAAAAAAGACAAATAACGCAGCGGCTTCAAGCGTTACATAATACCAGACGCCATTTCCGAAAAATGACAGCAGAGTTTTGGTTTCTGTCGGGCTCGCTAAATAGAAAAAATTCGTCCCCAGCAGCAGATTTAAAAAGAAGACTGGCACCGCAATTACGTTAAGTGTTAAAAAGCCGGTCAGCACCGCTTTTTTCGGCACCCGGTATCCTTCAAACAAAATAAAATAGAGTACGGCTAATGGAATAGCTGAATGATGAAGAAAGTATTTGATGTAGCGGTAATGAGGAAATTGGTACACCATATCAGGTGTCACCATGCTTAAAATGGGAGGAATTGTACCAATGAAATACAGCAGCCAAAAAGCCTTGTGATTAGGTTTTAAAAACAGGTAAAGCACAATGAAAGTGCTCAAGGAACATAACTGGAGCGGCAGATTTGACACATCCCACTGATTTGTCAGGACCAGCCATACATGGTACGTCACTTCACAGGCAAGCAACGTAAAAAACAGCGTCCATTTAATGATTTTCTGATAAGCCCTGAGCGCCTGCCTGTAATACATCAGCCACCAGGCCGTAAAAAAGAAAAGAAACAACGTAACCAGATGCATAAGCGAAAATATTTCAAACCCCTGCATTCCCGTTACCGAAAACATGATGTGATCACCCCTCAATATTCATTGAAGTGCTGTTTGATTCATTGTATTCACGGTTGGGAAAATTAACACGGTTCAAATGCGGAAAAATTGAATCGATGCCCTCGGCATTAAAACTAAAAAATAGCAGAGGAAATCCAATCTGAATTCCTCTGCTATTTTCAATTTTATCCATGCAGTTCTTCAAAAGCCTGATATACATTGGCTTTTACCTGTATGCCATTCAGGTTAATGCCGAGAGTAACAATCGTCTGCGCCACTTCCGGTCTGATTCCGGTAATGATTGTCTTAACGCCGACAAGCGATAATGCTTCAATTACTTTAAACAGCTGATCTGCGACCATGGTATCGACAATCATTACACCGGAAAGGTCTAAAATTAAATGAGACAGCTTTAGGTGTGCAGATTGTTTTAATGTTTCTTCCATTAACAGCCGAGCTCTCCCTGTATCAATATTCCCAATTAACGGCAGGATGCCTACCCCTTTAGAAAGGGGAACAACCGGGACAGATAACTCAAGGAAAGCCTGCTTTGCATTCTCGAGTGTTAACTGATGGAAATTGACATAAGCCATGCTGAAACAATGAATGTAATGATCCAGCAGGGGATCTATTAAATAGACCACCTTTATAACCTCTGCAGCCGGCAACTCATGCTCCATCATTGTTTCTTCTAGTTCTTTCCAGATATATTTTCGGTAATATCCCGCATCTTTTAAAGTTTCATCCAAAGGGATCCCGAGCTTAAAGAAATACTTGCCTGTCTCCTTGCACCATTTTTCAATCTTTTCCATTGCTTCATCTTTGTTCTCATGATTCAGCAATGCTTCACCGAACAATTCAATAAACTCAGCCTGAATCTGAACAATGCGGGCTTCCAGTTTGTCTGCCCGAAGTCTCTCTGTGTCTGTCATCAAAACACCGCTCATTCGATCCTTATGCAGCTTTTTCGCTAATGTGTCCTTCTCTTTTAAAATCTTTTCCCCTAAAAGACGCATCTGATTATTCATGTTCTCCCCCTATAGCACCTTGATTTAATCCTATTAAACTGAGTCCGCTTCATCTTAAACCTAAACATATTTCTTTACCCGGGAATTTTGTAGGATAAACCATTGAATTTTAATAATTTCAGGACTTCATGTTGATTAACAACTAGCTTCCAGCCTGCTGCATCTATTATTTGGTCGCTATAAACCTGACATGGCTACCATTTTCTCTTCTCTACACACTCCTTTTCGTCCTCATAAACCCGTTGGCTACTATTTTCTCTTCTCTCCACTCCTTTTCGTCGTCATGTACCCGCGATGACTAACCCTGCACCCCCATCCCCCGCCTCTGACCGCCCATTTTCACCATGGACACTCACCCGCCTTATCCCGCTTGGAATATAGTATAGGAGTTAGAGGGGGTGACCAAGGTCAGCCATTTATATACTGCCAGCTCCTCCAGCCTGCAAAGTTTAGAAGATTGGCAGCTGAATGCCTTAGATAGATTCCAGAAAAAAATGACGGATAAAGATAAACCCTTCCCCTGCATCCCTGCAACCATCGGGTTTGTGAAAAATCAGCTGCGATATGGATTTGCGGACAATCCAGGAGATCCGGCCTCCATCCAGCAGACAGCATCCATCCTGAAGGAATTCACACGGCACTCAAGAGATTATGGAAGCTACACTTCACTGATCATTTTTTATAAACATAATAGTAATAATAGTAATTTGAGCGTGGAGGAATATGAGCAGCTTTTTTGGGATCAGCTGACGGGGCTGTCTGAGATTGATGAAGTGGAGTGGCCAAACGGGATCCCTAAAGATCCGCACGATCCGCTTTGGGAGTTCTGCTTTCACGGGGAAAAATATTTTATGTACTGTGCCACCCCAGCGCATAATAATCGGCAGAGCCGCCATTTTGATACGATGATGCTGGCCATCACACCGAGATGGGTGCTGCAGGAGTTCATGAAGAAAGAGACATTGGCATCCCGCATTAAAAATCAGGTTCGCAAACGGCTCCTAAAATATGACGCCATCAGCATCCATCCTGATCTGAACAGTTATGGCGCCGAAAACAATTATGAATGGAAACAATATTTTCTTCGCGATGATGACACCGCCATTTCCAAATGCCCCTTTCATCGGCTGCTGGAAACTTTCAAGTATAAATAAAAGGACAGAAACCGCTTCTGTCCTCTATTTGTCTTTTGGATCAAAATAAACAGTGCCATCCTGCTGGACTTGTGCAAAAAACACTTCTTCAACAGAGCGGATGTCCGCTTTTTTCAGTTCCCGGTCAAGCCAGTTTTCATCTAAATCTAATTTCGTCAGGTTTTCTGAATTGACTTTTCCATCAGCAATGACTTCTGTCGGCAGAGGAAACAGAGCCCTGTTTGGACTGCTGATGTTTAGATCCGTTTTCGTCACAGCCTGTTGACTTGCCTTCTTTAACACAGACAGGTCTCCGTTTGTTTCGAGAATGGCGTAATCTACATCACTAAAAGAAAAGATATCCTTTTGCCTTAACAGTGCCTGAAGCTCATCGAGGTCCACCCTCGCTGCTTTAAGAGCGGATTCCATGATTCTGCCTGCTTTTATGACAATCAGGGGATCCCCAGTTGTAACTGCCCGTCCCTGTTTTGATTTAAGGTCGAGCATATCCATTGCAATGGTAAAAAGCGTCCAAAAAACCAGTGCGATGACTCCATCCTTGATTCGGGTGCTTTCGTTCACAGCAAGGTTTCCGCCGATTGACCCGATTCCGATGGCGGAAGCCCAGTTGAAAAAGGTCATTTGCCCAATTTCCTTCCGCCCCATCAGCCTTGCCAGCAAAAATAGTACCAAAAACGAGATGGTTACACGGAGAATCGTTTCACTAACTGGCATACTAAAAACACACACCTTTCAAATTTAAAAGAGCCTTATGCCTCCCTAAAGAAATACAGCCAATATTAGGTCAACATTTTTATCACTTCATCAGCCGTCATAATCACAGCAAACTCTTTGTGCAATGCCGCGAGCTCCAACTCCTGCACGATCTCCGCCGAATGAACAACTCCCTTATGATCCGTAATATCAAAAGCGGCAACCGCATCTGACACCAAATAACTTATAAACCCTAAATTAGCGCTCATTCTCGTTGTGGTTGAAACACAATGCTGTGTGGACAGACCTGTGATGACAACAGATTTGATCTGCTGCTGCCGTAATTGGATTTCAAGCTCTGTGCCGATGAAGGCACTGTTTACATTCTTTGTAAAAACCTGTTCCCCGGATTTTGGTGCAAGCAGGTCCTTAAATTGGATTCCCGCTTCATTTTTGTGATAAAGAGGCGATTGCGGGTCAAGAGACAAATGCTTAGAAAAGAAAATGGGCCACTGCCGCTTCCTCCATTCTGTCAGCAGGCGAAAGGCATTGTTTTCAGCCTGGGGATTATTCCGCTTTCCCCAATAAGGGTCGTCAAATCCCTTTTGCATATCCAAAATTAAAAGTGCTGTTTTCATCCTTGTCCCTCCTCTTGTTAATATGATTATATTTTCTATATAAACCACTTGTTTCATGCACCGGGCTAATTGTAAACAGAAGTTGAGGTTCAGTTTATTTTCATTTTGTAAAATAGCCATTGAAAATATTTTAGGAGGCTTTTATGTGAAAAAACTGCTGCATGGGGTAACAGATTGGGTTTCCACCAAACGGGGAATGTGGATTACGATTATCGGCTGGCTTGTGCTGATGATTGGCTTAAGTGCAGGTCCGATGCTCGGGGATTATAAAACTAATAATTTCCAGTCACTTCCTGATGAAGCCAAATCCATTATTGCCCAGAATAAAACAGAAGAATATTTTCCAAACAAACAAGGAACTCCAGGCATTCTGGTTTTCCATAATGAAAATGGCGAGGTTCAAATCGAAGAAGCGAAACAGATTCTGGAAGGAATCATGCTTGAGGACATCGATGGAATCAAGACGATTATCGATATCAGCAAGCTTCCGCCGCAAGTACTTGGCTCTTTCATTTCTGAGGGCAAGTCCACCCTAATTGTGCCGATGGAGCTTGAACAGGGACTTGGCAATGACCAGTATGCCGAAATAAATGATCATGTGTCACAAGTCGGTAATAAAATTGCGGAGGATCTTGAAAGCACTTCCTTTTATATCACTGGTCCAGCCGGTATTGCCGGAGATACAGTCAAGCTGTTCGAACAGGCAGACTTTGTTCTCCTGATTGCCACCGTTGTCATCATTCTTGTCTTGCTTATAGCCATTTACCGTTCACCGTTGCTTGCCATCATTCCGCTTCTGGCAACGGCGATCGTCTACCAGGTCGTAAACCAGAGTGTTGCTTTAATGGGTGCCGGCGGACTTGAGATCAATAACCAGACGACCTCCATCATGAGCATTTTGCTGTTTGCTGCCGTGATTGATTATTCCTTATTTGTTTTCTCCCGTTACCGTGAGGAGCTTAACCATTTCGAAAACAAATATGAAGCCATGAAACATGCCATGCGGGCAACCGGCGAGCCTGTTTTCTTTGCGGGTGGAACGGTTCTTGCTGCCATGCTGGTTCTGTTCTTCGCGGATTTCCGTGATTATCAGAACTTTGCCCCGATTTTTGGAACGGCGATGTTTTTTATCATGCTTGCTTCCATTACACTGGTTCCAGCTCTATTCACCCTGTTTGGACGCAAGGCGTTCTGGCCGAAGGTTCCTAAATATGGTGCTGAAACAGAAGTTAAACATAGTGTCTGGGGACCCATTGCCAGATTCGTAGTGAACAAGCCCGGCCTCTCAGGCGGAATTGTCGGCATTTTCATGCTCATCACAGCGTTTAATATTTTCAATCTTGATTATGAATTCGACACCGTCAAGAAATTCCCGAAGGATCTGCCATCGCGGGTCGGCTATGAAATAGTGGAAGCCAGATATGACAAAGGCGAGCTGGCTCCTTCGACACTTCTGGTTGTCAGTGATCAGAAGCTGGCTGAAAACGATACAGCAGCGATAAGTGAAAAGCTGCAAGAATATGATGAAGTTGCCTCTGTCCGCCTGTCTGCCCTATCAGAAGACGGCAAGGCGGCAAAAATGAGTGTCGCCCTATCTATCAATCCATATTCAACTGAAGCCATATCCTTTATGAAAAATTTGCGTGACGACACACCTGAGCTATTAGAAGAAATCGGTGTGGAAGCCCAGTCCTACTATAGTGGGGTTACTCCGAAAATAGTGGACGAACAGGATGTCAACAATGATGATATACTAAAAATTGTCCTGCTTGAAACAGTTCTGATCCTGGCGCTGTTATTTGCACTTACAAAATCCATCAGGATGCCGATCTACATGATGGCAACTATTTTGCTTTCATTTGTCTCGGCTTTAGGACTGGGGATATTCCTTGTTGATGTATTATTCGGCTTTGAAGCCATCAGTTCACGTGTTCCAGTCTATTCTTTTATTTTCCTTGTAGCATTGGGGATTGATTATAACATCATCCTGGTTTCGCGTTTTATGGAGGAAAGGAAGAAAAATCGAGTGAAGGACGCTCTTGAAATTTCCATCCGCAATACCGGCGGCGTTATTTCTTCGGCTGGCCTCATTCTGGCTGCTACATTTGCCGCCCTGATGACCATGCCAATCGCGGACTTATTCGTCTTTGGCTTCATCGTTGCCATGGGAATATTGATTGATACCTTCCTTGTGAGAGGAATGCTGCTTCCGGCATTGATCTTATTTTTCGAAAAAGATAAGGAAACTTCCCGGGAAAAAAATTCGGAATAGAGTGAGGGTCCCTCCCTATTCCCTTTAAGGAGGCCCTGCTATGAAAATACTAGTCGTAGATGATGATGTTCATATACAAAAACTCGTTACGATCCATCTAAATCGTGAAGGCTATCAAGTGCTGCGTGCAGACAATGCTCAAGAAGCTTTAATGCTTTTAGAAGAGCAAACGGCAGATTTAGCCGTTGTCGATGTCATGATGCCTGGCATGAACGGATTCGAACTCACCAGGCTTCTGACAAACGACTTTGGTATCCCTGTTATACTACTGACGGCAAAGGGGCAGCTTAGCGATAAAGAACAGGGCTTCCTATCCGGATCTGAGGATTATATTGTCAAGCCGTTTGAAGTGAAGGAGCTCCTTTTCCGGGTGGCCGTTGTGTTAAGAAGAGCTGAGCGGGCGATGGAAACAGTCGTTAAAGCCGGTAATCTGTCCATTGACAGGAAAAGCTTTGAAGTGGAAATCAATCAGGAGACCATCCTTTTTCCATTAAAGGAATTTGAGCTCCTGAGCCTGCTTTCGGCACGAAAAAATAAAATAACACAGAGGGCCGCATTGATTGAACAGGCGTGGGGAGCGGATTATGAAGGCAGCGAACAGACTTTAAATACCCATATCAACCGAATTCGCGACCGGTTGAAAAAATACGGGGCAACCGTTGAGATTCAGACCATACGCGGCATCGGGTATAAGCTTGAGGAAACAACATGAAGACGCTCTACCGGAAATTCATTGCAGCCACACTTGTGATTTTAGCCATAAGTATCCTGCTTTCCTTCTTTTTAACAAACTGGGTCTATATGGCTTCTACTAAAGGGAAAATCGACAGACACAATGTAAGGATTGCAGAGGAAATTGCGAATGGCCTTGAACATATGCATTCCTCTGGCTCCACTTATGAAACGTACTTAAATTCCATGAGCAAGCTCGGCTATCAGCTCTATATCGTAAGTGAATCCGGAGATGGAGAATTTTTCGGGCAGCCTTTCAATAAGACAGATCTGCCTGAGGAAGCTGAAAAGGTACTGACCGACCAAAAGGTTTATCATGGGATGGATAGCTTTGCCGGCCAATTTCTGATGATGGGCCATTTTTCAAACGACCTTAAAAATACGGTCGGCGTCCCTTTTACCATGGACAATCAGAATTACGGGCTTTTTCTCCGGCCAAATAATAAGCTGCTTTTCTCGGACATTCACATGATCTTTGCGTGGTTCTTTGTTGCCATTGCCGTTGTCAGCATTACCGGGGTGATCTGGTTCGCCAAGCATCTGATCAAACCGATCACGAAGCTGACGGAGGCGACCAAGGAAATTACTCGTGAGAATTTCAACTTCCCTTTGAATATTGAACGAAGGGATGAAATTGGACAGCTCGCAGAAAGCTTCAGCCGCATGCAGTCTCAGCTGCAGCACAATGATGAGGCCCGGAAGGCATTCATCAATAATGTGTCCCATGACTTTCAGTCCCCTCTTATGAATATTCAGGGGTATGCGGAGCTTCTGCAGACACAGAAGCTGTCAGATGAAGAACATTTCGAATACGTGCAAATAATTGACCAGGAGTCGAAGCGGCTGTCCAATCTGACCAAACAGCTTCTGCTTTTGACTTCCCTTGACCAGAACTCCTATCCGATGAAGCTTTCAGAAGTTAAATTGGATGAGCAGATCAAGGAAACCATCCGCAGGCATCAATGGCGGCTGGAAGAAAAAGAAATTGAGATTTCCTACAAGCTCGCGCCGGTCATTTTTAAGGGGGACCCGGAGCTTTTGGTGAATATCTGGGACAACCTGCTGACGAATGCGATAAAATATAACTCACATGGCGGCAGCATTCTGATCAGCCTGTCTCAAACCCAAACAGCGATTGAAGTTGTTTTTAAAGACACCGGGATTGGAATATCTGAGGATGCCATCAGCCAGGTTTTCGAGCGCTTTTACCGGGTGGACTCGGCCAGGAAAAAAGATGGCACAGGACTCGGACTATCGATTGTAAAACAAATCATTGAGCTGCATAATGGGGAAATCAAAGCAGACAGCCAGGCTGGCGAAGGCACCACCTTTACCATTACATTTTTCAGGGAGAAACAACGGGAGGAATAAACACTATGGAACAAAAATGGAGTATTAGATTAATAAGATTTGCAGCTATTTTTGGCATTATCGGAACCTACCTTGGGTCGCATATGTCCGGGCAGATGGATTATTCATTAAGGCCCATTCATGCCCACATCCTGCTGGTAGGATGGCTTTCCGTATTTGCATGGGGAATCTTTTATAAAGTCTACCGCGTAAAATATAAAAAACTCGTTTCCATTCACAGCATCCTTGGAATGGCAGGATCGCTGGGTCTGACAATCGGCATGTGGATGTATACTTTAAATCCGTTCAATTTAGGGGATACCTTTGTTCTAGTCTTCTTTATTGTCGGCGGAACCCTGCTGTTGTTTGCCTTTGCACTTTTTGTGGCGATTACCTTTTTAACTGAAAAAACATCGGAACAGTAAGCTAAAAAAGCAATGCACCCCTCTTTTGTGGACTGCATTGCTTTTTTGTTTCCGTCAGCCTTTCTGCAATGAATTCCAATAGGCTTTAGCTTCCGCTTCCAGAACTTTTAATCTCTTATAATAGTCAGGAAACTCGTTAAGATGCGCAAGGGCAATTTTCCCTGTAAGAAGCGGGTCATTTCCAGTAACATTCGTTTGGCTTGATCGTTTTCCATGTTCCAGTTCTGTATTAACACCCATCCAGAATTCATTCAAATCAAACTGGGTTTTCGTAAAATCGACTCCCAACAGCAGTGCAATGGCTGCGGCCTCCTCTTTGGAAAAGCCCGCTCTCTCTCTGCTGGTATTTGGAAAAGCCTGATGATTCACATGTCTGCTGCTAAAGTGATGCCCATAAGGATAATTAGAGTAATACAACACATTCACCTCTCCATGCCAGATACCATAATGTATGTGAATGATTTATTTAGGAGCATGGACTTGATCAAAATAAAAAGGGCCCCTAAAGGCCCTCTCTTAACAGCATCTTCCCGTATTCCCGATCATAGAGATCCCGCTTCCGTTACCGCTCCGCTCTAAAACAAGGTCTTCGGTGTTTGGTTCAATAATCGGGTCGATTGCTACTTTGATTTCATTGATAGTGACAATAATATCATCTGCTGCCGGCTCATCCAGAGCCAGTCCTATTCTTGGCTGTCCTCAGCCATAGCCGTCAAAAAAGATGCGGACGCTGCTGGCAGTTTGCTCTTCCAGCATTTTCTTCAATTCGTCACGCGCATTGTCTGTAATTTTCATGCCTGTTCCCTCCCTTTGGATGTTTTTTAAGTATATTATTTACTTTCCAGTTTCGGCAAATGTTCTAATCCGCCCGCCGATTTCGTCACGGACACGCTGGAAGAAAGCCCATTTCTCTTCTTCTGTTCCTTCTGCCTTTGCAGGGTCATCAAATCCCCAGTGCTCGCGCTTTACATGAGGAGGTGTCATTGGGCATTTATCAGCTGCATCTCCGCAAAGTGTTACAACCAAGTCGGCATTATTTAGAATTTCAGGATCAATGATATCAGAAGTCTGATTCGAGATGTCAATTCCAGCTTCCTTCATTGCTTTTACAGCGTTCGGATTCAAGCCATGTGCTTCAATCCCTGCACTATAAACATTCCATTCTTCACCTAAATGCTGTTTTGCCCATCCTTCTGCCATCTGGCTGCGGCATGAATTGCCTGTGCATAGGAAGTAGATTGTTTTTTTAGTCATGTTGAGATTCTCCTTTTTAGATAATCATTAGCCAAATGTACAATCCGGTTAATGTAATGAACAGTGTTGGTATCGTTAATATGATTCCTGTTTTAAAGTACGTTCCCCATGAGATTTTTACTCCCTTCAGGGACAATACATGAAGCCACAGCAAAGTTGCGAGGGACCCAATCGGCGTGATTTTCGGTCCAAGATCTGATCCAATCACGTTCGCATAGATAAGGGCTTCACGAATAATTCCGCTTGTATCGGTTTCAGCAATGGCCAGGGCGTCAATCATAACGGTTGGCATATTGTTCATGACAGAAGAAAGGATGGCCGCAATGAATCCCATTCCGATCGTTGCTGCAAATAGTCCCTGGTCAGCTGTCATTTGAATTAAATCAGCCAAT
Source organism: Cytobacillus sp. FSL H8-0458 (assembly GCF_038002165.1). Lineage (NCBI taxonomy): Bacteria > Bacillati > Bacillota > Bacilli > Caryophanales > Bacillaceae > Cytobacillus > Cytobacillus sp. FSL H8-0458. The sequence continues at coordinate 1,176,060 of NZ_JBBOBR010000001.1, read as the reverse complement.
ACATTTGTAAGACCCGCGTTTCTTAATCCGTAAACCACTACATACATGCCAATCGAAAAGAATACGATAGCCCATGGTGCACCCTTGATGACAGTGCGCGTATTCACGGCCGGGCTTCTTCGCGCCATGATCAGAAAGAACACCGTTACAATGCCTGCGATCAATGAAACCGGGACACCAAGCCACTCACTTGCAAAATAACCTATTAATAAGATGCCTAAAACGAGCCATGACAACCGGAACATTTTGCTGTCTTTAACTGCTTCTGCTGGTTTTTTCAAATGAGATAAATCATAATTCTTTGGAATGCTTTTTCTAAAGTATAAGAATAAAACCAAAATGCTGGCACCCAGTGAAAAGAAGTTCGGAATAATCATGCGGGACGCATATTCCACAAAGCCGATGCCAAAAAAGTCAGCTGAGACGATATTGACCAGGTTGCTGACAACCAATGGCAGGGACGTTGTATCCGCAATAAATCCGCTTGCGATAATAAACGGAAAAACCAATTTTTCTTCAAATTGAAGGTTCCGCACCATCGCCAGGACAATTGGGGTGAGAATGAGTGCCGCTCCATCATTCGCAAAGAATGCTGCGACAATCGCTCCCAAAATAGAAACGTAAATGAACATCTTCACCCCGCTGCCCTTTGCCGCTCTTGCCATATGTAAAGCAGCCCATTCGAAAAACCCGATTTCATCTAAAATAAGCGATATAATGATGATGGCAATAAAGGTTAATGTGGCATTCCAGACAATGGATGTAACATCTATGACATCATTAAAATCAACCACACCGGCTATTAAGGCGAGGATGGCTCCGCCGCATGCGGACCAGCCGATGGACAGACCTTTTGGCTGCCAAATGACTAATATGAGGGTGACTAAGAAAATCACCGATGCTAAAATTATTTGAGTCAATGTATTCCCCCCTCTTACTCACAGGAAATTCGCAATCCCTGCTCTTCCAATTCTGTTAATAAATAATCCTGGCTTGGAAGGTGATCAAGCACATTCTGAACCAATGGGTAATAGTCACTTTCCTGATTCAATGAATAAATAATCCACTGACCCCTCCTGTTTTCCCTTACCACACCGGCATCTTTTAGTTTCCGCAGATGCTGGCTGATGGCCGGCTGACTCATTTTAAAAATCTCAACAAACTCACATACACAGCAATCATGGTTGTTTAATAGCTTTACCATTGTGAGCCGTGTTTTATCGCCTAATAATTTTAAAATGGATGCTGCCTTGCCGATTTCGACTGTGGACCCTATCATGATCTCATCACCTCCGCTTTGCATATATTAATATATAATGATTTACTTATATAAGCAAATGGTTTTTTCTTATTTACGGGAACTATGGCGACTATTTTTGGGTGCCGCTGGGTTTTCGGCGTCATAAACGCATTATGACGACCATTTTTTACTGTGCCACTGGGTTTTCGGCGTCATGAACGCTCTATGACGACCATTTTTTGCTATGCCGCTGGGTTTTCGGCGTCATGAACGCTCTATGGCGACCATTTTTTGCTATGCCGCTGGGTTTTCGGCGTCATATATGCTCTATGATTACCTTTCTCTGCTGTGCCACTGTATTTTCGGTGTCATGAACGCAACACAACAAAAAACGGCTAAAACTTTAGCCGCATGCACAATATTTACAAAAGTTTTTCCATAGCCATCACGTTCACAAATTCTCCGTCCAGCACACCCTGGTTTTGAAATATACCTACCTCACGAAACCCCATTTTCTTATACAGAGTCTGCCCAAGGCCATTAAACGGAAAAGTAAACAAAACCAGCTTATGGAACTTGTTTTCTATTGCTTTCAATTCGAGTGCAGAAAGCAGCTTCCCGCCTGCCCCCTTGCCTCTGAAATCCCTTGCGATATAGACTGATACATCTGCCACTCCATCATATGCACATCGGCTGCTATACGGATTCAGAGAAGCCCAGCCAATTACTTGACCCCCTTTTTCTGCAGCCAGCACACAATATCGGCCTTGATGCTGTTCAAACCATTTTGTCATATAGGAAAGATCTTTTGCCTTTGTTTCCAATGTAGCGATGCGATCTTTTATTCCCTGATTATAAATCTCGACAATCTCCCCTAAATCTGTCTCAGTGGCTTCACGAACGGAAATCTCATTTATCATTACAGGTCCCTCCAATAATAACGCAGTTACTATAATAGGCTTTTACTCCACAGCTATTCATCATCTGGTTCATTCATTAAATCCCGAAAAGCCAAAATGAATTGTTCATACGTCACCTGCCCCATTTCACTTTCCCGGAATCGAAACAGCCTTTCAAACGTTTTATCTTTTGCTTCCTCAACAGAACACCCAAAAGCATTCATGATTAATTTCATATAGGAAATAAAATATTCTTTTTTAAGTGCTCCGGCATGATTTATGGTCATTATCATCACCTTTTCAAACACATTTTAAGGAGAAGTGAATCAACTGCAGCAGGATGATGCAGGCTCTTCAAAGGAACTTTTTAAATTAACGCTGCATACACCCGTTTCCGGCAAATCCAGCTCCACTTTTTCTGCAGCAGCTAAATCACCGCTCAAATAAGCAGCCACAGACCTAACCTGCTCATAGCCTGTAGCCATCAAGAAGGTTGGAGCACGTCCATAGCTTTTAGCACCTACAATATAAAAATTTCTCTCAGGCTGTCTTAATTCCTTTTCTCCATGGGGACGAACCGTACCACAGCTATGAATATTAGGATCAATCAATGGCGCCAATGCATTTACACTTTCAGTTGCAGAATCAATGGAAGTACGAAGTTCACTTATGATTGAAAAATCCGGACGGTTTCCTGTATTGACAATCATTTCATCGATTTCACCGAGGCTTCTCTGGTTCCCGTTTTGGCTGCCTATTAACTCGATTCCCGTTTCCGACTCTTTGACCAGATGGATACGAAATGGAGTAACGGCCTCCACTTGACCGTTATCAACCAATTGGTGGATTCTGCTTCCGAGGCGGCCGCGTGCTGCAAGTGCATCTTTTTCTTCTCCTCCGTAGGCATCTTCAACCTGATTTCTTCTCATAATCCATAAAATCTCCGTTTTGGGATAAGACTCTTTTAAAGCGGCTAAATCCAGCAAGGCATTAATTGCTGAATGGCCTCCGCCGACAACTGCAATGCGCTTATTCCGATAGCGCTGCTGCTCACTCCCTAATACATCGGGTATTCCATAAAATATCTTTTCCTTCAGTTCCTTCTCATCAGCCAGCCAAATTCCGCTTGATGAAGCCGGATTAGGATTTCCCCAGGTACCTGCAGCATCAATGACTGCCCTTGATTCAAAGGCTTTGTACTCTCCATTCTGCTCAGCATGAATAACAAAAGGAATATCATCCCGGTTTGCCGTTTTCATTTTATCGGTATCTTTTCTGCCAACTGACAAAACCTTCGTATTCAGGTGAATGAAAGGCTTTATTTCAGGTAAATTGAACAGCGGCTTTAGATAGTGTTCAACAAGTTCCTCCCCAGTAGGCAAAGCTTCCAATTGCGGCTGTACCCAGCCATTTGCGCTTAATAACCTGGCAGCAGCTTTATCAATATTGTATCGCCATGGTGAGAATAAGCGAATATGTCCCCAGCTTTTGATATTGTCTCCCGCTTGCTTACCCGCCTCGAGCAAAATAAATGATTGCCCCCTGTTTGCCAGGTGTGCAGCAGCTGCCAGCCCCACCGGCCCGGCGCCAATTATAGCCACAGGCAGCTCTTTTGCTTCCCTCTTGCTTAATGAATTCTTTTCTAACTCTTTTTTCTTAGGCGTGCAGCATCCTTTTACAAGATTATTTTGATTAGCCATGCTTTTTCCCCTTTTCTCCAGATTTGGATAGATTGATTTTACTTGCAAAATGCAAGTATTGTGCCCAAGGGCATTTACCCCTGAATTGGCTTACAGCATGCATTGGATTTTGCCATTGCATTATTTAACAAATGAATTGAGCGGATGACTGTTTCTTTTTCAAACTCATTCATTTGTGAAAAAACCTCTTGTAAAAATGAATTCATCTGCTGATCTATTGAACCTGCAATAAATTTGCCTTCAGCAGTCAGCGAAAGAATACTGATTCTCTTATCAGCCGGATCCGGCATCTTCTTAACTAAGTTCATTTTCACTAAAGATTGCACCTGCCGGCTGAAAGTTGTGATATCGGTCCCTAATGTATCTGCAATCTGCTGCATGGACGGGTTATGCTGATTGTCAATCTCATAAAGAATATGGCTTTGAATGAGGGAAATATCGCATCCGCCGACACTGCAGCAATTTTTATTGAGTAAGCCAAAACGGCGCGTCATTACTTGAAATAAACTGCGAAGATTTTCCATATTTTCACCTCTTGGTTACATTATAGATATTTTATTTGTAATTTGCAACTAATTTTTTTTATTTTTTACCAAAAAAGCAGACCAGCATATTTAAGGTCTGCTTCCAGTTATTCTTATAGCTTAAAACTTTATTAAGATGTCATCCCCAGACCAATTACTCCAATTAAGATAAAAGCCAGGGATAAAAATTGTTTATATCCGAATTTTTCTTTAAACCAGAACAAACCGGCGAGTGTAATGCCAATGCTCCCCACTCCCGTCCAAATTGCATAAGCCACACCAGCTGGAATTCTTTGCATAGCCATGGATAAACAAAAGAACGAGAAAATAAAACCAACTGTCATTACAGCGATCGGCCATTTCTTTTTCGTTCCATCCATGTATTTCATCGCGATTGTGGCAATCACTTCTTCTATCCCCGCCAGGACCAATAATCCCCAGGCCATTATGATTCACCTCCCGCTTCCGTGTTTTCCTGTTTAGTAAAGGTCTTCATGCCAATGATCCCTGCCAATAAAATCACCAAAAAGAATACTTGAGTTACCGAAAAAGGCTCTCCCATTATCACACCTAAAATATAGGTGCCCACAGTTCCAATCCCGACGAAAACGGTATATGCCGCTGCAACAGGAATTACCTTATATGAGCGGATCAATAAGATGAAACTTGCTGCTATCAGCACTGTGGTAATCGTCCACTCCAGATATGAGTCTGCATATTTTAAACCTGAAGCCCACATCACTTCAAGGATGCCGGCTGCAAATACTAACATCCATTTCATTTGCTCTCAACCCCCTATGAATGACAGTCAGTCATTTCTCTTTAAAGAAAAATTATTGGGAAGCAGTCCAATAATTTTAGTCCTTGATTAGTGATTTTCTGATAAATTTAAAAAGCTCTTCCTTATAAACAGCCAGGGACTCATCCTGCTCTCCGCCAATATAATATCTTTCAGCAGCATTTTCGATCAAGTTAATGATGGTCCTTGAAGTCCATTTTACATTTATGTCTTCATAAATTTCTTCTTTTTGAACTGCCTTGCTGATTTCAATCTCAAGCCATTCGTAATATGGCCGGTATACCTCTTCCCATTTTTCCAGGGAATGATTGAAAGCAAGTCCTGAGTATACAAGTACTATGATATCTTTATGTTCATCGGTAACCTTAAAGGTCTCTTCAATTACGGCATCTAAAGTGCTCCAGAAGCTTTCTGTTCCCTGCACCTTCCTCTTCATCCGTTCCAGAATCTTCGTGAGAAGTGAATTGGCGATAGCTGGAACCAAATCACTCTTTGAAGAAAAATATAAATAGAATGTTCCCTGAGCGATGCCTGCTTTCTTAACAATCTCAGATACCGAAGATTTTTCAAGGCCTTTTTCAGAAATAACCTCTATAGAGGCGTTCAGTATTCTGCTGTATTTATCATCTGGCCGATCCTGCATGGTATATCCTCCTTGACCAAAAAATGACTGACTGTCATTCATTATACCAATCCTTTCCCTTTCTATCAAGAATAATGAAAAGTCCCTTAAAACTTGGTACTTTTCCAAATCTAATTACTTTGCACAAAGTATAGTATCGGTTATACTTGATTTGTAAACGCTATTAAGAATGAGAATTCTAGGGGGAAATATAATGGGTAAATTCGATAATAAAATTGTATTGGTTACCGGCGGAGCATCAGGAATGGGAAAACGCATGACTGAGCTTTTAGTCGAGGAAGGCGCATATGTTATTGCAGCGGACATTAACAAAGAGCTCTTGGACGTTGTCAGCCAAAATGATGCAGTGGAAGGCAAATTGCTGAATGTCATGTCAGAGGATGATTGGAAAAAGGCAGTGGAAGAAATTGTTGCCGATCATGGAAGAATCGATGTTCTTATTAATAATGCGGGCATTTCAAGTGAGAAGCATATGGATGATGTGACAATTGAAGATTGGGATCTGATGATGCGCATCAATGGCTTCGGGCCATTTGCAGGAATGAAGCATGTATTGCCGCAAATGGTCAAACAGCAAAGCGGTGCGGTTGTAAATATTTCCAGCTACACAGCCATGGTTGGAATGGGCACAAACACATACACGGCTTCAAAAGGAGCTGTCAGAGCCATCTCCAGAGCGGCAAGCACACAGTTCGGCCGATTCGGAATCAGGGTTAATGCCGTTTTCCCTGGCGTCATTAAAACGCCAATGACAGAGAACCTTTCAGAGTCCAGTGAAGTGCTGCAAAGATTAATTCAGGCCACTCCGCTTCAAAGACTTGGTGAAGCTGATGACGTGGCACGTGCTGTATTGTTCCTTGCTTCAGATGATGCCTCATATATCTCAGGAGCAGAATTAGTTATTGATGGCGGATTCTCTGCACAATAGAATGCGGAAGGCACCACCTAAGCTGGACCGTCATCTGACATCAGATGGGATATGCCCATCATAAACAAAGAAACTGTCCAAGCGGACAGTTTCTTTGTTTATGTTAATTTTTGCGTTCCCCCGTCAACCATGATGGTCTGTCCGGTAATATAGGAGCTGCTTTCGCTGCTTAAGAATACCGCCACTTCTCCAATGTCCTTTTCCGGGTCTCCCATGCGGCCAAGCGGAATTCCATTGAGTACCTGCTCATATTGATCAGGGAAGTTCGCGCTCCAATTTTTCACGCCTTCAGTATAAGCAATTGGTGAAATTAAATTCACATTAATCTGATCTTTAGCCCACTCATTTGCAACAGTTCGCGTCAAACCGCGGATCGCTTCTTTAGCAGATCCATAGGAGGCCTGGTTCACCTGGCCCGAAATGCCGGCACCTGAAGCAAAGTTAATCACGAATCCTTTATTTTTCTTAAGCTGTTCATAAGAGGCTTGCATTAAATGGACAGTAGGGTAAAATCCTGTATTAAAGGATAATTCAAAGTCTTCCAGTGTTGTATTCACAAACGGCATCTGTCTGGAAACATGCGCGTTGTTGACAAGGATGTCCAGTTTTCCGAACTGTGAAACTGTTTCCTGGACAAGTTCTGCAGCGTTTTCCTTTTTTGAAATATCTTTTACAATAAAATGTATGGATCCAAATTGACTTAATTGTTGTACAGCCGCCTCACCGGCTTCCTGATTGATATCAGCTATGACAACTTTAGCGCCATGTTTTAGCATGGATGCGGCTATACCTTTGCCAATGCCGCCTGCACCGCCTGTAATTAATGCAACTTTGCCTTGTAAGTTCATTAAATCTCCTCCTCACCTTTATTATAAATCTATTCATTACTTTGCGCAAAGTAATTGATCGGAAAAAGGAGTTGCCTATCATGTCTATTCAAATTGTCATTCTTGGTCTGTTAAAAGAAAAAAAGTACCACCCGTATGAAATGAAAAAGGTCATTTTAGAACACAAATGGGATCAGCTATTCCCTGTCACAGACGGGAATTTATACCACGCCATCCGCAAACTCGAAAAACACAACTGGATACAGGCGGAAAAGCAGGAACAGGTAAACAACCGCCCAAACCGGACGGTCTATCAAATTACTGAAGAAGGAAAAAACCAGCTTTCAGAAGAAATTGTCGAGGTATTTAAAAAGCGGATGCCAGAACCGCGATCCTTATATCCAGCCTTATTATTTATCGAATCATCTGAAGTTCCCCAAGCAGCCCAACATATTAATGCCTGGATCTCCGAATTGAAGACAGAAATTCAAGCGAAGCATGACTACCAAGCAGTTATTCCGAACCTGATCCAAGAGCATTATAAGGGATTGAATTCATTTTATATAAATTGGCTCATTAAGATTCTTAACGCGTTGGAGGAAAAAAGCAAAACTAAGGGGACCTGATCCCCTTTTTGCTTACCTCATATAATCCATTTCTAATACGCGATTTTTAGATCCGCCCGAATGAATTAATTCTACATTGACTTTGATGCTTTTTAAAGATTCTTGAGTCAAATGTTTATTTTTCTTCCAAACCTTCCAGTTGTCCCGGTATAAAGTGTGTTCTAAATTGAGAAAATCTGTATTTTCCTCAATGCTTAAATCAAATAGCCTTTGGATCTCTTTCTTTATAACCGCTTCAGTCAGGTCTTCCATTTCTTTTAAATTAGTCGTTTTATTATTATCTCGGTTAGTGATGTAACCTTTAGCCTCTACCTCTATTTCTACCCTGCCATTCTTTGCTTTATAATTAGCTTTCGGGTCCTCAAAAACCGGGAGAAATTGCGGCTCTTCTTCACTTGGTATTAACACCTGTATTCTTGCCATCTTAGGGATGACCCATCTGATTCCTTCTAATACCTTCCTAGAATAAAAACCCTTATAGCTTTTATTCTTTATGAAGAAAGCACCATTTACAGATAGTTTTGGTTCTTTTATTTGGTTTTCTTCCCATTGGGAATCATTCACAGAAAGTGAAGGGACAAAAGCCGTATAAGCTGGTTCATAGATCTGTTTAGCCAGTTTAAAGAATTCAATAGGCTTAAGCTGAGAGCTCTGCTGAAAAACTGATTCAGGGCTATGCAAAATCGTATCAAGTGACGTCTGTCCAAAAAAGCCCCTTACAGAAAGGATGTCAGAAATTTTTTCCTTCGTTCCATATACCCACGGTGTCAATCGGAATTCGTGGTAACGGGTCAGGCCATCTAAAATTTCATGAAACCCCTGTTCTAAGGCAGATTCACTTAGCACAATGGCCGTTACATGGGCCCAGATTATTCTTACTTGCGATGTCTTGTAAACATCGAAGAAAGCACTATTAAATGTTTCTCCTTCAGCCTCAGATACCCACATATTCGCGGGAGACGTATCTCCTCCTTCTGTTTTGGCCACTTTCATTAGATCCACCATCTGAATATAGGTATGATACTTTCCATCCTTATAATCCACACCAATTGCAGTGGCATAGTTAAGATCCTTCATTTCTTTCATATCCGTACAACCCGATTGAGAAATGATAAGCACGGATGCCAGAGCTATAAATAGCCATTTGCGGAAAGCTGGAAGCATCATTTGTTCCCCCTTCTTAAAATTGGGGCTGTAAAATCACGTCTCTTAAAAGGATTAATCAGCAATGCAGAAAAAATTTCCTTGGGCTTAAGTGAAACAATCGGCTCCATATAGGCTAATTTATAGGACTCGAGTTGACACAGATAAATAAGAACACCAAATACACAAATAAACACACCAAAAATGCCCAGGAAGGATGATATAAGCAGGGTTATGAATCGAAGAACAGTGACCGTCCCTGATAACGATTGATTTACCAGTGTATAAGTTGCTACGGCAGTCAGAGCAATAACAACAATAATGGTGGGGGATGCAAGACCTGCTCTGATCGAGGCATCCCCAATGATCAAACCCCCAACAATCGATATAGTCTGCCCAACAGCCGTGGGCATTCTCACCCCGGCCTCCCTTAGTAATTCAAACAAACCAAGGATAAAAAAAGCCTCCAGTCCACCTGGCAGCGGCAGTCCATTTCTAGACACAACCACTGTTGCTAAAAGAGGAAAAGGCAGCTGGTCTAGATTTACATCAGCTATCGCTATCCAGAAGCCGGGCAGGAAAATGGCGATCACAATGCCAACCAGTCTTAACATTCTTTGGAATAGAACAAAATAATAGGGAAAATGAAGATCCTCCGGCGATTTTGTTAATTCTGTTAAATTAGCAGGACCAATTAAAACCATTGGAGAGCCATCGACTATGATGATGAACCTGCCACGCAGCATGCATTCAATAGTAAAATCCGGCCGTGTTATGTAATCGACAAGCGGAAATAAGGAAAAGGTCCGGTCCGAAAGCCATTGTTCGAGCTGTCCGGCACTCAATATACTTTCTGTTTCAATGGTACTCAGCCGCTCACGGATTTCTTCAAGTATTACCGGATTTATTTTGTTGGTTAAGTAAAGAAGCGAAACCTTTGTCTGACTTAATGACCCTATTACAAATGATTCATTATATAGCTTAGGGCTTCTGATTCTCTTTCGTATTAAAGAGATATTTGTATTGATTTCTTCTGTGAATCCGTCTTTCGGCCCTTTGATGGAAGTTTCTGTTTTGGATTCCTCCGGCGTCCTCTTTGGAATATCAGCAATATCTATGGCCCAGAAGAATGGCCTGCCGTTCCGAAAAAAAATCAAAAAACCAGAAAAAACTTTTTCAATCATTATTCTAAAGGAATTCAAAGTCACAATAGGAGGCAGATCCGGCAACTGCTCCATGTCCCTCTCTTTTGAAAGGAAGGTAAAAACACTATTGTAATATTCATTCAGCTGGGTGCCATCGATCATACCCGCACAGTAAATAACAGCAGTATCTCCCTCTGATTGTTTAAACTGTGCTACTTTTACATCGGAATAGCTTTTAAAAAAATCCAGAAGATTTTTTTCATCCATTTTCCCAGAAGAAAGCTTTTCTTCCAAGACTCTTATGTTTTCTGACAAGTCATGATCAAGGTCCATTAAAAAGGCACTCCCTTCTTTTTAGGCAGATAGCTAATGGCAAATAGAATTAGAGAAAGTGCAAAACCACCAATAAACAGGATTGGATAGTAATATCCAGCAATCTTTTTCTGCAGCCAAATATCACTTAAAGGTACAATGGAAACAGAAGAAACTAAAATGCCGGTGAAAATGAGAAAGTTTCTTTTTATTTTTTCTGATTTAATCTCAATAAGTTCTACAAGAAAAGATAGACATAATGAAACTTTAATTAACGAACCTGACAGAAATTGGAAAACAGCTAAAAAATCAAGATGGGAAATTTGTTTTCCTAATTGGACCAGCCTCCACTGTTCAAATGCAGGGTAACGAAGGTTGGACGAAACAATCGGTCCGAAAGAAGAAATCGATCCCATCGTTGGACCTAATACAAGACCTAAAAGAATCGTTATCAGAATGTATAAGTTCCAGTAATTAAAAGGCTTTTTCATCCGATCTTGAATTAAAAATAAAACCAGCAAATCAATACTTCCGCCCAAAACAATGATTACACCGTCTTTAATAGGGTCAAAACCGTTCTCCAAAACAGGAAGAAGATAGGAATATTCTTTTTTGTTTAAGGTGGAAAAAGCAACAAAATACCCCAATGTCCACACAATGGGCAATAATAAAGCTGACAAATAGACAATTACCTTGAACCCTTTAAATGCAGCCCACACACATAGAAGCAGAAAACATCCTGTAACAACCCAAGCAGGTGTTAACGGGAGGAAATATATCTTTATCAGAAGAATGAAATCATATGATGCCAGAACTCCGCTCACAAAGAAATAAACGGCGAAAATCAGTATAATTCCCATGGAGACAAATTTCCCTGCCCTATCTTTTATCCAGCCCCTCAAGCCCTCCCCCTTCAGCCTTTTCAAAATGAAATAAAGAAATAGTCCCCAGAGAAGCAAAATCCCATAAGCAGCCAGCACACATACCCACGCATCACGATTCGCTACTCTTAAAAGGTGTGGAAGGATCATGACGTGATTTGATATTCCTGTAAATAAAATCAGCAAAAACGATATTTGGAGTCTGGAATATTTCATAGTCAATCCCCGCTAACCAAGTGTAATAGAGATAATTTTTGCTATATTGGATTATTTATGCATCGTAAGGACCGGCCAAAAAGAAATCAGCGGTAAATTTACCGCTGATTTCTTTTTTCTCATCATTCAGTTTATGATTGCCTTAATCAATTATTTTTTTCTCTGCAAACAATCGAACTATTTCTATTATGACATTTGCAGCTTTAGCCATATTATCAACTGACGCAAACTCATATTTACTATGGAAGTTTTCTCCGCCTGTAAAAATATTGGGTGTCGGCAGCCCCATGAAGGATAAAGTTGAACCATCTGTTCCCCCGCGAATGGGTTTAATATCAGGTTCGATATCCAAATTCTCCATGGCTTTCTTAGCTATATCCACAATTTCAAAAACAGGTTCTATTTTTTCTTTCATATTATAGTATTCATCCTTCATTTCAAGAAGAATGGCATCATTTCCATACGTTCTTTGAAGGTCTTTCACTATGTTTTCCAACTTTGCTTTTCGTGCATTAAAGTTTTCTTTATCAAAATCCCTAATTAAATAGCTGACAGTTGTGAGTTCGATAGTTCCTTTCATAGAGTAAAGGTGGTAAAAGCCTTCATATCCATCGGTCGATTCAGGTACTTCCTCAACTGGTAATCTGCTGTTCAATTCTATGGCAATTTTAGTGGAATTTATCATCTTCCCTTTTGCTGTACCGGGATGAACATTTCTGCCTTTTATCGTAATTAAAGCTTCTGCGGCATTAAAGCTCTCATATTCTAATTCACCTAATGGGCCTCCGTCCATTGTGTATGCGAATTGAGCACCAAAAGCATCAACATCAAACGTATCCGCTCCTTTAGATATCTCTTCGTCTGGTGTAAACGCAACTCTTACCGTTCCATGCTTAATTTCAGGGTGTTTAATTAGATATTCCATTGCTGTCATGATTTCCGCTATGCCAGCTTTATCATCCGCCCCGAGCAGTGTTGTTCCATCTGTTGTTATGAGTGTATGTCCTTTATAGCAGGGCATTTCAGGAAAATCCCTTACAGACAGCACAATGTTTGATTCCTTATTTAAAATAATGTCGGTTCCATCATAATTTTCCACCAGTTGAGGGTTTACATTTTTCCCTGTGTAGTCACTAGAGGTATCAAGATGTGCAAGAAATCCAATTGCTGGAACATCTTTGCTTATATTTGATGGTAACGTCGCCATTACATAGCCATGTTGGTCGATTGTAACATTAGACATACCAATATCTTTTAATTCCTCTGCAAGCATATTCGCAAGCACCAGCTGACCAGGCGTTGACGGAGTATGTTCAGTACCATATTTGGATTGTGTATCAACTTTTACATATCTTGTCAATCTCTCTATTAAATCTTTTTTCATGCCACATCCCCCATTCTGACCCTACTTAAAAACAAAAATCAAGAGTTTCTTACAACTCCAGTTATTTTTATAATACATTATGTTTTTACAGCTAAACAATATATATAAAGGAAACTGAGAAAAATCTATTTCCCGCTAAAAAGATTATATACGTTTGTACAGTAGATATTTATTTGGAAGTTGGTCATTTAAAGACTGCTTAACTAAATGGAGGGTTTAATTTCATATGAAAAGATTGCATTTTTCATGAAAACCTATGTACTTTTGAACGGCATGCATATATACTATTCTGAATATTGTCTTTTCGTTAAGCGAAGGATGTTGGAAATACTTTTAAGGAGTGTCTTTAGTTGAGAAGTTCAGCAAAATTTGATTCAAAAACCTTTTTCCTGATGGCCGGCATTATTTTTGTGGCTTTTAATTTACGCCCAGCGATTACATCAGTCGGACCATTGATTGGTGCAATCCGGGATGAAACGGGAATTTCCAATAGTGCAGCCGGCCTTCTGACTACCCTTCCGCTCGTTGCCTTCGCCCTGCTCTCCCCCTTTGTTCCGAGGATTGCCCAAAAGCTTGGAAGTGAATGGAGCATTCTTTTGGGGTTGACTATTTTGGGAGCCGGCATTGCGGCCCGTTCATTAGGAATGCTTCCCCCGCTCTACATAGGAACTGTATTAATCGGGTTAGGCGTAGGCCTTTGCAATGTGCTTCTTCCTGGTATGGTCAAGGAAAAATTCCCGCAAAAGGTTGGCCTGCTTACAGGCATTTATACATTTTCAATGGGCATTTGTGCAGGACTAGCGCCCGGTTTCAGTATCCCGCTTGCCGAAAATCTTGGCTTAGGATGGAGACTTTCACTTGGTGTATGGACCATCTTAATACTTATCGCCATTATTGTCTGGCTTCCCCAGATCATATTAAGAAAGAAAAAAACGGAAATACCTAAAGTATCTGCATCCAAGGGTTCTATCTGGTCCTCGCCCATCGCCTGGCAGGTCACACTGTTTATGGGATTGCAATCAATGGTCTATTTCAGCACCACTACCTGGCTCCCCGAAATTCTTCATAGCCAGGGCCGGGAAATCGCCGCTGCCGGATGGATGGTAACCGTTTTCCAATTTTCAGGACTCCCTGTTAATTTTATTATTCCCGTTCTTGCCGACCGGCTTCCTAACCAAAAAGGGATTGCTTTTGGCATCGGCCTTTTTACTTTTGCCGGCATAACGGGTCTCCTGATGAATGTCAATGCCATCATCTCTAACATCAGCATCGTTATTCTCGGGATTGGTCTTGGAGCTGCAATCAGTCATTCCTTAACCCTGATCGGCCTTCGTGCTGAAAATGCCAAACAGGCAGCCAGCCTTTCAGGAATGGCTCAATCCGTCGGCTACCTGCTTGCCGCGGCAGGACCGATTCTCATCGGCTCACTGTATGACCTATTCCACTCCTGGACCGTTCCATTGATCTTCCTTATGATCATTACGGCCATCTTTACTATTTCCGGAATTGGAGCAGGCCGGGATCAATTTGTTCTGCAAGGTGTGCAGCATAAGCAGAAAAAGACAGCTACAACCAGTGCATAAATGAAAAAACAGCAGCATGTTCATTAGAACGGCTACTGTTTTACCTTCAGTCTGTCTGCATTAACCTAATCATTCATAACAAAATAAGCAATTATTGCGGCTAAAATTCCAGCTGTCAGCTTTCCAAAAATCATGGGGACAATAAAGCTTTTGTCCACAGCGGCAACAAAGCCCAGATGACTCCCCAATACAAAGGAACCGCTTACTGCAAAAGCTGTATTGATGACCTTCCCCCTTGCATCAAGAAGATCAAACTTTGAAAACATCGGAACATGGTGAGCCAATGACGATAATAAACCGACTAGAGATTGGTGCGTGAGGCCAATTTTATTGCCTGCTTTTTCAAACGGCTTTTTCAGCACATGCTGCAGAAAGAACACCAATGGAAATGCACCGGCAAGCATGATGGTAATATCCCCAATGGTTTTAAAGCTCTCATGTATAGGAACTAAGTTCTTAACATATTCAACTCCTGTTAGAGTTTGGAAAATCACAATGACTAAGCCTGATATTAATACAACCTCAATGATTTTTGAGAATCCAATGAACATTTTCGTTGTAGCTTTTGGAATTTTTATTAATGAAATCATGATAACAATGGATAACAGAATCGTTGGAAGCAGGTTTTGAAGCATCCATACTAAATGAAAACCCGAAATCCATCCGCCAACAAGGCAGCCAATTGGAATAGTCATTAATCCGATCAGGATCCCTTTTGCAAAATTAGCCTGGTCTTTTTTTTGAATTAAATTTAAGGCAACAGGGATGGTAAACACCAGTGTTGGCCCCATCATGGTACCTAAAAACACCCAGGAAAAATTGGCTGCATTCATATCATCTGTCATTTCAGCCGCAAGTTTATACCCTCCCATATCCAGAGCAAAGAGTGTTGAAGCAAACATGGAAGGGTCAGCCCCAAAAAAGGAATAAACAGGTGAGATAATTGGTATTAATATATCTGCCAATACAGGAGATATAGAAATAATGCCAATCATCGATAGTGACAGGGCACCCATACTATAAAAAGCTTTTGAAAACTCTTCTCCGATCTTAAATTTGTTTCCTAAAATCCTATCGATTCCACCTATAGCGACAAATATAGCTATTAAATAAATAATGAAATTCTCCAATTATGACCCACCTTGATGTTTACGAACCGGACCGAGATCCGGCTCTTTCATGCTGCAGATTTAAGCAAAACGCTCATTCAACTTATATTATAAGTGACTATTTACAATCAGAAGTTTTCCCTTTTAAGACTTGCAAGTCTTTCTGAAACTTCGTTAATACTTCGATCCCTTCTTCTGTTATCACCACATCATCCTCTATTCTCACCCCGCCTGCACCAGGGATGTAAATTCCTGGTTCTACAGTCAGCACCATGCCTTCCCGGAGAATTTCCTCGTTTTCAGCGTGTAAAGAAGGTTCTTCATGTACTTCGATTCCAAGGCCATGCCCAATTCTATGAGGAAAGTATTCCGCAAATCCGCCATCACTTATTACGGTTCTTGCAGCTTGATCTATTTTTCTCATTTCATTGCCTGCCCTGCACTCCTGCAGAGCTGCCAAATTAGCTTTCAGCACGATATCATACATCTCTTTGATTTCGTCCCTTAATTCCTTAAAGACAAATGTTCGAGTGATATCCGAACAATATCCCTGGTATTTAACACCTAAATCAAATAAGATGGTATCTCCCGGCTGCAATTTATTCTCACCAGGAACACCATGGGGGTTGCTTGAATTTCTTCCAAAAAGAACCATTGTGCTGAAGGACATATCACGCAGTCCTGCTTTCTTTATTTTATATTCAATTTCACCCAGCACCTCTAACTCTGTTACACCTTCATACAATGCATCAATTCCTGCCTGTATTGCATAATCTGCATATTGCGCTGCTATCCTTAATTTTTTTATTTCTTCAGGGCTTTTTCTCATTCTCATCTCAGTAAGCACCTGATCCAGGTTTTGCAGCTGAATATTTGGCAGCATTTTCTGCAGCATACGAACATATTTAAGAGAAATAAACGTCTCTTCTACTGCAAAGTCTGTGATCATGCTTATTTTCTCATTAAGATATTCTTTTATCATTCCCCAGACGTTATCTGAATCCTTATAACAGATATAGTTATCTCTCCAGCCCGCTTCAAGGAGCATTTTCAGCTCCATTTCAGGCAATACAATTAGAGGGGCATGTCCAGGAAAAATGAAAATTCCTACAAAACGTTCATGCGGATCGTAATCAAAGCCTGTTAAGTAAAAAATGTTTTGCCGAGATGTAATGAGTCCCCCAGACCAGTTTTTCTTTTCTAAAAATTTCTCTAAAGTTGCTATTTTGATATTCATAAAAAAATCTCCTTTCTCTATTTCAATATGCAATTATCGTGCCAGCCTTCACCAGCCATTATGGCAAGTTTTCTATGTATGGGTTGTTCACTTTCTTTAACAACGTTACGTTAAGTGTAAAGATTTCTTTACAATAAAAAGAAGAAAGAAATCTTCTGTGATTCCTTTCCTCCTTTTATTACCAATCGGTTATATTTAATTTTTTCATCTTGTTATATAATGTCGTTCTTGTTATGCCTAACCGTTTTGCCGCTTCTGACTTATTTCCATTTTTTCCTTTTAACGCATCAAGAATTTTTTGTTTTTCGAAGCTGTTTATTTCGTTCTGCAATTCATTGGCAGACGGCATGCACAAATGAGGTATCTCCTTTACTATCTTTTCCGGCAGTGCATTAGGCAATATGGAACCATTTTCAGATAAAAGAACCATTCTATCGACTGTATTTCTTAGCTCTCTAATATTCCCCTTCCATTCATATTCCAGCAGCAATTGTGTAATTTGCGGTGCTATAAATGTAATGTCCAGCCCATATTTTAATGATGACTCATGAATGAAGAGATGGAATAACTCTAAAATATCCTGCCTTCTTTTTCTTAATGGCGGGATATGTATCGTTAATATATTCAGCCTGTAAAACAAATCTTCCCTGAATTCGCCTCTCTCTGCCATCGCTTCCAGATTCTTATTGGTTGCAGCTATTATTCTGCATTTGGCCTCTTTCGCCTTCAAACCGCCTACAGAATAATAGGTCTTGTTCTCAGGGACTCTCAGCAATTTCACCTGCTGGTCTAAAGGTAAATCCCCCACTTCATCCAGAAACAATGTGCCTTCATCAGCAAGTTCAAATTTGCCAGGCTTCCCGTTCGGATCTCCTCCTGAAAAAGCCCCTTTTTCATATCCAAACAATTCACTTTCAAACAGCGCTGGAGAAATGGCACCGCAATTCAAAGCAATAAAAGGTTTCGATAATCGGCATTCATCATGTATTGCCTTTGCAAATACTTCTTTTCCTACGCCTGTTTCACCCAGCAGTAATACATTCTGATCCGTTTTAGCCATCTTTTTCGCCAGAGATACAGCATTTTTTATTTCCATACTTGACCCTTTAATCTTTTGAAAGGGATCAGTTGTATTGTTGAGTCTGGAAACTTCGTTTTGCAGCTGCTGGATTTTAGATGAAGCACTCAATAACTCCTGGCTCAGCATGACATGGCTCGTTATGTCAGTTTCGGCCGCTGCAGCACCAATAATGTCACCATTCACTACAACCGGATTAATATTTATCAGTACAAAGAGATCTTCTCTTGGTTTATGAAGATGATGCTTAAATGATTTTCCAGTCAGAAGTGTTTCCTGGTTTAAAAGCATTTCTTCAGGAAAGAACTTTTTCATGTTTTCTCCCAGAATATCTTTTTTGCTGATAGAAAATATTTTTTCAGCCCCTTCTGTCCAGACAATTGTTTTCCCTTCCTTGTCCACAACTGAAACCGAATTCTCAATGGTATCCATTACTGTATGGAAATAAGCCTGTAACTCCTTGAATTCACTGCTGAGTTCCTTAAGCAAATCCTGACACTTTACATATCCGATTATGTTGCTGTCAGAATCAGTGAATACAATAAGCTCAGTTAATAGCCCCTTTTCCAAAAGGCTTAAATCGAAATCATCCAAAGACAATAGTACACACTTTTTCCAATATAAATCTTTACTATATTTTTTGTAGAAGGAATACTCCTCTCTCTCCATATAGGATAATTCACTGTCCTGGTACTGAAGCAATACAGTGTTCTCTTTATAATCATTGTCATGTTCAAAGCAGAAATCAGTGCGCAAACACTTTTTTAATCTTTTCATAGGGCTCACCGTCCGGGTCATTCAGTAACTTCTTACCTGATTTTATTATACGTTCCACAGAAATCAAAATATTTGAAGCTTATGGCCTCCACGAAAAAAAGCATAAAAACAGCAGCCTTACATTGGCTGCTGTTTTTATCAGTAAACGGCTTTAAGTTATTTTCCCTGTTTCATCAGCGCATTGAAATCAGGCATTGTCGGATTGGAAAGATAGTGGCCGCCTTCCACTTGAATCGTCTGGCCAGTAATGAATTTTGACTCATCTGATGCAAGGAATAAGACTGTGTACCCAATATCATCCGCTTCCCCGTGATAGGATAAAGCGTTATATTTTTCGAACATATCCAGCACCTGCGGCGGTATATTGTTCTTAGCCGCTGGAGTTAATATCAGGCCAGGAGCTACCGCATTGCACCTAATATTATTTTTCCCATATTGTGCTGCAATGTATTTTGTCAGGTTTACGACAGCTGCTTTAGATGCTCCATATGCAGACCTGATAGAATCTGCAGCAAATGCTGACATGGAAGCTGTATTTATAATTGAACCGCCGCCTGCCTCAATCATATGAGGGATGGCAAACCGGCTGCCCAGCAGTACACTTTTCGTATTCACGTTCATCAAGCGATCCCACTCTTCAAGATCGATGTTCACTACATCCAGGTCTTTTTGCAGATTAGTCAAACCTACATTATTGAACATTACGTTTAAGGTGCCGTACTGATCAACTGTAAAATCAACAGCTGCTTTAATGGACTCTTCCTTTGATGCATCCAAAAATATTGCCGCTGCTTCTCCACCGTCGGCTATGATCGCTTCCGCTGCCTCTTTTGCTCCTTCTATATTAAAATCGCCAATCACTACCTTGGCACCTTCTTTTGCTAACAGCGCGGCAGCAGACAAGCCAATTCCGGAAGCTCCGCCTGTTATTAAAGCAACTTTCCCTTCAACTCTGGACATCTTTAAAATCCCCTTTTTTCTCATATAGATAACCGATGAGAAAGTATACTCCTATTCATTTAAAGAAACAAGTATTTTACAAAACCATTTTAATAGCGCTTTAATTTTTTATTGCTGCAAATTCCTCAATTAACATTGGTATTACTTCGAATAAATCTCCCACTATCCCATAATCGGCAACCTGAAAAATATTTGCTTCCGGGTCTTTGTTAATTGCCACAATCACCTTAGAGTTAGACATTCCGGCGAGGTGCTGAATGGCCCCTGAAATTCCGCAGGCAATATATAACTCTGGTGTTACCACCTTCCCGGTTTGCCCAATCTGAAGAGAATAATCACAATAATCAGCATCGCAGGCTCCCCTGGAAGCCCCTACAGCACCTCCTAATGCCTTTGCCAGTTCTTTTAATGGCTCAAATCCTTCTTTGCTTTTCACTCCGCGTCCGCCGGCGACAATCACCTTCGCTTCAGATAGGTCCACACCCTCGGTCACTTTCCTCGACACTTCCTGTATGATGGTGCGCAGATTCTTAACCTCTACAGATAAGGAGAAAACTTCCCCGGAGCGTGAATTATCTTTTTCTAATGGAGCAATATTATTGGGACGAATGGTAGCAAACACGATCCCATCCGTAATGATCTTCTTTTCAAACGCCTTACCCGAATAGATTGGACGTGTAAAGACTAGATTGCCTCCTGCTTCATCAATGGAAATGGCGTCTGATATGAGACCTGAGCCTAAAATCCCTGCCACTCTTGGGGATAAATCTTTACCAAGAGTGGTATGTCCCATAATAATGGCCTCTGGCTTTTCCTGTTCAGCTACTGCTACTAACGCTTGTGAGAATCCATCAGAAGTATATTGCTTTAAGTTAACATGCTCAACTACTACAACCCGATCTGCTCCATAGCGGATGAGTTCATCCGCTAATTCACTGACATCCTCTCCCAACAATACGCCTACGATCTCACCGTCATCTGCGGCAGTTTTTGCTGCACTGATCGCTTCGAAAGATACATTTCTCAAAGTTCCTTCCCGGACTTCACCTAAAACAAGAACCTTTCTCCCCATACCAAAAATCCTCCTGTATGCTTTTTTTGTCCTCAATATGCTCTTATTCCATTAAATGACTTTTTTCTCAACACGCAGCAAATGAATTAGCTCATTCACCTGTTCCTTCATTTCACCGCTTAACACCCGGCCTGCATCTTTTTTGGGCGGCAAATAAATTTCAATTGTTTTCGTTTTGGGCTCCACATCCTCGCCTTCTAAACCCAAATCATCTAGCTCCAGCTCTTCCAAAGGCTTTTTCTTTGCTTTCATAATACCCGGCAAAGAAGGATACCTCGGTTCATTTAAACCTTGCTGAGCAGTTGCCAGCAGTGGCAATTCAGCTTCTATTGTTTCAGAGTCTCCTTCGACATCCCTGATCAGCCTTGCCAGTTTCCCATCAATCTCCAGTGTGGTAATGGCAGTAATAGAAGGAATGCCTAAATCCTGTGCCACACGCGGCCCCACTTGTCCTGAACCACCATCAATTGTCACATTTCCAGCTAATATTAAGTCAGCATCCTTGTCTTTTAGATACTCTGAAATCACTTTTGAGGTTGTATATTGATCACCATCCTGGATATCATCGCCGATGTTAATTAACACTGCCTTATCTGCCCCCATTGCCAATGCAGTCCGCAGCTGTTTTTCGGTCTCTTCACATCCAACCGAGACTGCCGTTACTTCACCGCCATGTTTGTCACGGATTAGAATGGCTTCTTCCACTGCATATTCGTCATATGGATTAATGATAAATTCTGCACCATCTTCTATGATTTTACCGTTTGAAAGATTAATTTTTTCTTCCGTGTCAAAAGTTCTCTTGAGAATGACATAAATATTCATAAAACCCCTCCTGAAAGCCTTAAAAATATTTTAAAAATTAAGATATTGATTGTTCCTTTACTCAAAGATTAGTTGTTTCTGCCGGCGCGTTCTGACTAGGCAAATCTGCACTTTCTCTATCATCTTGGTTATTTGGAACCAATACTAAAAACAAGTAAGAAATAGCCGTAAATACTGTAAGCAAAAGTGCTGTTGAAGAAAGCGCCCCTACAGCATTGCCGCTGGCCGCAAACAAAGCGAATGTTACAAGAGCAAAGGAAGCACCTACACGGGATGCAACGTTCTCTAATGTTATATACGTAAATGAAACAACTCCCATCCGGGATGGATGGGCTTTTGAAACGATGACTGATTTTACTACTGGACCAACCGTTCCGATAGCCGTACCGATAAAACTCATAGAAATAAATAAGTAACTAAAGGATGTGTCAATTTTGGCCATTATCAGCATACCTACTCCGATTACCAGCATCGTGATACTCGTACCTATTAATCTGCGTGCAGAGAATCTTCCCATAAGTCTTCCGCTAATGATATTGGCAACTGCCATGGTCAAAAACAGCGGAAACTGGAGCAGCCCGACAATTGTTGAAGATTTGCCCTGTACACTTTGAACAAAAAAGGTTAGAACATACATAACACTGCTGAATGACATATACATGATGACTGCGATGACAGAAGGTACCCAGAAATTCCGCGTTTTGGCATATTCGATATCCAAGAGAGGCTTTTTCTGTCTTTTTTCAACGCCAAGCAGGAAAATAAACGAAAGGATTGAGATCGCTAGTGCAGGAACCCACATCCAGGAATCGATTCCGTAGTTATTTATAAATGTTGGAACCGTCAAAAATCCTCCGAGCACTAAGAACACAAATAATACCCCTAAGAAATCAAGTGAAGCAGATTTTTCTCCTTTTATATTTGGCACTCCAAAGGAGAACAGCAGAAAAGAAATGACCCCGAAAGATGCACATAGGAAAAAGATTGAAGACCACCCAAATTTATCAACAAAGATTCCACTCAAGATAGGGCCGGCAATCCCGCCCACAACCGTATAAAATCCATACACGCCCATCGTTTTCCCGCGTTTTTCACCGGAAAAATATCTTCCGACAAAAGTTACCCCTGCAGGAATGACCGCAGCACCAGAAAAACCTTTCAAAAATAGGCCAGCGACCAAGACCCAAAATGCAGGTGCAGCTGCAATCAGGATTGAGCCAATCGCCATTAGCCCTGCACCTGTAAGAATGACAATCTTTTGGCCAAAAGAATCGGATAACCATCCCATCAGCGGCTGGAACCCAGTAAGCCCCAAGGCAAAACCCAATTGCATATACACCGCATACCCTGCTGTTAAATCAAAGTTTTCCAGCATCTTTGGATACGCTGGTATATGTGTGGCTTCAGCAAAAACAACCAGCAAAATGCCCAAACATAAAAAATGAAAGGATTTATTGATTGATCTTTCTCCCATATATTTCCCTCCCTATTTTTAAAAGCCCATAATTCATGCTGAGTTGCCACCCTTAAGGCAGATGCAAAGGCTGCCTCGTCAATAGGTAAAAACGGGACAACCCTCAAGCTGCCCCCTTCACTCATTATCCTGCTTCGATTATGCATGTTTTTTCGCGTGTATTTTCCAGGATGGAATCAGTGCCAAAACCGCTTTCCTTCACTCCTCCAAATGGCAGCTCCGGACCAACGCGACGGTAGGTGTTCACCCAGACAGTTCCGCTTTCCAGCTTTCTTGCCATTCGATGGGCGCAATCCAAATTAGATGTCCATACTCCTGCACCGAGTCCATAATTTGTATCATTTGCAAGCCGCAGGGCTTCTTCCTCCGTGTCAAACGGCATAACAACTGCCACCGGACCAAAAATTTCTTCCTGGCAAATCTGGAGTGAGTTGCTGTTTACACGAATCAGCGTTGGTTCAATCCAATAGCCTTCATGGAGCATAGGAAGATCAGGGAGAACTTGTTTTCCTCCATAGCGCCCGCCCGCAATGATCTCGCCGCCTTCCTCTTTCCCTATTTCAAGGTAGCTGCAGATTCGATTAAATTGCACCTCATTTGCAATCGGTCCCATGGTAGCTTCAGGATTCAATGGGTCGCCAATCTTTATATGCTCTTTCATAGCTTTTTTCATTAAAAGTACCATTTCCTCAAATACAGGCTTTTGAATCAGTATTCTTGAACCCCCTACACAGAGTTGACCGGCATTACCTGTAAAAATTCCGTTTAGCGTTACACCTGCCGCCGCTTTTTCAAGATCGGCGTCCGAAAAAACGATGTTCGGCGATTTCCCGCCAAGCTCGAAGGTTAAGGGCTTGGGAGCCATTGCTGTTGAACGGACAATCGCTTTTGCCGTGTTGCCTGAACCAGTTAAACTGACTCTGTTCACATCCCGATGGCTTACTAAGACAGTCCCTATCTCACCATCACCGGCAATTACATTCAACACGCCTGGCGGCAGGATTTGATTAAGTATTTCTCCAAATCTTAGTGAGGCTGCTGACGCATGCTCTGATGGCTTAATAATGACGGAATTGCCTGCAGCAAGTGCATATGCGGCTTTGATCGTGAATGTGAAAAGCGGTGCGTTCCACGGAATAATGCCGACAACAACGCCTAATGGCTCACGCAGCGTATACCCTATGCTTTTAGGTCCCAGCTGAACAGTCTCCCCGCGGCTGGCAGCAGATGCTGCACCTGCTGCATCATGCCAAAGGCTGGTTAAAGAGGGAATAAGTCCATAGCTTGTTTCGCGGATGACCCATCCATTATCCATTGTTTCGAGCCTTGCCAGTTCTTCTGCATGCTCTGAAATCAGGTCTCCGATTTTCCTTAAATAAGAAGACCTCTCCATCGCAGTCAATTCAGACCATCCGCCAAAAGCTTGCCTGGCTGCTCTGACTGCATCCTCAGCATCTTCCGCTGTACTGCAGGGAATTCTTGCCCAAACCTTCCCATTTGAAGGATCAATACTCTCCATCTTCCCTCCGCAGGATGAAGGAACAAGACTGCCATTTATTAAATTATGAAACTCTTTTATTTCACTGGCCGTTTGCAAATGTATTCCCCCTTTTTTTTGCAGTTATTTCATTTGGAATCAGTGTGTAATGGGATCATTACCATCCAAGTGCGGCTGCAGCTTTTTCATAGTAAGACTGGGTGCTTCCCAGATAATTTTCATAGAAGCGGGCACGTTTTACATAGAGGTGGCAGTCCATTTCTTCCGTGAAACCAATTCCACCATGAATTTGCACATTATCGGCTGCGGCCTTGTTATAGGCGTCAGAGGCAAAGATACGGGCAGTAGTGATTGCCTGGACGCGGTCTTCTGAAGCAGTCTCAAATGCCCAATTCGCATAATAAGCAAGGGATCTGGCTGTTTCCAGATTCATTTTCATATCGGCAATACGATGCTTAATTGCCTGGAAACGTCCGATTGGCTGGCCAAATTGTATCCGGATCTTGGCATATTCAGCCGCCATTTCGACAATAGATGTCATTCCGCCAACCATGATGGAGGCTAAGGCTGCATTGGCAGCCAGCAAACCTTCCTCCAGAACCTCATAGCCCTTGTGAACAGGTCCAATTATCTGGTCTTTAGAAATCTTCAGATCCTTCAAGGTCAATTCAGCCAAAAGTCTGGTTTCATCAATGTTTCTTTGTCTTCTAAGTTCTATCTTCTCTGACTGATCCAGGATGACGATTGAAATCCCTTCTTCTCCCTTTTCTTCGGCTGTCCGGACAATCACAATGAAACTCGTTGCAAGTTCTGCATCCGGCACCAAAGATTTGATGCCGTTTAATGTAATGAAATCTCCTTCAATCCTTCCCGTCATTTTAATATCGCATGGATTATAGCTCCCACCCGGCTCCAGCCAGGCGATGGAGAAGGTTTGAGTTCCTTCTGCAATTGCAGTAAGGTATTTTTCCTTTTGTGCCTCTGTACCGAATTTCTCCAAGATTGGAACCGCAAATGCATTTGTTTCCAGATAGAGGCCTGGCATGACATTACGGCCCCATTCCTCTAATACGGGAACTAAATCGAGCGCCCCTAATCCCATCCCTCCGTAATTCTCAGGGATATTGATCCCTGTGCAGCCGAGCTCAGCCAAACCCGAAAAAATGGATAGATATTGTTCGTTGTTTCCTTTTATAAACTCTCTGGCTGCCTTTGTTTTCCCTTTATCCTCAAAATATTTTTTAACATAGCCTCCGAACATTTCCTGTTCCTCATTTAACGAAAAGTCCATGTTTATCCACCTCCATTTTCACTAGCGTCCTATATCTTTCGGCAGACCAAGAATCCGTTCGGCAATAGTGTTTCTCTGAACCTCGCTTGTTCCGCCTCCAATGGTCATTCCAAATGAATAAAGATAGTTTTCCTGCCAGTAGGATTTCCCGGCAACAGCATCTTCCTTCCAAAGCATACCTTGATGGCCCTGGATGGAAACAGATTGGGAAAATAGTTCTTGAGTTAATTCACTGACCATTAATTTGTCCATCGATCCTTCAGCACCCGGCTGGCCGCTTTTTAATGTTTTGGTCAGATTTCGATAATAATTTAATAGAGAACCCTTTGATTTCGTATACAAATCCACCATCGTTTTGCGGACGAAAGGATTTTTTATCAGCGGGCTTCCATCCTCGTGCAGTTCTTTTGCCATGGCTGCCAGATCTTGAAACTGCTGCTCAAGCGTGAATACCTGCGCACCTATCCCTGTTCTTTCATGCATCAGTAATGCAATCATGACTCTCCAGCCTTCATCCAGCTCACCGACAATGTCCGAATCATACGCAACCGCATCAGTTAAATACACTTCATTAAAGTCATGCTTGCCATCCATTTGAATGATTGGACGCGTTTCTACCCCCGGCTGCTTCATATCTAAAAGGAAAACGGTAATCCCTTTATGCTTTTTCTCTCCGCGGCTTGTACGGGCCAGCAGAAAACAGCGATCTGCCAGGTGCCCAAAGCTGGTCCAAACCTTTTGTCCGTTAATAATCCACTTGTCCCCATCCTTAACAGCTGCGGTCTGAATGGCGGTTAAATCTGAGCCTGCGTTAGGCTCAGAGTAGCCTTGGCACCATACTTCTTCGCCTGTCAGGATTTTTTGAATATAGGCTTCTTTTTGGTCCTCAGTCCCAATTTGCATTAAAGTAGGAGCTACCATGTGAATGCCCACATAATTCACAAGTGGAGGAGCTTTTAGACGGACCATTTCCTGCTGATATATGATCTCTTCGATCAGCGTGGCGTCTCTCCCGCCATATTTTTCCGGCCAGGCAATGGCTGCCCAGCCTCCTTCATACAGCTTTCGCTGCCAATTTCTTAGAAAAATGGAGTATTCATTTAACTCTTCCGGCAATTCTCTATTACCTTCCAGCCAGCCGTCAGGCAAGTTATTCTCCAGCCAAGTCCGCAGTTCCGTTCTAAATGCTTCTTCCTTTTCAGTAAACGAAAAATCCACGAGTTATTCCCCCTTTCAGAAAATAAAGTGTTATGATGCTGGGAGCCACTGCGGCATAGCACGGTCCTCTGTTAATTCCTGCCATGTCATAGTTACATCCATTCCAATTTTGACATCCTCTGGTTTACATTCCAGAATGTTTCCGATTAACTTAACAGACGGCGTTTTTTCAAGCTCGACAATGGCAATGACAAGCGGCAGGTCATCCTGAAATCCCGGTAAGAAGGGACGGTTTGAAATGACAAAGGAGTAAACTTTTCCTTTAATGTCCCTTCCAAGGTTCTCCCAGCTGAGCTCACTGCTTCCGCATTTAGCGCAAGCTGGCCCTGGAGGATGAGAATACTGATTGCAGGTTTCACATTTTTGAATCAATAGCTCATGACGGTCGGCTCCATCCCAGTAGGGGTGGTTATCCTGATTTTTTAATGGTATCGGTTTTGGGTATCCCATTGTTTCCCTCCTAGTTTCTAAGAATCATCGCACCGGCCATATCAGGTCCAGCCCAGCCGGTGCATATGCCGATTTCGCAATTTTCCACCTGACGATTGGTCCCTTTATATTCATGGCGGATTTGGCGGACAATTTCGAGCACATTATTCATTCCATGTGTATAGCCCTCTGAGAGCATTCCGCCAGCTGTATTGCTCGGCAGCTTTCCCCCCATTTGAAGATTCCCTTCAGCGACAAAGTCTCCCACTTCTCCTCTTGGCGCTATGCCGTATGCCTCAAGCTGGCGAAGAACAACCCAGCTGTAGCAGTCATAAATTGATGCAACATCAAGATCCTCGGGCTTTATTCCGGCCTTCTTATATAATTCAGGAGCAACATAATCGGCAGCAACTTCCGATAAATCTGTCCAATAATGTGAATGTGACACACATTGCCTTGCCTCAATTCCCATTATGTAAGCAGGCACTGATTTTAAATTTCTGGCTCTTTCTGCCGATGTTACAATAATGGCATTTGCTTCATCTGATTCCATGCAGAAATCATGTTTATTAAATGGATAACTTAAATATGGGGTGTTTTTATATTCCTCCATTGTTAACGGCTTTCCATAAAAATAGGCGTTTGGATTTCGCTGGGCATGTTCATAAAAGCTTACACACACATGCCCCAGATGTTCCTGGGTAAGTCCTGTTTCATGCATATGGCGGGTTGCAAACAGGCCGAACCATTGCGAGGGGCTGCCTGCTCCGTAAGGAATAATAAAGCTGCCGCCATCAATTGCTGACTGCAGCATATTTACATCCCAGCCGCCTCCTCCCATTCTGACACCGGACCGCCCATTCATGGCACGGTATATCAGGACCGTATTCACCTGACCTGTTTCAATTAACCCGATAGCATCGGCAATCAGCATTTCAGTGCTGCTTCCCCCACCCATAATATCTTTCACATACTTTGGCCGAACCCCTAAATACGTAGCCAGCTGATGCGATGTGCAGGAATCATTCTCGCTATAGCTCATGAATCCATCAATCTCTTTTACGCCTAAGCCAGAATCCTCAATAGCCGCTCTGGCAGCATCTAATGCCAAATGCAAAGGTGTCGTACCAGAATTTTTCGATCGTTCGCTTTCCCCAACACCGACAATGGCGTAGCGGTCTTTAATATTTTGCAAAATTAACACCCCTTTTCATATTAAAAAAACTTCAGCACTGCAAAACCGGATCCAACAATCTTTTCGGGTGCTTTCTCAGCTTTAAGATCCAGTTTCGCGAAACGGCTTCCATTTTCTTCATAAACACTGTGAACAATAGCAGAACACGTAATTTCATCTCCAGGTCTTGTCATAGAACCGAACCTCATCTTGAAATCTGCTGTTTCTGCAGATGCCCCGGCCAAATGATTGACATATTCCCCCAGAAATCCCATTACGAGCATACCGTGCGCAATGACCCCGGGAAGCCCAATGCTCTGGGCAAAAGAGTCATCAGTGTGCAGCGGATTAAAGTCTCCCGAGGCTCCTGCATACTTGACTAACTGAACCTTTGTCACAGGGGGCTTTACTAATGGCTCCAAGGTCTTTCCTTCATGCAAATCTTCATATTTCAGCAACTCATGTCCTCCTTCCGTATTCTTTCTTGAGTTGAACCCATCTTCCCGGCAGGTCCTTCCTTGAGACTTCTCACTTGTCTTCTATCTGTCTGCAAATGTATTAATTCTGACGGTAGACGATATTCATCCGGCTAATCACAACCATATCGCCGTTTTCATCTTTGATCTCTGTATCCAGCACCAAAAACTGCATTTTCCCGCTTTTTCCTTCCCGTTCATATAAATCGGCTACTTTCATTTGACATACTAGACTGTCGCCTGGTCTAATGGGGCGGGAGTAAAGAAACTCCTGTTCCCCATGCAGCATCCTTTTTTGATCCAGTTTCAAATCAATTCCTTCCCCTTCAGCTCCAATTGCTATGGGAAAGGTAAGTGGCGCAATAATTCCCTTGTAAGGTGTCCCTTTCGCGTACACCTCGTCCATATAGAGTGGATTTTCATCTCCGATTGCCTTGGCAAATTGGCGGATATGCCTTTTTTCCACTTCAAATGTAAACACAGGTCCTGTCAATCCAATAATGCTGCTATCCAGTTCCACCATCTCACCCCCCAGTCTCAATTTCTTCAAACTTTTGTTCACTAGCAACAATTAATGCGTCAGCAGCTTTAATTCCATTTTCATAAACGATCATCGGGTTAATATCCAGCTCTTCTATGAGACCATCCGAATCTTGAATCAATTCAGATACTTTTAATAAAACATCTATAATGGCATCAATGTCCGCAGCCGCCTTCCCTCTCGCTCCTTTAAGGATTGCATTTGCTTTTATTTCCTCAATCATTTCTGCTGCATCCTGCCTTGACAGCGGAGCAGCCCGGAAGGAGATGTCTTTGAATGTTTCTACAAAGATTCCGCCTAATCCAAACATAATGACAGGTCCAAAAGCAGGATCTTTTGTTACGCCAACAATGACTTCAGTTCCTTTAGGCAGCATTTCATGAACAGAAATTCCGCTTATCATGGCATCCGGATTATAGTTTTTAGCCGATTGAAGAATATCTGTGTATGCCTGCAGGACTTCCTGATCATTTTGTATTTGAAGCCTGATCCCATTCGCTTCTGTCTTATGAGGGATATCTTTAGAATCAATTTTCATAACGACTGGATAGCCAATTTGATTCGCATGAAGCACCGCTTCCTCCGCAGTGACTGCCAGCGCTTTTTTAGCTGTAGGAATGCCATAAGCCTCCAGCACTTCGCTGGCTTCAAATTCACTCAGTGTTTCACCAGGCTTTAATAGACTTGGCAACCTTTCTTCATTCGCCCGGGTATTACCGAGTTTTTCCATTGCAGAAGCTAGTTGGTTTTTACGGTATTTCTCACTGTAATCCACTAATTTTGCCAGGGAGCAGATTGGATCTAAACTGCCTGGTATAACAGGGATTCCGTTCCTTTCCATTGCTGCTGTCCCTTTCGGAATAGACATGCCTTCAAGCGGAAAGGTGGTGACAAGCACGAATTTATCAGAGTTTTTGCATGTTGCGATAAATTCCTGTAAGAGCGGGCTATCCTCTTCCCAGGACAGCGGGAATTCAGTAAAGATTATATTATCAACTTCAGAATCTTCAACGAGTGCCTGCAGCGGTGCGAGAAATAGCTCGGGATTGGATACAGACGCTGCAGCTGTTAAGTCAATTGGATTGACTGCACTTGCATAGGGCGGAATACCTTGTTTAATTTTTGTCCTTGTCTTTTCACTAAGCGGCAGAATATTTAATCCATTGGCTTCGCAGCGGTCTGCTTCATTAATTCCCCTGCCTCCTGAACTGGAAATGATGACTGTATTCCGTCCAGTTGGAAGCTTGCCTGATAAAAATAGCTTGGAGAAGGATATGATATCCTCATAATCATTTGCCCTGATAATGCCTGTTTGCTTAAAAAATGCATCATAAATTTGATCTGAACCCGCAAGAGATCCGGTATGTGATGCAGCTGCCCTGCTTCCAGCCGAGCTCCTACCTGCCTTCATCACAATAATCGGCTTGTTTTTGTTCAGTGCCTCTTTTGCTAATCTCCGGAGCTTTGCGGTATCTTTTGCGCCCTCTAGATAGCCGCTAATCACCTTTGTCTTTGAATCGTGAATCATGTATTCCACAACATCTGAAAATTCCGTGTCCATTTCATTGCCAACGCTGACAAAGTAATTGAAAGTTAAACCATGCTGTGCTGCTGCCATATATGTGAGAACACCAAATGCTCCGCTCTGGGAAACATAACCAACTGCACGCTGTTCATTAAGCGGATGACTCATAACAGCTGGGGAAAATGTGCCAACGAGCCCATTAATTGTATTGACTAAGCCTACGCAGTTCGGCCCGATTAATCGAATTCCATTCTGCTTGGCAATTTCCGCAATCGTTTGCTGCTGTCTTGCCCCTTCCTCTCCAATTTCGGAAAAGCCTGAAGCGAAAACGATCGCTGCCTTCACTTTCTTTCTGGCACATTCCTCCATGCTTTGCTGGACTTGGTTGGAACCAACACAAAAGATGGCTAAATCAACAGGTTCAGGAACTTCAGATAACGAAGGATAACATGCAAGCCCCAGAATTTCTGTTGACTTCGGGTTGATTGGAATGACCTTTCCTTCAAAATGTCCTTCGAGCAAAGCTTTTACCTGTATGTAACCAAGCTTGTTCGGATTTTGAGAAGCACCTAATACTGCTACAGAGCGAGGATAGAATAATGGGTCAAGACTTAAATCGGAAACGCTTTCATTCAACATTGTTTCACCCCAAATTTCTTTTTCGTGAATAATCATTCTTTATGTGGATATGATATCTGATCGTTAATAAAATTCAAAAAAGTAAAAATACATAGATAATTCAATTGTTAGAGAGTAAAAAAAAGAAAATAATACGATAATCCTTACAATATCAATGGTTGATTTTTTTTTGAGAAAAAATATGTACCAGATAGCCACGACATTGGCACAGGACTGCCACGACTAAGGTAGAAGATAAGCTTTAAACATAGTAAGTTAAAATAACAAAAAAAGACCTTGAGCATGCTGGAACAATGCTCAAGGTCTTTTTAATCAAATTTTTGGAGCCAATTGACGAGTCTTCTCCGAATTTTATTCGAAGGTATTTTGATTCCTCTTTCAATATTGCTTAAATAGGAGATTGAAATCTCCAGTTCTTCAGCTGCATGGGTTAAAGATAAATTGAATTTCTCCCTTATTTCCCTTAATTTTTCGCCAGCTATCTCCGGGTTTTCATCCATGCCGGCCTTTCTCTTGTGTACCTGTTTAAAGTTTGATGCTTCATTTGTTTTTCTAATTGTACGATATTGCTCAGTAATGAATTCAGGGGGCTTGATAATAATCATGGAGTTCTCCCAGACTCGTGCCCAGCCTTTCAAATCGGCAATGGGCTCCTCCCACTTTTCGTAGTGCCAGGATTCAATCAATCCATCCTCATGAAGGGTATCAAGCGCTTTTTCAAGTCGGTCCCGTGTTCTTGAAGGAGTTCTTTCATTTAATTCTGCCCCGATGGCTTCAAGGAGAGTTGAGACTTTATTCGGCTGCAAATAGTCGCCTTTTCGTGCCTGAATCCGCCAGCGCCAGCTAAGGTATCTCCCTAATCTCTTTTCCCAAGTCTTTCTGTACGGATCATACTGCAATACCTTCAAGGGCAGCAGAGCTACCTGTCTGCCCGAACCAAAAAGGTACCTGGAAAAAACCTGGTCCACTTTATACCGAATCTTTTTATCCTTTGCCCCTTCGGTTAAGAAACATTCCTTCCCGCTGGAATCCACAAACAAAAAGGCACGGCCATTCAGTTTTGTCTCGGCAGGCTTCCCTTTTTCATAAACAATGGTCTTGTCCAATGCAATCCACAGCTTCTGAATAATTGAAAGCGATTTCAAAATTTGGCGCCGCTGTTTCTCTTCATATCCCCCGCGCCGTCCCTCACCTCCAAGTTTTGGCAGCAGTCCCCGGATGGAAAGCAGCTCATCTATTTCAATCTCAACTATTTCTTCAAAATGCTTAGCTTTTGATAAAAAGATAGTGCAAAGAGCATCAAAAATATCAGCATCTAAGTCAGATAAAGCTTCAGCATCCTGATGGGTTTCCTTTACTATAGAATGATGTTTGGAAAATGAATAATGATCATTTTTGAATGGCTTTATTTGAATAATCCCTTGGACATTCCCTTTTGATACATGAGCAGTTGGCCACAAATAGCTGCCATCTGCCGCAAAACTTTTCTTAAAAAGAGCTTCTCGTACAGATTGGTAAGGTGCATTATTCATGACAAAAATACTGTCGTTTACAGTTAGATGATAAGTAAGAATGTTTCTTGAAGGAATGTCCAATAAAGGTGTATGCTCATTCAATGAGAGAAGTGTTTCAATCTGATCAATTGAATAATTCTCAATGTTTAAGGTTTCAGAAATTTTATCGACCCAATTAATAGTATAGTTGTTTACGATACTGGTAAATTTGGTCAGAAAATCATAATTATCCGATAAATTTTTGGATATATACTGAAAAAAAAGCTCATTGAGCTCTTGCTTTTCCAGTGAATCTAACTTCTCGAATCCAAGAGTGTCTGTCATCTCTTCGACGATCCATTCAGTTAAATGAACCTGAAACCATTCGCAAAAGTCTTCCCAAACCTCATCTTTCATTAAAAAGGTCTCCCGCTTTAATATATCCTCTATATATTGAACAGCTTGATTTTTCAGCCTTTGATCATTCAATATGGAAGTAAAAGCTGGAGAGAATTTCTGGTTTCTGATTAATAGAAATGTAACGATATTATCGGCAATTTGTCTGATTAGCCGATTTCTGGCCACCAGCCTCAAACTATTAAATACATGAGCATTTTCCTGATACACTTTTTCCCAAATAATAAAGGTGCTTGAGCCATCTATATCCGTATAGGTTGGCAAGGCTGAGATACGACCATCTGTTCCATTAATGCTCCCCCTGCTTTTCAGATCATTTTTTTGTGACTGTTCATAAACACATAATATTAAGAAATTATCAATCTTTTCAGCAATCCGGATGCTGTGATTTTTGTTAATATGATTTTGAGAGGACAAATTCGCTTTAACCATCTTTTACCTCCTGGAAAATCGCATTGGCTAATTTTGCTATGAAGGATTTATTTTTTTATTTGGAGATCTGAGTACCACTAACTTTTAACACATTTCAAGATCCAGACAAAACTGACTAGTAAAAAGTTTAACATAAGATTTTTTTATTTTCTATATTTTCCGATAATTATTTTCCCCATAAAAAGGACAGCAAGTTCGATAACCTGCTGTCCTTTTTAACT
Organism: Cytobacillus sp. FSL H8-0458; assembly: GCF_038002165.1. Lineage (NCBI taxonomy): Bacteria > Bacillati > Bacillota > Bacilli > Caryophanales > Bacillaceae > Cytobacillus > Cytobacillus sp. FSL H8-0458. Next base: position 1,141,324 of record NZ_JBBOBR010000001.1, on the reverse strand, counting down.
TATAAATTATATTTATTATTAGTTAAAAATTCTTCTGCAATGTTTTGATATCTCAGCTCTTTTGCCTTATCCCTGGCTAATCCGGCACTTCCTGAGAAGGGCAAGAAAATCACTTTATAGCTGAAGGCTTTAGGTTTTAACTCATATTCAGGCAATGGGCCAGGCCCGCAGCTATTGCTTCCAATTCCATTCACCTGATAATCGAGATTCAAACTTATATAGCTTCGCTTCTTTAATTGGTGCAAGTGTTTTGCCTTTTCAAGATCTTCCTTTGAATAATAATGCGCACTGAAATTCATTGGTTGATCCCCCGCAGCCAACAATCCAAGGCTCATGCCATTATGGAAGCTTGCCCATTCTGTATCTGATCGGTTGCCATTTTCCTGGGGGTGTATATACGGAAAGAAAAGATTTTCGACTTTCATGCTGTATTCACCTATTTTGCAGGCAAGCTTACTGTCCGGGTAACTTTCCTCCGGGCCTCTTCCAAACCATGATACTTGTGATAAATCAAGAGGCAGCTTCATTTCAATGCCGACTTTCGGCCACGTTTCAGGGAGGCTGCCATATGGCTGACCCTCAACAGCTAATTCTACCTGGCCATTTGCATGAATAGTATATTCATAACTGCCATTAACTCCCCAGGCCATCACCCTTGGTGCCACATTTGCTTCCACCCTGATTTTTACTCTGTTTGGGTCAATTTGTTCCACTGTTATTGAACGGGCATCATGCTCCATCATATGAAGATACGATTCCTTCCATTCCTTTGAAATATACATTTCATTATCGGTCATGGCACGCCAGAAGTTCATCTTTGGGCCCAATTCCATCACGCTTTGTCCCTTGAAGCTCCAGCTGGTAATTGTTCCTTCTGCTTTTGAAATCTTCAGCTCAAACTCAGAACCTCCCACTATAATGGATGCGTTGTTTTCACGAATGGTAAGTGGTCCGTATCTAAGGTTGTATTTATTTTTACCTGTGGCATTTACCTTCAGCTTCGGCAGCTTGTATTGAGCCCAGCTTATTTCGTGTCCTTGCTTAGCCCATGGGAAATCTCTCTTCAAACTAAACGACAGATTCAGATATGGATTATCTCCATAAGCAAGAATATTTTTATATGGAATATGAAGCTGGTAACTTTGGCCAGGAAAAATAGAAGGCAATGAGATTGAACCGCTATCCAGCACAGAGACTCCATCCATAATATTCCAAGAGAGAGATAAATGGTCCAGGCTCATAAAATCATAGCGATTTTCAATGATTACAATACCGTTTTCAAGGTCAGCTGCTTTCGTATGGACAGGCTCAATAACCTTTTTATATTGGTGCAAACTCGGGGAAGGTGTTCTATCCGGCAGGAGTAATCCATCCAAACAGAAGTTACCGTTATTGGGCTCATCTCCAAAATCCCCGCCGTAGGCATAAAATTCCCCTCCCTCTTCCGTGTATTGGCGTAAACCGTGATCTATCCATTCCCATATAAATCCGCCTTGTAGACGTTTATATTGGTAAAAGGCATCCCAATATTCCTTTAAGCCGCCGGGACCATTTCCCATCGCATGTGCATATTCACACAATATATGGGGTTTTTCCCAATTTTCTTCGTTAGCAAAACCAATTATTTTTTCAACAGATGAGTACATGGTACTGAAAATATCAGCTGCCTCTGTATCACGGTCCCCTTCATAATGCACGATTCTTGTAGAATCCAATTGCTTGCACCTTTTATACATGGCTTTAAAATTGGAGCCAAAGCCAGATTCATTGCCAAGTGACCAAATGATAATGCTCGGATGATTCTTATCACGCTCCACCATTCGTTCCATTCTGTCGACATATGCTGCTTCCCATTCAGGATCATTACTGAGAAGGTTCGCATCCCCTGTCAGCTCAAAGCCATGGCATTCAAGATCGGTCTCATCAATGACATATAAACCATATTCATCGCACAAATCATAAAAGCGAGGGTCATTCGGGTAATGAGCGGTACGAACAGCATTTATATTATATTGCTTCATCATAATGATATCTTGTTTCATCGTTTCATAAGAAACTGTCCGGCCGGTGTCCGGATCATGGTCATGGCGATTAACACCCTTAAACATCACCACTTTCCCATTTATCATAAGATTTCTTTCTTTTATTTCAACTGTCCGAAAACCGATTTTATAAGAAATCGTTTCAAGAACTTCTCCCCGTTCATTCTTTAAAATTAGAAGAAGAGTATATAAATGAGGTTCCTCGGCTGACCATTTTTTTGGTGTATTGATATGTGAAGTGTGGAAAAGCTGTTTTTCTTTCATTTGGCCAATTTCATCGCCCTGTGAAATAGTACCTTCGTCCACAGTAGTTATTTCATCAAGAATTTTATAATCTATTTGAAATTTCTGCGGTTTTTCATTTGTATTTTTCAACTTAATATCAATACTAAATAAGCCATCTTCATACCGGTCATCCAATTCAGCCCTGACAAAAAAATCATAGACATGAAGCTTGGGCACAGATACTAAATAAACATCCCGGAAAATGCCGCTTAGCCACCACATGTCCTGATCTTCCAAATATGAGCCATCACTCCATTGGTATACTTGGACTGCAATGATGTTTTTGCCCTCATTCAAAAATGATGTAATGTCAAATTCAGATGTTAAGCGGCTCCCTTTACTGAATCCGGCTTCTTGTCCGTTTACCCATAAATGAAAAGAACTGTCTACTCCCTCAAAGCAAAGATGCACATTTTGGCTATCCCATTCCTCTGGAAGAAAGAATTCCTTCCTGTAGCACCCTGTTGGATTCTTATCGGGCACAATCGGCGGATTTACGGGAAAAGGATAATATAAATCTGTATAATGAGGTTTTCCATATCCCTGGAGCTGCCATAATCCCGGTACTTGGATTTGATCCATGCTGCTTGAATCAAAATCCTCTCTAAAAAAATCTTTTGGTGCCAGGATGGGATGCTCAGCATAAACAAATTTCCATTTGCCATTCAGCAAATAAAAGGAGGAAGCCATTTCACGATTCATATTCAATGCTTCCCTTTCATCCCTGTAAGACACAAAATGAGTTCTTGGTTTTAACCTGTGTTTATGCAAAATAAGCTGATTATTAATATCTTCTCTTGTAAAGACTGTATATTCCATTCAGATCACCTCTATATGCTTGTTTATTCTTTAACAGAACCACCCAGGATCCCCGAGATAAAATGCTTCTGCATAAGCAGAAAAATGATCATAATCGGGATGGTTGATAACGTTGTTCCCAGCATCACCTGCCCATAATCAATACGGGCCATGCCTATCAAACTTGATAAGGCAACAGGAAGCGTAAACATTTCTTTGCTATTAAGCGTAATGAGTGGCCAAATTAAACTATTCCACTGAGACATGAAAAGAAATATTGAAACAGCCGCAAGAGCTGGCCGAACTACCGGCAGAATGATCGTAAAGAATATCCTTATTTCACCAGCCCCGTCTACTCTAGATGCCTCAATCAGGGAGTCTGGAACCGCCTTCATATTTTGCCTCATCAAATAAATGGCAAAAGGCGAAGCAAGACTGGGAAGAATGATTGCTTGATAGGTATTCAGCCAATTAAAGCTGACCATCATTTCAAATAAAGGAATCAAGGTTACTTGATACGGTATCATCAAGGAGCATAATATAACAAAAAAAATTAGGTTCCGTCCTCTAAAACGGAATTTCGCAAACGCATAGCCTGCCATGGAACATATAAGGGTGCTAAGCACAGTAAAAACGACAGCGATGTATAAGGAATTCCAGAAAATTTTCACTATCCCCAGTGAATCATTAAATGACCTGAAATTTTCTGTCAGGCGGTCACCAGGCAGTATCTTAGGCGGCACATGGAAAATTTCTCCTGAATTCAGTGTTGAACCAACAATCATCCAGTAGAAGGGGGCAATAGATATAACGACACCTACTGAAAGCAAAACATAAATCCAGATTTTAGACGATATATTCTTGGCTAATTTCATTCTTCCAAATCACCTACCCATTTCATCTGTATCCAGGAAATCACCGCAATAATTATGACTAAAATATAGGCGATAGCCGATGCATAGCCAAACTCGAAATACTTGAATCCAGTTTCGTATAAATAAAGGGTAATGGTCATGGTTGCACTATTCGGTCCGCCTTGTGTCAAAATGAATGGCTCATCAAAAAGCTGGAGAGTCCCAATCGTCGACATAACCACAGTGAAGATAAAGACAGGCTTTAATTGGGGAATTGTGATAAGAAAAAACTGCTTTATCTTACTTGCCCCATCAATGCTTGCTGCTTCATACAATTCTTTAGGAATGGCCTGCAATCCTGCAAGAAAAATGACCATATTGTATCCAGTCCATCTCCAAGTCATGACTGCAATAACCGAGACTTTTGCCCAAAAAGGAGATGTAAGCCAGTGAATGGGCTCCAGCCCCATCAGGGACAGGAGATAGTTAACTAAACCGAAATGCTCGTCCAATAAAATCATAAAGACTATTGATGCAGCTACGAGAGCTGTAATTGCAGGCATAAAATAAGCTATACGGAAAAATGCCTTAAATCTCACTAATGATGAGTTAAGACCTGCAGCGATCAATAGAGAGATAAAGAGCATAATTGGCACCTGGACAATCAAAATTTGAAAAGTATTTAAAAGAGATTTATAGAATACAGGGTCATGAAATAACCTTGTATAATTCGCAAATCCAACAAACGTCTTTTCAGCTCCCCTTACTTCCTGGAAACTTAAAATAAAGGAAGAAATCACGGGGTAAATAGTAAATATAATGATTAATATCAGAGAGGGACCAATAAAAAAATATGGTGCATTTTTTGGTGTAATGAGAGTTTTTCTTTTTTTAACGTTTACCCGATAATTTGCAGCGGTGCTAATCATTTTTTCCGGTTGAGCCATACAGACACCCCTAACGAATTGGATAGATTCTTCCTGCTGTATAGGAGGAGATGAGAATTCAGCTTCACTCTCATCTCCTAATAAAAGCTTATTTTTTTATTTCATTTTTCAGTTGATTTTTAGCATCCTTCAGCGCAGATTCTACTTTTTTATCTTCCAGCAAAATAGCTGCCTGGGTATTACTCATCATTGAACTTCCACGTGCATAATTCTCATCGAGGGTAATTTCCGGAACCTGTTCCACAATATCAGCGAATTTCTTGAAAATGGGACTATTATTAAAATATTCGCTATTTCCCTTAAGGATTGGCGATTCATACGTTTTCTTTAACGAAGGGAACAAACCGAATTTTTCAAAGCCCAGCAGCTGGGTTTCTTCATCGGTAGTAAAAAACTCCACAAAGGCGTATGCAGCTGATTGGTTTTCGCTGTAAGAAGGAATTAACAGGGATGAACCTCCAACATTCGCGTATCTTGTACCTCCTTCAGAAAAGCCCGGCAAATAAAATACATCCCATTTCCCCTTTAAGTCAGGCGCCTGATCCATGATTGTACCGGCATACCATACACCGTAAGGAACAGTCGCAACGCTTCCATTTACAGTCGCCGTAACTATGCCATCCCATCCGCTGTTGTTAAGGATTAAATCATTTTCATGGAAGCTCTTGATTACTTCCATTGCCCGAATAGCTTCATCTGAGTCAAGCAATATATCTCCTTCTTTATCAAAATAAGAGATTCCCTGCTGCTGCAGCATCATATGAAAGACTCCATCATAGTTTGCAATATCGATAGGAAGAAGCTTGACACCAGTAGCGTCTTTTATTTTCTTTCCTGCTTCAATATAGTCATTCCATGTTTTAATAGATTCAGGATCTACATTGGCTTTCTCAAAAAAATCGGTACGGTAGAACACTCCTGCAGGCCCGATATCCCAAGGTGCCGCGATCAAATTCCCCTCTTTATCCTGAACTGAAGCAATTTTGGCTGGATTGAAAGCATCCTTATATTTGTCGTAGCCAAGTTTGTCAAGCTGTGTGAAACCATCAGGAAACTGGTGGATATATCCTGGGATTCTCTCATCCTCCATGAGCACCACATCAGGCAGTCCTGATCCTCTGGCAGCCATGCCAACGGTTAATTTCTCATATAAATCGCCGCTGCTGAAATCTTCCACCTTCACTTCCACACCAGGATACTGTTTCTTGAATTTTTCGACAGATAGTTTCATTGTATCAGCAGCTACATCCCATCCCCAAACCGTTATTGTCCCTGACGGATCGCCGGTATCACCAGTCTTTGCTTCATTTCCATTTGATTTGTTGGAGCATGCCGATACGAACAAAAGAAGCAGGATCAAGATGAAAGGTATTGATTTTTTCATTTTCAACTCCCCTTTTCTATTCATTAGTGTGATGGGAGGCTAATTTTATCTTTATCATATTTACCTCCGTTTTTTTACACACTTTGATGCTCTTTCGCCTTTTTAAGATATGAACGCCAGGTGATGCACCATTTTTTGGGGTTATCCAGAAAGTCCTGTTCATCCATTTTGTGAATCGTGCTATTATGCGGGGCACTTTTAATGATGTCAGGATTTTCATAGGCTTCTTTTGAGATTTGCTCCAAAGCGGAGATATATTCATCCAAGTCCTGTTTAGAGTATGATTCTGTCGGCTCCAGAGTAAACGGCTGTTTCACAATGTATGGATGGTGGCTGGTCCAGTAATGCAGCCCAAAATCGGTCATTCGCAATTGGACGTCCTCTGTTGTTATTCCTGTTTCCTTTGTCAGCTGCTCCCAGCTGTAGCGGACCTGTTCGAGCCTGTGGCCCTTCACATATGGTGCACCTGCCCCTTTGATATTCAGCACCCTGTGATACATATAGTTATTGTTAAGTACTGCAATTTTGGCCACTTCCTTTAAACCTTCAGGACCAAGAGAGCGAATCCAGGCATAGGAACGCAAGACCGTTTGGGCCACACCATGAAAAGCACGGACTTTGCCAATGGAATGCTTTAAATCATATTTTAGAGTGTATTTGTCATCTTTATATTCAACAATTGGCACTGGCAGATATTCTTTTAGTGCTTCTGTAACACCGAGTGCACCTGTTGCAGGACCGCCACACATATGCGGGGCAGCGAAGGTTTTATGAAGATTAAAGAAGCACATGTCAAAGCCCGCTTCCTTTGCCCTTGTAATACCCAATAGCCCATTGGCATTAGCCTGGTCATAGTAGCAAATCCCCCCTGCATCATGGACTATTTTTGTAAACTCTTTAATTTTCGGATTGAAAATTCCTGTATCTTCAGGATTTGCCACCACAAATCCTGCTGTTCTCTCCGATACAGCAGCTTTTAATTTTTCAATATCCGGGAAACCATTTTCATCCGGATGCAGGGTGATGATCTTATAGCCCTTTACAGCTGCAGTTGCTGCTTGGGAAGGGTGAGAGAATATGGTTGTAATAATTTCGTTTCTCTGATCGCCCTCTCCTCTTTGCTCATGATATTTTCTTACGATGGATGCCATTGCGAACAATGCTTGAGTTCCTCCGCTTGGCTGGAATGAGAAATAATCCATTCCTGAAATCTCTCTCATGCAAAGATCAAGGTTATAGAAAATTTCCAGCATTCCCTGTACAGTACTTTCAGGCTGGAGGGGATGCAATTTCATTATTTTAGGATTACGGATCAGCATCTCATTTATTTTTGGGATATACTTCATCGTACAGGTTCCCTGGCCAATTTCCACATTGAAGTCAGAACCAAGCGTTTCCTGAGAAAGCCGCAAATAATGCCTTAACACTTTGGCCTGCCCTATTTCAGGAAGGGATGGTTTGCCTTTCCTTTGCATGGATTCAGGTATATTGGAAATTCCATCGCCAACCGCTATTGCAATTTCTTCATTAACAGGCGGCGGCTCCACTCCTTTTTCTCCAGACTGATGAAGCTCAAAAATAACGGGCTCATTCCACTTTGCCTGATGAAAATCTCTGGTTTTGCTGTTGCGGTTAATTAATTTCATACATAAAACTCCTCTCTTTATGATCTTTTATTTCTCTAAAACTTTCTTTAATGAAGCAGCCAGGTAATCAATATCCTCTTTTGTATGGATCTCGGTTACACAAAATAGTGCCGTCTGGCCAAGCTCGGGATATTCTTTTGACAGATCTTTTCCGCCAAAAATTTTACACTCCATCAGCCCTTGATTAATCTCTTCGATGGTTTTGCCTGTTTTGTTGAAATCAACAATAAATTCTTTAAAAAATGGAGATTCAAACAGTGATCCTTTTACATTCTGTATCTTATTTATTTCCTGTACAGCATACTGGCTGTTTTGCATGATGGTCTGGCCGACTTCCTGTATGCCGCTTGGCCCCATTAAAGCTAAATAGACACCTGCGGTAATTCCCCATAACGCTGTCTGCGTTCCTACCGATTCCTTCCCCTTTTCACGATGGGCAAAGGAAGTCCGTTCGTAGGCAACATCTCCAAATCCGTATTCGCCTTCCTTTACAGTCGGTACGATCCCGAAAAGTCGGGAAGGATATTCATTAATGAATGTTTCATCATCATGTGTTGCAATAAAACCAGCCTGGCCGCCACTGTAATTCATATGCATGCCAAGAGGCTGAAGATCTCCGCACACAATATCCGCCCCATAATGGCTTGGAGGTGCCAGCACACCAAGTGAAATCGGATCAACTCCAACAATCATCAAGGCTTTTTTCTCTTTTAATAGCTTCGATATTTCAGTTCCTTGTGATTCAATAAATCCAAGATAAGATGGATTTTCAAGATAGAGTGCGGCAACATCATAATTTAACTTAGCTTTAAGATCTTCAAGATCCATCAAGCCCGATTTGATGTCAAAGTCCACAAATTCACATTCCAGTTCAGGAGATCCATAATTCATGATGATCTTACTCCGTTCAGGAGCAACCGATTTTGCCATTAAAATTTTTTTCCTGCCAGTGATCCGGCCCGCCATCCTGACAGAAGTGGCGGCTGCCTGTCCCCAATCGAAAGTAGGCACATTCACTACATCCATATCTACTAATTCAGCTAATAAGCTCTGATATTCAAAGAGTGCCTGATACCGTCCATGGTCTTCATAAGGTTCACCTGCATAGGCAGTTAAAAATTCAGAACGCTGATTAATTTCATCACAAACCGCCGGTATAAAATGCTGCCAGCAGCCGGCACCCAGGAAATTTACATACTCATTGGCCCCTGTGTTCTTATTTAGTGATTTTTCGATGTGGCGGCGCAGCTCCCACTCAGTAAGGGCTTTTGGAATTTGCATTTCTTCCTTCAGTTTAATCTCATCTGGTATACAGGAGTAAAGCTCATCAACTGTGTCTGCTCCAATCACCTTTAACATTTTTTCTTGAACTTCCGGTACCATATTCGGTATATAAGGATGTACTTTTTGCGGCATTGTTTATAACCTCCTGGTAAAATTAATATGTTTGTTGAACTCTGCCTTCATTCCAGTTAAGCGAGCCCTCCGCCATCGACGATTAATTCTGTACCTGTTACCCATGATGACAGATCGCTGGCAAGGTAAAGGACACCTTTTGCAATATCCCTTGGTGTTCCAATCCTTGCTAATGGCCTTCCAATTGCAGATGAAGCAAGAAATGATTCTTCGTGCTTTTTTAGCTGCTTGGCTTCTTCCCTCAGAAGAGGGGTGTCTGTATCACCAGGGCATATACAGTTGACCCGGATGTTTGCCGGCCCGTGATCAATGGCCATCGCTTTAGTCAGGTTTACTACACCTGCTTTGGCGGCGCAGTATGCAGCTGCCTGATCTCCCCCTTTTATCCCCCAGCCAGAACCGGTGTTAATAATACTGCCTCCTCCACCCTTCTGCATCAGAGGGATTAAAAATTTCGATAAGAGGAATACACCTTTTAAAGAAACATCAATAACCAAATCCCATTCATGTTCCTCTAAATCAACTACTGATTTCCTTTTAATCACTCCAGCATTATTAAATAGGACGTCTACCGTAGGGTAGTGTTCTTCAAGATACTCTTTAACTGTTATGCAATCATGAATATTCGTTACATCACACTTGACAAACTCTGCAGTATATCCTTTGCTTTTAATATCGCTGGCTGCTTTTTTCCCACTCTTTTCGTTAATATCCAGCAAAATAACCTTAGCACCCACCTCACCCAATAGCATGGCGGTTTCAAAGCCTATTCCTGAAGCACCACCAGTTACGACACATACCTTATTATTTAATTGAAAATAATCTAAATGCGACATAATTAACCTCCTTTGTTTCTTACTTAGTTTAATTAACAAAGAAATCTAAAGAGAAGAAACGGTTTCCCGGTTTTTCACAAAATCTATAAATCTTTTGAAAGCTTTTTTTCCCTTCGGATCCCGCTTAAAAACTGCAGCATGCTCCAAAACCTTTAGAAACACCATTCCTATTTCCTTCTTTATGATTTGCTGGATATTGCCTGAATGAATATCAGGATACTTCTCTCTAATTTCCAATGCCCAATCAGCATGCTTGGCTGCAGCAGAGTCCTTAGTCAGCTTCTCAATTGCATAGCCATTTTGAAGCCACTTTGATACGGTTTCCAGCTCCTCCTTCAAGCGTCCGGGAAGAACGGCAAGGCCCATCACTTCAATCAAGCCGATATTCTCTTTTTTTATATGGTGAACCTCTTCATGAGGATGAAAGATTCCAAATGGGTATCTTTCAGTTTGACGATTATTTCTGAGAACTAAGTCCAACTCGAACTCTTTTCCCTTTTTTCTTGCTACAGGGGTAATTGTGTTATGTGCAACTTTACCTGTAAAAGCCTTGATCTCAACGGATTCATCTGAATATCCTTGCCATGCAGACAATATGCTTCCGCCAAGTTCTCCTAATGCTTTCCTGTCACTTCCTATAAGACGGATGACAGACATTGGCCATCTGACAATGCCTCCTTTAATAGATTCAAAACCCGGGAAGGTACACTCATAATCCAGTTCAGCTTGTTCCATAGGAAAGGAATGTTTGCCGCCCTGAAAGTGATCATGACTCAAGATTGATCCTCCTACAATCGGCATATCTGCATTCGATCCAATGAAATAGTGAGGAAATTGCTCAGTAAAATCAAGCAGGCACTCGAATGTATGTTGTGCGATTTTCATTGGCCTATGGTCTTTGGCAAATATGATTGCATGTTCCGTGTAATAAATATATGGAGAATATTGCAGGTACCAATCCTCTTGCTTCAATCTTAAAGGTATCGTCCTTAATGTTTGTCTTGCAGGGTGACCAGCCCTGCCTTCATAACCTTCATTATCTTTGCATAGCAGGCATTCAGGATAAATTGTGTCCTGATTTATGCTTTCATTTATAATGGCCTGGGGATCTTTCTCAGGTTTTGACAGATTCACCGTCACTTCCAATTCACCATAATCAGTGCTGACCATCCAGTGATCATTTTTGGCTATGCGATCATTTCTAATATAATTTGAGTCCTGAGCTAAACGATATAAATACGATGTTGCTGTTTCAGGACCTGCATGCCGATGCAGAAATGCAAAAGTATCCGCCACTTCTGATGGCCTTGGCATCATAGCTCCCATTAGCTTTGTGTCTAATAAATCGCGATAAGTGACAGAACCGATTTCCAGCCGCCCATTATCAGCTGCCCATTTCAAAATCCCTTCAAGAATTTCATCGAGCCGCTTTTCACTAGAACCAGTTGGCGGAGGGGCACTCCATTTTTCCAGCTCTAATATGCTCAACAGCTGATTCCGGACAAACTCCCGATCATGCAAGAAATATAATTTTCTTTCCACTCCATAATCCAGCAGCTCCTGAATATAGGAAAAGATTTTATCTGCCAACATCATCTCTCCTTTCTTCATTTCTTCTGAAAGGCTCATCTTTCTTATCGGTCCTGATAGCCCTCCGGAAATAGCTGCACCCATTTCCAGGCACTTTCAATGATTGAATGAATAGATGTATATGCGGGACACCATCCTAATTCCTTTTTTGCTTTAAGGGAAGACGCTTGAAGGATTGCCGGGTCTCCAGGGCGTCTTGGCGCAATTTCGGCATCAATGTCTTTATTTGTCACTTCCCTCGCAGCATCAAGTATTTCCCTGACGGAAAACCCGCAGCCATTTCCCAAATTGTAAATCCGGCTGATGTTCTCTTCCCTAAGTTTTTCTAGAGCTAAAATATGTGCATCTGCCAGATCCACGACATGAATATAGTCTCGAATACAAGTACCATCAGGAGTTTGATAATCGTCTCCGTAAATTAGCAGCTTATCTCTTTTGCCGCATGCAGCCTCAAGGATAATGGGAATCAGGTGAGTTTCAGGAAAATGATCCTCTCCAATTTCTCCGGATAAATGAGCTCCTGCAACGTTAAAATACCGGAGTATCATAAAGCGGAATCCATATGCCTGTTCACACCAGCGAAGCAATTTTTCAATAGCCAGTTTTGTTTCGCCATATGGATTCTCAGGCTTGGTTCGCTCTGTTTCTGTTATAGGGATATTCTCCGGTTCCCCGTATACTGCTGCAGTGGAGGAGAACACCAATTTGTCCACCCCAAAAGTCTTCATGGTTTTTAACAGGCACAAAGTTCCATATAAATTGTTATCATAATACTTTAAAGGATCTTTCATGCTTTCTCCCACAAGGGAATTAGCGGCAAAATGCATTACTGCTTCAATGGAAGCGGATCTAAAAACCTTTTCTAAAAAGACGCGATCCCGAATATCTCCCCGAAAAAATGTGCATTCTCCCGGTACGGCTTTTCTATGGCCAGTTTCCAGATTATCGATGACTATCACTTCTTCGTTTCTGTCAAGCAGTTGTCTCACAGCATGACTCCCTACATAACCTGCCCCGCCAACAATTAAAACAGCCATTTAGTCACCTTCCTTTCTACTTATCTTCCTGGCGCCGCTTCCAATCTGCACTTGGTAAAAATCCGCCTGGATTCCAAAGTTCTCATAATAAATACCCCCAACATTCTCTTTAAAGGAATTAACATTCTGTTTCTCAATAATATTTATCGTACATCCCCCAAAGCCGGCACCTGTCATCCTTGCCCCAATTGCCCCTTCTTTCCATGCAGCCTCAACAAGTAGATCCAATTCCTTTGAAGACACTTCATAATCATCCCTGAGAGAAAGATGCGATTGATTCATAAGTAATCCTAAACCTGCCATGTCTCCATTATTCATTTTTTGGACAGCTTGTTTGGTTCTATCGTTCTCGTAAACCGCATGCTTTGCACGTTTGCGGGAAGTGTCAGATTTAATGAGAGTTTTATAAGCTTCAAATTCCCGGACGGAAACTTCCCCAAGGGAGTTTACAGATAACACTGTTTGAAGATCAGCGAGAGCCGATTCACATTCTGTTCGCCTTTCATTATATTTGGAATCTGCCAATCCCCTGCTCCTGTTTGTATTTGCAATAATGAGTTCCAAATCTGCAAGCATGACCGGGCAATATGTATAATCTAACGTTTGGCAGTCCAGTAGGATTGCATGATCTTTTTTTCCCATCCCTATCGCAAACTGATCCATTATTCCGCAATTAACACCGATATACCGATTTTCAGCATGCTGGCTTAATTTAACCATTGTCAGCATATCCAGATTCAAATGAAAAAGGTCATTTAGAAGTACGGCAGTCACAAGTTCAATGGATGCTGAGGAAGAAAGGCCTGCTTTATTGGGAATATCGCCTAAGTAAACAACATCAAATCCTTTCTCTATCCAGCTTCCATGTCTTTGAAAGGTGTCAATCACGCCCTTCGGGTAATTGGCCCAGGAATGGTTACTATCATATTGGAGGTGGCCAATCTTCACTTCCAATACTCCAAATTCGGAAAAATTTTTCGAAAACATCCGAATCTTCCCATCGGAGCGCTTTCTGGCAACAGCATAGGTTCCCACCGTTAAGGCACATGGAAATACAACCCCCCCATTATAATCCGTATGCTCTCCAATTAAGTTCACTCTTCCGGGAGCAAAATAAATCTCCAGCTCACCAAAATGGCCAAATTTCTCATTGAAAAGTCGAATGGCTTCCTCCATAAAAACTTCCCCGCTATCTTAGTTAATTAATTTACTTTATAAACTTATTATAAAATTACAATCTTTTCAGAAAATTGTCAATGATATTCTCGTAATCTATCATTCTTTTTATTTGTTCCGCCAAAACTATTCAGCGAACTAAAATGTCAGGTCTTAAATAACTGGTTTTCCCGTATTTAACCTCCAGGTAGTCCCATGTCTTAGTTTCAGTTAAAAATTCAATGCCATTAGACAGAACGAGAATCGTATCTTCTGATTTTATACCTGGTAAAGCAGGATTCCAGGCATATGCCTGGTTTTCCATCACCAACTCAGTTGAGTCAGGGGTAGCCAGATATTCTCTTGATGAGAACCCTGTTAATCCTCCTTGATGCAAAAGCTTCCAATCTTCAGGGAAGCCAGCAAGACCATATTGCTTGATTCCTTCTTTAATGATACTGTTAATCCTCTTGCCTGGAACTGTGTTTGCGTTCATTACAGCATCAATTCCCGCCAGCTTTTCCTTATTGATGATAAGAGCGGGAGGGAGTGGTCCAAAATGAACAAACCTTGTTGCATTTGCCACTAATCCCCCTCTTTCTGCACAAATGACTATCATAATGTATTTATCCAATTTTTTATTTGTTGGAATCGGATGACGGTATTTAAAGATTCGCTCATCAGCGGCCGCTAATGCAACCTGCACATTCAGGTCCCGTTCAAGCGCTTTCCTGAATAATAGTGCACAAGTCTCTAATTCTGTCATACCCTGCTTCAATTCTTTGCAGGTTTGTTCAAGAATGCTTGCTGTGTCCTGGCAAACACCCCTATAGTTCACGATTTCCTTTTCACTTAAAACAGAACGGATAGCCGAAAGGTCTTTATCCACCATTTTCCAATCCTGAAATGGAACATCGGTGACAACATGTTTTCCTGCGGTAAGTTCATTAATAATAGCTTCAGAAGATTCATACCACTCTGTGGTGAGGGTATCAAACTGAAAGCTCAAATTTCCGCATTCCTCTTCCAGTATTCTCCTTTTTTCCATTTTATTTGTAATGAGAAAATTCTTGTCTTTAAAGATTAGCCAGTCCGCAACCCCATTTGGTTCACACAATACAATGTAGTTTTTTCTTCCTTCTGTCAGCCATGAAAAGTTGTTTCTCTTTCTAAGCAGGATACCGTCATAACCTTTTTGTTCCAGATATTTCTTAATTTTGTTAATAGGCTGCACCAATTCATCTACCTCCCAGATTAACTTTATTAATTAATTTTACTAATTATGTTATAATGAATGCAATCCTTTTTCCAACTTATAAAAAAAATAATGTAAACTATTAATAATCGTATTTTTTGGAGGTCGAAGTATTTGCAAAGAGGCACATTTCAATGGATGAAATCAATAAATAAAACAATTGTTTTAAATAAAATTCGAATGAGCGGTCCTATTTCCCGCGCGCAGATTGCAAAAGAAACAAATCTTACACCGCCTACTGTCAGCAGTATAGTGAAGGAATTGCTGCATGAGCATTTTGTTGTCGAGAGCCAGCAGGGTCAATCCAGCGGCGGTCGCAAACCGACCATGCTGGTTCTTAATCATCAAGGGTTTTATGTCCTTGGTGTGGATGTGGGTCCAGTCAAAATACGGACCGTTTTAACGGATTTAAATGGGAACGTGTTATTTAGCCATTCTTCATATTTGCCTGCGTACGTTACCAATAAATCACTGCTCGACTTACTGAAAACAGAAATTTCCAATATGCTGAAAAATGCAGCAGACTCAACAGGCAAGTTACTTGGAATAGGAATCGGCATGCATGGAGTAGTTGATCACAAGCATGGCAGCAGTTTGTTTGCACCAAGTCTAAATTTGCGAAATATCCCCATTAAAGAAGAATTGGAACATTATTTCCAAGTGACCGTAAGGGTAGAAAATGATGCCAGGGCGATGGCGCTTGGGGAAACTTGGTTTGTAAGTGATCAGAATGACAGCGGAACGGTGGTTACGGTAAATGTAGGAAATGGAATAGGTGCGGGTATTGTCGTAGATGGCAAACTTCTGCATGGCGAGCATAATTTGGCTGGGGAAATTGGCCATATGTCCATTGATTTAGGCGGCAGCAAATGCACATGCGGCAATTTTGGCTGCCTGCAAACTTTAGCATCCGGGATGGCGATTAAAGAACGTGCAATGAAGGAATTAACGATGGGCAAAGAAAGTTATATAAATGAAATCGTCGATGGAGACCTAGACAGGATTGAAGCACGGACAGTCTACCAGGCAGCCTGTCATGGAGATTCTTTGAGCATTGATTTATTGACGAACACAGGAATTTATCTTGGCATCGGCATTACCAATTTAATTCATCTATTAAACCCCAATAAAATAATTATTTCCGGAGGAATTTCCAATGCAAAAGACTTTCTTTTACCTTCCATAAAAGAAACCGTAGCTGCCCGGGCTCTGACTGTGCAAGCCAAAAACACGGAAATTGTTGCATCCAGGCTTGGTGAGTACTCGGCTGCGATTGGATCAGTCGTGCTGATTTTATCCGATATGTTTTCAGCTGAGCTGGTTGAGTGCTGAATAAACGCAGGTAAAAATAAATTATTTATTCTTTTTACATCTCTTGCACTAAACTGCCCTTACTTAAAACCCCGTCCTAATGAACGGGGTTTTACTTTATTGCTACTATATGAATTAAATTAACTTCCAACGGGTTCCATCGACTAATTCATTAGCAAGGATCAGAAACACACTGGAGGTCCAGGTGAAAGCAGGGTCCCTCAATCCCGTCCCTGTCAAGGCGTTGAAATTTTCCGCCATGCCGGATTGGGCCGCCATCTCGCAAAACTTTATAGCTGTTTTTCTTGAAAGTTCATACTCCCCAATCGCTTTTAGCCCTTCTGTCAATAGCATGGTAGAAGGCGCCCATATCGGACCTCTCCAATAGCCATCAGGCCGGTAAAAGGGGCTATTGATGCATTCAGTTGCAAATCCATGCTCTGTTTCAAATTGATGCTTAGTAATCAAACTATCTAATAAAATTGTTTTATGTTCATCCGTTAATCTATTTCCTAATATAAACGGAATAAACAAAATAAGACTTTCTGACATAACTTGTTTATGGGAATTTGAAAGGCAGGCCCGAAATCCCCCATCTGTCCAAAAGTGCTCCATCATTTTCGTAAACATTTCATTTGCTTTCTTTTTCCATCTAAATGCATCTTCATTTTTCCCCAGCTTATTGGCGATAGATTCCAATACATCCATTTGAATAATTAGGAATGCGGACAAATCTGGCGTTTCTATTGGCTTACCTTCACAAAACACAGTGCTGTTATCCCAGCCGCTATCATTGCCATGATTATACTGGGGAATGCCATCCTGGTCATGATCCCTGTACCGGAACCACCAATCAGTCCATTTGGCTAAGGGCTGATACACTTCTGCCAGCCTATCCTCTGAAATCCAATCGGAACGATCCATCATCCACTTGAGTGTCCAGCCATGTATTGGAGGCTTACAGCAGTTCCAAAATGAATACTGGTCATTGGAAAAATCAGGCAAAGCACCACTTTCATCCTGCAAATCAAAAAACAAACAATATTGATCCCAGGCCAATTGAGGCTGATTCTTGATTAAAGCCATCGCATTAAAGCAATGATCCCAGCTCCAGATATTGGTCATCCAATTTTTAGACATATACATTGCTGGGCGTGTCAGCAAACCCTCTGCATTTACAATGGAAGACCATGTGATATATGCAGCAGCTTCTCTGGCACTTTCATAATGTTCCGGTACCTTTAGCGTGTTCTTTTTCCATATTTCAAAATCCTCAGCCGCACTTTTAACAGATGATTGAAAGCTCGTTTCAATGCTCAAATCCTTCTCATAGTTAATTTTATAATCTGTTAAAGCCACTTCATAAGCTTTATTAAGATGATCCGGGCTGCATAGTATTCTAATAAATTTGCTTTTTTCTTCTTCAAATGGGGCATCCACCTCAATTTTTCCTTCGATCGGGATTAAACGGAATCTCCGTTTTTCTGCAAAGTTATTTATTTCTAAAGTTCCGTCCGGACATGCTAGTGCATAATCGTAAGATCCTGTAAATGCGGTTAATTCAAGCCTAACCCCATATCCTCTCATGCGGATTGTACGTTCCGAGCTAAAGCAAACCTCTAAAATTCCAGCTTTAGCCGATATCCTCATTAAATGGGGAGTCATTTCAACCTCGTAATTCTGATGTTTATCTGACTCATCCAATAAATTAATTTTGAAAACAGCGCCGGTCTTTTCATCCCCCCCTCTGATCATTCGAATGTATAATGCATTCGAATCATGGCCCCGCTTATGAATGGGCGATATGACCAGATAGGAACCTCTGCGGCTGAATGGAAGTCTCATCTCTTTCACTTTCATTTATTTTCCCTCCACAAGAACCAGACTAGAGAATTCATTACCTTTATTTAAAACCAGTTGATGATACACCGTTAACGATATATTTTTGGGCAAAGAAAAATATAATAAGCGGCGGCAAACTAATCAGGAATGTTACGGCCATGATTCCTTCCATATTTACATCATACATTCCATTAAATTGTGCTAACCCCAGTGTTAATGTATATTTGCTTTGATCATTCAGGAAGATTAGCGGTCCCAAGTAATCATTCCAGCTTGACAGGAAGTTAAAGACTCCGATAAGTACAATAATTGGCCACATTAATGGCAAATGTATCCGATAATAAATTTGGAAAGAATTCGCCCCATCCATTCTTGCTGCCTCATCCAATTCTTTAGGTATTGACATAATGAACTGACGCAGAAGAAAGATATAGAATGGAGCACCAAACCAGGCTGGCACAATCAGCGGCTTTAGGGTGTTGATCCATCCAAAATAATTGAATTCCATATATTGCGGGATCATTGTAACTTCCCATGGAATCATCATCGTGGCCAAAAGAACAATGAATAAAAAATCCCTGCCTTTGAATTTAAATCTGGCAAACCCATAGGCAATTAATGTGGATGACACAATTTGCCCCAGTGTTGTTAAAAACGTCACGATCACACTATTCATTAAAAAAGTGTTAAAAGGCTGGCTGTTCCAGGCCTTGCCAAAGTTCTCAAATTGCCAGGAGGATGGAAACCACTTTGGAGGAAACATATATAATTCATCAGGAGACTTTAAAGCTGTTGTCACCATCCAGAAAAAGGGCGCTAAAAACAGCAGGGATAAAAATACTAAAACGATATATAAAGTTCCGCTGCGGATTAATCGCTTGCTTTTCAAAAGGATCGCCTCTTTTCATTACTTTGAATTCTTGACTTCATTTTCATAATAAACCCAAGCGGAAGAAGATTTAAAAACCAGCATGGTCAAAAAAAGCACAATCAGGAACATGATCCATGCATTAGCTGATGAGTAGCCCATTTTAAAATATTTAAAAGCATTTTCATATACATACATTGCGTAGAAATACGTGGAACCAAGCGGCCCGCCGCCTGTCAGGACCAGGGCAAGCGTCAATTGCTGAAAAGCACTGATGATGGTGGTAATGAGATTAAATAACAAAGTTGGTGTCAGCAAAGGCAATGTTATTTTAAAGAAGCAATATACTTTGCCGGCTCCATCTATTTCAGCTGCCTCATACAAATCCTTGGGGATATTTTTCAGACCGGCCAGGAATATCAGCATCATCGTACCTTGCCCCCACAAACTCGCAATAACCATTGCCAGCAGTGCCCATTTTTGGTTATTAAGCCAATCAGGCCCCTCAATTCCTGCTAACGAAAGAAAGTAATTTAAAATTCCGTATTCCCCGTTATATACCCATCCCCAAATCATCGCTAAAGCTACACCGGAAATAACAGAGGGTACGTAAAAAAAGGTTCTGAACAATGAGCTTGCTTTTAGCTTTTTATTAAGAAGAATTGCCAGAAACAAAGACATAATAATATTAAGCGGAACAAACAGCATGGCAAATTTCACTGTCACCCAAAGGGAATGCCAGAAAAGAGGGTCATCCGTAAACATAGTGGCATAATTTGAAAAACCAACAAATGTTTTTTCACCCACGATCGGCCAGTCAAAAAAGCTAATAAAAAGGGAAAATAATAGCGGCCCCAATGTAAATAACAGCAAACCGGCTATCCATGGCGATATGAAAAAATAAGGGGCAAGCCTGCCCCAATTCATTTTTCTTTTGGTCTGTACGGAAACATTTTCTGTGCTGACGATTAAATCTTGCTTCATGGTACCCCCCCAGGCTATTGGCCTACATATTTTTCAGAATCCTCGACTGCTTTATTTAATAATTCATCTGCGTCCTGGCCAAGCATTACGGCATTTATTGCAGCTGATAAATTTCGGTTAATTTCATTCCAATTGGAATTTAAAAGGAAAGCAGGTGTATTGGATGAATTTTCAAGCATCGTATAAAATGGCTTGTACAGCTCATCTTCAGCAGTTTTATTTGCAGCCACCACGCTCTTGCGCACAGGTAAATCTGCTGTTCTCATCTGAATGGCTTTATCAGAGGAATAAAACTTTACAAATTCCCATGCCAATTCCTTCTCCTTGGAATCTTTTGCGATTGATACTGCCGAAGAGGCAATTAAACCTTTAACAGGCTTGCTCCCAAACGCAGGCATTGCCACTGTGCCCACATCAATGCCGGCCTCTTTAAAACCTTCGAGCGGCCAAATGCCGCTTATATACATACCTAGCTTTCCAGCTTTAAAAACATCTGTTCCGCTCTGCTGATTTTTGCCTCCAGTCAAGACCGCTGTGCCCGCTTTCACCAGATCGCCGTACATTTGGATCGCTTCTATGGTTTCAGGGCTATTCATAAATCCATCAATCTTCTTGCCATCTTCACTGACAAAGCTTCCGCCATTGCTCCAAACCGTTCCTTGTAAATCATACGTATCCGGCTCTGCTGTAACCCCAAATCCATATTGCTTTTTACCTTTATCTGTAAGTTTTTTGGCGATTTCCTTAAACTCATCCCATGTCCAGCCTTCTTTAGGATATGGAATGTTATGTTGATCAAATAATTTTTTATTATAATATACAACCATGGTGGTAAAACCAGCTGGCATCCCATACAATTCTCCATCCACACTGGAGTAATTGAACAAACCTTCATAAAAATCATCCATCTTGATAGAAGAATCCTTGTCCACATAAGAATTCAGAGACTCTAGTGATTGGTGGTAAGTGGAAAAGTCCCACATATACATAACATCTGGAGGGTTCTTTGCTCCAAATGAAGCTGCAAGCTTTTGATCAAACCCGTCACCGTATGCTTCCACCTGGACTTTTACATCAGGGTTGTCTTTTTCAAATTCCTTTGCTATATCCTGCTGAATTTTTAATGTTTCACCTGAGTCCCATGTTGCGAAACGAAGAATCGTTTTCCCATCTTTATCTTTTCCGTCACTTGAGGCTGTATTGGAACTGCAGGCTGCAGTCATCCATATAACCGCCATAATGATTAAAACATTCCACCACTTTTTCTGTTTCAATGACCTTCCCCCTTTTAAGTATCTAAATTTTCAAAAAATATAACCGCTTTCATTGTAACTTTTTTGAAAGCGGTTAAAAACGGCAATTCGTTTCTTCAATTGTGCAATTTTGTTTAATTGAGGGATTTATTTGTTTGATTATTTTCGTTTTTTTGTTTTATTCGAAATTCAGTGGGCGTAATTCCACAACAGCGCTTGAACCACTTACTGAAATACTTTGCATCTGGTATGCCAGTCAAATCGGCAATTTCCTGGATCGTTAACGGAGAGGAGCTCAAAAGTCTTTTTGACATAACTACCCTCTTGCTGTTAATAAATGATTGAATGCCTAATCCTGTTTTACTTTTAAACAGAGTGCTCAAATAGCTTCTGCTAACTCCTGCAGCTTCGGCTATTTCAGTTACTGATATAGGTGTGGATAAATGTTTAACGATATAGTCTATTGCAAATAGTATAACTTTTGGATACTCTCTGCAGTTCCCTTGAAGATGCTGCACGTTACTTATTGCCCGAATGGAAGCCATCCATTCCTCCTTCCCGCAAAAAGGCCCAGCGTACTTCCAATTATTAAAAAATCGATCTTTATTTTCATCAGATAAATAACTTAGAAGACGGACTTGATATGCTGCCTCAATAAAGAAAACTATTCGATCTTCCGATAGGCTCAAGAAAAGATTGTTGGACGACTGAACCGGAAAATTAATAGGATTTGGGGTCTTATCGAGTATATATACATAAAACGGAGAATCTAACCATTTCCATTCTTTCTTAAAGAAGATTTCTGCATCTAAAAGAAAATCTCTCTCCTCAATATCTCCCTGAAGCCATAACAATAACTTCTTTTGAAAACTGGGAATTTGGTCGGGAACTTGGCCCCTTATTTCCTTGTTAAATACTGAGAGAAAATGGTTGAGGTCTTCATCTTCAAAAGCTGTTTTCAGTAAATAGCCTGATGCTCCTAATTTAAGGCCTTCCTGTGCAAATTCAAAATCCTTATGACAGCTTAGCAGCAAAATTTTTGTTTGAGGAAATTCAGCTTTAATTTTTCTAGCTAAATCAAGGCCATTTTCTTCTGGCATCACAATATCTGTAATCACTATTTCCGGCTCATGTTTTAAAAACTCTTCCCATCCTCTTTTTCCATTAGGAGCTTCCGCTGCGACTCTCATTCCATATTTGTCCCAATCAACTGTCGCCTTTAGGCCCTTGCGGACAATCGTATCATCATCGACGAGCAAGACCTTTAGCTCACGTGTGTTATCTGTCATTCTTAACCCACCTTTTTGGCCAATAGATTGAAATTGCCGTTCCTTTTCCTATTTCAGAATCTGCTTCTATCAGAAAATGCTTGCCAAAGTGGAATCTGAATTTTTGGTAAATATTATCTAAACCAATTCCCCCTTTTTTTAAAGAAGGAGGTTTCTTAAACAAGGATTCCAGCTTCTCCTGGTGAATTCCTTTTCCATTATCCTTTAAAATCAGCTGGAAACTGGATTGTTTCTCCAGCACCTGAAGAGAGATCTCACCTGTTCCATCTTCAAAAGCATGAAAAAAGATATTTTCAATCATCGGCTGAAGAGTCATTCTGGGAATCAAAGCGTCTCCTAATCCGCTTTCCATCTCAGTCTGAAAGGAGAAATGTCCCCCATACCTTAATTCTTGAATAGCAAGGTAGTGTTTAAGCGCTTTCAATTCATCTTCTAATGGAACTAGACCAATATCAAAATTAAGATTTCCTTCCAATACCATAATTAGATGAGTCAGCATTTTGCTAATTTCCGGGTTTCCATCGATCCTGGCTTTCCATTGAATGATATTTAAAGTGTTAAAAAGCAAATGGGGATTGATTTGATAGTGCACTGCTCTCATTTCAGCTTCAAGCTTTATCGCTTCTTTTTCTTTAACTTCCTCAACAAGCTGATTAATCTGAAATAACATTCTATTAAAATGGTAACCCAGCTGTCCTATCTCATCTTCTGTCTCAATAGATGGTTTTGAATCCAGGCTTCCTTTACTCACATCATCCATGGCAAGCTTCAACCTTAAAATCTTGCTGGAAAATTGTCTGGAAAATAAAAAAGACAAAGCGAGCGCCAGCAATAATGCAAAAACTGCTCCGATCATAACGACACGAAAAATGATTGCTGATGACCTGGAAAATTCATCCTGAGGAATTCTGAATCGGATGCTCCAGTTATTGGTGAAAGTCGTTTCCTTCCAAATGATATCACTCGAATGATCTTTTCTTGTACTTATGCTTGCATAAAAGTATTCCCCCGCTTCATTTTGGATAGATATGCGGGCTTTCAGGTCGTCCTCTAAAACTTTTACCATTGAAAAAATTTCATCTGCATCCGCTTCAATTAAAAGATAACTATGATTTAAAACTCCAAGTGTATCTAAAGGCATCAGTAATCCGATTAATCTATCCGGATTATTTGATTTATAATGATCAGATTTATAGACGGAAACTTCCGTTCTTCCGCTTGCAAGTGCCTGTTTCCATATCTCCCTTTGCTTAAAGGATTTAATATCAATATTGTAATCACCAAAATAATAACCTGATGAGGTGATTAAATAGATCCCTTTAATGTTTCCTTTTTTATGGATTTCCATTAAACGCTCCAAATTACTTTCTTCCTTAAAATCCATATAAGTTTGCGGTTCCTGAGAACTAAGCTTGACTGATGTCTGATCAGCAATATATTGCTTGATCGCCGCGGCGCTGAAAAACATGTCGTTAAATGTGCGGTCAAGTTCTTTTTGTATTTTCTCACCGGCAAAGTGATTGTAATTTTTAAGCTGTTCGTTTACTACTTTTGAAGACTGGTAATATGAAATGGCACCTAAAGCCAATAAGGGAATTAATGCTGCGAGCAGAAACATAAATAGAAGCTTACTCTGGATATTTAAAAATACTAAATGGTTAAAAATGTTTGTAGTCCACTTATTTCTCATCGCCATTATCCTTTTTAAAAGGATAATATCGCATTAAACGGTAAAATGGAATAATTATTTTTATTATTCAGACACTTTAGGAATCCCTTTGTATAATTGATGCTGACACTTTAGCAGGACAAAATAGGTTGCCCCCCAGGTAAATTTAGTCCTTTTTATAAGAGTAAGGAATCAATATTCCAATAATAAATTTTATATACATATATAATCTATTTCTTTTACCAATGCAGGTTGGCGGTTGCTTAATTCCCCCCTGATTTGAGGAATACAGAAAAAATTTAAATTTATATCGAACCGTTTTATCACTTCGATCGTTATCTGAATTGATAAGAATAAATAACGGAGGGATTAATCATGAAAACAAAAATTCCTATTTGCACAATTCTTTTAGCTGGCATACTTTTTGCAGGATGCAGCTTTCAGGAAAAACCAGAAAGCACAGATGCAAATAAACAAGCACAAGAAACAACAACAGAGGTTAACAACGAGGCAGAAAAAGATCTTGCAGAATCAGATACAAAACTTCAACTGATGGAAAACAAAAAAATTGGTAAGTATCTTACAGATGCCGAAGGCAGGGCACTTTACTACTTTGCAAAAGATCAGCCTAATACATCAAATTGCAGTAGTGATTGCCTTGAAAACTGGCCTGCTTTCTACTCTGAAGACCTTGCCGTTCCGGAAGGATTTAATAAAGAAGACTTCGGAACGATTACTCGCGCTGACACTGGTGAGAAACAAACGACCTACAAAGGCTATCCGCTTTACTACTTCGTGAAGGACGGAGCATCTGGTGATGTAAAGGGACAAGGTGTCAAAGATGTATGGTTTATTGTAAACAGCGAAACGAAATTTACAAAATAATGCATGTTACTGAAGGAACTGCCTGGTATATCGGCAGTTCTTTTCTTCCTCCCATATCAAATTTTTCCGCCAATCTATGTTAAGATCTATACTAAATAATTTCGTTTAACAAGGGAGAGATTTCCGTCAATGAAGTCTAAGTCAGATGAAGAACTAATCGAATTAATTGTTCAAAATCATCGGCCAGCACTTGAAGAGCTGTATGACCGATATGTAAAACTTATTTACAGCTTCTCCATAAAAATAACCAAGGGAGATTCGGAAAAAACGAAAGAAATTGTTCAGCAGGTATTCCTTCGGCTTTGGACGACAAAAAGCACCTACAATGCATCCCAAGGACAGTTTGTGAATTGGCTTCTCACCATAACTCGAAACATTTCCATAGATCTCATCCGTAAAGAACAAAAATATAAAGGAACAGTCCAATTGGAGCATGAAGAATGGCAGCAAATACAAGGTTCTCAAGCTGATGATGTCCAGCAGCAAGTTACAAGAAATCAGCTAAAACAGCAGATTCAAGAAGCAAAACGTCATCTCTCTGAACCTCAGCAGCGCCTGATCAACTTATTATATTGGGAAGGCTACTCCTTAAGTGAAATTGCAGAACTTGAACAAAAGCCGCTGGGTACGATTAAAAGCCGCCTGCATCAGGCCTTGAAAAAACTGCGAAATAATTTCAGCGGGAAAATAGGAGATGTTCGTCATGGAGAATAAATGTGATAATCTATCTTTATATATTATAAATGACCTTACAAACCAAGATAAAAAACAGTTTGAAGACCATCTGCTAAAATGCGCAAAATGCCAGCAGGAACTGAAATCTATACAAGAAACATGGCAAATGCTTTCTTATGATGTAGAAGAAATAGAAGTTCCGGAATCATTGAAGTCAGAAGTGATGGATTTTGTCTTTGAAGAGAATAAATTTCTTAAACACGAAGAAAAAACGGAAGCCGAACCGATTAGCTTTAAAGAACGAATTTTATCAGTTGCCAAAAGGCATTTTTCACCAATATCTACAGCAGTAACAGCTATTTTAATCATTTGTTTAATTGGGTTTTATTGGAACAGCCTTCAATTGAAAGATACGATTAAGTCATTTGAGAATAAAGCTGCTGATCCGACACAAATTGTTACAACTTATTCCTTAACAGGGCAAAGCTTAGCTGCTTCTGCTACCGGCAGCGCATACCTACTTCAGGAAGGTACGGAAACAAGTCTTGTCATTGCTTTGAATAATATGCCTATTACAAAGGGTAATGAGGTTTACCAAGTATGGCTGTTAAAAAACGGAAACCGGCAAAGTGCTGGCACTTTGATACCTGATCAAAACGGCAGCGGACTTATCACCTACCGCCTGCCTCCAGAATATTCGTTTGAAGATATCGGGATTACATTGGAACCTAATCCATATAACACTCAGCCGCAAGGGCAAAAAGTGCTGGGGACCTAACATGAATAAATAAACCTGCCCAAAAGTATTTAGGGCAGGTTTAAACTCATCATTTTTCAGCTAATTTCTCTTTAAATGACTCTAATTTTTCCTTTGTTTCGGTAACCAGTTCCTGCATTTTTACAGAGTCAGCCTGATCTTTTTGAGATTCACTAATTAGTGGATATAAGCTTTCTTCAATACTTTCGTAGTCTTCGGGAAAATTCTCCTCCACTTTCTTTTCCATCTCATCCCAGTTTTCCTCAAGGTCTTTTCCTGTTTTTTGTATCAGTTCCGAGTTTTCCGCCTTATTTTCCAAATTAGCTTGTAATTCATCCAGAACTGCCACAACCTCATCACTGCCATGTAAAAGTTCATCAGCTATTTGTCCGTCTGTGTTGTTCGCTTCTTTGTTGTTTGAATTTTGCTGCTGCTCATTCTCTCCATTGGTGCTGCAGGCAGCTGCCATCATAACAAATACCAAAATGGATAAAAATGAAAGTAATTTCTTCATTTGATCCCTCCTCGTCCATTTCTTTCCCTCCCGTATGATTCATCAAACTGGATAAGAAGTCACAGACTGTTGTATTTCAATAGAAATATAAGCATGTTTAATAGCAGCTTACTCACTTAGTTCCATCCCCATTTTTGGAAAATCTTATGGGCTGATTCCGTTTGCAGATACTCTATGAATTTTTTTGCCTCTCTTCTATGCTGTGACGCTTTGGCAATAGCAATAGGTGTACCTCTATAAATCTTTTCATCATCCGGCATTTGGATTAATTCAGTTTCCTCTTTCAAGCGATAATGCCAGGACTCATATGTGATCCATGCATCCAGCTTTGAATTGGTCTTCCAAAGATCAATGGCTTCAGCACTCGTTTTGACTGAAATTTCAATGTTTTGATTTAAACCGGCAATCAGGCCCTTTCTTCCTGCCAGGTCTTCCCAAAGGCCAAGCTGGCCTGCACCGTTAACATCCACTATTTTAACTCCTGGCTTTGTTAAATCCTCTAGGGATTCAATTTTTTTTGGGTTTCCTTTTCTCACCAGAATACCAGCAGCACGAGCATACAGCTCTGTTCGTGATTTTTCATCTATCATACCAGGATGGTTAAACACAAAGTTTTGCATCATATACTCTGAACCGCCATAAATGATGTCTGCATCCTCCTTTGCCTGCTGAATCCAATTGGATTCCGGTCCAGCCGTTACGTTCACCCTGATACCTGTTTCCGCTGAAAACTTTTCTGCAGCCTCCTTTATCGGGCCCAAAGGACCACCTGGACCATAAACTTGAACAGCTTCAGTCTGTGCGCTTTCCACAGAAGAATTTTCCGGCTCCCCAGAGTTCGAATATGCTGTGAAACCCGCTGAACCTGCTAAAAAAAATAGACATACCATCAGGAAAGAAAACTTTTTCATTCAAAAAAACCTCCATCTAATTTTTCAGGCTAAAGCCTGTTATAAATGGAAACGTACTGAATGGACAAACAGTTCGCTTTACTTGGTAAAATGAGCATTAATAACTACTTTAGAAATCTGTAAATGTTCTCCACATTATAGTTCTTGATAAGCTGCGAATGTTAAATCACCACTTTTCTGGTTTTACAATTCAAACCATGCCCTGGCCAACACACTTATTGCTTCAAATATCTCTTCTTCGGATAGTAAGGCAAAACCAAGCAATACAGTGTGACCGTCATTTTCTCCAAATTGAGATACGGGATAAATTTTTATTCCTGCCTCTAAAGCTTTCCTGATCAGCTGCTGTTCATTCATTTCATTATTTGGCCGAAGTAATATGTGCAAACCTGAATCCTGTCCGATAACTTCAGAACAAGGAGGAAAATACTTAGAAATAGCTGCCATGAGACTGTCGCGTTTTTTACGATAAACGACCCTCATTTTCTGGATATGCTTATCCCAGTAATCCTCCTCAAGAAATCTTATTAAAATCTCCTGATCTGTCCGTGAAACAGTTTGGGCATAAAAGAAGTAATCTTCCTGATAAATCTTCAGCAAAGGCCTTGGAAGGACCATATAACTAATCCTTAAAGAGGGAAGCAGGGCTTTTGAAAATGTGCCCATATAAATTACTTTTTCATCCTTATCCAATCCCTGCAGGGCAGGAATCGGCTTGCCTGTGTAGCGGAATTCACTGTCATAATCATCTTCAATGATATATCGGCCAGGCTTTTCCTTTGCCCATTTCAAAAGCTGCATCCTTCTGGCAATAGGCATAATCATACCGCAAGGAAATTGGTGGGAGGGAGTGACAAAGACGATGTTTGCTCCTGACTTTTTCAGCTTTGATAAAAAAAGCCCATCTTCATCAAGTGGAATGTCCCTCACATTATCCATTCCTTTTTCAAAGATGACGAGCTTGCGGTGATATCCCGGATTTTCGACAGCAAAAATACTTCCATCCAGCAGCTGCAATAAAGTTTTCAGTAAATATTGTGTCCCAGAACCAAGAATGATTTGACTGGGGGAACAGTTTACTCCCCTGGATTTATAAAGATACTTCGCAATCTGGTTCCTCAGCTCCAGCTCTCCTTGAGGATGGCCAAGCAATAGAACCTGGCCATTATCCTTTGTCAGTACTTGATTTGTTAATTTCCGGAACACAGAAAATGGGAACGTCTTAATATCCACTCCGGAATGAGTAAAATGATATAGGTACTTACCTTCAATATGCTTCTTTTCTTCAGCGAGAGGCTCTTCATTTGCTGAAGAAAAGCCGGATTGCTCAACTGCACATACATAATATCCTTTACGTGCCTTCGATTCGATGTATCCTTCAGCCATAAGCTGTTCATAAGCAGATTCAATTGTGTTTTCACTGACCTGAAGATACCTGGCAAATTTTCTTTTGGAAGGGAGCTTTGCCATTACCGTCAGATTGCCTGTCTTAATTTCGTTTTTAATATATTTATATAATTGCACGTATAGTGGCTCACCGCTCGTAAAGTCCAGGTTTGGTGTTAACTCCGACATTAACCTGACCCCCTTAAATATTAAAAATCTGACCCTTCTAACAACATCAGTTATTATTTATAATACATGATAATAACAAAAACAGTAAGGAGATACACAACATGAGCAATTCACGCAGGCTAGGACTGGCCATGATTATAAGCGGAGCTTCTTTGTGGGGATTATCTGGTCCAATGCTGCAGTGGTTTTTTCAGGAAACCCACTTATCATCCAGCGATTATTTAGTTGTCAGATTGATTGCGGCAGGCATGTTCACGCTCATTTTCTTATCATGCCGGAAAGTAAAAATATTTGCGATATGGAAACATCCCCGCCACTGGATACAGCTTATTCTTTTTGCTGCTTTGGGAATGCTTGGAGGCCAATATGCCTTTATTGAAACCATTCAGGTGAGCAATGCCGTTACAGCAACCCTGTTTCAATTTGCCGGCCCGGTGCTGATCACGATTTATGTGGCAATTGAGTCGAGAAGATGGCCAGCCAAGATCCATTTACTGGCCATTGTCACAGCTCTTTCAGGAATTTTTCTGCTTATTACCAACGGATCTCTGGACCAAATCCTTTTATCAAATAAGGCTTTATGGATTGGTTTTCTAACAGCGCTTGGATTTGCCTTTTACACATTGCAGCCTGTTTCTCTCATTAAGACCTGGGGAACGATGACAATCATCGGGTGGGGAATGCTTCTGGGAGGAATCGCCCTATACTTGCTGATGCCATCATTCAGCTTTGCCAACATGGCAGGAGCCCTTAATTTCGGTACATTATCTATGTTAATCAGCATCATAGTGATCAGTACCCTCTCCTTTTTGCTCTATATTGGGAGTCTGAAGTATCTTTCCCCCACAGAAACCAGTCTATTATCCAGTATTGAGCCACTTGTGGCAGCTTTGATATCCTTCCTGTGGCTAAATGAAACCTTTGGAAGCTATCAATTACTGGGCGGTGTTTTCATCCTTGCAGGAGTACTATTCCTATCAATGAAAGAAAAAGAAGAGGAAGTCATTATTTTGCAGCAAAAAGGGGCTTAATCCCTGCACTTTTGAATCATTAAGAAATCCAATAAGCCTTATTAAACAATCGGTGAAGCGGTTCTCCTTTCCTATGATACGGTTAAGATATCAAATGAACGAAAGGGGAACTCTCTGTGGAAGCACAAAAAATTCAAGAATATGTAATAGAAGAACCTAAAAAAAAACAAAAGGCTGTCGGGTTTGCGAAAGGGTTATTGCTGACCCTTTTCCTTGCGGTTCTGGCTGGACAAATTGCCCAGCTTCCCTTTTTCTCCATTCTCGGAATCATGATCCTCTCCATTCTGCTGGGAGGCATTTGGGGAAATACGCTATCTGTCCCTGTGGACGCTCATTCAGGCATACAATTTTCAAGCAAGGTATTGCTTCGTGCAGGGATTATTTTACTGGGCTTTAGACTGAATTTGCAGGAAATTGTATCAGCAGGCTTTTCCATCATGATCATTGATGTAGTAGTCATCGTCTTTACCATGAGTTTGATCCTGCTTTTGGGCAAAGCTTTCAGAATCAATAAGAAATTGTCAGCTTTACTTGCTGCAGGCACTGCGATTTGTGGAGCGGCAGCCATTATTGCGATTGCGCCAATTGTCAAAAGCAAGGAAGAGCAAACCGCTGTGGCAGTATCATGCATAGCCGTTTTAGGAACCATTGGGGCGATTTTGTATATTGTTTTATTTCCCTTGCTGCCTATCAGTGAGCAGGAATATGGTGTTTTAGCCGGGGCAACATTGCACGAACTTGCCCATGTAGTGGCGGCAGGGGTTCCGGGCGGAGATGTCAGCAGTGACTCTGCCATTCTTGTAAAACTGGGAAGAGTGCTGCTGCTGATACCAGTTGCCCTTATCATAAGCTTTGTTTACAGCAGAAAAAACAGCGGTAAGAGCCGCAATATAGGGAAGCTGCCAATCCCATGGTTTATTTTCGGATTTCTCCTTACCAGCCTGATCAATACTATTTTCTCCATACCCGGCAGCATCATCAGCATCTTTTTGTTACTGAGCACCTACCTCCTCGCAATGGGTATGGCAGGTTTGGGGCTTAATATTAAATGGAAAGACTTTGTGAAAGTTGGCTTTAAGCCTGTTGCTGTTGCCATTGCAGGCTTCCTGGGTCTTCTTGCCATAACCCCGCTGCTGCTCTTACTATATAAAATTTTTTAAATGTCCCCTAATCGATTACAATAGATGGAGGGGAGTTACATGTTTGAAGGAGGATATCCATGAACCTCGACTATCTGAAAGTATTTTATGTCACCGCAAATAATAAAAGTTTTTCCCAGACTGCCAAAGATCTCCACCTCTCTCAATCAAGTGTCAGCCTTCAAATCAAACAACTCGAAGAACAGTGGGATTGTCAGCTCTTTGAACGGACAACAAAAAAAATCTCGCTGACACCCGCAGGGGAAATCCTCTATCATAAAGTCAAAAAGCTGATAGCTTTAATGAATGAAACTGAAAATGAACTGGAAGAATTAAAGGGAAGTGTACATGGGGACTTAAAGGTCGGAGCCAGCTTAACAATCGGGGAGCATGTACTCCCCTTTTTATTAGCCGATTTTTCGAGTCTCTATCCAAAAGTCAGCCTGCATTTAAATGTATATAATTCCAGGCATATCGTTGAGAAACTATTAAATCATGAAATTAACTTAGGGTTCATTGAATCCATGCTCTCCTATCCAGCCTTAAAACAAGTTCCTTTTGCCAAAGATGAGTTGATTATCATAGCCTCCCCTGAAAATAAATTCATTAAGACGGACAATATAACCATCGAGGAGCTCCTGTCAGTTCCTATTATTATCCGTGAAAAAGGGTCAGGAACACGGCAAGTGATGGAGGATTCCTTTAGAAGATGCCATGTAGATGCATCCAAATTGAATGTCATTATGGAACTGAAACACACCGAAGCCATAAAAACATGTGTCGAAGCAGGATTAGGAATTTCCATCATTTCAAAATCTGCAGTAAAAAAAGAACTTCGGCTGGGAACTTTAAAACAATTAAAGATAGACGGAATTACAATGCAGCGGGACTTTTACATGATCTATCATGAGGAAGCCCTGAAACATACCAGCAGAAAGCTGATGGAATATATATCATCGAGACATTGAGGGATTAAATAAGGAAAAACGATAAGACATATAAAAGCTCAGAGCCGCAGACTCTGAGCTTTTATCAATTAAGCGTCAATTTTAATATTAACCTGGCTATCAGTTTTATCTTCCATCCCATTTGTATCTGTACTGCCTAAAATATAATAATCAAGTGTACTTTTAGGTATTTGATTGTATTCTTTCCTTTTATATAGATAGAATGCTAATCCTAATACTGCCCAAACGATTAAGGCGATCAGTGAAGGTGCTCCAAGTGCAGATGGGGACCCGGGAACGAGCAGCAAGCCAAGAAATGCAAGCCCGCTTAGTGCTCCAATCAGAGCAACCAGTTTTTTGCCTGGTGAGATCATTTTCCCATCACCTGCTTCTGTCCAGCTGAATAGCTTATAGGCTGTGTAACAAGTATAAAAGTAGGCAATGGTTACTCCTGTTGCTGACATGTCAACAATCCATAACAGGACAGGACGCCCAAACCATGGAGCAAACAGGCAAAGGGCACATGTGAACAGAACCCCTACATAAGGGGTGCCATGCTTCGGGTGAAGCCTGGAAAAAGCTTTAGGAACTACTTTAGCTCTCCCCATCGCAAACAACAATCGGCTGGAAGAAACATAGAATCCATTAAGCCCTGTA
Organism: Cytobacillus sp. FSL H8-0458; assembly: GCF_038002165.1. Lineage (NCBI taxonomy): Bacteria > Bacillati > Bacillota > Bacilli > Caryophanales > Bacillaceae > Cytobacillus > Cytobacillus sp. FSL H8-0458. The sequence continues at coordinate 1,107,772 of NZ_JBBOBR010000001.1, read as the reverse complement.
AATACACCCATACAAAGGGAAATTGCGAGCAGGAGCACTCCGAAGGCACCTAACGTATCAGAGATGACATCACCTGTCCCCCAGATCGGCTTTCCGGCAACAAGGTTTTGCCATGGCATTGCCACTGCTGTTGCAATAATCATGAAGGAGTATAAGACACAAGCTACAATTAACGAATATATGATAAGCTTGAATGCCTTCTTAGGAGGAAAATTAAATTCTTCAGCGGCCTGCGGAATGTTATCAAACCCTACATATGCCCAAGGAGCAATCGCGATGATTGCGATGATTCCAGTCAGTGCAGGAATCCCCGGTTTAAAGAAAGGCTGAAGATTTGACAGATCTGAAGATGGGCTTAGTATCATGCTGATGGTGAGCAGAAACACACCGGCAACGAGGATAATACAAAATATATATTGGAGACTGCCAGAAATGGAAGCACCCTTTATATTAAAATAGGCAAAGATTAGAAGTGCTGCAGTTGCAATCACTACTTCCCCCAGATATACCTGCCAGCCGCCTATTTCATATAACAATCCGATATTTGTCAGCGATGGAAGCATAAACTTACCGAGCAATGCCAATGCAGACGCATTCAGGGCTACAATACAAATATAGCCAAGAGTCAGAAACCATCCGCAGATAAAGGCATGTTTCCTCCCAAACCCGATATATGCATAAGCAAACTCACCCCCGGAAACAGGATACTTTTCAATTAAAACCCCGTAGCTGACGGCAATCACCATCATTAATAAAGCACCAATGGTTAACCCGATCACCGCCCCGATCGGCCCTGCTTTTCCCATCCATTCAGACGGCAGAATAAAGGCTCCCCAGCCAATGGCAGAACCAAGCGCGATAGCCCATACCCATTGTGGCTTAAACGTTTTTTCCAGCTGTACCCTTTCTTCCATGTTTTCCCCTCCATTATTAAGGCTTCTCTCAAAATCTATTAAGGACTGCTTAATCTTGTTGAGCTAATGCCTTATCCTTAAACAGAGCAAAAGCTGACCCCCAGCTTTTGCTTCAGTATCGAGGATTTTTTGAATAGCGGTTATCTATGAATGAGTGTAAGCTTTTTCTGTATTTTCCCACACAACCTTACCGGAAATAATGGTCGCCAATATAGAAATATCCTTTAATTCCATTGCTGGACAGGTAAGAGGGTCGGCATCCAGGACAACAAAATCTCCTCTTTTCCCTTCCTTAATTGTGCCAGCAGAATCTTCTTCAAAGTTCAGAGCTGCCCCGTAAGACGTCATCGCTTTTAAAGCGTCCAGAACATCAATTTTCTGATCATTACCAAGCACATCCCCTTCTAAAGTGATGCGGTTCACAGCCGCCCATATGGAAAACAGGGGCGAAATGGGAGTAATTGGGCAATCAGAATGCAGTGTGAACAGCAAATTGCGGTCAACCGCATCAGCCAAAGGATTAATTCTTGCCGCTCTCTTCTCACCGAGGAATATCCTGCGGTGCCGATCTCCCCAAAAATAAACATGATTGATGAAAAAGGAGGCAGCCACACCTAATCTTTGCATGGCATCAAGATCATCACTGCCTGCAGTCTGTACATGTTCAATTCTATGTCTGTGGTCTTCCATCGGACTTTTTGACAGAACATAATCGAAGGCCTCAAGGATAGATCCGATTGCCCGATCTCCGTTTCCATGTATCGCAATCCTAAACCCTCTATTATGGAGATCCAGCATTTCTTCTGCAAATTTGTTTTGGTCATGCAGCAGTTCACCGTATACAGATTCATCACAATGATAAGGATCGCGGAGTGCACCTGTAAGTCCCTGGATGGATCCATCCTGAAATAATTTAGCACTATCCAGAGAAACTCTGTTTTTAGTGCGTCTCTTTAATTCAAGATCGAGCTGATCGGCCGTATAACCGGAAAAAGCACTCCCCTCTCTTAAAAGATGATGCAGGATCATTAGCCGCATATTCATTGGATTCTTCCCTGAATTAATGGCCGCTACATGCGCATTTAATTCTTCTATTCCTCTGTCAAGGCCCACGCCGGCATCTGTACATGTGGTGATTCCCTGAGACAAGTACACCTCCGCCGCATTTTGTATATTTTTGACTTGTTCATCGCTTGAAGGAGAAGGCAGGACTGGAAAAATAAATTCCAGGGCAGGAATTTCATGAATGACACCATCCAGCCTTCCATTATCATCACGTGTAAAGTACCCGCCATGCGGATTTGAAATGGTTTCATCGATTCCAGCCAATTCAAGAGCTTTGGAATTTACAGCACCAAAGTGCCCTGAAATGTGCCGGATAAAAACAGGATTGTTCGGGGCTGCTTGGTCTAAATCAAATCTGTCCGGATGCCTTTTATCCACCAGGAGGGTATCATCATACCCCCACCCCATGACCCATTCTCCAGGTTTCGCTTTACCCGCCCTTTCTGCTATCTCTCGCTTTATATCGTCAATGTTTTTATTCCGCGGGGATCTGCAATCAACATAATTCAGCATTTGCCCGTACATTAATAAATGGCTATGTGTGTCAATAAACCCCGGAAGCAACGTGGCTCCTTTTAAATCCTTGATCTCGACATCAGGACTATTTGGAATTTCCGAACGGTCCGGTTCGGCTTTATCCCAAATTTTTTCGATGATGCCATTCCTGACAAGCAATGATTTTGCCATAGTGTTTTGTTGATCAAGCGTAATGATATTTGCATTTTTTATGATAAGGATACTCACCCTTATCCCTCCTTATTAGACAGCCTTGTTTTCTGCTGAATGGATATCGTTTATTTTTCTGCTTGCTGACGGCAGGTCTTCCCAATAAACAGCTTTTACATTTTCTGATGGTGAATGTTTTGTCCAAAGACTAATTATGACAAGCGAACAAAAGGACATGATAAAGCCAGGTATGGTCTGATCGATTCCTGTATAGAGAAGAGGCCATAGAATGGTCGTGAAGCAGGCAAGGAGCATACTGGAAATGACAGCGGTATTGGTTGTCCTCCTCCAGAACATAATGGCCAGAAACGGAAATACAAGAGTTGTTGCTGACAGCCTGAGTGCCCATTGATACATGCTGACTATATCTGTTAGTACAAAGGCGACTAACAGTGATAAAACCGAAATAATCACTACACTCAAGCGGGAAACAAACATCATTTGCTTTTCTGTTGCATTCGGATTTAATAGCCGGTGATACAAATCCTGAGTAATATTAGAGCTTCCTTGTAAAATGAAGGAGTCTGCACCTGTCATGAGTGCTGATAGGAGTCCGATTAGAATAATGCCTCCAATATACGGAGGAAGCATTTCCACGGTTACATAGGAGAAAATTAAATCTGGGTGAATATCGGCTGGTACAAATTGCCTTGCCATAATTCCTATACTATATGGAAGCACAGAAATGCATAGAGTTATGGCATAACCGGTCAAGCCTGCTTTAATGGCAATATCTTCTGTCTTAGAAGCAAAAATCCGCTGCCATGTGGATTGCCAAACTAAGTAGAACGGAGCCACAGAAAGGGCAAAAAGCAGTACATCCCCAAGGCCATTCGCCCCAAGCGGTGTTAAATAATTTTTCGGCGTGCTGCCGAGGATGTGCTCCATTCCTCCGCCAAATTGCAGGGCTGCATATGCAAGCATTACAATACCTGCAATCAGGATCACGCTTTGAATAGCATCCGTTACAATTGTCGCTACTAAGCCGCCTAAAATCGTAAAGCCGAGGATCAGAATGAAAGAAAGCACAATTCCCGTTTTCACGTTCATATTAAAAGCAATGCTGAATACTGTACTCATCCCTACAATCTGCAGGGCAGTTGTGGGAACAGAATATATGAAAGCAGATAACACGGATGGAATGATACCGGTTTTTGATCCAAACCTTTCACTAAAAAGGTCCGCAAGTGTATATAATCTCTGTCTTCTTAATGGACGGCTAAAAAAGAAGATCAAGAGCATACTGACAAGCATGGCTGGTAAGGCAAATTTAAAAAATCCAGATACGCCAATTGTGAATCCCATTCCAATCCAGCCAATAAAAACGGCAGCACCGCAATTCGTGCTGATGATGGTTCCGACAATATTCCAAAAACCCATATTCCAGCCTGCAATCAAATAACTGTCAGAGGTTTTAATTTTTGTAAAATAATAGATTCCAATTGCAAACATGAATATGAAATACGCTAAAATGTATCCAAAATACCAGCTCATCGACTGCCTCCTTTTTTCTTAATATTCTGTAAATTATTGCCAGTAAAAAGCTGCACATCTTTTATTTAATTCCACTATATCGGTCAGTTCGCGTCATAGCAGCCTTCTAACATCAGCACTATTCAAACTCGTAGGCTTTCCTTTAAAAAGGAGCTTAATCAAAAATCAATTAAGCTCCTTTTATTTTTTCCTACCAGTTTTTATGATCAAGGTGAGCATATTTCGGCAGAAGACGAGTCGGCATCTTTAACGCATCCTTGCGGAAAGGAGGTGCCAATTGCGTGCCATCCACCTGAATGTCAATGACTGTCGGTTTATTGGATTCTATTGCCCGGAGTATTGCCGGTCCAACATCCTCAGGTTTATCTACACTAATTCCCTGTGCCCCCATGGACCTTGCAACCTCTGCAAAGTCAGGATTCTGGATATCTGCTCCTACAAAGCGATTATTATAAAAATCTACCTGGTTTTTCTTTTCTGCACACCAGGCATTGTTATTAAAAACACATGCCACTACAGGTATGTTCTCCTCAACCGCTGTACTTACTTCATGCAGGCTCATGCCCCATGCGCCATCCCCTACGATGGCTACTACAGGGCTATTTGGATTTGCAAGCTTTGCCCCTAATGCTGACGGATAGGCAAAGCCTGTATTGCCAAATGTTAAGGCTGCCACATGCTGGCGGCCGGAATTAAATTTTAAATAGGCATTTGCAGTAGAAGATACATTCCCGATATCTGTAGTCACAATTGCGTTTTCCGGAAGGACCTTTGTAAGCTCAAGGAGTGCCCTGCGCGGATTAATTGGATTTCCTTCCACCATGGCCAGGTCGACAAGTTCTTTTTCCCATTGCTCTTTCTCATTTGTCACTCTTGTCATTCTCTCAGAGTTGAATTGCTTATTTGGCACTTTTTCTTTTAGCCGTTTGGCGATTTCAACCGAAGCTGCTTTTGCATCTCCAATGATCCCGATTTCTACTGGATGGGTCCTCGCGATATTGCGGGGATTGATATCGATTTGAATAATCTTTGCGTTTTTTGGAAAGTAATCAATGTCATAGCAAGGCAATGTTCCAAATACAGATAATCTGGTACCGATAGCAAGCACCACATCTGCATCCTTTAATGTGTTCATAGCTGCTTTTGACCCCATATACCCAATAGGTCCTACCGCTAAAGGTTCATTTGCCGGGAAAGCATCATTATGCATATAGGAAACAGCTACAGGAATCGTTAAGTGATCGGCAATTTCCTTCACTGCCTCTATTCCATCTGAATCCACTGTCCCCCTGCCGGAAATGATCACAGGGTTTTTGGCAGAAGCAAGCAAGTCCACAGCCTGATCAATCTGCTCTAATGACCCGCAGCCCCTATTATCCACGCGATACTGATGAGGTTCAAGAATGACATCTTCCACTTCCCCATAAAAATAGTCCCGCGGAATATCAAATAGCACTGGCCCTCTCTCTGCGTAAGCGATTCTAAAGGCAGTCCTCAGGCAATCCGCCACACGCCCCGGATGTGTGACCCGAACGGTTTCCTTTGTAATCGCTTTAAAGACTGAAACCTGATCGCATTCCTGGAAACCGTCCCAGCCGACAGTAGGTGTTCCTGCTGAAGGAGAAATGACGACCATAGGGGTATGAGCCTGATTAGCAGCGGCAACAGACGTTACCATATTGGTGATCCCTGGCCCATTCTGGCCAATCACTACTCCGGCAACTCCGCTTACCCGAGTATAGGCATCTTCCATGTGGGCAGCACTTTGCTCATGCCGCACGCCGATGAATCGGATCCCGGCAGTTGGAAGCAAGTCTAATAAATCCATGAAAGCGGACCCCAAAATCCCGGAAATATGTTTGACACCTTCCTTGACTAATGTTTCTACAATAGCCTCACTTGGTGTCATTTTCACCTTTCTTGTTTTGATTTCTGCTAGTTCTTTTTCTGCTTTTGCCATTACGGGCACTCCCTTTCCGATTAATGAAATTTCATATATTTAAATGGATAGGAGCCCTCTCGAAAGAGCCCTAATCCAGATTCAACTTCTTGTCTAAAGTTCTTTAAATACACTTTCCACAGTCTCAACAACAAATCTTAAATCTTCTTCTGTAGATGAAAGCGGCGGAGCTATAATAAGGACATTATTGAAACCAGGCACAGTATCCCCGTTTCTGCCAATAATCAGGCCTTTTTCTTTACATAGTGTAATGGCCTTTGCTATTAATTGATCAGATGCCGGCTGCTTCGTTTCCTTGTTTTCAACCATTTCAATGCCATATAAGAAACCGGCACATCTGACTTCGCCTACATTTTTATGAGACTGCAGCTCTTTTAAACTGCCTAAAATACTTTCACCCAGCACTTCTACCTTGCTGACTATATTCTCTCTTTCTATGATTTCGATATTTTTCAATGCTACTGCGCAGCTTGCCGGATGTCCTCCATAGGTTGATACATGGCGGAAGTGGTTATCTGTACCTTGCTCCTTAAATTTCTCATAAATTCTGGAATGAACCGCTGTTGCTCCAAGTGGAAGATAGCCGCTGGTCAACCCTTTAGCCATCGTTACGATATCAGGCTGAACACCATCCGAATGCATAAATCCAAACATTTTGCCCGTTCGCCCGAATCCGGATACAACCTCATCCATTATCAGCAGGACATCATGTTTTTTGCAGATTTGTGCCACCCTCTGCAGATATTCAGGAGATGGGATAATAACCCCCCCGCCTGAAATAAAAGGCTCCATTATGACAGCAGCAACCGTTTCGGCACCTTCCCATTGGATGACCTGGTCAATCATGTCAGCTGCAACTTTATCGCAATCCTTCACATCCTCCCCAAATGGACAGCGATAGCTGTAAGGAGGCGGGACATGCAGGAATCCCGGCATGCCAGGATCGTATTTCACTCTCCTGTTGGCCTGTGCAGTAGCACTTAATGCACCTAAAGTTGAACCATGATAGGCACGGTATCGCGAAATAAATTTGTATTTACCGGGATTGCCATTCTGATTATGATACTGCCTCGCTATTTTGAATGCGGTTTCATTTGCTTCCGAACCGCTATTTGAGAAAAAGGTTTTATAGGAGTCCCCCAGCAATTCACTAATCTTTGCAGATAACTGGATGGCTGGTGCATGACTTAAAGTTAGAGGGAAATACGACAGCTTCATCATTTGCTCTGCAGCTGCTTCCGCAATTTCTTTCCTGCCATGTCCAAGGTTCAGACACCAAAGACCGGATACACCATCCAAATATCGATTTCCGTCCATATCAGTAAACCAGGAGCCTTCACCTGATTGGGCAATCATCGGACTGCTTCCTTCTGTATGCCGGCTCATCGCATGCCATAAGTGTTTCTGATCCTGATCTGTTAACTTTTTGTAATCATTAAGTTTTACTGTAGACATATTGCTTGCCTCCTTCTATTAAGTAAAGATTCAGGTTTGCATTGTGTCTCCTCTAATGGGTAATCAAGTTGCGGTTGGAATTTTGTGTGTTAATTTATGGGTGGGTGTATACGGATAGTTATGCGCCTCTGCAACTCTCTGATGGGTGACGTTTCCATTCATGGTATTGACTCCTTTTTCAAGAAAAGGATAGCTTATAATTGAATTTTCAATCCCTGTATTAGAGAGCATTAAGGCATATGGTGCTGTAGTATTGGCGAGTGCATAGGTGGAAGTTCTTGCTACAGCGCCAGGAATGTTTGGAACCGCATAATGCAAAACACCATGCTTTACATATGTTGGAGAATCATGTGAGGTAATATGATCGATGGTTTCAATTGAACCGCCCTGATCAATGGCAACATCAATAATGACTGAGTTCTTTTCCATTTGCATAACCATTTCTTCCGTTACTAACTGAGGTGCTTTTGCACCTGGGATAAGAACAGCCCCTATCACTAAATCGGCAAGTTTTACTTCCTGGGCGATATTGAACGGATTTGACATGACCGTTCTCACTCTGCCCGAAAAAAGATCGTCCAGCTGGCGGAGTCTTTCTGCACTTATGTCGATGATGCTTACATCTGCACCAAGGCCGACTGCCATTTTTGCGGCATTTGTCCCAACAACTCCACCGCCAATAATCACCACTTTTCCAGGCTTCACACCAGGAACCCCGCCTAATAGGACACCTTTTCCGCCATGAATTTTTTCAAGAAATTGCGCTCCGAGCTGGACAGACATCCTTCCGGCAACTTCGCTCATAGGTGTTAGGAGAGGCAAGGATTGGTTATCCAGCTGAATGGTTTCATATGCAACCGAGGTAACTTCTTTTTCTACTAAAGCTTTTGTCAATTCAGGTTCGGCAGCCAGATGCAAATAAGTAAAGAGAATCAAGCCTTTTCGAAAATATTGGTATTCATTGGACTGGGGCTCCTTGACCTTCATAACCATATCCGCAGACCAGGCCTCTTCTGCACTTTGAACAACCTTTGCACCTGCTTTTTCATATTCCTGGTCAGAGATGCCGCTGCCTAATCCTGCACCTTTCTCAATCAGGACCACATGGCCAGCATTTACAAATGCAGAAACACTTGCCGGTACAACAGAAACCCGATTTTCATTATTCTTTACTTCCTTTGGCACACCAATAATCATGTCATCACTCCATCCTGCAAAATAAAAAATCTCAAACTATCTCGTCATGACGTCATGTCGTCCGTACCAGTTGTTTTATGACTATCCTCAGTTGTAATTAAAACACAACCTTTATACATTTTCAATATTTTCTAAAAATTTTATATTATCGGAATTATTAATAGATATTATTGTGAAATTGAATAACAGTGCATTTAACTATAATTCTTTGATAGTTTTACTCTAAATGAATACATATCCGAACGAAAAAAAGCAGAATAGTATTCTATTAGGTTTCCATTTATATCTGATAATAACCGTTCTATATGAAGCACACTTAAGGAGCATGGAACACCCAGCAGATCGGCTTCTTCTTTAGATAAATAGGTACTTGTAATAATCTGTTCTGCTTCAGCAAACCTTAAGTCTAAACTTTGCTCGAGCAGATCATACAGTGTTCCCTTTTCAATATCATATTGGGCGAGGTTTTCACCAATTTCTACAGGATAGTACTGATTTTCAAGTGCCAATGGCTTATCGTTTGCATAGCGAATACGCTTTATAAAGTATGCTTTTGTAAGCCCGCTGGCTTCCACAATTTCTTTTGCTGGAACAACGATCCCATTGTCAAGTAATTTTGAATCGGGCTTCATCCCCATTTTATTAATCACTTCTGTTGTACTGGTAATATTCCCAAGCCATTCCTCAATCGGTTTCTTTGAAATAAAAGTGCCTTTTCCATGGACTTTCTTTAGCACACCTTCGTTTACTAAATGGGAAACTGCCTCTCTCACCGTGCTTCTGCTTACTTTATAGGTATCCATCAGTTCTCTTTCGCTTGGAATTTTCTCATTGAAATAACGATTGTCTATTAGCTCCTGCAGTTTATTCTTTAGTTGTATGTGAAGCGGAATAGGACTTTTGGAATCTAACTCTGTCATAATGGATGCCTCCTTTATTTTCTCTAAATGCAAAATGTATAATTAATTATATAGATTACCTGAATTAATATCCATCCTTTTACAGCAGAACCAGATGGACGTATTTAAAAGTTTAGCTATTTGCAGGCTGTAAAGTCAGCAGATGATTTGGAAAACTGGCGGAAGAATGGTATTAATTTAAGCAGAATCAATTAATTGAAAAAGGATGATTAGAAATGAATCACTTCATGAAACGGGCTATTGAACTGGCTATTAACAATGTAAAAGAAGGAGGCCAGCCCTTCGGTGCAGTTCTGGTGAAAAATCAGGACATCATTGCTGAGGGCGTGAATGAATTGCATAAAAAGCATGATGTAAGCGGGCATGCGGAATTGCTGGCTATCCGGCGGGCACAGGAGCAGTTTCAAACGAATGATTTAGCCGGATTTACCATGTATGCAAGCGGGGAACCCTGCCCCATGTGTTTAACTGCCATGTATTTCGCAGGCATCGATAAGGTGTACTATTGCCAATCAGTCGAGGACGCTTCTAATGCAGGTTTAGGCAAGTCTAAAATGATTTATGAGGATTTAAAAAACGCTAGAGATGACCGGGGACTAAAATTGGTCCAATTGCCATTAAATGAGGATCAAGACAATCCAATGAAGCTTTGGAAAGAACACATTTAACACTTAGCCTCCCTTCTCAAAGCAGATGGGAGGCTGATTGTTTCTTGATATTCGTCACCTTTTAATATTCTCACTCATTCTTTTAACAAACATCGTCAATAAATAGGCTGCATAAGCAATCAAGATATCGATCAGAAAAATATAGAATTGATTCATTCCCTTATTAAAGTGAACCATACCAGCCCATTCTTCAAGAGTGGCGAATCCAAAGGAAAAAACGGCACTTGCTAAAATCGTGTAAAGCAGAAAGCTTTTCCTGCGGTTGGTGCAGTACTGAAAGATCAGAAGGAAACCAACCGGTAACGCTGATGCTGTCATGTTCATCGCATAGGGAAACATGGGAAATAAGAAATAAGTATGGACAAAATAGCTATATCTCTCCAAGAAGCTGTCGGCGTAAGTCCAAAGAATATGCACGGTATATCCAAAGAAGAAAATTTCAAAAATTCTGCTGCGGTCAACGGCAAAATATACGAGAATCAGCGGGAGGACCATCAGAGCCAGAACCACCCAAAACTGCCATGTCGAAAGACCTGAAAACTCTCTCCAGTATGAATTAATGAGAGAATTCATCTCCTCACTTTGTGAATATATTCGCTCCCAATACTCGCTATAACTCATAGAATAACCTCCCGGAACACATCATCCTTAAAAGTTTTATGCATAATCATAGTTTTCCATCCGTGCATCAATCAGCATTTTTCTAAAAAGATCACCTTTTTGAACCCCTAATATTTTCTGGCCATATTCAAGGAAAGACCTAAGCTCGTTTTCCGATAAATGACTCGTACTCAGCGGAAATTGTTCCATCTTCTTTTCCCCATCCATAATCTGATCCAATAGTTCTATTCCGCTTTTAGTAATGGACACGCATTTATAGCGATGCTGTTCTTTATTGGCTGTGATTTCGATCAGGCCTTTTACCTTTAACGGTTTTAAAAGTCTGGTTACTGTCGAAAGATGCCAGCATCCCAATTCACTTATTTGAGTCGGGCTTAGCTTTTGATTATGAGTGCCAAGCAGAAACAAAATATGCTGCTGAGCAGGCGTCAGCTTAAACTTCTTTCAAGCTCCGCCAACTTCTTTTCCATGCAGAAGTATAGTGCCCTTATGACAAGTAATGTCTGCTGTTTCAGAAAGATGTACGTCCCTTTCCCCCTCACTTGCAAATACAATTGTATTTACAAGTATTGTTTGAGAGATGGTTAATATTATGCAAAAAAAATAGAGGTTCACATTACTGCCTCTATTTCAGTCCTATTCTATTTTTTACATCATCTCTAATGAGCCCGATCATCTCTTCAGACAAGTTCGCTGGAAGCGAAGAGCCATCATTAAATACCCAGGCGTTGATCACCTCAAGATCTGCTTTTTTAAATGTGATGCTATAATTATTGTGTTCATGGAGAAATTCTGCCGTAACATATTCCTCCCCATCAAATTCTTCATCCACAATCATACCGGTTATTTCGTATGGATTCACTTGATAATCTCCTTCAGCTTTTTACAGATTAGGATGCACCCGGCCCCTCAAATTATCCGAAAATGTTTAAGTCTTCATTATAATGGTATCTATGGTTTTATAAGCAACCAAAAATGTGGCAAGGGAGTATGCAGCTTCAGTAATTCCGAATAAAAAAGCCGAACTTCCAAAGAGCAGGGTATTCATAATCAGGATGCATTGCCCTATGGTGAACGGCAAACGCTCGCTGAATAATATCGCCAAAACTTCTGTACCGTCCAGGCAGGCTCCGAACCGGATAATGAGCCCCACTCCCGATCCGAGCAAAAGTCCTCCCAGGATAATGATCAGCAAGGGATGGTTTGTCACTTCCTCAAATGGAGCCAATATGTATGTTTCCCCTGCCAGCACGGAACTGGCAAACAGGCTTAACACCAAAAATCTTCCCCCTAAAAAGAAAAAGCCTGCCGCTAAAAACGGAAGATTCAGCAGCAGAATCAAGGCACCTACCTCTACATGAAAAACATGTGAAAGGAGAATGCTCAATCCGACAATGCCGCCGTCTATGACATAATTTTTCACAAGGAATAATTGCAGGGAGACAGCCACAAGTGTTGCCCCGAGTATGATAATCAGTCCATTTTTAAATGCGGAAAAAGCGCCGTGTCGACTCTGGCCTAAATAGTATGGAACTCTATTTCTAAACACCGTCCATCTCCTTTTGTTCAGTCTGGCTTATGTATTGAAATATATTCCGTTAAATCCATAAAATGCGGACGCTTTCTTTTAATTTTTTATAGTTTTCCAGAAAAAAAAAAAGATAGAATTCCTTCATATCAGAGTGTAAAATAAATTCAGCCAGCTGAAAAACTGGTATAGGACGCACAAATAGAAATACGTAAAGCAGCACCAAAATATATTGAATTTTCAGAAAACTAAATAAAAGAGGTTGATGTACATGGCAATGGATTCATCTATTAAAGAGCCAACGATTTTTGATCATGCTGGAAATAAAATTATTACAGAAGATCGGGAAATTCAAATAATCGCTAAATTCGCAGAACCATTAATTGTGGTACTTGGAAATGTTTTGAGCGATGAAGAATGTGACCAGCTGATTCAGCAGTCAAAAGATCGCATGCAGCGTTCAAAAGTTGCCAACTCCCTTGAAGTGGATGAACTCAGAACCAGCAGCAGTACGTTTTTCGAGGAAGGGGAAAATGAAATCGTCGCCAGAATCGAGAAAAGAGTATCACAAATCATGAACATTCCTGTTGAGCATGGTGAAGGGCTGCAGATTCTTAATTATAAAATAGGCCAGGAATATAAAGCACACTATGACTTCTTCTCTTCAACCAGCAGAGCAGCAAGCAATCCGAGGATCAGCACGCTTGTCATGTACCTGAATGATGTGGAACAGGGCGGGGAAACGTATTTCCCAAAGCTTAACCTCTCTGTATCTCCACAAAAAGGCATGGCGGTGTACTTTGAATATTTTTACAATGACCAGAACATAAACGATCTGACACTTCATGGCGGAGCACCTGTTGTCATAGGTGATAAATGGGCGGCCACGCAATGGATGAGGAGAAAGAAACTATGAAAAAAGCGCTTGGGAAATTTGTTCCCAAGCGTTTTTTAGGTCCTGCTTTCTTTAAAACCACAGTCTCTTATGATAGTCATAATCAGAGGTATCGAAAGTCTCTTCCCCTTCTTTATTGGGGGCACACTCTTCACAAGGTCCTTCCTGCTGGCCATGTTCACATTGCTCCATTAAAAGTTCCACCTGAACGCATCCCCCTTTCCTATCTGATACTTCAATTATAATTGAAAGCGTTTACACCTGTCTTGTACAATTTGTTGGAAAATCGTTAAAAAGTGCCTATCTAAAGGCACATTTTAACGTCAAAAACAGACATTTTTGTCGCATTTTAGCCTTTATACCACCTATAATACCCTCTGGGCAAATCAGTCACTTCACTTGCAGCCCTTATGCCTGATTGAATTGCTCCTTCAATCCAGCCCGGGGCTGTGGAAGTATGTTCTCCGGCGAAATGAACTCTTCCCTCAGGGACAGGAATTGCTGGGTACAGCTCTGTTTCCTGGTTCGGCTTGAACATCGAGAAGGCACCGCCGGAAAAAGGGTACTGCGACCAGCTATGGGAAGCTCCTGTTAAGAAATGCTCGTAAACCTGATTGCCATGAACAACAGCCAAATTGTCAAGGGCATTCCGGATCCGGTCACCTTCTTTAAGATTATCCCAGGATAAAGTATCATCTTCCCAGGTATAGCTTGCCATAATCACCCCCGAACCTGAAGACCCGATCAGATGGCTTGGATATGCAGCGAAGCGAATGGGCAGATCTGTCATCAGCTTCCCTCCATGCAGCCCTTCACGTTCCCAGAATCGCTGCTTAAACTGCAGTCCGATTTTCGTGGAAGAAACATAATGAAGTTCCCGAATGGCTTTCCATTTATTATGGGAAAATGAATGCCGGGGAACGACTTCAACGAAGGAGAGCAAAGAAAACGGAATGGTGATAATGGCCAGATCACCAGTTACTGCCAAAGGCCGTTGGCTCAGGGTATGTCTGGCATGAATGGTAACCTGCTCATGACCCTGCTCTATTTTTGTCATCTGATAGCCGAAATTAAGATCTTGTTTTAACTGAGGCAAAAAAGCATTTGGGAGCTTATCATTCCCTCCCTCTATTTCATAAAAATGAATGTCCGGGCTAAATAAAGGAAGAAGTTCCCGCAGAATGGCCGGAAAGCTCATCTCCGGAAACCCTTCCAGACCCAGCAGAACTTTAATGCTTTCAAGAGCTCCAGGTGATAGGCCAGGCCCCACTGGATTGTATCTGAGAAAATAGCTCATGGGATACCGGTCAAACTCTCTAACTACGATATTCCAATTTTGTCCGGGGTTTTGATTAATAAAATCTGCAACCGGCTTTATTGCCATCGTGAGCAGCTCTTCCGCTGTCTTCCCTTTTTCATGCGGTGCAACCGGGTAGCACAGAATATCCGGATTCTTCTGATAGGCAGTTCGATTGGTTTTTATTCCATTGGCAAAGATCAGGTCCTGGGGTGTTGTGTTCCTGAATTCATTTACTTTTAAACGGAATTTTTTAATATACTCAAGGACTAATGGATGATTATGGGGAATTCGCATGGCGCCAACATCCAGGTACAAATCGTCCATGAACGGCTCTCTCATCGTAAAAATCCTGCCGCCAACCCTTTGTGTTGCTTCTAAAACCGTTACATCATGACCGGCATCCTTCAGCAGTGAAGCAGCTACCAGCCCGGACATACCGGCTCCGACAACAATAATTTTTTTCTGGACCTGTGAAATGCCGAGTCCGTTTCTGATGATGGAAAGCATTTCTTCAACTGATAACTGCGGATCCCGATAATAGGCCATTCCTATTCTCCCTCCGGCGATCTGACAAATAGCTATTACTTCATCATACTGCCGGACAGGTTTACAATATGCATCTTTTATGTTTAACCAGTTTTACCATTAAAAAATCGGCACAAAATTTTTACCTACCCCCAAAATTAAGGAATGAAACCCTAAATTTTTGTTGATGGTCATTTTTCTCAGAAAAATGGAGGGTTGGGAGTACCGGCATACCCTATTAAACTCCTGATGCTTACATACTTAACACTACATATTGGGAGGAATAAATGTGGATCTTTTTTTTAGGTGGATTGTCAGATCTCTGTTTGCCCCTGTATCTGGTACCGCAGGAGCAATCGCAAGTACTACAGGTTTCTTTCTGGCATTTCTACCTTTGGATAGTTATAAAATTCCATTGTTGTTTGCTTGTTCACTGATTCTGGGCCTTAATATTATTGCCTTATTCCTGGGCTCTCTGATTACTGTTTTTATCCCATACATAGATAAGCTGCCTTACATGGATTTTGGCCCATTAGAAAATTTCTGGCTGATTTCAAGTCTTAAAAGCGGAATATTATCTTCCGATTCAGTTGTTTCAGGTATTTTAGGAGGGGTTGTTGGACTTGTCTGCTATTTTTTCTTCCTCTGGTTTTATAATCTGGGGCTGAAAAAAAATGATGGAAAACAGGAATCTATATTTCTTGATCCTGCTAAAAGGCGATGGTCTCTAATCAAGCGTATGACTGCAGGCTTCACTCTATTAATTGCAGTGATTTCAGCATTTTTTATTGAGAGCCTTAATACAGCTCCCAAATTCCCTGCATTGACTCTGGATCAACACACTTCAAACACACAGATAGAGCCCATTGACAAGCCTTTCAATGAAAAAGATTCGGAATCTCAGGTTCAAGAAACAAACGCTGATGCCAAAATTCCAGCAAAGCTTAATATGGCACAAATTGATCAAAATCAAGAAGTTTATGGATTCTATGTCAATTGGGACGAAAATAGTAAAATATCTTTCAAGAAAAATAAAGAGTCTATAACTACTTTGGTACCTGAATGGATGCAGGTTACACCAGATCTAAAGGTCAAGTCCTCCATTGACCCATCCATTGTAAAAGAAGCTAAAGAACATGAAATCAAGGTTTTGCCATTAGTAAATAATTTTATAGACGGCAAATGGGATTCAGATGTTCTGCATAGGTTATTCACTGTTCCAGGGGCTGAAGACCGCTTTATTGAAGATATGATTTTTTATGTGGTATCAAATAATTTCGATGGGATTAATATTGACTTCGAAGCGATTAAACCTTCTGACAGGGATAATTTTACACAATTCATGAGTAAGGTGTACAAAGCCTTTCATAAGGTAGATTTAATGGTAACATTGGATGTTCCGCCGAATGATGAAAGCTATGATTATGCTTCTTTGGCTAAATACGCCGACCGTGTCATTGTGATGCTTTATGACCAGCATTACTCCATGAGCGCACCAGGGCCTGTCGCTCAAACAGATTGGGTAAAGGAGAACTTGAATCAAACTGATATTCCCTCCGGCAAATTGGTTGCAGGCCTTGGAACATACGGTTACAACTGGGAAGAAAATTCTAATGAACCTGCAGCTGAAATGACGTTTGGGGATATCATGAAGATGGGCAGGGAAGCGAACCTCCATATCAATTGGAGTATGGAAGCTGGAAACCCCTACTTACGATATACACAGAATGGAAAAAATCATACTGTCTGGTTTTTGGATGCTGCCACTTTTTATAACCAGATGAACCTTGCTCTAAATAGAGATTCTACTGGCATTGCCATATGGCGGCTCGGTTCCGAGGATCCTTCGATTTGGAATTTTCTTAACAAGACTAATGAAGCCAAAAAACCATCTCAAGTGCTTAGTACCTTTGATAGTCATTTTTCAGCCCTTCATACCGGGAACGGAGAAATATTGAAAATCGCATCACAAAAAGAAAAAGGAAGAAGGACAATTGAAATGGATTCCAATGGAATGATAAAAAAGGAATCCTATGTCAAATATCCAAAGCCTTTTGAAGTAATCCGACATGGACAATCAAGTAAAAAAGAAGTCGTCCTTACGTTTGATGACGGTCCTGATCCATCCTACACTCCAGAAATACTGGACATATTGAACAGATATAAGGTGAAAGGCACTTTTTTTGTTGTTGGGGAAAATGCTTTGATGCATCCTCAGCTTGTTAAAAGAATTTATGATGAGGGGCATGAAATTGGAAACCATACCTTTACACATCCAGATATTACATCCATCACACCTTCTCGTCTGCGGATGGAATTGAATGCAACACAACGCTTAATTCAAGGCATAACTGGGCGTTCTATGACTCTTTTCCGGCCTCCATACATTGCAGATACGGAACTGGCCACAAAAAATGAGCAGCTTCCTATAATGGAAGCCCAGAAGCTTGGCTATACCATGGTCGGCCAATCCATTGACTCTGGAGATTGGCAGGGAGCCACAGCAGATGATCTTGTAAATCAAACATTGGATCAGCTGTCAGAAGGGAATGTTATTTTGCTTCATGATGCCGGGGGTGACCGCTCCAAAACAGTTGAGGCCCTTCCGATTATTATTGAAACACTTAAAAGCCGCGGCTATACATTTTCAACTACTGCCGGCTTAATTGAGAAAAGTGACAGTGAGATCATGCCTTTTGCCGATCAGGAAAACCCTTATTCTGTATATGATAGTGCCGTTTTTAAAATCCTTAAAAACTGGAACACCGGCATCAGCTTTTTGTTTTATTCAGCCATCCTTTTAGGAATTTTGCGTCTGATTTTTCTTGTTTTCCTGTCTAGGAAACAGGTTAAGAGGTATAAAGAGACAAAGATTGACCCTGGATTTACTCCATATGTCAGTGTGGTCATTGCTGCTTATAATGAGGAAAAGGTCATCTGCAAAACTATAGATTCCATTTTAACCAGTGACTATTCTGCTTTTGAAATACTGGTTATTGATGATGGCTCAAAGGATCAGACGGCCCGTGCCGTTGAGGAAGCTTTTGCAGACAATCCCGGCGTCAGATTAATTAAAAAAGCCAATGGCGGAAAGTCTTCAGCTGTAAACCTTGGATTCAAGGAAGCTAAGGGAGAAATTGTGGTTGCTTTAGATGCCGATACGCTTATTGCAGAAAATGCTATACCATTGCTTGTCAGCCATTTTAAGGACGATCAGGTAGCTGCTGTGTCAGGTAATGTCAAGGTTGGCAATAAAGGGAATCTCCTGACGAACTGGCAGCACATTGAATATGTGACAGGCTTTAACCTGGAAAGAAGAGCCTTCGCCGCTCTCAACTGTATTACTGTAGTACCAGGTGCAATCGGTGCATGGAAAAAGTCTGCGGTTGAAGAAGCAGGCTGCTTTAGCGAGGATACACTTGCAGAGGATACGGATATAACGCTTGCCCTATTGCGCAATGGAAAGAAAATTGAATTTGAAGAAAAGGCCTATGCTTATACTGAAGTGCCGGAAGATATTAAAAGCCTGGCAAAACAGCGCTACCGTTGGGTATATGGGACTCTTCAATGCCTCTGGAAACATAGGGAGGCGTTATTTAACAGGAAACATCAGTCATTAGGGTATGTAGCCCTTCCAAACATGTGGCTTTTTCAATATGTTTATCAAACGATTTCTCCTATTGCAGATATCCTATTTCTTTTTGCTCTATTCAGCACGAAACCAGAAAAAGCAGCCATTGGTTTTATACTATTTTACTTGATGGATTTCTTTACCTCCTTATATGCGTTCAGGCTGGAAAAAGAAAATCCTAAACCACTGGCCTCATTGTTTTTGCAGCGAATTTTATATAAACAGCTGATGACCTATGTAGTGGTAAAATCGATTTTCTCCGCCATAAAAGGAGTTACTGTCGGCTGGAACAAATTAAAACGTAAAGGAAACGCAACCCAGGATCATTCCTTGATGAATACTAAATAAAATAAAAGGCCTTTCCCAATTGCGGGAGAGGCCTTTGGATTTTTCATGATCCAGGAAGTCTATAAGTTCTTCCCATTGCTTTCTTTGTTTTCATTTCCTTTATCCGCCCTTCTGCTCTCAGCCTTTTCTTTAGCCTCCTGAGAAACCTGCTTGCCATGGTTTAGAACTTCTTCTGCAGGACTTGCTGTACTATTCCCTCCAGTGCCAGAGGCAGGTGCTTGGGTATCTTTTGGGCTGGTCACAGGTTTTGCGGGTTCACTTGTTGTCTTATTTCCTGAAGGCGCAGAAGCAGGCTCCGGAGCCGAAGGCTTTTTGGCTGATACAGATTCCGTTTTAATCACTGGTTTTGCTGCAGGTTTCCGGCTCGATACTTCGGTATCCTTTTGCACAGCAGCAATTGCCTCATTGCTTTCTCCCTTTATGGGGGATTCTGCAGAAGCAGGAGTATTTTCCTCCGTTTTTTGTTTCACCTTATTTTTTACAGCCACTGTTTTTGATTCAGCCTTTTTGTCATGTTGTATGTATGCTTCAGATTTTTTTTGAATACCTGTTAAAACAGATGAATTTTCCGCTGAAAAAAGTTCAGTTGCTTTCAATATGCCATTGGCAGCAGAAAACGTTAAAGCCCCTGCTATTACCATGACAAGGGCTCCCTTAGCTGGTGATTTCATAATATTCTCCTCAAGACTAGTTATTGATTATATTCAAAGTATTCGGAGGAGTATCCATATATTATGGGGGTATAATTAGTTACTATCATAATTTGCTTACTTCTATTTCTGTATATCACCCCGCATAAGAAAAGAACCATCTTAAATTTCAGATTCTTTTCTTATGCCTGGAACTTTTTATTATCAATTTTTACTATCGCGGCATCTGAGCCGGCAGCAGTCTTTTTTGTTTCATTCACAAGGTCAAGAATATTCCCGCTGCACTGCTGGGCTCCTTTTATCAAAAGCGGTGTTCCTAATGTACCCAGCCCCAGGCCGTGGGCTAAGAATCCACCGATTGACATAATGATCGGAACAGCAGGTGAAGTATTAGAGAGGATGATTTTCTCGTGAATTGCTTTATGGTTACTTAATAAGAGACAAAAGTGATGCAGAGTTTCAATTGTCAGTTTGGAAGACCTTCTTCCAAGAGTATATACCGGATTATCCTCTTCGTCTGTACCATGAAAAATAAGAGTTCCTGCATCTTTCTTTGTCAATTTATTAAAAAATGGCACCTGAATGACTTCTTCTTTTTTAAGTTTTCGATTCTGAATGATTTTCAGATGGTATGCTGCTGCAAGGGATGTTGTATGAGTTCCCCCAAAATCATGATAGATATAGATCAATTTTTATTTCCTCCTTCACCAGTCTTCCGAAAGGCGAGGATTTGTGCCTTTAAGGAAGAATATAATCCTGCAGCCGCATTTCCATAAAAAAAGCCCATAAAAATGCCAGCCCACAGATTATTCCTGTGTGCAAAGAATACAGATATGATGAGTCCAAGGAGATTAGCCAGCCCTGGAACATATGGCTTAGGAATTTTAAAGAGCATCTTGCCCAGCTGGGTCAGCAGGACCACTAATGGCACTGCGATTATGGCATCCCAGAAGTTCGTATGAATGATCGGAAATGCCTCCATGTTACCACCTCTGCAATCTTATTTTCCTGCTACTATCTATTTTGCTCCATTCAGATGTTTTTAATTAACAAAAAATAGCCGCACCCAGGCAGCCAAAAAAGGGATTTCCCTCTATATAGAGAATATGTAAAATAAATACAATGAAAGTGGTGAGGTAGATGAATTCAATTGCTTCCCCGATCGCAGGCAAAGTGAACAATGTGTTTATTCATGTCAAGGACCTGAAAAAGTCGGCTGAATGGTATAGCAGCCTGCTTGGACTGCCTTTTAATATGGATGATGTGGAATCGCCGGTATACAACATTCCGGTCACCTCTCAAACCGGACTTACACTGGATGACCACACCTTTGATCCATCCTTCAAATGGACTCCTTCCGGTCACGTTTTATTTAATTTCTTTGCCCATGATATCGATGTGGCCTACACGTTTGTAAAAGATCATGGAATCACCATTGTAAAAGAAATAGAGCGTATTGGAGATTTTGCTTATTTCAACTTTCAGGACCCTGATGGAAATGTATTAATGATCTGCAATTGCTAATGAAAGAATCTGTGGCTATATGGCCATGGATTTTTTTATTTACAGCATCCCCCGCTGGACATCCCCCTTTGCCTCACGTATACTAGCCATATTTATGTAAAAGAGTAACAGCTTCATAGAAAGAAAGGTGTTTAATATTATGATTCACAATCCGACTGGAAAAGAGCGGCTAGCGCTGGCATTTCTCCTCAGCATGCTTGGCATTTTGGGGCCATTCAATATTGATATGTATTTGCCGGGCTTTCCAGATATCGCTGAAGATTTCAGTGCCCGAGCTTCACTTGTTCAGATGAGTCTGACAGCCTGTTTGATTGGACTTGCGGTTGGACAGGTTATTGTCGGACCGGTCAGTGATTCGCAGGGAAGAAGAAAACCTCTTCTAATCGGGATTTCTCTCTTTGCCTTATCTTCCCTATTATGCGCCATATCACCCAATATTGCGGCCTTTATTGCTGCCCGCTTTCTGCAGGGATTAACTGCCTCTGCCGGTATCGTCCTTTCCCGGGCAGTTGTCCGTGATGTGTTCAGCGGTAAAGAGCTGACGAAATTTTTTGCTTTGCTTATGGTCATTAATGCAACCGCTCCAATGATTGCGCCCATGACAGGCGGTGCGCTGCTTCTGATTCCCTTTGCAAGCTGGGAAACCATCTTTTATTTTCTAAGCTTTTTGGGATTATTTATTACCATTGTGATTTATTTCCGATTAAAAGAAACCCTTCCTCCAGAAAAAAGGGTCCCAAGCTCCATTGGGAATTCCGTTAAAAGCATGGGGGGACTTTTCAGGGACCGTTCCTTCATCGGGTATGCCCTTATCGTTGGTTTCATACATGGCGGAAGCTTTGCTTATGTTTCGGGGACACCCTTTGTCTATCAGGGTATTTATGGTGTATCGCCTCAGGTGTTCAGCATCCTGTTTGGCATTAATGGATTGGCCATCATTACGGGGAGTTTCCTGATTGGCCGTCTGGCAGGTGTCATTCCGGAAAGAAGCCTGCTCCGGACAGCGGTCTGCATTGCGGTCAGTGCAACTTCGTTTCTCTTAATTATGACCATCATTAAAGGACCGCTATTCATGCTTGTCATTCCTATTTTTATCTATATGACTTCAATGGGGATGATCATCACCAGCTCGTTTACATTGGCGATGAAAAATCAGGGGCATCGTGCCGGCAGTGCCAGCGCCGTTATTGGAATGCTTCCTTTAGTGCTGGGTTCGGCTGTTTCCCCTTTGGTGAGCATTGATGAAACCACTGCCGTGCCAATGGGTGCCATCTTGTTTATTACATCATTCATCGGCTTTGTTTTCTTCTTCACCCTAACGAAAGAGAAAACAAAAAGAAGCCGACAGAACCTGAAGCTGCATGCGGAGGGATAATTCCCTCCGGCTGGCATGCCGCCTGCTTTATTCTCTTACTTCCTCGATAATCGACTGTCCTTCTGTTCCTTCATCATCCTGCCATTGCCATTTTTCATGCAGTCTGATGCGGCCGTCCGGCAATATTTCAGGGGTAGAGAGACATTTTCCGCCGCGCAGCTGATTTTTGTTATTCACATGGTTATATCTGAATTCTAAACATCCGTCTTCATTGGCAATTCCAATCAGCGTCCCCTGAATGATCTCTCCCCCGCCATAAGCAGCAGATATTATATTCCCTTCCTGTTTATAATGAAAAAATGTCTTTGATGAAACTTCACCATTATCTGTATTTTGCACAGATACAAAGGTACGGCCATTGTAGTTCATGAAAATATCCTCCTGTTATGTATCGATTTATAAATCCCCTCTTAAAATGGAGTACATATACAAATCATCAAATTTCCCGTTAGTATATTCATAATGCCTAAGCAGTCCTTCTCTTGTGAAGCCCTGCCTTTCAACCAGCTTCTGGGACGAAAGATTTTTTGGCTCGATCAAGGCTTCTATCCTTTCAAGCTCAAGGTGTTCAAAGCCGAATTGTAAAACCCTCTCAAGGGCTTCATTCGCTATTCCTTTTCCCCAATGCTCCCTGCTTAGTTCATATCCGACTTCGCATCGGTAATGTTTCGGATTCCTATTCAGGAAACCGCAGCTCCCAATGACCTTCCCAGAATCCTTTAAGGTGATGCCCCAGCGCATTCCTGTGCCATTTTTATAAATGGATTTATACCATTCTATTTCTCCAAGCACCTCCTCGGGAGTTTCACAGGCTGAGATTCCCATATGCTTTATAACCAGCTGATCTGACAGGTATACAAACATATCTTTTGCATCTTCTTCAGTTGCTTCTCTTAAAATTAATCTTTCTGTTTCAAGAATCGGAAATGCTTTTTCCAACGGACTGCCTCCTCTGCAAAATATCTATCTTCAACTATACCAAATTGCTGTAAAAAAATCCTATCATATGGAAATTACTTCAAAACCAGCTTTATCCATGTTACACTCTATTATTAGTAAAATATAAACAAAAGGAGAATTTCTGTGAAACGTTATGGTCTATGGCTGCTGTCTGCCGGATTGATTCTTTCCGCGTGCAGCAATGACAAAGAGAAAACAGCCGCTGATTCACCTGTTAAAGAAGAGCAAAAAAAAGAACAAAAGCAGGTAAGCATTTTAGCAGAGTCTAAGAATATTAATTTAGAGGTCTCTGAAGAAACCCTGCTAAATTTGCCTCCTGGAACCCTAATGGATAACCTTACATACGAAAAAGACATTGAAGCCATTGAAGTTATACCGGAAACTGATCCTGAACTTTTACGGAAGATGACGACCAAACTGGAAGAGCTGACGGAGGAAGCCAAAGATACAGACTCTATTAAAAAAGGGCTAATTTCCCTGCTGGCGAGTCCACATTATAAAGACATTATTGAAAAGTCCAATGCCTACAAACCCGATTTTGAAGAACCTTACCTGCCGGATCCCACCAAGTCAGAACCCGGAGAAGAAGAAAAAAAGGCAGCAGAACAGGCCATTATTCTTCTGGATGCCAGTTCATCCATGCTGCTGCAGGCAGACGGCAAAGTGAAAATGGATATTGCTAAAAGCGCCGTCAAGAGTTTCGCCCAGACGATTGGCCAAAGCAGTGATGTATCCCTAGTGGTCTATGGCCATAAAGGCTCTGAAGCAGACGCTGATAAAAAAATTTCCTGCTCTGGTGTTGAGGAAGTCTATCCTATGAGCAACTATTCCAAGAAGGAATTTCACGAAGCTGTTGATTCATTTGAAAGCAAAGGCTGGACGCCTCTTGCCGGCGCCATTCAAAAAGCAGCAGAAATGAGCAGCGGCTATGACGGCTCCACCACGATCTACATTGTCAGCGACGGTGCCGAAACATGTGACGGCGACCCTGTCAAGGCCAGCGAGCACCTTGTGAAAAACAACAGCAGCAATACTGTAAATATCATTGGGTTTGATGTAGACGGCAAGGCCGAGGATCAATTAAAAGCAGTAGCCGAAGCCGGCAACGGGGAGTACTTTAAAGCAGACAGTCCCGACGATCTGAAAGACACCATTCAATACGAGTGGCTTCCGTCTGCCGGTGACCTCGCATGGGCTTTTACAATGGCACCAAGCCCGTGGGAAATGATGGATGAATATAAAATCGGTGAAATTTATCCCCGCCAATTATTTACAATCGGCAGGCGTGAATCACACCGAATCCTGGATGCCGTCACCATTATGGGAGATAAGGGCTGGATCACGGATGAGCAGCGATCCGAACTCCGGGAATGGGGCTATGAACGCAGCGGCCAGATGAAGGATCTGTATATGAAGCTGCACGAAAAAAATCGGAATACAGCTGAAACGGAAAGTGATCAAATTAGACAAAGAGTAGACGAATGGGTTGAAAAAATGAAGGCTCTGAAGAAAGAACGCGGGGATATTTGGTGACAAAATTTCTTAAGAATGCTCCGGGCGGCATGCTCTGAGCATTCTTTTTTTACTCTTTGGGTATGAAAATAAAATTCCTCTTCAGCTCAGCCTCATTAATTGAGATCCGGTATGATAAATCTTTTGTCCGCAGTACATATTCTTTAATGCCAATAAATTCAGATTCAGCAATCAAGTAAAAGTGAGTTCCCTTTTTTAATCCTTTAAAATGATTCTTTAACTTATATTTTTTCATGATGCTCCTACATTCTATTTTTAAACTTCTCCGGCTTTTTTACATACCCTTCAATGATAAAACCGCAGCTAGTGCATATAACGTATTCAATATCAGAACCGAGACTCATCTTATCCACAGGAAACATGACGCCATAACCCGAATGCTTCCCTTTCCCCAGCTCATTAGATCTGCACTTTGGACAATTGTCTGCTTTCATATTCATTCTCCTTTCCCCTTCTTTTAGTAATTCATACGTTCAGAAGCAGGAAAAAGTTTCATGAAAACAGTAAATGCGGCTATTCAGCTGCTGTAAGTGATTCCTTTGATTTGAGCACCTGAATATAAACACCTGTCAGTGTCTGAGTCAGCAAAAAGATGGGGAAGGAATGAATGAGCTTATACCCTTTTTGCAGGGTAATAATATCCGCGGCCGTTAAAACCCATTGAAAAAAAACTCCAAAAAAGGCCCACACCAACACATAAACAAGGAACGTCTTATTGCTGATGTTCAGTTTTTCATATAGGTAAAAAAAGAAGTAGCCAAATGGGGCGAATAATATATAGTATAAAATATCTGTCACTTCATAATTATTTAGATCATTAATCTTATAAAAATCGGTTCTGCCCCCGCCTATGGTGAAATCATAAAGTATCCCGATAGCCATGCCCCAAAGCAAACTCAGCACTCTGATCTGCTTCGCCAGCCTGTCCGGCCTTCTTATAAGGAGAAAATAAACAAGATAGGCAGCAGCAACCATGAGTAAAAGATAAAGCTCATTGCCGCCGAAGTCCTTCCAGAATTTCATGCTTCATTCACCCCTCTTGTTTTAAGCTGCCCAAAATACTTCAGTAAGAATTGAACCACTAAATGCAGGAGGAATAAATAGATGATTTCATAGCCAATATTCCATTTTTTATAATCCACAATTCCAAAATACCTGGCAATCATCACAGCAGAAACAAGGAAAGCAACAGAAACCGCCACTTTAATAAACTTTGAACTCAGTGAAGGCGCTGTCCTTACTAAATTTAATGTGATTGCTAATGTAATTGGAAGCGTTATGCTTCTATGTATTAAAAAGGCGGAGTTGTTTAAGATCTGCTGGGAAATATGTGCCACATTCAGCTCTTCATATACAATCCACGTAACATTAATATGAATGACCATCGCTGCCAAATAAACAAAGGTATTTTCAATAAACGTCAGCTTCTTATTCATAGATGTAAACAGCACAAGCACCAGCCAGGCCAGAAAAACCAAAAGTACGAACCCCATGTAACACCAGCCCCATATTTTTTGGTTAGTATTGGCGGGGGGAGGGATAATTATTCTGTCGTGGCTCTCTTTAACTGTTTAGTCGGGGCTCGGTTCGGACTCAAATACTGTGATTTTTCCTTCTGTGCCCGAAGTTGGGTCGGGTTCTGACTCTAAGACTCCGTTTTTTGCCTTTTGTGTCCGAAGTTGGGCTGGGTTCCGACTCAAACACTTTGATTTCGGCTCTCTGTGTCCGAAGTTGCTACTGGTTCGGACTCAGATCTCTGGTTTCCGGCTTTCTCTGTCCGAAGTTGCTTCGTGTTCTGACTCAGACATTCAGGGTTCTGCTTTCTGTGTCCGAAGTTGGGTCGGTTCGACTCAGATCCCTTTTTTTCTGCTTCTTGTGTCCTAAGTTGCTCCAGCTTCTGACTCATACACTCCGGTTCCGGCTTTCTGTGTCCGAAGTTGCTCCTGATTCTGACTCAGATCTCTGGTTTCCGCCTTCTTGTGTCCGAAGTTGCTCCAGCTTCTGACTCATACACCCCGTTTTCTGCTTCCTGTGTCCGAAGTTGCTACTGGTTCGGACTCAAAAAATCTGTTTTCGGCTCTCTGTGTCCGAAGTTGGGCTGGGTTCCGACTCAAACACTCTGATTTCGGCTTTCTGTGTCCGAAGCCGCTGCTGATTCTGCGCCCAACACCAGCGCCCGCCTTCCTAAACAGTCTGCCGCTCAATCAGCTTCACTGATATTTCCTCATGAGTATGGCTTTCACTATTTATCGCTTGAAGCATCAGCTTTTTCCCCATTTCCACCAGAGGGATTTCAAGTGTGGTGATGTGCATGATTTTGGCTATCGGCTGGTTATCAAATCCCATAATCGCGAGATTCTCAGGGATGCGAATCCCTTTTTCCCTGCAGGTAGTGACGATTCCGGCAGCAGCAAAATCACTTGTTACCAGCAGCGCACTTGGGGGATTATCCATCTTCAATAACCGCTGAACTACTTCTTCGCCATGCTCAAAATTCAGACACTCATAAAAGATATAGTCTTCATTATATGACTCCCCAATTCGTTTTAAAAAATCTGCGTAGGCCTTTCCGCGCTTCCTGCTGTTGGCGCCGGATCTTCTTCCAATGCAATACCCGATTTTCTGATGCCCTTTATTATGTAAATACTCTAAAGCATTAGTGAACGTCATATAATGATCGATAAAGGTTGAAGATACATTCTGATTCCTTGCATCTTCACAAAGGACAATGGGGCCATACTCGGTAAACTGGCTGATGACCTCCCAGCCGCAGATTCTTGAACAAATGATTAAGGAATCAATTTGCTTATGCTGCAGCATTTTCAGAGCCTCAATTTCCCTGGCTTCCTCGTAATTGGTCTGAAAAAGAACTAGTTTATAGTTGTTTTTCATGGCTTCATTGGCAATCCCTTCTACCAGCAGACCGAAATAAGGGTGATTGGTAAAAGGAACAACCACTCCAATAAGAAGAGTCTCCCCTTTGCTCAAATGAACAGCATTGATATTCCGCTGATAATTGAATTCCTCCATCGCCTGCAGGACCGCTTCCCTCTTATCCTCCCTCACATAGGGATGATTATTAAGCACCCTTGATACGGTTGTAACCGACACTCCAGCTCTTTTAGCGATATCTTTAATATTTGCCATACACCCACCTGTTTTTTTCACTTTTTTACTTGCTATGAAATGCGTTTCATAAATTAAGCTTTTCTAAACAACTAAAGGAGGTTTCCTTCATGTTCATTCTATCAGGAATATTCTATCTGGTTTTATTATGCAGTTCTATTCTTACCCTGTCATCTATTCCTATTTCCCTCTATCCGAAAAAGAAGGCAAACAGGAACACTTATGTAAAAGATTACTACAGCTCTTTATTTGATGTCTACGGGGATAAGACTTAACCGGCAGGAGTTAAGACTCCCATTTTATGAGGTTTCCGTGTATAGTATCATGTATCCTAACCCGAAAGGAAGGCATGCAGTGTTCATTAAAATGACAAAAGAGCAGCAGCAAAAGATGATAGAGGATATCCAGATTTTCTTTTCAGAGGAAAGAGATGAGGATCTATCCGAGTTTTCTGCAGAAAGAGTATTGGATTTTGTTAAGGAGTCTTTGGCCCCGCATTTCTACAATGCAGCCATCGCTGATGTAAAGCATGTGGTGGAACAGCAATATGCTTCAATGGAGGATGAAATCCTGACGCTCGAGCGTCCTATTAAGTAGAGTTCAGCAAGGGAATCACCTATACGTGGGTGATTCCTTTTCCAATTTGCCGAAACAATCATGTAAATAAACTTTAATACTATGTCATTCTCCTGTTATTTTTCTGAAAGTGATCAGTGATATGATTATTTTGACTGCTGTATAGATTTTATAGAGAGCGAGCAAGAAAAATGAACATTACTGATGCTGTAGCACAAATGCATAAATCTGGAATAAAGGCGAATAGTGAAGACGTTGAGCGCTGGATAGAAGAGGGTAAATTAAAAGCGGAACGCAGCGCACGGAGGCAAATCAGCTACTCCATAAAGATGAAGGATCTCGCTGATTTCATCATCCGGGAAAAAGAAGTGCTGTATCGCCAAAAGCTAGAAGGAGTCCTGCTTCAGGTTAAAGACCTGAAAGGGCAAATCGAAATCCTGAATACCCGTGTCCAAATAGAGGAATCAAAAGTGAAATCATTGAAGAAAATGATTCAGGCACAAAAACTGATTGCCGATGAAGAAATAAAGCCCGCAAAGCTTCTGGACCTGAAGCCTGATGAGGATCTGCAAATCATCCGAAAAGAATTCAAAAAACTATTAAAAGCCCTCCATCCCGACCGCGGTGGAGATGAAAGGCTTTTTAAGGTGTTTAATGAACATTATAAAAACATCTTTTAACCGCTGGAAATGGAGTATACATGCAACATATTCCCCGCTCTGTGGAAGGATTTATCCTTTTTCATGCCTGCTTTCTCTGCAACACGGATCGATGCAAGATTATGAACGTTAATAATGGAAACCACCTTCCTGTAGTTTAAGCAGGTAAATCCATAATCTTTACAGGCTAGTGCCGCTTCCGTGGCGTAGCCTCTTCCCCCTTCCATTATTCCGCACATTCATAAACCGGAAAAGATTGTCCATCCCCATATCCATCTCTAACTTCATGAACAGCGATCTGACTAAATCCGCTATCTTTGAGCACTTTCTCGAATTCACCCGGTTCATAAAGCCGTATAGGAAAGTCCATCATCTCTGTTTTTTCCGTGATCCCCTTTCGAATGGCCTCATACTTTAGCTTGATCTGCAGGATTTTCGTTTCTTCCTCATAAGCTATTTTTCTATATTCTATAATGGTCTGCCCGTCAAACTCTTTCCTGTTCGTTTCCGCCCATTCGGAAACTTCTTCTATCTCATGATCTTTTTCCACAATAGTTAGGAGCATTTTTCCGTTTTCATTGAGGGCATTCTTAAGATTTTTAAGACTTTTATGTAACAGGGAATCAGGCAAAAGCGAAAAAGAACCATAAGGAATCATAACTAAATCATATTGTTCTTCACTTTTAAACTCTTCTATTCTCTCCTGAAATATAGTTGGCTTTAAGTTCAATGCATCAGCTTTTTCCCTGCATACCTTCAGCATATCTTCTGAGATATCAAAGCCATCAACCTCAATCCCATTCTGCATGAAAGGAATAAGCATTCTGCCATTGCCGCACATCGGCTCCAATACTTTCATTTCACTGTCTTTTACATATGACAGGTAAAAGCTCAATTCTGCACCCTCTGCCATTGATTTATCACTTTCATACATTTTTGTGCAAAGTTCACCGTAATAGGCAATCATTCATATCCCCCTGCTTTCGCTTTCTATGTCATCACTTATTCAACGTCACTGTGAGAATATCCTTTTTAGCAATAATCTGAAATTTCGTATTGCGAATTAAATTCAAAATCTTTAAAATAAAACAGAAACCATCTATGAAAATCGGGGAGACACACATGAACCGCAAAATTTTTCTGTATGTAAAAGCTTTTTCTGATCTTGGTACGTTCATGGACTTGATTGCCATTAATGTGCTTATGTATGTGGAAACCGGAAGCTCTGCCTGGCTTGCTGCCACAATGGCCTTCAGGACTCTTGGCGGCGTTTTATCCAGCCTTTTCTCAGGGATTCTCGCCGACCGATATGACCGGCGGAAAATTATGATTTGGACGGATGTTTTCCGGGCCGTTATCATTCTATGCTTAATTCCGTTTCCGAATCCCATCATGATTCTCATTGTCTGCTTCTTTATTGGTTTGACCTCAAGCTTTTTTGCGGTAAGCTACAGTGCCGAAATTCCGCAGATTTTTGGCCAGGATAAAGTGCTGGAGACAAATGCTTTGATATCCAGACTAACATCTGTCAGCCTGGTGTTTGGCTTTATCGGGGCTGGAGTCATCACTGATTTCCTCGGGTATGAGGTCACTTTAATACTTGATGCCGCAACCTACGTAATTTCGGCACTCGTTTTGGCAAAAATGAAGTGGCAAACTTCTGAACCAGCCTTGAATGAAGGAATCAGCAGCGGCTTTAAAGTAAAGCTGGCCGGCATTGGCCGGGATTTGAAGGAAGTTTATTCATTTATATTGCTTAAACCGATGCTGCTGCTTGTCAATATTATCTTCCTTATCGGGGCATTTGCAGGGGCTTCGCATAATTTAGGGATTCCGCTGCTGGCAGAAGAGATCGACATCAGCAAACAAAGCTTTTATTATGGGCTAATCTGGGGTGTATGGGGAATCGGGTCGGTCCTCGCAACCATCATTCTGCCAAGATTAAAAAGCCTCCAGGGGAACCGCCTTTATTTTGCCTGCTTTACAGCAGCCATGCTGATGTCCGCAGGATTTATACCTTGTTGTCAAATACTGGATTAGCGGTCATTCTGCCGTTTGCCTTTTTAACCGGTATTTTTGATGCGTGCTTCACTACTCTGCATGCCACCATCCTGCAAAAGACAAACAACCACATCAGAGGCAGAATTTTTGGAGTCGGCATGCTGTTAAAATCATTAGGTTTTGCCCTCGGATTTGTTGCCGCGCCTCTTGTACTGGAAGTATTATCATTAGCTGAAATGGTTTGGGTCTTCCATGGGACTTTAATATCCGCAAGCATTTTCGTCCTCATTTTTGCTGCAGGGATGCAGAAAAAAGGGAAGAGAATGAGTCAAAGTGTATAAGAAATAGCCCAGTTCATTCGCTGGGCCAATTTCACTTTTAATGACGAGGAGCAAACAGGATTACAGATGCACCTATAAGGCAAATCCCTGCGCCAAGCCAATCATAAAAGTCAGGTGTTTTTTTATCTATGCAGCATCCCCATAAAATGGACAGAATGATAAAAACACCTCCATATGCAGCATACACTCTTCCAAAAGACGGGAAGTTCTGGAATGCAGCAATAACACCGTATAAGGCAAGGATGACCCCGCCGGCGATTCCCCAGAAAAAAGGCTTTCCATCGCAGATCCATTGCTAAATTAAATAGCCTCCGCCAATTTCGGCGGCACCAGCCAGTATAAATAAAATAGTAGCCTGAAACCTTATTTCACTCCCGTGACTCTAGTTTACATATACTTACTCAAAAAGGTAAACCTCATCCCCTGCAGCAATCTTACCTGTTTTCAGGACGGTGGCATACACACCGAAGTAATTATTCCTTTTACTGATCACCTTTTTATGGAGGCTTGGATCTCTTTCCCCGCTTTCAGGATCTACTGTAATAATCATGCACCGCTCGCAATGCCGCTTCACTTTTAACTCCACATTGCCAATCTTCATCGTCTTCCCAAACCACTGATCCTCCAAAAAAGGTTCCTCCTTTACCAGGGAAAGCACCAGATTTGGCCGGAACCGCTGGAAGTCCAGCTTCTCTTTTCCCCATAGTTCTTTCATTTTTTTCAGGGAAGCGTCTGTCACTACTAAAATATTTTCTTCTTCAATTGCACCTTCTGGAACATGCATAGGACTATATTGCACCGGAGTAATTTCTGCTGATGAATGATTTTCTATGTCTTTAATCAATTGTTCATCATCCCAGGAGACCTGTATTCCATCCGGAGCTGTAATTCTAACAGGCGGATATTTGTTCCTATTTTCCTCACCCATAAACTCTGCTTTATACCGCACCATTTCCGGAAACTGAGTAATGGTCAAGTATTTACCTGGCCTGGACTTATCCAGATAGGCATGACTGCGATCCCCATACAGTCCATATTTCATTACATTCGTTTTATTCACGCTTTCCCCATAAAAGCTTTTCACCGGATAGCGGACAATCTCCCTAATATGTCCAATCAGCATTTTCATCAACTCCCCATTCAAGAACAAAAGCGCAAGCGCCTTGCTCTCCCCCGACACCTCGAAGGGGTAGGCGCTAAATCTAGACGTAGATAAATTCATCCACAAAGTTATAAACCTATCGCAATTTTATAATTGCTAAAAAGCAAAAAAATCCATGACAGCATTTTCGTCTATCATGGAAATCCTATTACTGCGGCCGTTTTGTTTGCCGCTTGGCTTTTTCATCCCTGTCTAACCTAATAATTTTTTCCCGGACATCTGGAGGTATGGAGGCAGAGGTCCGTTTTGACTCAGGTTTCATTCATCCACCTCCCCATTATTTAACGACTTTGTAGCGCTTATGGCTGATCACCGTTTTGATGGGCTCATCCTTTTTCGGATTGACCCCAAGCTCTACAATGACTGAGTTATCCCGTACCACAACTACTCTGCCTTTTTTCCCTTTTTCCGAACCGCTAATGATGCTAATCGTATCGCCAACATCCGCTTTCTTTCCACTGCTTACCTTATCTGTTTCTTCAGCCATCTCGATTCTCCTTTAAAAATAAATATATTTTTAACTATGTCGCTAGTATTGCCGTATTGGCCTTCTGCAAAACCCGATTTATTTTTTTGTTATCTTGTTAATATGAAGATCCTTCAATAAATTTAAGCCTGCCCGGATGATCATCATGATGCTTCCCGCAAGGAAAAACGAGATGGAAACCGTCTGGCTGACATCTGTCAAGAATAGTATACTTCCGATTAAATAAAGAACACCCAGGAGCATGTCATTTACAAATGAAACAGCCTGATATCGCTTTTCGATGACCATTTTGTAGCTGCCGATCTCAATATGCACATCCTCCTGCTGTTCCCTAACAATATTTCGTATCTTCATAAATAACACCCCCTGCATTGCCTTTTCCACATGAGGTGCCAAACATTCATGATTTTCCGGAAAAATGTTAAGAAAAATAATCCAGGACCAATGAAGCCAGCAAGCCGATCGCTGCGATAAATCCGGTCACCGGACCGCTGTCCTCAAAGGCTTCAGGCATCATCGTGGATGCAACCATGGCAATAATCGCGCCCCCTGCAAAACCTGCAATCCCTGACAGCACCTCTTCTGATGCTCCATCCAAAAATATGTATCCTGCCATTGAAGCCATTCCCGAAATGACAAATACCGAACTCCAAAGGAAAATGATTTTCTTTTTTGAATAACCGCTTTTTTTCATTCCTGAAGTACTAGAAAGCCCCTCAGGAAAGTTACTGATAAAAATGGCGGTGACTAAAAGAAAGCTGACCGAATCTGCTTCAAGCAGACTTGTTCCGATCATAATCGATTCTGGTATAGCATCCATAATGGTTCCCGCGAAAAGCACAATTCCGCTGCTGGCTGCTGCTTTAGGGCCAGACCTTTTCCTGTGCTGTGCCCCTTTTTTGGAAATTATTATATCAAAGAGGGTAAAGGTGACAGCACCCGCCATAAACCCAATGCCGGTCGGCAATAAACCGCCGTTATGGACCGACTCCCCAAGAAGCTCAAATGAGGCTGCACCAATCAGAACACCTGTACCGAATGCCATAATGTAACCGATCAATTTTTTCCGGATGGGCAGAAACATGGCTGCCAGCGCGCCAAGCAGTACCGCTGACCCTGAAACTGCGCCCCAAAATGCAGCATTCCACACCAGGACCACCCCCTTCTCGTTGTATTGTTTAATTATTTCCTTTTAGCCCACCCTAAAAACCACTATTCAGAATAAGATTAAAAAAGCAGAACCTTGAGGGTTCTGCTTTTTCTCTATCTAATGGTTTTTAATGCACCGCTCCAGGATACTACCTGGTCAATCATTGCTATCACATTATCGAGATGAAGATCTTGAGGTTTAAATACTGTACCATTTTCAAAATCAGTAAATAAAGACAATGTTGGATGCACGCGCACATCAGCGATCATTAATTCACCCATGATTCCTCGCAAATGTTCAGCAGCTCTCGCACCGCCGGTTGATCCATAGCTTACAATTCCTGCAGCTTTATTGTTCCAGGGTTCACGGGCCAGATCAAGTGCATTTTTTAATGCCCCTGTAATACTGTGGTTATATTCCTGAACGATGAAAATGAATCCATCCAGGCTACTAAGCTTCTCATTCCATGCAGCAATTCCTGGCGAATCCGCTTCACCTAAGAATGGCAGCTTGAAATCAGCGATATCTATAATCTCATAAACGGCATCACCGCGTTTATCGGCAATCTCTTTTACCCATGAACCAACCTGAGGGCTAACTCTCCCCTGACGTGTGCTTCCTAAGATAATTCCAATGTTTAATTTTTCGCTCATTGTTTGTTCCTCCTTAGATCTTCTCCCAAATAATTGATTAAAAAAACCCATGACTCACACCACCTGATGATAATTTATACTCCTAGAATAATTCGATTTCCTGAAGGGTCTTCCGTAATTACCTGATTATTTTCAACTGCTGCAGCCGCGCCCAGCTTTTTCAAATTTTCCACTGCCTGATCTATAGCTGCTTCATTTTCCAAAATGAGCTTGAAGGATTGAAGTCCGGCACTATTCTGTGAAGGCTGCGGAGCTCCTACTCCATTCCAGGTATTCAAACCAATATGATGGTGGTATTTTCCGCTTGAAATGAATAATGCCTGTGTTCCATATCTGCAGACCGCTTCAAACCCCAGTCCCTCTGTGTAAAATTTTTCGGTATTCGCCAGTTCAGCCACATGTAAATGAATATGTCCCATGACCGTACCGGCGGGCAAGCCCTTCCAGGACTGCTGCTGCCCAATTGACAGCAAGTCAGGAAAGTCCAGCGGATCGACGGTCATCATAACTTCCCCGTTTTTCCATGTCCAATCGGAAGGACTGCGGTCAATGTAAATTTCTATTCCATTTCCATCTGGATCAGATAAATAGAGTGCTTCACTGACAAGATGGTCGGATGATCCAAATTGCAGCCCGATTTCGACGAAATGACGCACTATTTTAGCCAAATCGGAGCGCTTTGGAAGCAGCAGAGCGAAATGATACAAACCAGTTGTTCTTCCCATTTTGGGTTCAGCGTTTTCCGGCTCTTCAATCCTCAGTAATGCGGTTTTGCCATCAGCAGTCAGCTCGGCAGTTCTATCTGTTTTTGATAACACTTTAAATCCAATTACCTCTTTATAGAAAGCCAGTGACCGTTCCAGATCTTGAACTTTAATATTGACCTGCGCAACAAAGGTTATCGGTTTTTGATGAAAGTTCATGCTAATTTCTCCTCCCATTAATTTGCTTTAGATTGTATTAACTTGCTACCAAGAGACAATGGTGATTCCTTTGCTAAAACAAAATAAATTGATGCGGCAAGCAGTACTAAATCTAATTCATAACCGGCCATTTGACCATTTCCCAACAGACCTAGAGGCAGCTTAGCAGTAAAGATAGCTCCGAGCATGATGACAGCAAATAATACAGAAACAATTTTTGTCCCAATTCCCAGAATAAGCGCTATTCCTCCTGCCAGCTCGATAACGGCAACGATATAAGCCATAAAACCTGGAATACCTATACTATCGAAGAAACCAGCTGTATTGCTGATGCCTCCCTGAAATTTTGATAAACCATGAATAAAGAAAATAAAACCTAAAATTGCACGCAGAATGAAATTGCCTAATTCGTTTTTGTTCATGTTTGTTCCTCCTTGGTTAGTTAAGTTTACTTTTTTGTTAGTTACTTACTTTATGTAAGTTAGTATATAATTTAAATTAAGTATCGTCAAGTAATTATTTTATTAATAGTTATTTAATTATTTTTGGTTTATGATTATAATAATAAACAAGGAGTGATACGGATGGAGAAATCACTAATTTGTCCAAGATTTGAAAAAGCCATTGGCATACTGAGCCAGCGTTGGACCGGATTAATCATCTATCAATTACTTAACGGGCCACAGCGTTTCTGCAGCATCGAATCCTCAATAGGGATTAGCGGCAAAGTTCTTTCAGACCGGCTAAAGGACCTGGAAAATGAGGGAGTCGTAAAACGCAATGTCTTCCCTGAAACTCCTGTAAGAATTGAATATTCCTTAACAGAAAAAGGCCTTGCCATGGAGCCGTTAATGAAAGAAATAGAAAAATGGTCACAGACCTGGTTAGAAGCTTAAAAAAGAGTCTTCCCGCTCGGGGAAGACTCTTTTTTTGCGTTATCATTTTGGTGACGGGTTTTGAATGGATGGCAGCCGGGTTCCGACTTAGACTTATCTGGATTGGCGCTGGGTTGGGACTCAGAATTTGTTTTTTGTGTCCGAAGCTGGGCCGGGTTCGGATTGATTTTTGCTTTTTGAGTCTGAAGGTGCATAGAGTTCGGACTCTAATCCTCAGATTTCCTCTTTCTGTGTCTGAAGTTGTCCCAAGTTCGGACTCAGAATCCTAGATTTCGTCTTCCTGTGTCCGAAGGTGCACTGGGTTCGGACTCTTGTCCCCGGATTTCCTCTTTCTGTGTCCGAAGGTGCACAGAGTTCAGACTCTTGTCCCCGGATTTCTTCCTCTTTCTGTGTCCGAAGGTGCACCAGGTTCGGATCAAAACCTTGGATTCTCGCCTTCTGTGATTGAAGATGCCCTCAAACCTCACTCTGCCTCTTCGAAGCCGACACCTGGTTCGAACTCCAACTCTGATGTACTTATCCAAACAGCCTCACACTTCAAACTATTTTCCATTTATCTCTCTAATATACTGCTTTACAACTTCATACACATAATCCTGATTAGCTGCCGCGGTGTTGGGATCGTATTTGCCCCCGTTTGTCTTGTTATTGGAAAGGACGCGAATTCCCAGGAATGGAACATCGTATGCTCCTGCAATCTGCGCTGCTGCGGCACCTTCCATTTCTTCTACCGATGTTCCGTAGTTTTCGTGGAACCAGTTGATGCGGTCCACTTCATTATTCCATAAGTCTGCTGAACCAATGGTTCCTTCGACTACCTTGCCCTTTGTGTACTTATCTTTAACGGCATTAGCTGCAGCCAGCAGATTTTCATCACCTTCAAAATAACGGATCTTTTCCGCATCAGGGTCTTCACCTGCACTTCCTTCAGAAGCCATCAGATCCATAGGAATCCAATTGGTTGGCTCGATCCCTTCCCCTTCTTCCAGATGTCCCGTCTTTAATGATCCAATATTGACTGTTCTTTCACCTAATACAATATCATACACATTCAGGCTAGGATCATGGCCGCCGGATGTTCCCTGATTGATGATTGCAGCGGGATCATATTTTTCAATGGCGATCGCGGTAGCGGCAGCTGTATTTTCCATGCCCTTTCCTGTCTTGGCAACGATCACTGGATACTTGTCCAATTTTCCTTTGTAGAAAACAAAATTCCCTGATTTTTCAACCTTAACCTTGTCTAATCGCTGGGCAAATTTTTCAGCCTCGATCGGCATTGGTCCTTGAATAAGAATTGGCTTTTGTGCCCCTTCTGCTTCTGTTTCAAATTTCGGTGCTGATGTGCACCCTGCAAGCATGGATACGGACAGGACTGCGATTGCAGCTATTGATGCTAATTTCTTTTTCATATTACGTTCTCCCCTTCTCCTGATGTCTGATGCACCCGTAGTGCTAGTAATAGAAATAGGCCTGAAAAAAGCAGAATGATTTCTACCTTCCAGACCATAGAGTTAAAGCAGCTGCCAAAAAAGAATACAGCTTTTTCCTATACTTTAACCCGTAGTCCGGTTCTTTCATTGGGAACCAGGTAGAAACGCTCAGACCATATTACCGAGCATATACGAGTGATGTTTTTTATAAGATTACTTTGCTAATATAACAAATAACCCTTACAAAATCAATCTAAAAACGAACATTTAGTCCATTAATCCTATTTAATGTTCGTAATTAAAAAATACACAATAAAACCTCCAGCTGAAAACTGGAGGTCGCATTCATTATGCAGCTTTCTTCGCTTCAGAAGAATTTGACTGGCTGCCGCCCTTTATGGCTGCAGCAGCAAGACCGATCAGACCGCCTGCAATAGCAGGGAGAATCCAGCCTAACCCAACATCATATAAAGGAAGAATTGCACTAAATAGGTCATTAATTGGTGCGAATGTAATGCCTGCTGCGTTCAAGCCATCAAACAAACTTACCACAAATGTGAATAGCATGCTTCCCTGATATACTTCTTTCCTGCCTTTAAATACCGGGTGAAGGAAAGTAAGAGCCATCAGTGCAATCGCCAATGGATAGATTCCCACCAATACAGGTACAGAAATAGCGATAAGCTGGCTTAATCCGAAGTTGGCAAAAACGGCGCTGAATATAGATAAAACCACTACGAACATTTTGTAAGAAACTTTTGGCATCAATTTATTGAAGTATGAAGAGCACGCTGTGATCAGACCGATGCTGGTAGTCAGACAAGCGCCAAACACAATTAGACTTAGAAGCAGTGCACCAAATGAGCCAAAGTAATGCGCAGACGTACCTGATAGAACAGCACCGCCGTTATCCAATGCTCCCAGACCGCTGACACTTGAGGCTCCAATAAAGGAAAGCGATGTATAAATGACTGCTAATAAACCGGAAGCAATTACACCTGCTTTGGCAATAGATACCATAATTTCCTTCTTTGTTTTAGCTCCTTTTTCCTTTACAGCATTTACGACAATAATCCCGAATACAAATGCTGCTAATGCGTCCATCGTAAGATAGCCTTCCTGGAATCCTTTAAAGAATGCACCGTTCACATAGGCTTCTGCCGGAGCCTGGAATGCACCCATTGGATTAAAGAAAGCCGCACCGATCAAAACTGCTATAACAATTAGGAGAATAGGTGTTAAATACTTTCCTACGATATCAACAATTTTTGAAGAATTCAAAGAGAAAAATGCTGTAATCCCAAAGAAAATAATTGAAAAAATAATTAAGCCGACTGAACCGCTTCCTTCTGACAGATAAGGCTTAATGCCGATTTCGTATGAAACGGTAGCTGTTCTCGGAATAGCAAAAAGTGGTCCAATTGATAAGTACAGGGCAACTGTAAAACCCAGCCCGAACAATGGATTGACACGGCTTGCCAGCGATTGCAAATCACTTTTTCCCGAGAATCCCAAAGCCAGGATGCCAAGCAGAGGCAATCCCACACCCGTTATAATGAATCCTGCGTTCGCTGACCATACATTGGTTCCTGCCGATTGGCCCAGCATTGCAGGGAAAATTAAGTTTCCTGCCCCGAAAAATAAGGCAAAGAGCATAAATCCAACTGTCACAGTAAATGAGAATGGTATTTTGTTCGTCATATTTATTTCCTCCTATTAACAAGGCTTTAACCCTAACAATCTATCAAATTTAAATTTTCTGAAATTATAGTGCGGTAATATTATTGTTTTTGCACTCTAGTAATATATTGCATAACTCAAGATAACATATTCAAAATACTTATGCAATATATCGCATAAAACTTTTTGTCGAATCATGCGATATATTGAATTTTTTAAGATACTTCTATATACTAAATTTATATTTTATTTGGAAATAACTATAAATCCGCAGGAAAATTGCTAGAAATGAAAAGGTGGTCACAGCTATGCCAATACCCTCTAATTATTCATCACCTACTCGTGTATCCGCTAAAGATCGCGCCTTCTCACAGATCCAGGAGTGGATTATTGACGGGACACTTCAGCCTAAGGAAAAATTAAACGATGCTGATCTTGCCAAAGCGTTAGGAGTCAGCCGCACCCCTATCAGAGAAGCGCTTCAGCTGCTGAATGTTCAGGGATTTGTCGAAATGTTCCCCGGTGTGGGAACTCAAGTCACGTCAGTTAACCCGGAAGATATCAGCAAGATCCTGCCCCCTTTAGGCGTACTTCAGGCTCTAGCTGCAGAATTGGCAGCTCCTGTTATCAGCCAGGAGACAATCAATATTCTCAGGGACATCAATCATAAATTCGCCAAAGCTCTTATGGCGGGAGATACCTTCTCAGCTTTGAAGCAGGATGAGAAGTTTCATAATATCATTATCGAGCTTGCCCAGAATCCTTATATTTCTAATACAGCTTCCATGCTGCAGGCCCATGTCATGCGGCTATACTATAATAAAACCATTATTCTAAAAGAACGTTCTATTGAAGAACATGAAGATATATTAAAAGCTTTTGAACAAAAAGACAGAGAAAAGGCCGGAAATATCGCACGTGTCAATTGGCTTCGGGCAATTGACGAGTACTACTCCGGGGAAAAATAATCAAACGGAAAAAGCAGCCACCATCGGCTGCTTTTTCTTTTTACCTAGCTTTTATAGATAATTTCATCAATAATCCCGTATTCCTTTGCTTCTTCGGCAGTCATGAAATAATCACGGTCCGTATCCCGAGCCACTTTTTCTGCAGGCTGGCCAGTTCGTTCTGCAATAATTCCATTGATGTGCTCCCTCAGTTTTAAAATCCGCTTCGCCGAAATTTCGATTTCGGTCGCCTGCCCCCTCGCTCCGCCAAGCGGCTGATGAATCATGATTTCACTATTCGGCAAACTGTAGCGTTTTCCTTTTTTCCCTGCCAGCAGAAGCATCGCCCCAAATGACGCAGCCATTCCAGTGCAAATCGTTCTCACATCAGGCTTTATATATTGAATCGTGTCAAAGATGGCAAACCCTGCGGTTGTCGAACCGCCCGGACTATTAATATAAAGAGAGATATCCTTTTCAGGAGATTCCGCTGCAAGAAATAGCAGCTGGGCAATCACACTATTGGCAACCACATCATTAATTTCTTCACCAATCATGATAATCCGGTCTTTTAAAAGCCGTGAGTAAATATCGTAGGAACGTTCTCCCTTGCTTGACTGCTCAATGACATATGGTATTGCTGTCATCTTTATCCCTCCTGTTCTTTGCGGATCTATGCCGCCATACAGAGAGTATTAGAAGGAGATGAAACGGGCAGAACAGGCTTCTTCGAATAGCTTTCCAGGGATTCCAGGAAAGGGATGGATTGTATTAGGATGGATGGGTCTTCAGCGGCTACTGATTGCTGCATCAGATGAAAAAGCTTTTCTTCGTCCTCATTTGTAAAAATATCCTCAGTCTTATTTTCAACTGCGTGTTGAAGCTGCCTCCGTGCACGGTTCAGCGCGGACTTCACTGCAAATTCAGTAGTCTGCAGGATATCAGCAATTTCTTTAGTTTTGTATCGAAACCCTTCCTTCAGCGTAAAAATAACTGCCTGCTTTAATGTTAGACGATTAATGAGATGGCTGATTGCTTCTCCTCCACTGGGGCTGGAATTCTTCTTTTCACCTTCAGGCGACTCTTCCAGTTGCTCCCGCTTCCTGTTTCGAAGAGTGTCAATCCAGCAATTATAAACAATCTTCTTTAAAAGAGCCTGATTAATTTTCTCAGGCGAATAGTTTTTATAAGCGCGGACGATTGCTTCATGGGCAAGATCGTCCCCATCCCAGCGGTTCTGTGCAAGAAACCGGCTATATCTCTGCAGTGAAGGATAGATATCTGCAATACAGCTTTCCTTCTGCTTTAAGGAACTCCTTGATTCAGCCTGAACTTTCCCATGCTTCATAAATCTGTTCACTCCTTTAATACATCTCTGCTTCTATAACGGAATAAGAGAACAAAAAGATACGGGGGATTTAAATTTTTATCAGTTTATTCTGAGGATGGCTAATTTTATACTGCTCCTATACTATTTTAAGTTTAGTTCTGTGTGCATTCAAAAAAAGCCCCAATCCATCGGAATTGAGGCTGCCTTCTTATATAATCCGGGACGTAATAATACCTTCAATCTGGTTAATCTGCTCAAGCAGTCCAGGAATCACATCGCCATTCACCTTGTTATCGATATCGATCATGGTGTACGCATATTCACCGCGGCTTCGGTTCACCATGTCTGCGATATTCAGCTGGTAGCTTGAAATGGCAAGTGTAATCTGGCCGACCATATTTGGGATGTTTTTATGAAAAGCAGTAACACGCCGCTTGCCTGTGTAAGGAAGTGCT
Source organism: Cytobacillus sp. FSL H8-0458 (assembly GCF_038002165.1). NCBI lineage: Bacteria > Bacillati > Bacillota > Bacilli > Caryophanales > Bacillaceae > Cytobacillus > Cytobacillus sp. FSL H8-0458. The sequence goes on along the minus strand of NZ_JBBOBR010000001.1, from coordinate 1,064,664 downwards.
GCATTTGGGAAGTTCACTGAGTTTTTGACATTGCCTGTTTCTAGGAAGTGCTTCACCTGGCGTGCTGCCATGACTGCGCAGTTTTCCTCTGATTCCTTCGTTGATGCGCCAAGGTGCGGAATGGCCACTGTGTTTTTCATTTTCAGGATATGTTCATTTGGGAAGTCTGTAATATACTTGCCCACTTTTCCGCTTTCAAGGGCAGCTGCCATATTTGCTTCATTCACAAGCTCTCCGCGTGAGAAATTCAGGATGTGAACACCCTTTTTCATCATGCCAAACGCATCTTCATTGAACATTTCCCTTGTATCATCGGTTAATGGAACATGCACAGTGATATAGTCAGATTCTGCAAACACCTGCTCGATGCTCATGGCACGCTGAACATTGCGGGACAGGTTCCAGGCCGTGTCGACAGAAATAAATGGATCAAAGCCAACGACATCCATATCAAGTTCAAGTGCATCATTGGCCACAAGTGCCCCGATTGCTCCCAAACCGATGACCCCCAGCGTTTTCCCCTTAATTTCTTTTCCGACAAATTGCTTCTTCCCTGCTTCTACAAGCTTAGGGATCTGGTCTCCTTCATCTTTCAGCGTTTTGGTCCAGGCGATGCCGGCAAAAAGATTCCTGGATGAAGCCATTAAGGAGGTAAGCACCATTTCTTTTACTGCATTCGCATTGGCGCCAGGTGTATTAAACACGACAATTCCCTGCTCAGTGCATTTCTCCACCGGGATATTATTCACACCTGCACCTGCACGGGCGATTGCTTTTAATTGATCTCCAAATTCCATAGAATGCATATTAAAGCTGCGAAGAACAATCGCATCCGGATTGCCGCTTTCATTATCAATTGTAAAATGATCCTTGTTAAATACTTCAAGACCGCTTGGCGCAATGGCATTCAGTGTTTTAATCGTCTTCACTTTGTCTAAAGTCATTGTACTCACTGGATTCTCCCCTTTTCAACTAACTTTGTCAGATTTTAAAACAGAAAGAGGCAAGGGTAGAATCCCTTACCTCTGCCCAGGCGAACGGCTTCGACACTATGTGCTCCCCCGCGGTGATCCGCGTCTCGCCAGTTACACATAGCCTTTTCGGTTTTTTAAATCTTATCAAAGTCTTCTGAAAACTTCAACCCTTTAAAGCGCTTACAAAAATAAAAAAATTATTTATTTTCCAATGAATAATAAAGTATATTTTTCTAAATTTGTCCATCATGCTGCAGAACAGGCTTTTATCCCTTATTCATTTCGTAATATCCCGCCGCACTCGGTTCCTATTAAGTTTATAAAAGAAAAAACATGTTAAACCTAATACATATCCTAATACCTGTGGGTGAATCATTTGCGTGCTATATTCATTCTCTTATCACTCTTAGCCGGCACCATCGGCCTCATTGTTTCTCTTGATTATATCCAGGATCATTCATTATTTGAATCCTGGGAAAGCATAAAAATTGTCCTGTCTTCCGCACATGGTGAAGATTACTTTCTTATCGTAATTTTTATCCTTGGTTTATTTGTTATGTTCTCTTTAAGTAAAAAGAACAAATAACTGCTATTTTACACTTTTCCCTGTTTCCATTTACGCCGGATTGCTGCCAATACGAGCAATGCGGAAGGAATGGCAAATTGGAAAGCAATATGCAGCAAATAAGGGACTACTTTTAATCCTTCATCCAGATGTGTTTGATAGCTTGGTGCAATCATAATGGAAGAAAGACAAATAATCCCGCCCATAAAATAGGATGTAAATACATTTGGTTTCATTTTAAAAAGGTTATTCATTCCGATTACCGCACAATAGAAGAACAGGCCCACTTTAATAAACCCCAGAAATACAATCAATAGGATGATAAGAGGATCCAGACGCTGAATAAATCCCCCAATCTGAATATAGCCAACAGCAGCCAGTGCCGGGAAGGCCGAACGCTCAAGGAGGTCTGCACCAAGAATACAAATTAAGAGCATAGTATTAAGGGTTAAATAAATGCCAACATAAGCAATTGCCATACTTCCTGTCTTCAAAATCTTTGTCTTTCGTTTCATTAAAGGAAGGATCATCGTAAATAAAATCAACTCTCCATAAGGAACCGTCATATTAACCGGAAAAATCTCCCTGATGACCGGCTTCCACCCATTAGCCAAAACAGGCCGTAAATTTTCCAGGTGAATCAAGTCACTGATCACATAGAATATCAGGATTAGCAATAAAGTGACTGTCATGACGGCAAAGCAGATAATCCCTGCTCTTGCAAATACCTCAAAACCTAAATGGACCGCATATACCAATGCAAAAACCATACAGATGCCCAGCGTAATAATGGAGGTTTTGGCATAAGGTGAACTGATCAGCAATTCTTCTACATCACGCAAAACCCTGGACGCGATATAAATGAAATAGATGATGTACATATAGCTTATAAGGCTTCCCAGGTATTTTCCTAAAATTTTTTTCACGTACTCTGTCAGCGGCAAATCCGGATGCTGTCTGTAAAGACGATAGTAAACAGCAAAGATTGCCAGCCCTGCAATGGGTGAAAGAATCGTAACGATCCATGCGTCCTGGCGGGCTCCGCTTCCAAGATCCAGAAACACAGCTGTCCCAAACATAAAAAGGACCATCAAACAGAATAATTGTATCCCATCAATCTTATCTTTTGGCATTTTACTTCACATCCAAAATTATTGTAGTTTATATGGATCTGTCAGCAGCCCTGCGTTCGAGATTTTCGCATTCACATTTACTTCAATATCCGCATTTCTAAATAGCTTATTCCATTCTTTTTTATGTTTTTTCCAGTAATTCGGATTATTTACTGATAGTTTTCTGCCGAAACCGAATACATCAGTTTCCATTTCCTGCGCCATTTTTATTGTTTCCCTTATTTGGCTTTCTGCCTCTTTCTCTAATTTTTTCTCAATCTTTCTAATTTCTTCATCATTATCAATTTTTATATAGCATTCCAGTTCAGCAATATAGCCCTTAATATCTGTGTCAACTGTCAGGGTCGGTTTTTGATTTAACTCTGTCTTAATGGTCGACTTTATTCCTTTTGTCGTGACGGTCATATTTTTTTTACTGTTACATGGCAGCGGAAAGGATGTATATTCAGCGGCTGAGTTGATTAAATGGGCTGTTCTTGCGATTTTGCCGTCAAACCAGCCGGCTAATTGATCTTTTTTAAACAGTGCCAAGCCAGTTACCTCTACCACCGGAGGCTTGATGTCCTGCAGGTTATCCGTCTGGTTCTGAGATTTAAGCGGTTTGTTCAAATGAATGCCTGAAAGCATAAGGTTCTGTCCTTCACCTGATAAAAGGGAGATGGCCCGGTAAATGGGAACGATTTCTGAGATGGCGTACATTTTTTCATTATTCTCGCTGGTGCTGATGATGCTTTTCGTTGGATTGGATTCGAGCGGCTCGATGACCCCCAGAACTTCCTCTGCAGTCGTGTCCCTTGCGATAAAAACAGGAAACGAAGAGCGTGATTCACCTCTTTCAAACACATCAAATATTAGCCCCAGCCCCTCTCTTGCAAGAGCTTCTCCTATTACAATCAAAGAAAGATGAGTAACACTGTTCTCTCTTGGAATGATTAAAGACGCCATCCGGTAGGCTTCAATAAACGTTTCTGCTTCGACTGTGTAATTGATAACTGGAAGGCTGTTTCCACCCCCATTTTGAGAAAAATAACCCGGATTGATTACTTGATACGTGACCCGATAGCCTGATTCCCTTTCCTGTGGGAGGTCTATGCCGATGGCGATTATTAAACCGACTTCATTTAAATCTCTGTAATTAGAACAGCCCGTTAGTAAACCAATTATCAACATGACCGAAATGCCTTTTCTCATAAGTTCATCCCTGCTCTTTTAATTGACTTCCGGATCAATGAGCCTCACTTTGATGAGGTCCCTATCCTGGCTAAACTGTCTTTCAAACCGCTGACCCTGACCGGTGAGAATGGAGTGAGATATGGGACTCCTACTGATTTAAGGCTGCAAAGGTGAAGAATAATGCATAATGAAAACAGGATAATTCCATAGAATCCAATAAAAGCAGCGGCAAAAATAAGAATGAAACGCATTCCGCGTGCTGTATTCACAATATTAGGGTTAGGCAGTGTGAAGCTTGAGATAGCTGTCGTCGCCACGATGATTACAATTGCCGCTGAAACAAAGCCTGCTTCGACTGCAGCCTGCCCGAGAATAAGTGCCCCTACAATGGAAACAGCCGGACCAATGGCCCTTGGCATTCGAATCCCGGCTTCCCGCAGGACTTCGAAGGCTAGCTCCATTACCAGTAATTCCACAATGGCCGGAAACGGAACCTGTTCTCTTTGTGCCATGAGCGTCACCATTAAAGTAGTAGGGATTAAGCCATGGTGATGCGTAATCAGGGCCAAATAAATGGCCGAGGCATACATGTTAACGAAGAACGAGCCAACCCGAATGAGTCTTAAAAAGGAACTCACCAGGTAATTGGCATAATAGTCCTCAGGAGAGTGAAAAAATTGAATAAAAACAGCCGGGAGAATCAATGCAAATGGTGTCCCCTGTATAATGATCGCTATTTTGCCTTCTAAAAGGTTAGCGGAGACCACGTCTGGCCTCTCTGAATTCTGGAAGAGAGGAAAGATCGTTTTTCTGTTGTCCTTTAAAGCTTCTTCCACATAATTTGTGTCCAATATACTGTCCATATCGATTTTACTGATTCTTTCCTTCACTTCCTTAACGATTTCTTCTTTTGCTATGCCTTCCATATATAAGATCCCTATATCGGTTTTGGTTACTTTCCCTGCTTTTGTCTGTTCAATTCTTAACTGGTTATTTTGTATTCTGGCACGAATCAGCGAAATATTCGTACCTAAATTCTCTGTAAATCCATCTTTTGGCCCCTTCACCACCGTTTGTGTGGTAGGTTCTGTAATAGTTCTTGATTGAATCTTTCTTGTTCCGGCAAGGATCGCCTCTGAATGCCCCTCTATCAAAATAACCGTGTCCCCGCTCAGCAGACCGTCCACTATTTCGGACCATTCATTAATGGTATTTACTTTAGATACTGAAATGATCTGAGTTATTTCCCCGGACCAATTTTGAATAGATTTTTGTTCATGACTGCAGGCGAGAATAGGCTGCAGAACATTGTCATGTAAGCTTTGTTCGTCAACGATCCCCTGGATATGTATGATGGCTGCTTTCCCATGGTTTGAAAGTATTATATTTCGGACTGATAGATCAGAGCTGTTGCCAAACTGCTCTGTTAAGTATTGAATATTAGAGTGAATACTCCTGCTTATCTTTTTATGGTGACTGAAATGTTTCCGGAACACAGTAAATCTCCTTTGGAAAACGAGTCTTGTTTGTTAGTGTGCCCGGCGCCATTTGGATTATGAATATCTTGTTTTTTAAATAAAAAAACCTAACCAATCAGGTTAGGCATTCATTATTCTATATTAACCGGGATTCTTTTACCTCTGAGTCTGGTGAACATTCGTATTCTTCGGAGTATTCCACTAGTCCAATCTCGCAATTTTTGCCGATTTTAACATTTTTGCCTCTGACGATAAGAGCTGAGGTGCCTTCAAGTTCGATGTCATCACCTTCAATTAATTCAGTCTCGAGCTTGAGGGGAAAGAGCGATTTGATCAATTTAAATAGGCTTTCTCTATGCTGTGCCACTTTTATCTTTCTTCCGCCAATCTCTTTCGCTTTACTTTCTCCAAATAGTTTAATATCAATCGTTTCTGCATTCAGTAAACCATCTATCTTAAAAGCCCCTTCCGCCCGGAAAACCTCCGCTTCACAGTCTCCTGCAATCTTTGCTTCCCCATTCACAACCATTTCATCGCTTTTCACAGAACCTCCAATGGAGGAACTCCCGGCCACCTCAAGCTTTCGGCTGAGGACAGCTTCTGAAATGGAGGCAGAACCATTGACATTCAAGAATTCAGCTTTAACGGTTCCGTGTATCCTGGCTGCACCGCTGATCTTTCCATTTTCGGTTTTTACGTTTCCATGGATCGTGCCCGTACCATTGCAATAGAAGCTCTCGCATTCTATATCACTATTCACCGTTCCTTTTCCATTGATTTCAACTTTTTTAAAAGCTCCTCCATTAACCGATCCAACCCCATTAATGATTAAGTTCCCCACTGTTTTCATTTCCACAGCATTTCCTCCTATGCCAATTTGGATTTTAATTCCTCAGCACATTGCTCTATCGATATAGCGGCAGCCAATTTTGTCCCTCTTTCGAGAAGGACCTGTTCCCCGTTCATTGAAGCCAGGCAGCTGGATATGCCGAGTTTTCGAATGAAGCAGATCACAGCTTTTGGCTGCTGCAGGATCTTTTGATGATCATTTAATAGCTGAAGGAGCATTTTCCCTTCCTCGATATGAATATCCCCCGATTCCAGGAGGCTGGAAAGAATATAAAGCTTCAAAATCTCATGATAATTGAACTCGCTACTCTCCCCCTGTGTTTCCAGAAAGATTTTCATAACCGGCTCAGAAACTATTCCTTTAGCAATCAGACTATCCTTTGACAGCTTCAGATTCGAAGCATTCAGCGAAAATAAATCAGCCAGCTCATCCAGCGAAAGGCTATCCTTCATCTTCTGTATTTTTTCAACCCGCTCGAGAATTTTCTCTTTTGGAAAAAAAGTCTCCTGTCCTGTAAAAGTTGATTTCCGGACAAACCAATCCTCAGGTATCAGGTTCTTCCTTTTCCACCGGTAAAGCTGTCCATAAGAAATACCAGTTAAATCCAATACCTCTTTTTTTGAAATTAATTCATCGCTCAATTCCAGGACTCCTTTCTGATGATACGATTGTAACATAACACTGTTACGCTCGGTATGTTGTTTTATTCTTTTTTTTATGAGTTTTTTCGACATATCTTACGTTTTGCACCAGGAAATCAATGCTGTATACTCTTCTTCCAATGAAACAATGTTCTATTCACACAAAAAACCTGGCTCACATAGAACCAGGTTTCCCTTCATTCGTATACTTTTAGTAAGTTAAACTGCTTTCCAATATACCGGTAATTTTGCCTGCGGTACATCTCTTTTGGAGTGTCTTCTCCATCCGCCACAAGAATGATCGTTTTATCCTTAAACTGATCCATCACCGATTTCTGCAGGCGGCTGCCGATGCCCTTTTTCTGAAAGTCCTCATGGACCATCAATCCATCAATTTCAGCTGTTCGTTCCTTGATAATGACATCAACAGATCCTGCAGCTTGCCCTTTATAAAATGCAATAAGCTGCTGAATGCATTCATCTCTGTAATTTCTTAAGTGCTGAGCTTTCTTTTTCTCTGCGAAATCTTCCCCATATACCGAATCCTGCTCATACTGGAATTCCAGATAATCATTCCAAGTTTTATCCGATACATTTTCCACTACGATTTCTTCCCTTTCCTGAACTTCAGGAAAATCTGCCGGAAGAATCGCAAATAACTCCAAGAAACCAACCGTATAATCTTCATCTTTCTGAAAGAAATCCGCAAGCTCTTCAGAGAGCTCCTCGCCATCCGGAAAATAAAACCTTACATGATTTTGGCCATACTTCTGATGAAAATTTCTTAAATATTGATGTGCCTCCTCAAATTCCTCAACGGAAGGCATTTTTTTAAAGTTAATAAAATTGCTGTCATACTGAAGGAGCATGTCAGGATTATGGTTGTGAATAAATAGGTCATTTTCCAGAACAGTGTGTCCCGGTTTATAGATATCATGAAATGTGATCTTTTCCATCGGTTTCTCCTAAAATCATTTTATAGATATTTATACTCTCTATCTGTTATGAGCACATCATGGCAGCGCATTAAATTCTCCTTTAATTCCGGAGGGGTACTTCTGTTGTCATAAGCACAGAGGGAAATCATGCCATGCTCAGAAACGGCTTTGCAGAGACTCTTTTCATATTGTTCCACTAAAGGAATATAGTCCTTTACATTTCCCCACTCAACCAGACCCCATGTGAATATCTTTGGACTGCTATCTAAGTAAGGCTGAATGTGTTTAAGAAAAAAATTGAACACTGTATCAGGGTTAAAATTACCGTTGGAGTAATAAAAATCAAAATTATTCATAAAATGAACTCTGCTTAATTCCTCTTCTCCGAAGAAATTAGTTAATTCTTTATCAATAAGAAAATAATTCCGGTCATTCTCCACAAGCAAAACATGTCCGCCGCCTCTTATACCAGCCGTTATGTATGAGACCGCATTTTGAATATAGCAATCCATTTGATCATAGTGGTAAAGAATATGGCCACCGTTTGACTTTTGCAGATCATCAATTAAATCTATTAATAATTCATTCATTGATAAGTCCCCTTAGAACGAAAAAATGTTTGATGTAGTATACCTCTACTCACTCCCAGCTGCTTTTCCTTTATTATATCTAAAAATTGAAAAAAATGGGTGTATTTTCTCCAGATTTGCGGTCCACGGCCCAAATAAAAACTCGAGGTAAGTTCCTCGAGTCTGCTGCAATTATAAAATATTATTCATTCTTCTACTTCCGCCCCGGCTATTTCATCAAAGTTAATTTTCTCAAGATCCCCGCTCTCCAGTTGCAGATAAATTTTTCTGCTGATGCCATCCAGTCGGTTTACCCTTCCTTTGTATTCGAGGAAAAATCCTTCCCGCCAGACTTTTACTTTCAAAAGATAAGCAAATTCCATTGCATAGTGAATTTTGTTTTCATATTCCTCCAATTCATATTCATCAATGAGCGGCTTGTTTTGCGCCATTTGATCCCTTTCCAACTTTTTTAGCATCGCCCGGTGTTCCGGCATGAAGTGAGCAGGCTGCCATTTTATATTCCCTCTGTCTTTCAGCGGCATAATAAATCCCTCCATACTCTATTATAGAACATTTGTTCGATTTTAAAACCTAAAAAACAGAAAAAGCTTAAGTTGGTTCATTTGGATAATAAAAGTACGAATGGTAAAATACACTTTAACTCTCTAAAAAAGATTGGTGAAACAATGAAGCAGCTGCAAATCAAACACCGGTGGCTTGGACGCTTGCTGGCATCCGATCCCGGACTTATCCGATTTCAAAAAGCCGGACGGGCCACATTAAGTTTAATGGCGTCGGTGTTTACTACTTTATTTCTTATGCAATTGGCTGGGGCCGATGCCGCTCTCGCCCTTACTCCGGCAATCGTTTCCGGAATGGCCGGCATGCTTGGCATCATGATTGTGATGGATGATTCTAAAAAAGGTAAAATGCTCACAACTGGCTTGCTGGGGTTTTCAGCAATGGCAGGGGTATCGATCGGTTCACTGCTGGCAGAAAGCACTATCTTTACCGATATTTCAATGGCTGTATTAATATTCTTAAGCTTTTATTTGACCCGCTTTGGGGTCCGCTATTTTTCACTATGCATGATCGCGTTCATGACACTTTATTTCTCATCTATTCTGCAATTATCAGGCAGCCAGCTTCCCTCCTTTTACTTCGGCATCTGGATTGGGATCGCGTATGCTTTCCTGTTCAATTTCATCCTTTTTCAGGACACCGCAAAAAACCTGAAAAGAAGCATCCGCTCCTTTCATTTCCAAAGTAATTTTACTTTTAATCTCTTAATTGAGGGGATGCAGGAAGAGCGTATGACTGCTCACCAGCGGGAAGAATTGCGGAGAAACGTGCTGAAGCTCCGGGATTATGCTGTAATCGTTTCAGATTATATCAATGAGGATGATGTACAGAAATTATGGCCCGGGCTGACCCCATCCCAGCTGAGGTTATATATCTTTGATACAGGCATGCTGATTGAAACCCTGACTGACTCCATCAGGAGCTTAAAAAAAGCGAATGCCCTTGACATAGAAGAGCTGAGAAACCTCCTGGTCTGGGTCACCCGCTCTCTTCGTGACGCTGAAGTTCTTGCCCATCAATATGAAGAACAAAATCTTCGTGAAGCAGAGCTTGCTGTACAGGCACTTCGCCTGCTTATTATAGATTTGTTCAACAGGGAAGACAAACCGGCAGGATGGCTTTACTTGATCAGGCGGATCGAGTCCCTTGCAAACCATGTCATTGAGGGCGGCATTACTATACAGCAGGCACTTCATAAAGTAAAAGACAATGAAATAGAAGTATCTGAAGAGACGCCTGATGAAGATGAATCACCTGAAGAAGATAAGAGCCTCAAACCTTCCACCAAAAAAGCGTTTCAGGCATTGACTGCTGCCATCATATCCATCATTGCTGGACAGATTCTTTCGCCTGACCAGCCTTATTGGGTTCTTTTGACAGCCTTTATCGTTCTGCTCGGAACCGAATCAATCGGGCGCATTTATACGAAAGGTTTTCAGCGGTCAGTTGGAACGATTATCGGGGCAGTGATTGGATTTACGCTTGCCAGAGTGGTCAGCGGCCATTCTGTGCTGGAAATCACGCTCATTTTTGCAGCAGTTTTCTTCTCTTTTTATTTATTTGAAGTCTCTTATACATTAATGAGCATGTTTATTACGATGCTGGTCGCTTTTATGTATGACCTTTTACTTGGCGGAATATCATTCTCCCTTATCAGTGCCAGGGTTATCGATACGATTGCCGGTGCCGGCATTGCATTCGGCGTATCTCTATTTATTTTTCCTAAGAAAACGAAGGATAAAGTGGCCGATACGATAAATGATTATCTTCAAGAACTGAAACCGTATGTCACGGCATATGTGCGAAGCTTCCGGGAAGATGTGAATGTTAAAGAGCTTTCAGGCAAAGGCTTCCTATTGGATCAGAAGCTTAAAATCATAAACGTAGAAGCGCAATCGCTGATAAAGAAACCCGGATCTCCGCGCCATGCTGATGTTAACAGATGGATCACCCTTTTTTCAGCCATCAATTACTATGCAAGACATCTGGTAGCTTCCTCCTACCGGAAAGGATTCGACTATCCTGATGAGCTGGTCGATGTTTTCATAAGAATTGAGGAGAAACTTGAATTAAATATCGAAACATTAATGGACCTGATTAAAGAAAGCGGAGACGGCACGCTTGTCTATAGTCTGGACCGGGAAAGAGAACAAATTGAACGAATGGCACCACCAAGGCAGCAATCCCAGCGTGATTTGATTCATCACCTTTATTTCGTCTGGAGAATAAACAAAGCGATTGTGGAATTGGCAGAAGAGCTTGGTGCAGGGAAGGAGTAATAGTCCGTTCCTTGATCAACAAATCTATATTATTTATATACAGTGGAGGGAATGGCTCTCTTCACATTATTTTATTGTGAAAGGAGAACAGGCCAAGTTATGGAATCCTGTTCTCCTCTTGCAGATCTTAATATATTATTAACAGCAAGGAGCATATGGATAAGCAGGGTATCCGTATCCATATCCATAATATGGGGATGGATAACCATAACCGTATCCATATCCATATGGCGGATATAATGCGCTTCCTAAGAGCAGCCCGCCTAAAAAAGGGAACCCAAAGCCGAATCCAAATGGTCTTCCAAATCCAAATGGCCTTCCAAATCCAAACGGTCTTCCAAATCCTCCAAATCCAAACGGCCTTCCAAACCCTCCAAATCCAAATGGTCTTCCAAATCCTCCAAATCCAAATGGTCTTCTCAGGTCCTCACCTTGATCAAATGAGATAAATTCATTCACTTCATTCTGCATTTTATTTCCTCCCCTCGACATTTTCTGTATTAATGTATTCATAAACAAAAATTAAGCTTAGGCTGCAACCCATACCTAGACCCAAAATTGGTGTGCAAGAATGAAATGTTAATTAAAATTCTTATTTCTATTGGGTTTTTCACCACAAAAAAAGGCGATGCTCCAATTAGCATCACCATTATTTTAACCTTTAATTTTTAGGAGCCTTAAACTATTTAATGTGACCAGCAATGTTGCTCCCATATCCGCGAATATGGCAATCCATAAGGTCAGCCAGCCCGGAACAACCAGCAATAAGGCAAGCGCTTTGATTCCTAGTGAAAAAGTAATGTTCTGTTTGATGATCCTTAACGCTTTTTGGCTGAGTTTAATCGTATAAGGCAATTTGCTCAAATCATCTGACATTAGCGCAATATCTGCTGTTTCGAGTGCAGTATCGGTTCCGGCACCGCCCATGGCAATCCCAACAGACGCAGCAGCAAGTGCAGGCGCATCATTGACGCCATCACCGACCATTGCCACACTTTGATGCCCGGTGCTCAGTTCTTTAATAACAGCCAGTTTATCCTGCGGCAGCAGATCCGCTTTAATCTCGGAAACGCCGGCTTGCTTTCCGATCTCCAAAGCCGTTCTTTGATTGTCGCCTGTCAGCATAACCGTTCTGATTCCCATATCATTTAGTTTGCTGATGACCGAATTCGAATTTTCCCGTATTTCATCTGCAACAGCTATTAACAGCAGAATTTCGCTTGCTGTCCCCAGAATCATAACGGTTTTACCCTGGGTCTGAAGATCTGCTGTTTGCTTTTGGATAGTGCTTTCCATGCCGCTGTGAAGCTCTTCAAACAGATTGGGGCTTCCGGCATAATAGAGAACACCATTCACTGCGGCTTTTACTCCCTTTCCGGTAATAGAGGTGAATTCCTCTGTGTCCAGCCCTGTAAAATCAGCACCTATTTCTTCTGCTTTTTTCATGATTGCAGAAGCAAGGGGATGCTGTGACCCTTTCTCAATGGCAGCCGTGATTTGGAGAAGCTGTCTTTCATCACCATTAATAGTGATGATGTCTGTAACGGCAGGAACACCTTTTGTTAATGTGCCTGTTTTATCAAATGCAATCGATTTAAGCGCCCCTGTTTCCTCCAGGTGGATGCCGCCTTTAATCAGGACACCGTTTCTTGCCGCGTTTCCGATGGCCGTAACGACGGCTACGGGTGTAGACACGACTAGCGCACACGGACAGCCGACAACCAGTGCGGCTAGCCCCTGGTAAATCCATTCGTTCCATTCCCCGCCAAACACCGGAGGAACCACCGCTATTAAAAATGCTAAAACAATGATGGCAGGCGTATAATACCTGGCAAACTTATCGACAAACTGCTGGGAAGGCGCTTTTTCCGCCTGTGCTTCTTCCACTAAATGGATTATTTTGGCGATGGTGGTATCTTCAGCATGCTTCGTGACTTTTATTTCAAGCAATCCCTCTTCATTTAGTGTACCTGCAAAAACCTCATCACCTGCAGTCTTAACGGCAGGCACGCTTTCTCCGGTAATCGCTGCCTGGTTCAGGGAAGAGGTTCCTTTCACGACCACTCCATCCATGGCCAATTTTTCTCCCGGCTTCACAATCATGATGTCACCAATTTGAATATCATCTACATGAATCCGCATTTCTTCATTGTCCCGTTTGACCAATGCTTCTTTAGGGGCAATGTCAATCAGTGATTCAATGGACTGGCGCGCCTTTTCCATTGAGAAACGCTCAAGGGCTTCACTGATGGCGAAAAGGATGACAACCATCGCTCCTTCTCCCCACTCGCCAATAATCGCTGCTCCAATAATGGCGATCGTCATCAGGGTGCTCATGTCAAAATTCAATCTGGCCAGATTTTTGAAGCCTTTCAGGAATAAAGTATAACCGCCTATGATGATTGCTGCTGCATACCCTGTGATCGGGTATAGATGATCCTCTCCATACTGTTCGCTTAAAAACCAGCTCACAATAAGAATAAGCGCTGACAAATACACTTTATAGTTAGATTTCTGCTTCCAGAACGGCTCGCGCTCCACCGCTTTTTCATTCTCTGCACGCAGCTTCAGATTTTCGAAGGCTCCGGCTTTTTCTACCGCCTTCATTGAAGCTGTTCCTGTAACGGTTATTTTGGAAGCTCCAAAATTCACATTCGCATCTAAAACGCCATCCAGGCGTTTCACGTTCTCTTCGAACGTCTTGGCACAGCCTGCTCAAGAAAAGCCCTGAACACGGTAGGTTACCGTCTCTTTCTCCGCAATTCCAGCTTGTTCAGACATTGGCTTTCACCTCATTTCTGTGTTCAAGTACAATCATCATTAATTGCCTGATATGATCATCATCCAATGAATAAAAAGCCAATTTCCCTTCTTTCCGAAACTTAACAATTCCCTGCTTATGCAATGTCCGCAAATGGTGGGATGCCGTTGCAACTGATGCGCCAATGATATTGGCAATATCACAGACGCACAGCTCTTCATCCCGGGTTAGTGCATAAGAAATTTTCGCCCTGTTCTCATCAGCAAGAGCCTTAAATAATTGGGCAGCACCCGAAAGATCTTCCATCACCAGTTCCCCCTGAATGCGGTTCACTTTTTCTTCATCAAAGCAATAAATATCGCATGTATCTTTAGAGCCCATTTTTTTCTCTCCTCATTATTCAAACATTCATTTGAATAGATTATACCTCGTCTGTGACCTTATTCAAACAATTATTTGAATATTGTATGAAAAAAGGAACCGGATTGCTCCGATTCCTTTTATTTCTTTACTTCTTCTTTCAGTTTTATTAATAATTCATCCGAATTTTCCGCTGCTATCAGTTTTCCGTCCACTACAGCATAGGGAGATAGCATGCATTCTTTGCATTTGCTCTGGCATTCGTATTCTTTATAAATAATATTCTTCTGGCTCAGGAATCGATTAAATTCAGTTAAACTATCTTCTTTTAAAAATTCATCCAGATTCCGCTGGCAAAATTCAATTGAAGATGTTTTTTGCTTTGAGAATAGTTTGTTGATGAGTTTCACCTGATCAAACTTCCTTTTGATTTTACTTTTAAGGCTCTTTTCGTAAAAGTTGTTGTTTTTCACTTATTAATATTGTCCGTTGATTTCCCCTCCACGCTGCTTAGCGAACCGCGGGGGCACGGTGAGCCTCCTGGCTGCGTCTGCGGGGTCTCAACTGTCCCGCTGCTCCTGCTCGTTCTGCCGGATCCTGCCCGTTCTTCTCCAGAACCCGTATCCACCCACGAGATGGCTGCAGGCGGCTCCTTGAAAGACTGATGAGTTCTGAGGGGAGCACAGAATCCAAATGGAGGACAAACGCCTTTCATTCCTGGAAAGCACTTTGACGTCCCTGTCACTGGCATGCAGGATATTCCCCTTCCTGCCTATTTCGGGGACTTCATAATTATATCGAATCTGCTGCCCCTCTGTCGTCCCTATTGCTTCTTTTTCAACAATTTTAAATAAAGTCTCATAAGCAAACCGGCTATCGAATCTCTTCTTGAATCAAAGCATTCGCAATCGCAATCGGACTCACTTCATTTTTTAGCGCACCCGTAATCCAATCCTTCAGTTCGTCTAATATCTGCACAATCTTCGACATCATCTTCCCCCTGTGTGGCTCACTGAAAATACCCGCCGGCCGAAAAATAGAAATATATGTATTTTATTATACTATTATTATAGAAGGAACTGAATCAATTTAGATGGCAATTTAGATGGCAATTTAGATGGTTGAAATTTGGTATTAGCTTAGCATGGCGACCATTTTCTTGCCGCTGCTCTCTTTTTCGGCTTCATTACCGCCCCATAGCGACCGTTTTCCTGCAGCCTCGCATTATTAACCTCTATAACCTCCGCAACAAAAAAACAGGAAAGAGTATCACACTCTATCCCGCACTAGCCAATCATAATTTTCTCTTCTGCATATTTGTATTTAGCCTTTCCTTTTCTTCGGGCAAGTGCAAAAGCGATTGTGATCGGCCCTACTCTGCCTGCAAACATCATAAAGGCAATTATCACTTTTCCTGTTTCACTTAATTCAGGTGTCAGCCCCATCGACATGCCTACCGTGCCAAAAGCGGAAATTACTTCAAATAAAAGGACGTTTAAAGGAGCATTTTCAGTTATGGATAAAATAAATAAGATAAAGAAAATAAATCCTATTGAATAGACGGTTATTGTAAAGGCTCTGACAATAAGATCCTTCGGAATACGCCTCCCCATCAGGCTCACTTCATCTTCTTCCTTTATCAGCGCCCGGACTGCAAGAAATATCAAGACAAATGTAGTGACTTTAATGCCGCCTGCAGTACCGCCAGATCCACCTCCAATGAACATGAGCAGCATTGTTACCAGCTGTGAACCCAGTGTTAATTCACCAGTATTCAAAGAATTAAAGCCAGCCGTTCTCGGTACTACACCATGAAAGTATGCTCCCAGCAGTTTATCTTTTAAAGGCAAATTGGCAAGGGTCCCGGGGTTATCAAATTCCAGCGCAAAGATAAACACTGTCCCCAGAAAATTAAGAACCAGAGTCATCATAAGGACCAATTTTGTGTGCAAAGAGAGTCTCTTCAAGCTCCTGTTTCTTTTCACATCAAGTACAACAAAATAGCCAATTCCCCCGATTATCAGCAGAGTGCTGAGCGTCATAATGACCGTAAAATCGCCGGCATATTCAGTCACACTCCTGAATTGGCCCATTATATCGAACCCGGCATTATTAAAGGCAGAGACCGAATGGAAAATGCCATAATACAACGAACGGGGAAAGCCAAAATCGGACGACCATCGAATGGCCAATATCAATGCACCGATAGTTTCAGCAATTAAAGTAAAGCCGACAACGAATTTAACCAGCCTGACCATCCCTTCAATCGAAAGCTGATTTAAAGATTCCTGGATCATCAGCCTTCCTTTCAACCCAATGTTCTTTCCAAGCATGATAGCAATGAGGACTCCAAAAGTCATAAATCCAAGGCCGCCAATCTGTATGAGTACCATCAGTACAATTTGGCCAAAAACAGTAAATGTTGTTTGGGTATCCACTACCACCAGACCTGTTACACAAACAGCAGAAGTCGCCTCAAAAAGGGCATCGATAAACGACAAATGATGTCTGTCTTTCGTAGCAAAAGGCAGCATCAGCAGCAGTGTGCCTATACCAATTAATATTAAGAAACCGACCGAAAGCATTTGTGCAGGATTCATTTTTATCCACTTATAGGATCGTCCCATTCTCCTCATTCTTTTATGCTCCTTATACATCTAAGGTTAACCCCTTATATTGGTCTGGCTTATACTCCATGCCTCTCAAACCTGCCAATCCCTTTATTGTGTCCCATTATAATCAGGACGTCTCCCTTTAAAATGACCTCTTCAGCGGGCGGAGTAACGATTATTTCCTTCCCGCGCTGAATCCCCACGATATTACAGCCATACTTAGCCCGTATATTCAATTCAGATAGAGATTTGTTGGCAATTTTATTTGTCGCCACAATCTCCACCATACTATAATCTTCAGACAGCTCAATATAATCAATCATCTTTTCTGAAACAATATGGTGGGCAATCCGCTTTGCCATATCCCGCTCCGGATGAATCACACGATCAACACCAATTTTTTCGAGCACTCTGGCATGATACTCATTATGCGCCTTCGCCCACACCTTTGGGATTCCCAATTCTTTTAACAGCAATGATGTCAATATGCTGGACTCAATGTTTTCACCAAATGAAACAAATGCATGATCAATATTTTTGATTCCCGTCTGTTTAATGGCACCTTCATCAATACCATTGATTTGAACGGCATATGTCACAAACTGGGCGTAATGATTCACTTTCTCCTGATCCACATCAATCGCGAGAACTTCCACACCCAATTCATGAAATTCCTTTACAAGACTGCCGCCAAAGCGGCCTAAGCCAAATACAGCATACTGTTTTTTCATTGAAGAAATTCCCTTCTTTTTAAAAATGAACACAAAAAAACCACTCTTAATAAAGAATGGCCAATGGTTTCCATTAACCCTTCTCTCGATTTAGCTTACGGAGTTAGCTGTCGGATTAGGGATTGAGAGTATCCCTTCTTAGCCTTAATATGCTAAGATTCACCCCAAGATAAACAAGGTTTATCAAAGTTGGTTCCCCCGCTCAAATGATTCAGCAAAAAGGTTTACTATGAAATTAATAAATATAAATTACTCCCATGTTCATCTCTTGTCAATCTTTTTTTCATAAAGCTTTGTTTAAAGGGATATTAATTTTTTGAACATAAGATAAAGACCTCTTCATAAGGTCCTTTTGGTCATTCCTAGTTGAATTAACGCACCTGTTACTTGAATAAGAAGACAGGCTAGCCAAAACCATCCTATACTCAATTTACACACCCTCATTTAACAAGCCTTTGTTCTAACTCAGCCTTTTGGCGCAAGTGATGACGAAAATGCATACCAACTAAATCATACCATTCCCTTGCATTCAGCCATCCGAACCCTCCATGCTCTACTTTATAATTTGGATTTATATTATCCACTTTCGATTCCCATTGACTTAGCCTTAGTATTACTTGATCCATTCTGCTGATAAGATCATCCTTGCTATCTGAATTATTAGGTGGAGCATTTAGTTCAACCGGTAATTTTATTTTTATTGGAGGAAACCCTCCTATCTTAAATAAATGCACACCAAACTCAGTTTTCCCAAGGGGCTGTTCATCATATAATTCGGAACATTTTTCCACATTATCCAGGTACTCATGAGCAACAAGGATTAAATGGTCATACATTTGCCCAATTGACCAGACCGTTTCTTCAGATTTATAACTTAGCTGTTCTAAAGAGTATTTTTGAAGCTCGTTTTTGTAAGTCTTTATTAGTTTAAGTTCGCTCAATTTAATTTCTCCCTTATATTAAAATTAACTCACTTTATATGTAAGTAATTATTCAATTTTCTATTACAAATACCTTCTTCAAGAATCCTGCCCTGTTTGTCAATAAGAAAAATCATCTTTATCTTTTATCATGGCCTTTCACAAAAAAAGAGGCGGCTCCTAGGACCGCCTCCCTAACTGATTATATTCCCTCTTTCAAAGTGATTCATATCCGTTAATTCGAGCATATACTCATAGTTGTCAACCCTCTTTTGAAGAGTTTCCTTTTCACTCTCTGATGCAGCCTGATCGTGCATCTTCAGCTCCAGTTCATGTTTTGCAGCTTCCAGCTTCTTCTTTATTTCTAAATAGTTCATTTTCAGCACCCCTTTTTTAAAATTGAAAGGAGGAATGAAAACGCTTTCCCCTTTATTTAATTATAACCGCTTAACACCCTTTTTCATTTCAGAATATATTGATAATTTGTGAAATATAAAAGTAATACAGTTAGCAGGTCAGATAACGTGGAGAAATAATAGAATTAACATTCGAAATCGAGCATGAAATCGCAAAAGTTGTATACTCGATTTTTTTTTGAGAAACAGCAAGAAACAGGTAACTTATATTAAAATATAAAGAGAAGCAGAAGAAGGCGTCATAGAAAGGGGGAGAAGTATGAATATACAAGAAATAATACATGAACTAATGGACAATAACATTCTACATTCAAAGCCAGCTTATCATGAACAATTAAATGGTGGTACGGTAAGTGAATTGTACCTTCTGCATTTTGAGGATAGAAAGTATGTCATTAAGAAAAATGAACCGCAAATTATTAAATCGGAGGCGAATTTCCTTAATGATTACAAGATGACTGATTTATTGCCAAAACTTTTATTCGTTGAACCATTATACGAGTACATCTTTTATACCTTCATTGAAGGCAATGCCAATTATGGTAGAAAAAACAAAAAAGAAACCCTCAAAACGCTGGTGCAAGGGCTTTTAAATCATTACAGACCCGTTGACAGCAGTAAAGGCTGGGGCTGGGCGGATCAGCCATCAGAGTCTTGGCAGAGTTTTATATTTGATAACATCAATGAAGCAAACAAAATCCTCCATTCACGATTAGATAATAGTCATTATAATCTCGTACTGGACCTTGCTGAAAAAAACAGCAAAGGCAAAGAGTCATTTTTACTGCACGGGGATTGCGGAATACATAATTTCATTTTTCGTAATGGACAATTAAGTGGTGTAATTGACCCGACGCCTGTTATTGGCGAACCTTTATATGATTTAATTTATGCCTTTTGTTCATCCCCAGAGGAACTAACGAAAGAAACCCTCCTTAGTGCAGCAGCCTTTTTGAAATCTAAAACGGTAATAAATCCTTCTGTTTTATATGAAGAGGCACTAGTTGGTTTATATCTTAGAATGGCAACTTGTATAAAACATCATCCAAGTGAATTTCAGGGATACCTTGAAGCCTGGTATTACTGGAAGGAAATCGTTAAAAACGAGTAATTATTATGCATTAATTGGGTACTTTATCGGAATAGGTCACATACAAAAAATAAAGCTCAGAGTCATATGCTCTGAGCTTTTTGTGTGTAATTTATCTGTGAATAAAAAATGTTATTTTAACTGAATTGTTTGCTAAAACGGATAGTACCTTATTCCCAAATCGCAGATGCCCACTCAGGATGATCTATAAATGGATTGCGGTTATGCTGGTAATCAGTGTAGATGATTTCGTTTCTTCTCCGTTCTTTATCATCGACCGGATCTTCCTTATGCCATTCGAGCAGGATAGACATTCTGCCATGATAAGGAGCAGAACCGTTATTGACTGCATTGTTTAGCTCCAGATCCACTTCTCCGCTGTCTCCTTCATAGCGGACAGCCATATAAAACAGCATACGGGCTACATCACCTTTTACAGCATCCCTTGGTTCCCAGGAATCTGAGTCATAGTAATTTCCAAGTGCTTCAGAATGCTGGGATCCCCCATTATCAAAGTCGAGGTTTCCTCGTGAACTATTTACAGAAGCATCTGTTGGCCGCAAATGATGCAGGTCAGTTCCCGCACCCATCGCTGTGCCAAAGTCTCCGTGCGATTTAGCCCACACATGCTCCCTATTCCAATCATTGACCCCGGATCCATTGGTGAATTTGCCCTGAGAACGGCCGGTATATAAGAGAATCACGTTATTGGGATTAGCCGGGTCTTCGTCAGTTTCACGAAGCGCTTCCCATACATTGGAGTAGGAAACTCCAGTGTGGTCATCGATGATGTTATGAAGAGCTGATTTTAAAGCCTCACCTGTTTTACCATTTGCAGCATCATAATACCCGTCAGGTCCGGGTTCCGGGTCAGTTGCTCCGCCGCCATCCTGCTCAAAAGCAGTACCGTCCTTAAGCCCCGGATGAGAAAAATAGGCAGTCAGCGTTCCCGTTACTTTCATTTTCTTTCCCATCAGAGATGGATTCGATTTCAAACCAAAAGCTGAGCGAAAGGAGGATGGGATTTGAACATAAATCATCTTAGCCAAGCTGGTCTCTGTTGGACTATCCGCCAGTGCCAAAGCATAATCATTTGGAAACCTGCTGGTGATAACCGTATTGGTTGCAGTCGGCTGTCCAACCACATAGCCTTGAACAGTTTTGGATGCGTTATTTTGAGCATTGATTCCCTGAGAAACCGAATAAGGTGATGACCAGGACCCATCTCCAGCAGCTGCCTTTGTTATTGAATCTTGGATGGGCTGCATTACAATGAGAATGGCAGCAAATAGAATCAGCGATAACAGCAGACTTTTTCTCTTACGATTCAGCATTCATTCGCCTCCATAATGTTTTGAAAGGACTTCGAATAATCAGAAAAGTCACAATCAACTCTCAGTATAAATGAACACCTTTGACCATAGCATGAGGTATTGGTCCCAAAACTCTGCTGTTTTACAATACTTAACAATTTTTTAAAGTGCTTACTTTTTTAATATGCTCAAATACTCAATCCAGGGACCAACATCTGTCTTGTACCTATTCGCCAATACTCTTGAAATCTGTGAAATATGCGTAAGATCATGCACTGTCCAAGTGGAAATCAATTCCCTGACTCTTATTGGACCAAATGCCGGATGAAGGCCTTTCTTTTCGAAATGATTTTCCAGGTCAGGCATACTCCTCAGTGTGGCCAAATTTTTCATTCTAAGGGTCTTAAAGATTTCAAGCTTTTTTTCAAAAGGCAGATCCCCTGACAAACTTAAATGAGCAAAACGGTCAATTGGAGGAAATGGCTTGCTTTCCCCTTTCTGCAAAATAAAGGTCAGTCGCGGAATCCAATTTTTCTCTTCGCCATCAATCAAATGATCAACCACTTCGGCTGCATTCCACGTCCCTTCACCTTCATTGCCATTCAGCCATTCTGAAGATAAACCTCTTAGTAATGCATCCAGCGTATCAGGTGTACGTTCAAGAATCTCAATAGCTTCTCTTAATTTAAAATTCCTATTGCCGTTCCTTTCCACCTTCACGGCTTTCCATAATAATTTCTCAAAAGCAGTAATTGTCAGTGAATCGTTTATTTTGATTTTTTCAACCTCTTTGAATCCATTTTTCACATAAAATGCGACAGCTGGAGTATTCTTGGAGCCGGTTGTGACAACCATCTTTTCAATCATCGGTCTCAGTTCAATGAAGTTCAGCAGCTTTTGTGCAATTCCCTTCCTGAAATGTTCAGGATGCACAATCAGTCTATGAATATCTAAAACATCATTCTTCTCTTTAAAGGAAATCACACCGCATAATTTTTCACCAATAAAGTACCCAAAGAAGGTCTCTCCGGTTATTCGCAAAGCGTCTGCAGAATCCTTCAAAGGAGGTAAATCAGGATAACCAATGATTTCAGCCTCAATTTTATACGCAGGAAGCTGTACGCTTAAAACCTGCTTTGCCGCTTTTCGGTCTTTAATATTGATTTCCTTAATCATGATCGTCCCTCTTTTTATATTAGTTTAAAAAATATTTCTCTATCAAAAATATATTCCCTCTTTTTTTAGACGAATATAGGCATTCCAATATAAAATGTTAGCTAAAGGGGTGAATTGGTATGAATCTAAACTATGAAGTGATAACAGAAGACGAAATCAGCCTATGCCGGAATTTATGCAATGAGCTGATGGCTTTTCAGAAATCAAAGTCACATATAACACCTGAGCGTTTTGACAGCATGAATTTTGAAACAAGAATGGTTCCATCCGTAAAATCTGCTATACATAATTATATTGTAATTGTTAAGGACGATAAAGAAGTCGTGGGCTATGTCTATTCCAATGTTTCTCCTAAGGAAGCCTACTCCAATGATTTCGCCACTTTTTTTGATTTATCCTCAGTGGAGAAAGACAATGTTGGCTGCTTATCACAATTTTTTATTAAAGATGGCTACCGGCAATACGGAATTGGGTCAGTGCTTTTTAACATGTCGATGGAGTGGTTAAGTCAATTTAAAGATGTAGAAGATTATTTTATTTATGTGTCAAATGGGAATACAGAGGCCCTTGAATTTTATGCAGGTAAAGGATTTACTGAGAGTCACGAAATTCTGGACGGTTTTATTACAGTTTTGCGAAAATAGGATTGTTTTCCCATAATGCTTATATCTATTTTCTTTTAAAATATAGTGGACATTGCTATAAATCTTGTTATAATTCAAAAAGAAATTACTTTGAAAAGGGTGCATTATGGGAAGTACATGCAGATATGTTGTGAGTGCCACTGGGAAAAATGGGGAGACTTATTATACGCAATGCAAGGATAAAGAAGAGTTAAAAAAGTGGCTGGCCGAACATGAAAACAAGCTGAATAAGAAGGAACTGAAAGTCAAGGACAAAAATAGACATCCTATTTTCAACTGGCTTAATTTCTAATACCCTAATATTATTAAGAGAATAATATATTATTGAAAATAACAGATAATTAAAAGGATGTTTACAAATTTCATACTATTTTGTTATTATATTAAAAAAACATAAATAATTTTCGCTTAATCTTAATTGAGCGGGGGAACCAATTGTACTTTTTCTAAAAAAGTACCTGGGGTGAATCCTTTTACAGGTAGGGTACTCTCAAGACCCGAACCCGACAGCTAACCTCGTAAGCGTGTTGAGAGGGAAACACTGCATATATGCACAGTGGTTTTTACCTCTGTGTTTTTTTGTTGCCTTTTTTAAGTTAGGTTTATGTTTTTTGGGGGTAATATAGGGAAGGATATTATTTTTTGTGTCTATATTTTACATTTTTTTACTTTATTCATTGGAGGAACGCGTATGAAATTATCTACTAAAATTATTATTGCCCTGATAGCAGGGGGAATAACAGGTCTTCTGATTAATTTATTTGCTCCTGGGATATTCCCTGAGCTTGACAAGTTGGTGTTTACACCGCTTGGAAAAATCTTTTTAAACCTGATTAACATGCTGGTTGTCCCGATCGTATTCTTTTCCATCACTCTTGGTACAGCCGGGCTTGGTGATCCAAAGAAATTAGGAAGAATCGGCGTAAAAACGATATCCTACTTTTTAGTTACTACAAGTATAGCGATTATTATCGGACTAGCTTTGGCATATGTCTTCCAGCCAGGAAATGTTGGGGAATTTGACGTAACAAACGTGGAGTATGAATCAGAAGAAGCTCCGCCTGTCTCAGACACCCTGTTAAATATTATTCCGACCAATCCGGTAAAAGCCTTTACGGAAGGAAACATGCTTCAGATTATTACTTTTTCCATTTTTGTTGGATTTGCCTTAACGATGCTTGGAAATAAAACAAAAGGAATTTTAAACCTGATTGAACAGGGCAATGACATAATGATGTATCTTGTTAATCTGGTTATGAAATTTGCACCTTATGGAACGTTCGGACTTATTGTTTCTGCTGTTGGAAGCCAGGGGCTTGATGCCATTAAGGCAATGGGACTATATATGATTGTGGTGGTTCTTGCCCTTCTTGTCCATGCCGTTATTACCTATGGCGGTTCAATCGCACTCATTGCAAAAAGAAATCCATTATCCTTCTTTAAGGGATTTGCCCCAGCAATGGGTGTTGCGTTCAGTACATCAAGCAGTAATGCAACATTGCCGATTTCCATGAGTACTGCCCAAAAGAATCTGAAAGTTCCTGAATCAATCAGCAGCTTTGTTCAGCCGCTGGGTGCAACGATCAACATGGATGGAACAGCCATCATGCAGGGTGTTGCCACTATATTTATCGCACAGGTATTCAATGTGGACTTATCACTTACCCAGCTTATCACGGTTGTTCTTACCGCGGTTCTTGCCAGCGTTGGTACAGCAGGAGTTCCGGGTGTCGGCCTAATCATGCTGGCGATGGTTCTTAACTCAGTTAACCTGCCGGTTGAAGGTATTGCATTAATCATTGGTATTGACCGTCTGCTTGATATGACGAGAACAGCTGTCAATATTACAGGCGATGCTGCTTGTGCAGTTATTGTCGCGGAAACAGAAGCAAAAAAAGAGGCTGTTAAAGCCTGATCACAAAATAACACCGGTTATCCGGTGTTATTTTTTTTGGAGCTCTTCCTCCCCTCCTTCATTCAATTTCATTGCTTTTCTATGATAGTTTAGTATAATTAGATTCATAACCATCACGTAACAGTTTGGAGGGAACCTCATGGGGCTGAGAAGTTAAGAATTGGAGAATTGGCTGAAAAAGCAAAGGTTACGAAGAGAACGATTGATTACTATACTTCCCTTGGTCTTTTAGAAGCAGAACGTTCACCTTCAAATTATCGCTATTATGACTATTCCTCCATCGAACGTATTGCTTTTATCGAGAAATGTAAAGCGGATGGTTTGTCACTGGAGGAAATCAAGAAAAAAGTCATCAGTCAATTTTCTGAAGAGGTTGATGTTCTAGAGCTAAGGCTAAAAATTCAGGATCTCGAGGAGGATGTGACAAAGGCGCTTTCTCAGCTAAAAAAATCGGATCCCGAAAAATATGAATACGTCAAAAAGAATATTTCACATGAAAGCTTATCATTAATTCAGTCACTGCTTTTATTGCTGAACTGATATCGTTTTTTTTGAATTTTGGAGCATTATGGATATCTGTTTGGGCACAATTTAAGTAGTGAACTTATTAAGTATCATTACCATTTTTAGGAGGTGTATGTCTTACTTTTTAGTAAGACTGCTTGTTGACAACCATAAATTTATTACTGATTGCATTATTAATAGCATTAACCGCATTCTTCGTAGCAACTGAGTTTGCGATAGTAAAGGTGCGTGTTTCCCGAATTGATCAGCTGATTGCTGAAGGGAATAAAAGGGCTATAGCGGCAAAGAGAGTCGTCACTCACCTGGATGAATATTTATCGGCCTGCCAATTAGGGATTACTATCACCGCATTAGGTCTCGGTTGGCTTGGTGAGCCAACGGTTGAAAAGTTACTGCATCCGTTATTTGAGAGGTTTGAAATAGCAGAGTCCCTTACCCATATTTTATCATTTGGTATTGCCTTTGCTTTAGTCACCTTCCTGCATGTCGTTGTAGGAGAGCTTGCACCTAAAACCGTTGCCATTCAAAAAGCGGAAGCAGTTACAATGGCGTTCGCAGCACCGATTATCTGGTTCTACCGAGTGATGTTCCCATTCATTTGGTTCTTAAATGGATCAGCCCGGGTACTTGTTGGCCTATTTGGTTTAAAGCCGGCTTCTGAGCATGAAATGGCCCATTCTGAAGAAGAACTGCGAATTCTTTTATCCGAAAGTTATAAGAGCGGTGAGATCAATAAGAATGAATTAAAGTACGTGAACAATATCTTTGAATTTGATGAAAGAATTGCAAAAGAAATCATGGTGCCGCGTACAGAGATGATTACGATCGCTTCAGATAATACACTGGCAGAAATTATGCAAACCATCCAAACAGAAAATTACACGCGATACCCTGTTGAAGATGGGGATAAGGACAATATCCGCGGGTTTATTAACGTAAAAGAATTTCTGACAGCCAGTCTTACAGATAGGATTACCCCGGAGAATCTTGATCTTGACTCCTTTATTAACCCGGTCATCCATGTCATTGAAAGCATTCCAATTCATGACCTGCTTGTGAAAATGCAAAAAGAACGCATCCATATTGCCATTTTAATGGATGAATATGGCGGAACTTCCGGATTGGTGACCGTTGAAGACATTCTTGAAGAAATAGTCGGTGAGATCCGTGATGAATTTGATGAAGATGAAGTTCCTGAGATACGAAAGCTAAACGATAACCATTATATCCTTGATTCCAAGCTTCTTATTGAAGATGTCAATAATCTGCTTGACACGGATTTTGAGCATGAAGACGTAGATACTATTGGCGGCTGGTTCCTTACACAGCATATGGAAGCAGAGATAGGAACAGAGATTGAAGCGGATGGATTTACTTTTAAAGTCCACGAAAAAGATGGACACCAGCTTCATTATCTGGAGGTTTTCAAAAGCAAGCCCCAGTTAGCCTAAGAAAAAACGGCGGCTCCGAATACGGCAGCCGCCATTTTTTGTGTCTATATAAATACTTGATTGTTTTCTTATTACCCGTTAGACTGACTTATGTACTTGAAGAATTACCTTTTATAAATTAACAGGATGTGTGGCTATGTCAGAAATTGTTATCAGCTTAATTGAATTTTTAAAACAGTTCTCTTACTTTGGAATATTGCTTGCACTTTGCTTTGAATTTGTCCCCGCAGAAGTGGTTCTTCCTTTGGCCGGCTTTTGGGTCTACCAGGGTGACTATAATTATTATCTGGTTGTATTAGCAGGCACTGTGGGAGGAACGATCGGGCCGCTGACATTATATGCGCTGGGCCGATATGGCGGCCGTCCCATGGTTTTAAAATACGGAAAATACTTCTTAGTTTCACAAAAACAGATTGATGCGTCGGACAAGTTCTTTGAAAAATACGGTTCAGGGGTCGCTTTCTTTGCCCGCTTTTTGCCGGTTGTCCGTACAGCGATATCGATTCCATGCGGAATGGCCAAAATGAATGTGTGGAAGTTCTCGATCTATACATTCCTGGCAATGCTTCCGATTACCGCATTTTATGTTTATCTGGGGTTTAAACTTGGCCCTCATTATAAAGAAGCAGAGGAAATCTTCAACAGTTATGCCCTTCCTCTAGTCCTGATTATCCTTGCGGGACTCATTATTTTCTTTACGTACAAATTCATCAGCAAGCGCAAGAGCGAAAGTATCTAAATCGAAAACGGCACTGGATGATCAGTGCCGTTTTTTCTATACAAAAAACTTTGAAGCCCAGGCAATATAATAGGCTCCGGGTATAAACATGATCTGTGCAAGGACGGTGCCGATCAATCTGGAGGTAACCATCATAATCGAAATCCCTTTCAAGTTCGTATATTTGGCTTTTCCATGCACCACATTATCTGACATGACAGAAATTTTCGGGTCGACAAAAATGGATAGAAGGATTGTTGCTACACCGTTTATGAGACCTGATGCCATAATAGCTGTTCTTGAGCTATCGTGAGTAAGCAGCGAAGCATATAGAGCTGACAGCACTCCAATTGTATAGATGGCGGTTACAAACATATTGAATAGAAATAGCCGTTTTGGTATTTCACTGAGTTTATGTCCATTTAAATAGGAAATTCTCGGAAACTTAAAATGTTTGATTGCTTTCTTTGCCGATTTCCAGCTAAACCCGACCTTTAGCAGCGAAGGTACTGAACCTTCTGCATCGGCGAGACGGATAATGGCTCTTGAGAAAATCGCTATAAATGTCGGCAGCAGCAGAATTCCAATGATGGTCCCTATTGTGGATGCCCCAATTAACACCCTGAATTGATTTTCAACATAACCGAGAAAGTTTTGTTCTGGAGCAGTATCAATAATACTCCCAAGCAGCGGCTGCTGACCCATGTTCGCCATTCGAGAAACAATGACAATGGTACTGAACAAAGAAAGCCCTGATGCGATCAGCTTAACCCTGGCACCCGATAATCGGACAGCATAGGCCAGTGTTTCTATACTATGTATAAGAATGATGAATAAGGAAGTAAACAGGATTTTCCCAGTAATTAGATCCAAAAGGAACACTTCTTTCATTTTTTCCTGATTATACCATTATGTTGGGAATGATTGAAGTGCGATGAAAAGATAAATACAGTTTCAAAAATACCTATATACCATATCCACATTTCCCTTTCTCCCGCTCTTACAATCCTATCACCAGCATCAACATGTCTAAAAGAAAAGAAGTAAACGGAATCCAATCAAAGTTTTAGACGAATAACCTATAAAGGGAAATTAAAATAATGCCTGCCAGATCGTTATGCTTTGTTTACTCAATGTCTCTGATTTTAGATGGATACAATGCCTATTTGCCGTCATTATGTTGGTCGAGCATTTCCTTAAGAAATTGATCTGATTTCCCTTTAGGAATACTGAGGCTTTCCCACTCATCACTTTTTATTAGCTTGCCGATATAAACAATCTGTCCAACATGGTAAGAATAATGTGCCATCTGCCTTTCTATTGCATCTATAACTAGATGGCTCTCGCCTCGAATAGTGATATTTTTAAGGAGATCCTGCTCTTTTAAACTTTCTAACGCGGAAAACAGCACCTTCCACCCTTTTTCCCAAACCAAAATTAGTTCATCTTTTGAAGCAGAAGCTGTTAAAAATTCCTCATCCCTGTTCCGATAAGGCTTTTCTCCATCTGAGATCAAAAAATCTGTCCACCGTGAAACCATATTGCCGTTCATATGCCTGATAATTACTGCTGCACTGTTGGACTCTTCGTTGAAAGCCCAATTCAACTCCTCCCCGGAAAGCCGCTGAATGGTTATATCCGCCAATTCCTTCACAGCCTGGAATCTTTTCTTTACAATCGTTAGATATGTTGCACTTAAGCTCATAGGATGACCTCCTTTTTATCTTCAGTAAGATTGTGACTCATTAAGTACCTAATGGGAAAAATAAGATGCAGTCAGATGAATCCCTTTTCGGAGCAGAAGCAGACTCAGGATTAACCACCAATTCCCTTTATCACTCGCCTTTTCGCCATTGTTCTTCTCGACTAAGTCCATACTAGGTTAGCAGTTTCTGGATTTCACCATCAATATAATCTCTTAAGTCATAAAGCTTAGTAAAATCTATGTCAGTAGGATCATTTGCATCTGAACTATATTTTCCCACTATCTTTTGAATAGCAGGTATAAACTCATCTGGCATTGACTCCAGTGCCCACTCCCCGGCTTCATACTTGGATGATATAAAATCTTCCTTGAGATACCAATATACCCTAATCATATTTAAGACACTATAAACAGGATCCTCTTTAAGATTTTCAAGGCAATCACGGTAATCCCCCAGGATAGAAGACAGGTAGTCCTCTCTCGGCACATTAGGAAAGGTTGCTTTTATGGATTCTCCAGCAACACAGATACCTTGATGATTAACGATCGTAATATGAGCAGCCAAATCAGGATCATATCCTGAAACGCTATGCGGATCCACTTCTTCTTCAAGTCTCTCCCGCCAAAATTCACTATAGTGAAAATCAAATGGACATGGATGCTGCCAATTGCTGAGATCTCTTTCATTCAAAAAGCTGACTGCAATGGGGAATGGTGCATTTGAGCACTTTAAGAATAACTTTGCCATCTTACTTTTAATTTCAGAAGACAAGGAATGATACGTTACAATTAAAATATCAACATCACTTTTGTCCGGGTTAAATCCGCCCATCGCCAATGAGCCATGCAAATATAAACCCTTAAAATTATCCTTTAATAGCATCTTTGCTTCTTCTACTAAATGATTAACAATTTCCATTACATCAGGCTTACTCATGCTAAAAGCTCCCCGCTTTTTTTCAAGTTATCATAATACAAATTCGTGCAGCCCTCATTTATTTTGTTCATAAACACGCAATAGTTCTTCCACACGAATACCATTGATCTTCATTCCACTAATGCTGCTTTCGGAAATTTCAACATTTTTCATACAGCTGTTAGTTATTTTACTTCCTTCAAGGTTACATCCATTAAATGAAATGGGATCCTCTCCACCTCGAAGATTTGTCTCAGCAAATTGCACTCCGCTTAATGTAACATGCATGAACCTGCTTTGGGATAGATTTAAGTCGGCAAAAAGTGTTTTTTGGAAATTAATATTTCGAAACTTTGAATGACTTAAATTACAATTGCTGAAATGTGCTTTACTCAGACTGCTGTTACTGAACGAACTTTCCGACATATTCACTTTGTAAACTTCAGTGTTTCCCATATCGCAGTTCTCAAATTGAGAATCTGTAATATCCTTTTTGGAAGGTCCGGTTCTTTTCTCATAACAATACTCTTCATCCGTTTTAAAAGATAATTGATAGTCCATTTTTTCATAGAAGTGATGATTATTGATTTGTCTGGCCGATGTTTCGAGCTCCCATGCCTTCACATAGGGGTAATGATTTTCTATAAACGTAATGGCAGCTGAACCAATTCCGCACCCCTGTAAATCAGGCCGGATAAAAATCCGATCAATTCTTCCATATGATTTTCCGGAAAGCGTAACAATAATTCCGCCTGCTATTGAATTTTTATAAATCACTTTATAATAATCCAGTTCCTGAATCATATATTTCGTCATTTGCAGTGAATCGTATCCCGGCGGCTGAATATTAAAATCTGCTATATTTTGTTCATCATCTGTAAGCCATTTTTGAGCTTCCTCATCAAATGCAGCTTTCATGATGTCTGTTAATTGCACTGCATCTTGCATCATTGCTTTTTCAATCATTATTTCCATTTTAACGTTCTCCTTTACCATGACAGAAAACAAGGCAGGCACCTTAAACCGTCTCCATTATCGCTTTTTCTGTATTAGTCCAATTCCCAGCCCAACCGGATCCGCCAAATAGGCAAGATAAAAGTCATCAAATTCCATTTTAGCTCTTACAACCATTGCTCCATTCTCTGTTGCTAGTGATATGGTTTCATCAATCGATTCTACTTCAATCTGAATCCTGGTTCCATGCGGGTAATCAATTGGTCCTTTACTGATTCCCCCAATAATTGCTTTATTTTGAACTCCTTCAGTATGGACGGGCCGATAGCCCCACTTCGGCTCTTCTATCTCCCAGCTAAAAACTTTGGAATAAAACTCAGCTGCTTTTTCCGGATCCTGGGAGTTTAATTCGAACCCAACTACTTTTGCCATTGTTATCTCCTGCTTTCATCTATTTAATATGTATTTTTAAAATAACCATTTCGATTGATAGAAGCCACTTATTCAGCAAAAATCAAAACAAGCTGCTTTAAACCACACTACCAATCAGGATAAGGCCACCAATACTATATCGTGTATGTTCCATATCCTCACCCTAATTTCCTCCCATCAAAATTCTCCAGCCTCTTAAAATCCTTGCTCAAACAAGCCTGTTTCAAGCGCTTAGTCTGTTTAAGACTGTTAATGTCAGAGCGATTATCATAGGAAAGCTGAATATGAAAATAGTTGATATACTCCAGAATGGCAAAGATATAGATAAAGCCGGCAATCACAAGCCCCAGCGGAACTGCCGGATGCCATATCATGCAGTCTGCCACGAATGCACCTGGAATCACGGTGATCATGCCCAGATTCCATTTCTTAGAAACCCATAGCCGCTGTACAAGCCTGATCGGGGCAACTGACGTATTTTCTCTTTTTAATCGCTTCCATTTTACAAACCAATAAATGGAGCCCTGAAGCAATATGAACTCCAGCAGCAGAAATGATGACCAGAAAGAAAACAGTGAATATAAATGGAGATCCGGATATGTATAGTTCACCAGGTAACTGATGAATACAAACATGATAAGGCTCATTGATTCTCCGGTAAAAAGATATGAAAGTCTCTTCAGCACTCTATTTCTCAATCTGAAATTCCCCTTTTCCGAGTAAGAACTATCCCTAATGTATTACGAATATTCTCAAAAATAGTTTCAAAAAAATTAGTCCTTTCCTTAAAACCGAATGAAAGTGAAAATATCGGTAAAATTAAAAAAAATACATATTATGGGGTGAAATAATGAGAAACCCATTCGAGGCCATTAACGAAACCATTAAGAATTTTGCTGATAACGAACCAAAGCCGCCGCTGCATGTGGGGGAGGTTATGGATTTATGGACTCTGTATACAGCATTCCATGAAGCCCACTCCCTTTACTATATTGCCTTAAATATGACCACAGATCCTGAACTATTGCATACTATACGCTCCTCCATTGAAGGAAGCAGGGCAGACACAAAAATGATTGAAGATTTTCTGCTTAAAGAAGGGGTGCCGCTCCCTTTAACTAATGCCGAAAAACCACTTTCCAACCCGGATTCTGTTCCTGAAGGTGTAAAGTTAACGGAAGATGAAATAGCTAATTTAATATCTGTAAAACTCGCAGCAAGCATAACCTTTTGTGCACAGGCTATGAGTAAAACAGTCAGAACAGATGTGGGGTTAATGTTTTTTTCCTTACAGGTGCACTTAATGGAAATAGCATCACCCCTTAAGAATTTAATGAAGGAAAGAGGCTGGCTGAGAATACCGCCAAGCTATATGCCGCCTGGCACTCCTGAAAGAAATTAATACCCGCTCTGATAGACTGCTGCCTCTGATTATCGGAGCAGGAGTCTTTTATTCATTTTTGCCGATACACGGACTGGCACAGAATATTTCCCTCCGCGTATTGCTATAGTGGTGATGTACATGAAAATACTAAGTACGATAAGAAGAATGATAAAAGAAGAGGCCAGGAAATTCTTCGATAACAGAATGGAAAGGAATAAAGAAAGGCTGTGAGCTTCCGACAATAGCAGGAAGCTCTAATTTGACCTGATAAAATGCAAATGCCAGCGGACAAATAAAAAAGCAGCAAAATAGTAGAAGGCAGATTACCACCATTTCCAGGTGTTCAGCTTAACCGTAAGCATTTAGAAAAGCACCGAAAAAACGACCCAGGCTGCTGTATAAAAGAAAAAAGAACGCCTGCTTTCCGGTATGAAATTCAGAAAGATAATCCCAAATGATGCCCCAAGAGTTAATTCAATGATATGAACCCCCAGCTGCACTCCCCCGCCGTTTAACTCATACAGCCGAAAATATAAACTTAGCATTACGTCTGTACTTAAGTAAATACGCAATGACAGCCCAGCTTACGTATATTTCTTTATTCGTTAAATGCTTTGGCATAAACCAGATTACAATGAGATTAATGGCCAATGAAAGATATGGAACCCAATACATACAATG
Organism: Cytobacillus sp. FSL H8-0458; assembly: GCF_038002165.1. Taxonomy (NCBI): domain Bacteria; kingdom Bacillati; phylum Bacillota; class Bacilli; order Caryophanales; family Bacillaceae; genus Cytobacillus; species Cytobacillus sp. FSL H8-0458. Next base: position 1,030,775 of record NZ_JBBOBR010000001.1, on the reverse strand, counting down.
AACCGCCTTTTATAATTTCAATACTAACTATGAAAAGAACTTATCTCCTCCAACAGAAGCACATATGTATAATCAGAGTTTTAATATATATTTCCTTATTAATCAATGAGCTATATAGAGACAATGTTTCTGATTTTGTCAACACAGGTTATGGTCTCGTAAAAAGTATGGTTGACCTGTAAGCATTTGGGTATTTTAAAACTAAGATTGTCCTATATACATCACGTTCACACATGCATTTTCATACATGAAAGGAGAGCGTTATGCAAAAAGGAAGCTTTCAATTAGTTCTGCAGACAGGAAGTTTGGTCGTCGGCTTCATGGTGTGGGTCATTCTCTCCTCACTGATGCCCTATATCCAGTCCGATATTGCCCTTAAGCCAGGAGAGGTGGCGTTAGTCACGGCCATACCTGTCATATTGGGGTCTTTGCTAAGAGTCCCAATTGGATACTGGACCAACCGATATGGTGCCAGGCCTATTTTTACCATAAGCTTCATTGTCTTAATTCTGCCTGTGTTTGTGATCAGTTCAGCAGGTACGAAGATGACCCTCATCCTCGGAGGCCTTTTACTGGGAATAGGCGGAGCAGTTTTCTCTGTCGGTGTTACTTCCTTGCCCAAATACTATCCAAAAGAAAGGCACGGTTTTGTAAATGGCATTTATGGAGCCGGCAACATCGGTACAGCTTTAACCGCTTTTTTGGCGCCGGTACTGGCAAACAGCTTTGGCTGGCGGCTAACGGTACAGTTTTTTTTAATCCTTTTAGCCCTTATTGCTGTATTAAATTTCCTGCTTGGTGACCGTAAAGAAAAGAAAGTCCAGGTGTCTCTCGGGGAGCAGATAAATGGTGTTTACCGCAATCCCAAGTTATGGCTGTTAAGTTTGTTTTATTTCATCACGTTCGGATCCTTTGTAGCCTTTACCATTTATTTGCCCAATTTCCTTGTAAATCACTTTGGACTGGATAAAGTTGATGCAGGACTTCGGACGGCCGGCTTTATTGCAATCGCTACCTTTTCGCGCCCTGTCGGCGGATGGCTTGGGGATAGATTCAATTCCTTTGTCATTTTGATGCTTGTATTCTCCGGGCTGACATTCGGCGGCTTTCTCCTATCCTTTACGCCATCACTCCCCATCTATACTGTCGGCTGTCTCGGCGTAGCGATTTGTGCGGGGATTGGGAATGGAACAATTTTCAAACTCGTACCCATGTATTTTTCCAGGCAGGCAGGGATTGTCAATGGGATTGTCGCTGCTATGGGGGGACTTGGCGGATTTTTCCCGCCGATTATCTTAACCGTCCTGTTCGATTGGACCGGACATTACGCCATCGGTTTTATGGCACTTTCCGAATTTGCCCTCGCAAGCTTAATTCTTGTCGTTTGGCTTTACTACCAGGATAAACTCAGCTTATCGAAACAGGTCCTTGAAAGCACAGAGTCCGGCATGATGATTACCGATTTAAAAGGAATTATTAAAAAAGTAAATCCTGCCTTTACAAAGGTTACTGGATATACACAGGAAGAAGCGGTCGGGAAAACACCTGCAATCCTGCAGTCAGGAAAACATACAAAAGATTTTTATAAGCTAATGTGGGAGGAAATTGAGACGAAAGGATATTGGCAGGGTGAAATCTGGAACAAAAAGAAAAACGGCGAGATCTTTCCAGAGTGGCTAACCATCAGTACCATCAAAAATGATGCAGACGAACCAAAGCTGCATGTGGCCATGTTCAGCGATATCTCCAAAAAATAAAAAACAGCTTCCTCCATGGGAGCTGTTTTCAACTTTATAGGCCGGAAGCAGTTCCTTCATCGCTTTCACGCAACTTGTGCAAATGGCCTTTATGGTTCATTCCGAATAACACTCTTTCCTCTGCATGATTGTGTATATCCACCAGCATGAGAATGGTTTTAAAGCGGTCAACCACTTCTTCCGTTACCCCATCGCGCGGAATTCTTTCTTTAAGGTCAGAAACAAGCATTCTTAAGAGATCATGATCTCTGATCAGCTTAATGACTTCCTCCTTCAGCTCCGGTTTTTCCTTCATAACTTCTTGGTAAAACCCTTCCTCTTCGGAATCCGCATGGGCAATGGTTCGGGTCTCCCAATGCTCCACCAGAGCCTCGGCAGCAATTCCGCACTCCTTCTCTCTGCCTTCACGATTCAGTTTAACGAGCACTTCAGTGAGATCGCGGCCTTCCGTATAATACCCATCATGAATGGATTGGTGTGAATAATGGTTTTTTAACGCTGGACCAGCCAACAATAATTCCTCCTTGTAAAGGAAAAAAGAAAGGCTGTATCACGATGAAGCCTTTCTGCTCCTTATTTCTTTTAGCGCTTTGTTACATTCTGATTTTTAGCAGGCGACATTTTCCGATACACAAGATATCTCCTTTTCAGATAAGCCAAAGGCAGGCTCCACACATGAACCAGCCTTGTAAATGGCCAGATGGCAAATAGGACAAATGCCAGCAATACATGTGCCTGGAAGCCAATCGGCGCTCCGATCATATAGGCGGGATCCGGGTTAAAGGTTAAAAGCCCTCTAAACCACGGCCCAATGGTCACCCTGTAATCGAAATCCCCTCCGGATGCCGTATATCCGACTGTGTTGGTAAAACCGACGATGACCACGATGCCAAGAATGATGAGTGATAGCCAGTCTTTGAATTGACTGTTCATTTTAATCCGTTTTACGGATGCACGTCTTGCAAATAGCAATGCACCGCCGATTACGCAAATGACTCCTGCCGCTCCGCCAAACCAGACGGCGCCAAAATGATACATATGCTCCGTTATCCCAACAGTATCGTAGAATACTTTAGGTATCAATACGCCCGCTACATGACCGAAGAACACGAAGATAATGCCCCAATGGAACAGAATGCTTCCCCATTTAAGCTTTTTCTTTTCCAGGAATTCACTTGATTTAGCCGACCAGCCAAACTGGTCGGTATTGTAACGATAAATATGACCGAGCACGAATATCGTCAGACAAATATAAGGGAAAATCACCCATAAAAACAGATCAAGACTGCTCATATGATTCTCCTTTCATCCGAGCTGCCAATTGCATTAGATGCACGAAGCTGCTTGATGCAGTCGGCACATGCCGCCAGCAGGAAGTGATAAGGACTGTTCAGGGCTCCAAGTTCCAAAGACAGACGCTCAATTGACCGAAAGTGCAGCTTCAGCAGCTTAGCTGATTTCTCAGGCTCCGTTATAGCCGCAAATTCCAAAATTAGCGGCAGATAGTCCGGAAGCTCATCGCTCTCGAGCTCTGCCCCCGCTTCCTTGAATTCCTGCCTCAATTTAACCAGCGCCGGCCCTCTCTCCCGATTATCTTTAAACACGGAATAAGTCAGGTACAAGGTGCTGCGTTCATTAAAATCAAAGGTCAGGACATAATTTTGGCACAGATCCGCATAAGCAGTACTGTCCAGATAGTCCAAAAATTTCTTCAGGCTGACGGCGATTTGCTTATCATTCAGGGAGTCCGCTTCACTATGCAGGTCAGGCAAATAGTCTTTCCATTCCCTGGAAGGGTACTGAAGCAGGACAGATGCTAAATTATAGACCGCTTGGCTTTGATTCATCCAAATCACTCCAATATTCTTCGCCATAATAGTAAAGCGGATCTCTTTCGGAACCGACACTGCAGGAATTACAGTCTGTGGCCAAGTCATCAAAGCCGACATTTCCGCGCATATTGTGCATATCACCGGTTCTTTCTTTATGGGAAGCAGGGATCACATATCGGTCGGAATACTTGGCAATGGCTGAAAGCTCATACATATCACGCACAATCTCTTCCGTCATTCCCGCCGCTTGCAGTACGCTTGTATCCGGCTCTTTTCCCAGGTTGACCTGGCGCATATAGGTCCGCATCGCAACAAGCTTTTTAAGCACAGATTTAATCACTTCTGTATCACCTGCTGTGAACAAGTTGGCTAAATATTCGATTGGGATTCTGAACTGATTAATCGTTGGGAAAATGATGTTTGGATCCAAATCATCAATTTGCCCTCCGAACGCATTCACAAATGGGCTAAGCGGCGGAACATACCAAACCATCGGCAGCGTGCGATATTCAGGATGAAGCGGAAGCGCAATCCGCTGTTCCACTGCCATTTTATAAACTGGCGATCTTTGCGCTGCCTCAATCCAATCATCCGGAATGCCTTCTTTTTTCGCTTCCTTAATTACTTCCGGATCATGGGGATCCAGGAACATATCGAGCTGTGCTTTATATAAATCTTTATCATCAGGAACGGATGCAGCTTCCTTCACTTTATCGGCATCATATAGAACAATCCCGATATATCGAAGCCTGCCGACACAGGTTTCCGAACATACAGTTGGCAGCCCCGCTTCAATTCTCGGATAACAAAAGGTGCATTTTTCTGCTTTATGGGTCTTCCAGTTAAAATAAACTTTTTTATAAGGGCATCCCGTCATACAGAACCGCCAGCTGCGGCATGCCTCCTGGTCCACAAGCACAATCCCGTCTTCCTCCCGTTTGTACATGGCTCCTGATGGGCAGGAAGACACGCAGGAAGGATTCATGCAGTGCTCACAAATTCTCGGAAGGTACATCATAAAAGCCTGTTCAAATTCAAATTTTATTTGATCATCCAAACCTGCCATGTTCGGATCCTTCTTTCCGGTTACATGCACACCTGCGAGGTCATCCTCCCAGTTCGGGCCCCATTGGATGTCCATATACTCACCTGTAAGCTGAGATTTTGGCCTTGCTACCGGCTGATGTTTTTTCTCAGGGCTCTGGATCAGATTTTCATAATCATATGTCCAGGGCTCATAATAATCATCAATATCGGCAAGGTCAGGGTTATAAAAGATATTGAGCAGTTTATTGACGCGGCCGCCTGCCTTCAGTTCCAGCTTCCCATTTTTCAGCGCCCATCCGCCTTTTCTCAGCTCCTGGTTTTCCCATTCCTTCGGATAGCCTATGCCCGGCTTGGTCTCCACATTGTTCCACCATTGGTATTCAACCCCCGGACGGTTCGTCCAGGTGTTTTTACACGTGACACTGCAGGTATGGCAGCCGATGCATTTATCAAGATTCATGACCATCCCGAACTGCGCTTTAATCTTCAAGCCAATCCACCTCATCCCTGTTCATTTTCCGGATAACCACTTTTTCATCCCTCTGGTTCCCAGTTGGTCCATAGTAATTAAATCCGTAGCTAAACTGAGCATAGCCGCCAATCATTTGAGTGGGCTTCACATGGATTCTTGTCGGGCTGTTAAAGGTGCCTCCGCGCTGTTTGGTGATTGGGGAACCAGGCACATTAATGTGGCGTTCCTGAACGTGATACATGAACACGATTCCCTTTGGCATTCTGTGGCTGACCACAGCTCTGGCCACGACAACACCGTTCCGGTTATACATCTCAATCCAGTCATTATCTTCAATGCCGACAGACGCAGCATCTTCATTATTGAGCCAGACATGCGGCCCGCCGCGGAAAAGGGTCAGCATTGGGAGCGTATCTGCATAGGTGCTGTGATACGACCACTTAAAATGCGGTGTTAAATAGCTAAGGGTGATTTCATTTCCCTTGCCTGCAGGCTCATGATCTCCTTTGTAGAAAGCAAGCTTATGGAGCGGTGCCTTAAAGTTCGGAAGCTCTTCGCCAAACTCGAGCATTAAATCATGATCCATGTAAATTTGCTGTCTGCCCGTCAGGGTCCTCCATGGCACCAGGCGCTCCACATTTGTGGTAAAAGGATTGTAACGCCGGTTTCCGGTTTCCGTTCCGCTGAATACCGGTGATGAAATAACCTTCCTTGGCTGAGCTGTAATTTCTGCAAAGGACACATGCTCTTCTGCCCTTTCCTCCGCCAAATCCTTCAGCTGCAATCCTGTTTTCTTTTCTAATGCACCCCAGGCTTTCATCGCAAGCGAACCATTGGTTGTGCTGGATAATGTCAGAATCGTCTCAGCTACATTCCGGTCTGTATACAAGCTTGGCAAATCCTTATAATCCATGGTTTGCGAAGCTGTGCCAATCATCGATTTCAGCTTTTCATATTCCTTGGCGGCATCCCAGCCGATTCCTTTTGAACCGATGGACTCTTTTACGTTCGAACCAAGTGCGATGAACTTGTCATACACCTTCGAAAGATCTCTTTCCACCAGATGAAGCCGCGGCATATTCACACCAGGCTTAGGCTCAGCGTCTCCATTTTTCCAGTCCGGTATTTTCCCGTATGCCTGGGAGATTTCGTCCCTGGAATCATGCAAGAGCGGTGTTGCCACAAGATCGGTAATCGGCTCTTTGAAATACTTTACTGCCATATCAGAAAAACGCTTCGCCAGATTTTTAAATGCGTCCCAGTCCGATTTGGCTTCCCATGGAGGAGTAATCGCCGGATTGAACGGATGGATAAAGGGATGCATATCCGTGCTCGATACATCATATTTTTCATACCAGGTCGCAGACGGCATGATAATGTCAGAGTATAAGCCGGTTCCGCACATTCTAAAGTCATAGTCGATCATCAGATCAAGCTTGCCCTCAGGCACCTCCTGGACCCAGCTGATTTCATTGGTCAGGTCTTCCTCATTCTGCTCGCTCAAGTTTCCATGATGTGTGCCCAGAAGATGCTTCAGGAAATATTCATGTCCCTTGGCAGAGCTTCCGATCAGGTTAGCCCGCCACACAAACAGGACCTTCGGAAAGTTTTTCGGATCCTCCGGGTTTTCGATGGCAAACTTCAGCGTTCCTTCCTTCAGCTGCCTGACGACCGATTGAATGATTTCATCTTTGTCTTTCAGACCGGTCTTTTCGGCAATTTTAATGGAATTTTCATTAAACTGCGGATAGGACGGCAGCCACCCGAGTCTTGCAGAAAGGACATTATAATCACCTGGATGCTTATAAGTCGGTTTGTCGACGAGGGGTGAAATTAATTCATCAGACATTTGATTGTCATAACGCCATTGCTCAGTTGCAAAATAGAAAAAGGAAGTCCCGTTCTGGAGCCTTGGCGGGCCGCCCCAGTCCCTCGCCATGGCAACGGTCTGCCAGCCTTCAAGCGGCCGGACTTTTTCCTGGCCCACGTAATGCGCCCATCCTCCTCCATTTACACCCTGGCAGCCTGTGAGGAGAACCATATTCAAAATGGCACGGTAAATCATATCCGAATGGTACCAATGGTTAATTCCCGATCCCATGATAATCATGGACCTTCCCTTTGAATCGATGGCATTTTGAGCGAACTCTCTTGCAATTTGTGCACAATCCTTCCTGTTCACCCCTGTGATGCCTTCTTGCCATGAAGGTGTATAAGGCTTCGGATCATCGTAATCCTTCGGGTAATCTCCAGGCAAATCCCGATTCACGCCGCAATTGGCCAGAAGCATATCAAAAACGGTTGTCACCACATAGGTTTCCCCGTCCTTTTTAAACTTTTTAACAGGAATCCCACGCTTTAACACTTCTTTTTTCTCCGTCCCGAAGAACGGAAAGCCGGCCATTACGACTTCATCTTCCATTCCATTAAGGGTAAGAACCGGGTCTATGCCATCCAATTCATTATCACTGTCTTTTAAATGAAGATTCCAGCTCTGGTTAGTTTCCCAGCGATGTCCTATGCTTCCATTAGGAACGGCAAACTCTTTTGTGTTCTTATCGAGCACAACGGTTTTCCATTCCCCGTTCTCTGTTTTTCTGCCAATATCTGATGCTCTTAAAAACTTATCTCCCTGATAAAAGTCACCATTTTTCTTCAACACAAGAAGATAAGGCAGATCTGTATATTGCTTAACATAGTTATTAAAATAGTCCACCTGCCGGTCAACATAGAACTCTTTCAAAATAACATGTGTCATCGCCATGGCGATGGCACCGTCCATACCGGCCTGTACAGGCAGCCATTTATCGGCAAACTTAACGAATTCAGCATAGTCAGGGCTTACAGCCACTACTTTAGTTCCTCGATAGCGGGCTTCCACCATGAAGTGCGAATCCGGAGTCCGTGTCTGCGGCAGATTGGAGCCCCAAACCATTAAATAGCTGGAATTATACCAATCTGAGCTCTCCGGCACATCTGTCTGTTCCCCCCAGATCTGCGGAGAAGCAGGAGGCAAATCTGCATACCAATCATAAAAACTTAAGAGAGATGCCCCAATCAGATTTAAAAATCTCGCACCGCCCGCATAGCTGACCATTGACATGGCTGGAATCGGTGAAAAGCCAAAAATCCGATCAGGTCCAAACTCTTCGATTGTATGAATCAGTGAGGCCGAAATCAGCGTATTCAATTCGTCCCAGCTTGAGCGCACAAAACCGCCTTTTCCCCTCGCTGATTTATATCTTGCAGACTTATCAGGATCATTTACAATGCTTTTCCAGGCTTCAATCGGATTTTTATGCTCTTTATATGCCTCTCTCCATAGCTCAATCAATGCGCTGCGTACATATGGATAACGAATCCGAATGGGACTGTATGTATACCATGAAAACGTTGCACCTCTTGGACATCCCCTCGGTTCATACTCCGGCATATCAGGCCCTGTGGTGGGATAGTCTGTCTGCTGGGTCTCCCATGTGATAATTCCGTCCTTGACATGAACCTTCCAGCTGCAGGACCCCGTGCAGTTTACACCATGGGTTGTTCTCACTACCTTATCGTGCTGCCATCGTCTCCTGTAAATTTTCTCAGTTTCTCTATCATAAGGTGAAACGGTGGCATGATCTGTAATGTCCTCCGATTTTCCAAAGTAACGCAATTTCCTCAAAAACGGCGGTATCTTTTTAGTCAATTTTAATCATTCCTTCCTTTCAGAACGTTACTATTGTTTACAAAATAAGGGGAAGTTATCCTGATTGGTGTAATTATGGAAAATAGTAGACTCTGCTTGGCGAATACCCTGTTAAACATAGTTTAAACACTGTTTTTTCAATTATTTGAATAGTTTACAAATAAAAAAAGAGAGCTGACCCGCTAAATGACTTGGTCAACTCTCTCTTTCAATTAAGCTCCTAATCCCGTCAAGGCCCTCATCTGCTTTCTTGCCCTGAAAATCCTTGTTTTCACAGTTGAAGGCTTTAAATTTAGAACGTTGGCAATTTCCTGTTCTTTTAATCCTCCATCAACCTTGAGCAAAAGCACTTCCTGGTAGTTCAATGCAAGCTGTCTGATGGCTGACTTGATTTCCTTAAGCGCAAAACCTGATTCCACTTCTTGTTCGACATCTTGCTTTGTAATGATGCAGAAGCTTTCAAGAGTGTCCTGCTCCATCGGCATTGCAGCCTTGCGCTTTTCCCGCCGAATAATATCCAGTGCGGTTCTTCTGGCAATGACAGACAGCCATGCCCCTGCTTTTTCTTCATCTATAATTGTTTCCGCCTTCTTCATAGCTTTAATAAACGTTTCCTGAACGATATCTTCTGCAAGATATGCGTCTCTTGTCATCGAAAAGCATATATGATAAAGCCGTTTATAATGGCAGGAATACAGCTCTGCAATATCCATAATTCCCCTCTTCCCTTACTCCTCTAATTTCAGTGAAATGCTCACCTTGAACAAATCACCATCTGTATCTATTTCGAGATTCCCTTCATGAAGGTCAATGATCGACTTGGCAATGGCGAGCCCAAGGCCTGAACCATCAGTATGCCTTGATTTATCTCCCCGCTTAAATCGCTCATACAATTCTTCACTCTGGTCGTCCAGCTCGTATTTTGAAACATTTTTAAATGTAATGACTGCCTGGCCTTTGACTTTCGCAAGGGCAATATATACCCGTGAATGTTCCAATGAATATTTAAGGATATTGCCTATTAAATTATCAAACACGCGCCAGAGCTTTTGGCCATCCACATTCGCGATTGCCGGATGATCAGGCTTGGTGACGCGGAACTGCAGATTTGATTCCCTAATGGCATTATCATGCTCTGCAAGCGCCTGCTGCAGCAGCTGGACCAGGTCCACTCTTTCCTTCCTAAGCTCAATATTGCCGGTTGCCATCTTTGAGACCTCGAATAAATCATCAATCAAAACTTTTAACCGTTTTGACTTCCGGTCAATGATTTCAAGGTAGGCAGAGCGATCGACTTCTGAGACCTCGCCTGTTTTCAACAGCTCCGTGTACGTAATAATGGAAGTTAAAGGTGTCCTTAAATCATGACTGACATTTGTAATCAGTTCCGTTTTCAGCCTTTCGCTTTTTGCCTGCTCGCTAAGGGACGTTTTTACGCCCTGCTTCAATACATTCATGTTTCCTGCAAGTGAAGCAAGGACCCCTTTTCCTTTAACAGGCAAGTCCTGTCCCATGTGACCCGAAGCCAATTCATCGGCAGTCTCAACAATACGGTTGAAATAGCCAACGCGTCTGATTAATGCCATAACTATAGGAATACCTGCAAAAGCTAAGGCCATTATATAAAACAGGATAAACAGCGGGTGGAAGAACATGATAACGGAACCCATTCCCATTCCGAAGATAATTACAAGTACAACAAACAGCTGCGTTCCTGTGCTCCGGTTTAAAAAGGCTTCCTGGAGGCTTGTTTTCAAACCCCTTGCCGCCCTAAACATCAGACTTTTTTTCAAGACTGATTTTGCGTTTTCCAAGTCCTTAAATTCACCTGCAATATATTTAAGCTGAACAATTGTCAGGCCGCAAAGAACTGATGCTCCAAGGAGAACAATAATCAATTCAATTACACGCGATAGGATGTTGTAGCTGTCTATAAGAAAATCGTTTACCAGAAAAAGTGCTAAAATGCTGCCCATTGCTGATAACCCTAAGAAGGTGATTCGTAAATCAATTGGCATCTTATTGTATAAAGGCTCCCACCTTTTGATTTCAGCTGACAGTGCTTTTGACTTTCTGCCAGCAATCAATGCAGCGATAACCGCTAAAACAGCTGATCCCCCATAAATTAATAATACAATCTGCTTTTGCTTGAAATGATTATTCTGGTCAATGAACATATTTGAATCAGGAAGATTTTTAGCCAGGCCTATTTGTCCCCTAAAGTAGCCTGATTGCGATTCAACCAGTGCCTGATCAAATTCCTCATATCCCCCCATAATAAAATGAAGGAAATAATTTTTATCCATCCTGTAATCGGTATGATATAGCATTTCCTTTTCCATGACTTCATCCGGAGACTCATTCTTGGCTAAAGTTAAATTGGTGTACACTTCACCAGTCGAAGTGTCCTTGAAATAATAGGTAAATGAATCCTTATAAAAATCGTACTGATCCCTTAACTGCTCTTTTTCTTTATAAAACTGTTCAAGTTTTTCTTCTTTTTCTTTCACTACTTTGGGACGGACGTGTTCATCACTTTCAAAATTCCTGGTAATGTCTTCGATTCTTTTGTTCATCTGATCAGTCAGAGCCTTGGCAAATTCATTATTTTCTATATCCTTTGCCTCTTGAATCCTGGGCTCATATTGGCTTCTAATATTATCAATTTGTTCAGGAAGTGTTCCATACCGATAGCGGTGTTCATTAATTTCCTCTTCCGTCACCTCTATCGCTTCTTTAGCTTTTTCGATGGTCACGTTATTCAGTTCATACAATTCCAGATAGCCGGCATATTGATCCATTTCACTTCTGAACTCTGCTGTGTGAAAGTAATCCGGGTTTGCATATTCCCTGCCATTAATCAGAACGGACAAGACGCCGCTTGCTCCGAAAGCAAATAAAACCATTATCATCACAATAATGAACCTATTTTTCCATCTTGTATCCAATTCCCCATACCACCTTTAAATATCTCGGATTTTTCGGATCGATTTCAATCTTTTCACGGATTTTCCGAATATGTACCGCCACCGTATTTTCCGCGTTATAGCATGGTTCATTCCATACCCGTTCATAAATTTCATCTATGGAGAAAACGCGTCCGGCATTTGTCATCAAAAGCTCCACAATTTTATACTCGATTGGAGTTAGTTTCACCGGCTCTCCATTAACAGTCACTGCTTTTGCTTCCTTATCCAGCATGAGACCGTTCAGATCAATGACCTTTTTAACTCCTTCAAACGTTCCGAATGTCACATATCTTCTCAGCTGCGATTTCACGCGGGCAACCAGTTCCATCGGATTAAAGGGCTTGGTCACATAATCATCAGCCCCAACCTGCAGCCCGAGGATTTTATCGGTATCCTCTGTCTTGGCACTCAGGATGATAATCGGAATGTTTTTCTTTTCGCGAATTTTGTATGTAGCCGAAATGCCATCCAGCCTAGGCATCATGACATCTAAAATGATCAGATGCACTTGCTGCTCATTCAAAATCTCCAGAGCTTCGATTCCATCTTTCGCTTTCAATACAGTAATGCCTTCATTTTTAAGATAAATTTCAATGGCGTCCCTGATCTCTTTTTCATCATCTACGACAAGTACATTATAGTTATCCATAATCCCCCTGCTTTCAAGGTGCTCGTTTTCATATTTTTATACTAAACGTAAAATCTTAACATTAATGTAATAGAAATCTTAAGAATTTCTTAAGATTGGAATTGTGTTTTCTAAATTTTGCCCGTTGATTTCCGCTCCAATCAACTCAGAGGTCAAATGTAGTTAGCTGCCTTTACGAGGATTGCATTAATCTTATCTCTTCTATTTTATATAGGGTGGAAATGGAAATATAGACTTGTAATTGCAAGACACAAAAAAGCACCATCCGCCAGCTGAATTTGCTGATGGATGGTGCATAAAGAATAAAATCCAGTTTTTAATAGGAGCGGACAGGCGAAACCAGCTGAATATAAGACTCGCTGCTGACAGGCTTGATTATGACCGGTCTCATTGAGCCGCTGAAGCTTAAAAGAACATGCTCTTCATGTATGGCTTTTAGGGCATCCATTAAAAAGTTCCCATCAAGTGAAATGGATAGTTCCCTCTCCCCAGTCAATTCTATTAGAGGCTGGGTTTCTTCAATTTTTCCGATCGCAGAAGAAACAGAGGATATTTTCAATGCGTCTTCTTTTATCTCCAAAAGGACATTATTGTTTTTCCACTCATGCGCAAAAAGGCAGGCGCGGTCAATTCCCTTTAATAGTTTCTTTGCATCCAATTGTATAACTGTTTTCGCTTCATTAGGGATGAGTCCGGTTACATCCGGATACTTGCCTTCAATAAGCCGTGAACAGAGCATGATTGATTTTGTTTTGAAAGCTAAATAGCTCTCTGATGATAATATTTGTATTTCACTTTCTTCCTGATGAGCTAACAGCTTTAAAAGCTCCTTAAGGCTGGAGCCCGGAACTATGAAAGAGCCGTTAGTTGCAGAAAGGATCTTTGTCTCCAGAAATGCTAATCGAAGTGAGTCAGTTGCGGCACATGAAAAGCTGTTTCCATTAAAATTCATATGCACACCTGTAAGAGCCGGCCTTGTATCATTTTTTGAAACAGCAAACACGGTTTGCTTTATCATTTCTACTAACTCTGCAGAAGAAAATGCAATTCCTTGGGAATCTTCAAATTCAGGAAGTGCTGGATACTCTTCAGCAGGAAACCCATTTAAGGAAATGAGGATTTCATCTGACAATACTGTCAGGCTATTCTTTTCAGCCACTTTAATATGTATGTCACCCGGCAGCTTTTTAATGAGCTCTGTCAGGTATCTGGATGTTACTACAACACTTCCAGTCTCTTCAATTTCAAGTCCGGCTCCTTCATCAGATGCAGGAATGACCTTTTCAATCACAATATCAGAGCTGCTTCCAGTGAGTGTTAAATGATCCTCACATGCAGTCAGCTTTATCCCGGTCAAAATTGGAAAAGGAGTCTTAGCTGAAACTGCACTGCTTACTTCTACAATTGCTTTATTAAAATATTCATTCTTAATTTTAAACTCCATTCATACCCCGCCTATTTTATTCGATAGGGTATTCTTTCGACAAAATTCCTGAAAATCCCTTTCACTTTGTCAGTTTAACTTTATTTGAAACAGTTCGAGGGGATAAAGCTTATCAGCTTTTACGGCATCATGAATTTGCCTGATGATTTTGGCATCACGGAGTTCCTCGTCCTTAAAGCTTTTAAAGTTTGATAGATTCACCCACTTGCAATCGGCTATTTCTTCTTCCTGAAGCCTCAAAAAGCCCCCTGTTATTTGACCAATAAAATGAAATAAGATGACCTGATGGTCCGTACTGCTGATAAAGTTATAGATTCCAGTTGTATGAGTCAGCTTAACATCCAGGCCTGTTTCTTCTTTAACTTCCCTGCAGGCAGCCTCAATGATATCTTCCCCTTTTTCAACGGCCGGACGGGAAATTCCATTTATTCTTTACTGTGGCTTTCTTCTCTTTTATCATCAGCACTTTGCCTTCTTGTATGACTGATGTGCTGACAACAAGCACGATTTCGTTCTGTGTCACTCGGCATCTCCTCTTTCATTTTAATTCACCCAGTGGTGTGGCCTCTGCAATCCCTTTGGCAGCTTCGTATACATATCCCCTTTTGCTGAATTAACCTGAGCCTGTGTTAGAAAAATACTTCCCATTAAGTTGGCTCCGCTTAAATTTGCGTCCCTGAAGTCCGCACCAATAAGATCGGTATATCTTAAGTCAGCTTTTCGCATGTCAGCAGCAATAAACAAGGAACCCCTTAAGTTCGCTCCGCATAACACCTCACCTTTTAATTTGGCTCCGATAAAATCTCTCCGCCCGCTGTATTTTTCCGCCGATTTTTTTGATGCATTCCAGAGTTCTTCCTGACAATCTCACTGGCTTTTAGAAGCAGCTTATTAACTTCATGCCTATGAGCCTGAACATCAATTGCCAAAATCAAATCCGGTTCCATATTAGTTAAATCCTCTGTTTTGTCCAAAATCCCTCTCACTTCACCATGAATAGGGCTCGCGGCTTCCAAATATAGAATTTCTGTTAAGTAGAATAGCATTTCATGAAGCTGATGCATAACGGGAAACACATCAAACATCTCTTTCTCAAGCCCGGGATGGCTGCGCCAGTCTCTATTCTTAAACGTGTCTTGAGATACTTTCTGGCCTGCTCCGAAGCATTCAAATGTGGTGCAGCCTCTGAAACCTTTTTTCCTGAGGTCGGCATGTATCTTACAGCGAAAATCAGCCTGCAGATTTGAACATGGCCTACCTGCTTCCTTGTCCATAGCAAAGTCCGCAGATTTTGCATAGGGGAGGGCCACACAGCAAAGTCCAAAACAATTTTCACAATCTGATCTTAACTTACTCATTTCTTTGTGCAAAACAATGCACTTCCTTTCATTAAAAGTACAGAAAGATTTCATCAATATTTCATTTGATACTGTTCTTGACTTCACTGCAGGGAATGTTTATTCTTTCTTCAAATGGAAATTATTCTTACTATCACATTTAAGGAGTGACAACATGTCCAGGAATAAATATAAAGAAAAGGCAATGAGTGCGGTAAACAAACTAAAATCAAACCTTAAAGGGAAGCTATATGAAATGGCAGATATACCATCCGTTTCTGTTAAGCAGCTGTCAGAATTCATCCAGCAGCATCCCGATACACAGATAACAAAGAAAGAACTCCTTGGCAACACATACACTTTCTATCGTCTAAATGCTAATGATGACTTTCTGTATATGGAAACCATCAATGACCGCATTCTTCAATTGGATGGTTCCTCCCATGGAAAAAGATTTGTCTCTTATCGTTCCTACCGGGATGCCCATAATTTGAATGCTCCAATGAGGTTAACATAACGGCCTCCAGTACCGGTCAAGTGAGCTTCACATCAGGGGATGCTCACTTATTTTGGATTGCTGCTGATTGGCTTATAAGATATTTTGACAGGCTAATAGTCTCTTCAATTCGATCAAGTTTTCCTGCATAATGCCTACTTTTCTCACCAAGGCGAATATTAACGGCATCCAATATGATTGGGTGCCATTTTTCCGGCAAATGCTTTAAGGAGTACTCCCCGGCCCCTTGCTTAGAGATAATATCCTTCTCTCTCAATGTGTAGAATTGGCGCAAGATGCCGAGCACTGTCCATTCGACTTCTATATCAATCTCAGAGTCAGCTTTTTGTGCAAGTTCATCAATCGATTTCTCGAATATCCGGATCCGATTTGCCCAATATGTATTCATGTTCTCATAAGTGTATGAAACTAAATCATTGTCATTTATCGCTATAACCGGAAGATCCCCATAAATGGCAATCCCCTTCTTTTTTAAAAGCCACCAGATAACTGGATTCAGGAACTGACCATAATTCATTCGCCCGTTATTATAGAAGAAACATTCACGAAGAGTGCCCAGGTCATTTTGAGTTATATAAACCCCATCCATTTCAGGAAACTGATTTTTGTCTGCTATTATCCTATGAATCTCCTCAGCCTTTTTCAATTCTGACTGGGTTAACCCGCTATGTGTAACCGCAATAAAATCAATATCGCTTGATCCTTCTACAAAAGCATCCAGTGCAAGCGATCCATGCAAATATAAGCCTGCAAGCCGATTAGGCATATATTCATTAAATAATTTCATGTACTTAGCCAGCTTATTATCAACTGCTATTGGAAGTTCTCTCATCTGCACTTCTCCCCCGTTTTTTATAAAGTTAGCCTCGATCACTTTTTTGTCCCATATTATGGTACCATCCTTGATATTATTAAGTTTACTAAAAAAGTGAATTTTTTCAAAAATAGCTACGTATTAAATAGAAGGTTAGGAATTTTGCAGGATACTGACAAACAACTTGTTATGAAAGCGGGGAAAATGAATGACTGTTTTAGAGGTAAGGAATCTACAAAAATCCTTTGACTCAATCAAGGCTGTCCAGGATATCAGTTTCTCGGTTCATGCCGGTGAAGTTTTCACCATCATTGGACCTAACGGAGCAGGTAAAACGACGACACTGGAAATGATTGAAGGCCTTGTTTCACCTGACAATGGCATAATTCATTTTGGTGACCTCGATTGGAATAAGCATGCCGTTTCGATAAAAAAGAAAATTGGAGTACAGCCTCAGTCAAGTGCCATGTTTGATTTGCTGACCCCTGAAGAAAACCTTAACCTTTTTGCTTCCTTTTACGACCATGCGCGACCAACGGAAGAGATCCTTGAAATTGTCAACCTGACTGAGCACCGCAAAAATCACGTTAAAAAACTTTCAGGCGGCCAAAGGCAAAGGCTCGCCATTGGCCTGGCACTGATTAGTGACCCTGAAATCATTTTTCTGGATGAACCGACTACAGGACTCGATCCTCAGGCCCGAAGAAATATTTGGGATATTATTCTCCACCTAAAGGAATTAGGCAAAACAACCATTTTAACAACACATTACATGGAAGAAGCGGAAAAGCTGAGTGACCGGGTATGCATTGTGGACCAGGGGAATGTGATTACACTCGACACCCCTTCGGCACTTATTGAGAAGCTGACGGATGAGCGGGAAATAAGACTGAGCTTTCTTGATGGAGAAAAGGCGGCTGAGGACGCTGACGGATTTTCAAAGGAGCTGGCATTCGTTTCAAAAACAGAACGGGAAGGGGCTGCTCTGAAAATATGGGCATCAAAGCCGGAAGAAACCCTTTTGGACTTATTTAAATTTACAAAAGAAAAATCATACGGGGTAGAACAGGTCTCCATACGGGAAATGAGCCTGGAAGATGTGTTCATTGCATTTACCGGCAAAGAATGGAGGGATTAACATTAATCAATTTAATCAATTTAAAATGATGTTTCTGGCGCAGCTGAAATTAACTCTTCGTGAAAAACAGGCATGGTTCTGGGGCATCTTTTTTCCTGTTATTTTAATGGTCATATTTATGGTCATTTTCAGCGGAAATTCAGACGAAGAGTTTAAAACAAAGGTTGCCATAGTGGATCCAAGCCCGAATCCGGCTTCCGAGATGATGTTATCCCAGATCAGTGAACTTCCTGTTTTTGAGATTAAGTCAGGAAAGCCAGTTACGAGGGATAAAGCGGAGGAGTGGGTAAGAGATCAGGAAGTGGATGCCGCGATTATCCTGCCGGAGTCAGCGGAAGCATCTTCTGTGTTTCTTGTTGTCAATAAAGAAAATGAACAGGGTGCAGCAGCCCAGGCCATTTCCGGCATTCTGGATAAGTTTGTCCAGCAGGCTAATTTACTGGCTGCCGGCGCTTCTCCAAAATATGATCTGCAATATGAATCGATTACATCCGGTACCAATGAATTGGATTATACCGATTTCCTTTTAACCGGCATGATTGCTTTATCCATTGCCCAGGGCGGCATGTTTGGCATGGTGGACCTGGTGGAAATGCGCAGAAAGGGATTAATCAAAAGGCTGCGTATGACACCGGCCAATATGGGCATATTCGGATTAAGCGATATGATTATGAGACTTTTGTTCAGCATTGTGCAGATCATCCTGCTCTCGTTAATAGGAGTCCTCTTATTTGGCGCCAATCTTTATATAAATCCTTTTACCCTGATTATCGTATTTTTGATCGGAGCTCTATCCTTTAATGCACTTGGCTACTTCTTCTCTTCTTTCAGCAAAACGACCGAGGCTTATATGGGGGTAGCCAATATCTGCAGCTTTCTCATGATGTTTTTAAGCGGCGTGTTTTTCCCTATTGAAACGATGCCTGAATGGATTCAGCCGATTTCGGCTGTTCTGCCGCTCACCTATTTCGCTGATGGTTTAAGAGAAAGCATGGTTTATGAAACCGGGATAGCTACGGCGTCACTTTGGGCAGGAATTGCCGTGATGGTGATTTGGGGTGCGGTTACCTTCCTTCTGGGGTCGGTGCTTTATAAAAGGAAGGCAATTGCTGCAGATAGATAAATAAAATTGGCCCGGCTGCCTGGAATCAGGCTGCTGGACCTCATAATTTAGAACCTAATAACCTAAAACTCCTATAACCTCAAAACTTTTTCTTTGACAAATCTTCATGGTCAGTAGCCATAGGCGGCTTTTCAAACCAGCCTTGTTCTATTAAGAGATTCATCCCATCTTCTGCCAGCAGTCCTATCTCGGCAATCATTCGTGCATAGTTTGCTGAAATGTCCCTTCGCTGCGCCATGGACATCGCTTCCCCATAATAGCCAATAGAAGCTGATAGAAGAGTTGCGATATGGTACATCATAAGTTTATCAGAAAAGGGAGGAATCGTTGAATCCGTTACTTCTGCCTCAAATGTCCTGGGGATATTCAAATTCGACTGAGTTAATATCCCTGATAAAATTTCAAGATGTTTGCGGCATACCTGTCTGCTTCTTTCCATATATTTTTGAACCTCTTTAGATTGGGCCACTTGTCCAAATCCAAGTTCTAAAACAATTTTCATCATCGTTTTCTGCATATTCAAGTAAATTCCACTGATTTCAATTGCATTA
This sequence comes from Cytobacillus sp. FSL H8-0458, assembly GCF_038002165.1. Taxonomy (NCBI): domain Bacteria; kingdom Bacillati; phylum Bacillota; class Bacilli; order Caryophanales; family Bacillaceae; genus Cytobacillus; species Cytobacillus sp. FSL H8-0458. The sequence goes on along the minus strand of NZ_JBBOBR010000001.1, from coordinate 1,011,434 downwards.
ATAGGTCTCCGCTTCCCGAACCACCCTGTTAAGTAACTCTGTTTCCTTACAAAGTCAATTTCGTGATGGTTGTTTAATATCGGCGGTTTGACGATTACTCCCTTCTGAATTAAAACATCTGAAGAACGATCATGTAATTCCATCGTTTCATCTATAACCTGCTTCATATACTTCCTGATGTCTGTCCGGGTAGCATTGCCTAAGGCACCTGCATATCTTGTCCCCCCATGTATAGCCATAATGTGTATGTATATCCCCATATAAATATCAGTAAATAACAACGGTGCATCCACATTAACATCTTTGTCAGTGAATCCAATTGGAATCGGCTGATTCTCTCTTGATAAAAACCCTGTAATTTTTTTTATGTGGGTTTCAGATAGTTTAAGGGCAAATTCAAGTACTTTGCGGATCTCTTTGTCCTTTACATGGTTTAAAAAATGCTGCAGGATACAAACAGCAAGGCTGTCATTCACATATTGTGACCAAAGGGTTGCATGTTCAGCTGCAGTAAGCTTATCTTCATAATTTCCGCCAGGCATATCTTTCCCTCCTGCATTTTGTCTGATATATGGTTCCCCATCCATCGCAACTTTATTAAAAAGATTTCCTGGTTCATATTTAGTTTGATAAAAATGATTAAAAAAGGTGAAACCACCTGGGTTTCACCTATAATCGTCATTTATAAATTTTCAAAAAACACTCTGATTACATCGGCTCCCCCAATAAAAGTGCCGATTGAGCTTCCAATATTAGAAAGGACAACAATAAGTAAAATCCGTGTTACCTTATTGCGCCAAAAACCTTTTACGGTAAAAACATCGTCTGTTAGTGTTTCGAAATCATGGACACTCGGACGGCGTACATAAGCCTGTGCAAGCCCGGCAAACCAGCCGGATGCCAACAGCGGATTTAAGGAAGTGATTGGCGCTGCTACAAATGCTGTTAGAATTGCAAGCGGATGTCCTAATGCAACTGCAGCCCCGAGAGCTGATAAAGAACCATGCCATAGAATCCAGCTTAATGTCTGGGAAAACCCTGCTGATGGATTTGCTATGAACGTATAAGCAATAATGGCTATAATCATAAAAGGAATGCTCCAGCCAATAATCTTAGGAATCTTGGATTTCGGCGGGCGCTCAGTCAATTTGGCCATGTCCTGCTCTCTTTTGATTTCCTCTTTGATCCCCGGTACATGTGCTGCCCCCAGCACCGCTACAATTTTTTTCCCTGGCGCATCTTTTATTTTCTGAGCCAGGTATTGATCCCGCTCATCAATAAGAGGTTTTTTCAATCGCGGAAAACTTTCTGTAAATTCATTTAGAATTGCATTTATTGTATCCTGATTCTTCATTTTTTCAAGTTCTTCTTCAGTTATGGTATCTTTGCTGAAAATACTTGCAATTACCTGACTGAGAAGCAGTGATTTTCCTTTTAATCCAAGGTTGCCCCAAATCCTTGCAAAGGTAATCTGGATATTGCGGTCCGCCAAAACGAGCTTTGCCCCTGTTTCTTTGGCTGACTCAATTCCCTGGATCATTTCCTGGCCAGCCTTTATGCCAAATTGGTCAGCCATACGGTTTTGAAAGGATGAAATCGCCAGGTTCATTAAAAGCAATGATGCCTTCTTTTCCTTAATCACCTGGATAATATCCATCTCTTTCCACTTACTGCCATCAATAATTGATTTATATCTCTGCTCATCCAATTCCACACAAACAGAGTCAGGCTGTTCAGCCTCAATGACTTCCTTCACCTGTTCTGCACTGTGCTTTGACACATGTGCTGTTCCGATCAGTATGTATTCCTTGCCGTCTAAATGAATCCTCGTTATGTTTTCCTCTGACATAAATACCTTCCTTAGCTACAAATTCTATTATGTATGCTTTAGCTTTGTCCACATTATACCATGAACTGCCGGGAGATTTTAATCTATTAACCGCCAAACAGAACAAATGTTTTGATATAATGTAAGAATGCATGAAAAAAATGCAAATATCACATAAAGGTGGAAATAATTTTGAATGGTACCGCCCATGCAGCAATTGGAGCAGCAGCAGGATACGTGGTAGCGAACACTGTTCATGCCAGCCCCTCCACAACACTTTTATTAGTCGGCCTCGGAAGTGTTTCAGGATTAATCCCTGATCTTGATATTGATGGAAAGCTCCGCGACCGGCTGACATTATCACATGAAATCTTTCAGACGGTTGCCCAAATCATTGGAATTTTAATGATTATCTATAGTTTTTATGAGGGCTCCCCGAAAGAGAAATGGCTCGGAATGGGCATAGGAATTGGAATGACAGCCATCTCAGCGAAAATCAGGCAAAAGCACATGCTGACCATAACGGGAATTGGTGTCCTGGCAGGAGGAGCCTCCCTGCAGGAACTTTGGCTCATATTATTTGGGATATATATTTTAATAGCTTCCTTTGTTTCCCACCGCAGTTATACTCATTCCCTGCTGGGGGTTATTTTTTTCGCATTCATTTCTTCAAGATTTGAAATGTCCCTTGGCATAGAAGGAGTCTATTATACCTGCCTTGCCGGCTACATAAGCCATTTGATTGCCGATTTAAAAGTCCTTCCCTTCAATAAAAGAGGAGTAAAGCTCTTTCTTCCCCTTTCATCGAAAGAGATTTAAGACAGCAGCCGCTCAAGTATTTGAGCGGTTTAATCTTTGATTGGGATAAAAACTTCCACCTCTTCCTCCTCATTTGCAGCCGGGTAATAAACTTCAATAATATAATCATCAATAGATTGCTGGCGGTTATTCTCACTGAGCCAGCTGTTAAGGCGCGAATGCAAATCGCCCATCTCAGCAGTCTTTCCTCTGATCGATGCATAAGTATGCTCGGCCTCTATATACTCCATCCCATATGGCAGCGTTTCTGCTTTTTCATGAACTAAAAACCCGGTAAAAAAGGTTCCTTCCAAATGGTCTTCCCCTCTCTTTGGTTCAAAAAAGGCCACTTCTAAACCGCTGCTGTTTTGAACAAGATGGCTCTGCTTTAAAAAAGCCTGAGCTGTTTCAGGCACCAGACGGGCATAATCCTTAAAAAGACCCTTGTTCCTTATGACTGCAGCTTTAAATTCTTTTAATGCCACTTTGCACATTATAAGTCCCCCTAAACTTTTATTCATATGAAATTCTCTAAGAGATGGAAAAACCCTCCTTTTTTCTTATGCATGAGAAAAGACGCGCCTTGTGGGACGCGTCTCTTTAACTCCACGATCTCATTATTTAGTGTGAGGCAAAGGGTATCTTCGGACTCAGCGAACTTGCGTATGTCTTTTTGAGTCTGAACCTGGAGCAACTTCGGACTCTGCGACCTGATTTTTCTGGTTTTAAGTCTGAACCTGGAGCAACTTCGGACTCTGCGACCTGGTTTTTCTGGTTTTAAGTCTGAACCTGGAGCAACTTTAGACTCTGCAACCAGGTTTTTCTGGTTTTGAGTATGAATCTGGAGCAACTTCGGACTCTGCGATCAGGTTTTTCTAATTCTGAGTCCAACCTAAGCAAACTTCCGACTCAATAACCACGATTTCCCTTTTTTGAGTCCGAACCCAAGCCACTTCAGACTCAGCAACCACACATAACCCTTTTCAAGTCCGATGCTGCAACTTTTTAAATCATCAAGATCTCCCGTATGTCCTCTTCCGTCAGACTACCCGCTGCACTTTCATTCGAATCTATGATTTCCTCGATCAGGTTTTTCTTTTTATCCTGGAGTTCATTCATCTTCTCTTCGATTGTGCCTCTCGACAGCAATTTTATTACCTGAACAGTATTCTTCTGTCCTATGCGATGAGCCCGGTCGGCTGCCTGTTCCTCAACGGCAGGGTTCCACCACAAATCGTACAAGATGACGGTATCAGCACCAGTCAGATTGAGTCCTGTGCCGCCTGCCTTCAATGAAATCAGGAAAAAATCGCGCTCCCCCTCATTAAATCGGCGGCAAATTTCCACACGGTCTCCCGAAGGTGTCTGTCCATCCAGGTAAAAAAACGGCAAATCCATAAGGGCCAGTTCTCTGCCAATAAGGTCCAGCATTTTAGTGAACTGTGAAAAGATTAGCACTCGTCTGCCAGACAATCTGGATTCTTCTATTATTCTCTTGAGCTGTTCAAATTTTGCTGAAGTCCCTTTATATCCATCCACAAACAAAGCAGGGTGGCAGCAAATCTGGCGGAGCCTTGTCAAACCGGCAAGGATTCTTATGCGGTTTTTTCTGATTGTGTCTTTATTTAAATGCTTTAAGGTATCTTCTCTCAGTTTTGCCAGGTATGCTGCATAGAGCTTCTTCTGATCGGGCAGCAATTCAGCCGAATCAATCAGCTCCATCTTTTCAGGCAGCTCTGAAAGGACATCTTCTTTCAGCCTCCTGAGCATGAAGGGACGAACCCTTCTTGCAATCGTCTTCCTTGTTAAATTTCCGTAATCCTTTAAGCCGCCAAACAATTCAGGGAAAACGACATGAAAAATAGACCACAGCTCTTCTGCAGAATTTTCAACGGGTGTGCCTGTTAACGCAAAGCGATATTTCGCTTGGATTTTCTTTACCGCTCTCGCTGTTTGGGTGACCGGATTTTTAAAAACCTGTGCCTCATCGAAAAACACCGTATGAAATTGCTGCATCTCATACCATTTAATATCTTTAAGCACCAGCGGATAGGAAGTAATCACCACATCTGCGCCGGATAAATCCTTCTGAAGCTCAGCCCGTTCATTTTGATTTCCGTCAATGACAATTGCCTGGATATCCGGTGTGAACTTCGTCAGTTCGCTTAACCAGTTGTACGTTAAGGATGATGGGCACACAATAAGGGCAGGGCCGGTATTTTCCCTAATATCCTTTAGGTTAGATTGAATAAATGAAATGCTCTGCAGTGTCTTCCCAAGTCCCATATCATCTGCCAAAATGCCGCCAAATCCATAATGCGCCATTGTCTTTAACCATTTAAATCCATTTTTCTGATATTCCCTTAAAATAGAATCCAGTTTTTCCGGCACAGAAATCTGCAGGCATGATGGATCCTCAAGCTCCGCCAAAAACGTCCTAAAGGTTTCCTCATGACAGAACACTTCCTGATCACCAGCTGCGTCCAGCATTCTAAGACCTGAAATAACCGGCATGTTCAAACCGCTTTCCAGATCCTCCGCCTGCTCTGGCACAGCCTTCAGAAAACGCTGAATTTCCTCAAATTCCCTTGTTTCCAAAGAAAGAAGTGCGCCATTTTTGAGGCGATAGAATTTCCTTTTCTCCTCAAGTGCAAATAATATATCCCGTATCTCCTGGTCAGCTATGCCGGTCAATTCAAACTTGAATTCCAGCCAATTAGTCCGCTCTTTTTTCATTTTTATCCGTATTTGCGGTTTGGCATTCTCCCTAAAAATCCGGTTTCTGACTGCCGTAGTCGCATATATCTGCACCAGTTTCTGCAGTTTAGGGACAACATGATAAAGGAATTCATATTCCAGCTCTTCATTCTGCAGAAAATAGCCGCCATCCGTTCTGGCAAAAGAGCTTTCCTCCATAAGCTGAAGGATCTCATCCTCTAATGCCACATCTCTAATAATCCTTGTTCCGCCCTTTGGCTCTCTGCTCTCCAGAGGATTGATCACGATATTTTCATAATGAAATTCAATTCCTGCCAGCAGACGGTTCCGCAGTCGGTCCAAGTACAGCTTTGCAGTCAAAGGAGTTTTCATAAATCTGTGTGACATATCTTCAGAAATATGGACATCCCCCAGTTTTCTCAACCCAGGAATCACTTTTTCAAGAAACATCTCCATTTGTTCAGCAGCTATCGGAATTTCGTTTTTTCCGGCAGCCTCAAGCATCTGTGTTAAATCATACAGACGCTTACAGTCATCTTTCTTGAGCGTGATGAATTTTCCGCCGGATAGAACCGCACTATACGAAACCAGGATCAGCAACCGATCCAGCCCTTTAACATGTAAATAACAATGATCTTTTTTTTCGGCCAGTTCAAATTGCAATGGCAGCCGGCTCTCTGAAAAAGCCATTCGATCAAACGTTTTCCCTCTTATTTCAAGCTTTACTTTTTCTGCGAGCGCCAAAACGGGCTTCAGGCGTTCCCATGATGATGGAGGGATTAAGAGCATATGCTTCGACGCGGTATAATCGAAATCATCCATTAAAGCATTGATATAAATAGATTCATCGTGTATTACCTGTATCAGCTGCTGAAGGACGGCATCCGCTTCCGGCGGGAAACAATGAAGGGCGGGATCATAGGAAAAAGATAGTGATAATAGGCTTGGTTTCCCCTCTTTAACTGAATGTAGAAATTGACGGATATCCAGTACAGCCATTGGGCCGATGGAACATTTGATGGCAAACAGATGATGCCCTTTTCCCAAATGAACAGGCACACAGGTAAACTCAGGCTGGAGCACTTGCCTGTTTTCAAAATGAAGCTGGTGCCCGCTTGACCTTCCCGGCTGTTCACTGAAAAGTGTCATAAGGCTATCAGTTAAGGCGTGTTCCGGAGAAGCTTCAAGGGTGCCTGCTGAAAGGTTTGGCGATCTATATTGCTGCATATCATAAATTGCCAGCAGTACAGCCGCAGCATGCTGGCACTCTTTATCAAATGATGCAAGCTTGGGACAGCTGCATGTTGTTTTGAAGCCATTACCTGAAGTTTTCTGTACCTCAACATAAAAATCTTCACCTGCAGATACCGTTGCCTCGCATATTTCACCATTGTATTTATTTATCGTTACTTTTTTATTCCTGAAAAAGGCGTCCCCTCTTTTGAAGGAGACAGTACCGCACATTTCTTTTATCATTTTGTGAGTCAATTTAATATCCACAAATGTTCTCCTTCCGGGAAAAGCTATACCGAAATTGTATCATAGTCAGCAGCCTGAATTCATTTTATGCAACACAAAAAGGGGGAGTATATCCCCCTTTTGAAACATCAATTATTTAAGTTCGCCCTCCAGCCTGATAATCCATTTATAAAATATCACCATTAAAAGAAGAAGACATGGGTCAAGAATTGCCGCATGCCACAATCTCCACCAGCCATAGTGAAAATACCCCCAGGGTTCGGGCAATAGGGCGATGACTTCATACAGCAAAATGGCTACCACCCAAAAAAAGATATAAGAAAAACGTTTAATAAGATCTCCTTTAAAAGGATACCAGTTCAGAAACATCATATTCACCGGCGGCACCAGCGCAATGTGCGCAAGCAGCCCTGACCAATTTGGCTCCCTGTCAAAATACCAATATCCCCAATATTTAAACTCAACCATAACATCAAATATCAGCTGAAGGGATATTGTAAATGTCCATATATGTAAAATCTGGTTTTTTGTCAAACGTTTATTTGTTTTAAAAGCAATTAAATTAAAAAGAATGGCGGCTACCAGCAGTCCAATCATAGCAAAATCCTTTTTATTTGTTAATGTCTCTTAGATGGCTTTTATTATTCATGATTTGGTAACATATTCATATAACAACTGTGATTAAAAGGAGAATTTGATGGAGCGCTCATTGCTTTCAATGTTTCTTCCGGCCATTCAGCAGCTTCCTGATAGCAAGCCGCTGACAAGGGATCAATTGATTACCCCGGATTTTTTAATCAGTAAGAATGGGGATTTGGAAATATATTATGCCCCGCACAACGAATATATCAATAATGAAGCGAAAATTATCATCGTCGGGATTACTCCCGGATGGAGCCAAATGAGGATTGCCTTTGAAGCATTCTTGAAAGGGCTGGCAGCAGAAAAGAAGCACGATACAATACTGAAAGAAACCAAGATAGCAGCCAGTTTTGCAGGAGGGATGAGGGGAAATTTAATAAGTATGCTTGATCAATGCGGCTTACAAGATGCCCTTGGCATAGATAGCTCTGATACGCTTTTCGGACGAAATAGAGCAATCCTGCACACCACTTCCGCTGTAAAGTATCCTGTTTTCTACCGGGGCAAAAATTATACCGGACACCAGCCTGATCTATTAAAAACAGAGATTCTTGCTGAGTATGCAACAAAAGTATTTCCAGCAGAGCTGACACTAATTAATAGTCATGCACTTATTATTCCGCTGGGGATAACCGTTGAAAGGCTCCTCCGTCAACTGTACACAGCCAACCGGCTTACAGGACATACCATTTTATTTGGCTTCCCGCATCCATCCGGCGCAAATGGCCACAGGGCTAAGCAGTTTGAGCAGAACAATTATGCTATGACCGGAATCATTAGAAAGTGGGGAGAACAGCTATAATTAAAGAGTATATTTTCAACCTTTTACCCATTAAAAAAACTGCTTCAACCTATATTAAAGGTTGTGCAGTCCATTTCTTAAGGCTGTTTCTCAAGGGCCAATTTAATGCCAAATCCCATTAAAACCACACCAGAAACTCCTTGTATTGCATTATTAACAGAAGGTTTTTTCAGCCATGCCCTGAAAAAGTCAATCAAATATACATAGAAAAAGAACCAGATGATTGTTATAAAACTATATATTAAGCCCATGGCAAGAAATTGCGCAAAGTGATTCCCTTCCGTACTTAAAAATTGAGGAAAAAAAGTTAAAAAGAATACAGCTACTTTTGGGTTTGACACACAAGTGAAAAAGCCTTGAAGAAAATGCGATTTGGTCTTCTTATGCTTTCTCTCCATGTCAGCCGGTTCTTGTTTTTTCGATAGAGACTTTAACGAAACAATGCCCAAATATATAAGATATATCGCACCAGCATACTTAATAAAAGAAAAAATGTATGCAGACTTTACAATTAATGCCGATAAGCCAAAAACTACAGCCATTGTATGGACCATCAGCCCGGCGACAGATCCGAACATCGTTTTAATACCGCTTTTTTTCCCGCTTGAAATCGTGTTTTGAATCAGGATTCCTGTATCAGGTCCCGGCAAAATGACAAGCAGAAACGACATAAACAGAAATAATAGCAAATTCTCCATATTACACCCGCCTCATAAAAAATTTTAAGAATATTATATCAGTTTTCATAAAAAAAGAGCAGTTTCCCAAAAGGAAAATCTGCTCTAAATACCTTATGCTCTTACTTTTTCTAATCTTTCTTCCACTTCTGCCTCTGAAAGGCCGTGCTCAGCAATATAACGGTTCCGGGGATGCATGCGGCATTCATCAGAACAGCTGCGCATATATTTATGCTCGTTTTCTTCAGAGCAAAGAATTTTTTTATTGCAGGCAGGATTTGCACAGTTGACGTAGCGTTCACAAGGCTCGCCTGTGAAGTAGTCCTTACCTACGATTACATGCTCCTTTTGGTTAACTGGTACGCCAATGCGATCATCGAATACATAAAGCTGGCCATCCCATAGCTGACCCTGAACCTCTGGGTCTTTTCCATATGTGACAATTCCTCCGTGAAGCTGGGCTACATCTTCAAAGCCTTCTTTTACAAGCCAGCCGGAGAACTTTTCACAGCGGATGCCGCCTGTGCAATACGTAATGATCTTTTTATCGCCAAGCAATTCCTTATTTTCACGGACCCAGTTTGGCAGGTCGCGGAAGTTTTCAATATCCGGCCTGATCGCTCCTCTGAAGTGTCCAAGATCATATTCATAATCATTTCGTGCATCCAGCACAATCGTGTCTTCATCCTGAAGTCTTTCGTAGAACTCTTTTGGCTCAAGGTATTTCCCAGTAATCTCGTTCGGGTTCACATCGTCTTCAAGGCGAAGTGTTACAAGCTCAGGGCGTGCACGAACCTTCATCTTAGGAAATGCATGTCCATCTGCTTCATCTATTTTGAAAACCATCTCCGCAAAGCGCGGATCCTGCTTCATCGCTTCCATATAGCGGTCGGTCTGTTCCACTGGTCCGGATACAGTCCCATTAATTCCTTCATTTGCAACAAGAATACGCCCTTTAAGGCCCAGCTCATTGCAGAATGCTTTATGCTCCCTTGCGAACTCCTCAGGGTCCTCAATCGGAACATACATGTAGTAAAGTAATACTCTGTACGGTTTTTGACTCATTTGTATTTCCACCTATCACTTAATATTTGCAAGATATATCTGTTAATAGGTTAAAACAATATATACTTACCTAGATAAGTATAACAGATGATGTCAAGTTTCAAAATTTTCGGAGAGCGAAAGATTAATGAAATCTAATTCAAATCCCAGGTAAACCACTTGCCATGCCCTTCTGTTTGGCCGACGGATTTCTTGTATTCTTTAGAATCCAGATAATAATCAAGATGCAGATTCCGGTCCTGGATATTGTTATAAATATGAAAAATGTCCCTCATGCGTCCGCTTGCTTTTATTTTTGCAAGCAGCTTCTCTTTAACATCGGGAGGCATTTGATTGGCCACATGTGTGTGGAATACACAGATTGAATGCTCATCAGGTATACGTTCAATCAGACCTGGCAATAACTCAACACCATCTCCTTCAATCAGGCTGATTGAATTTTTCTTTACACATTGGGCAGCTTTTTCGAATAGAGTTCTTCTCTCCTCATGTTCAGGCCAGATAAGTGATTTCAGCCACAAAAAATCTTCCCCGATATTCAAGTCATTTATATGAAGATCAATGCCAATTCTTGAAGCAACCGGCGGCATTTCTTCAGGAAAAACCGGGACTTGGCTCCCCTTGATTTCAGAGGATAAATGAACGTTCATGTTTGGATTCCCGTATGTTTCTCCTGTTCCATAAGAGTAGCTGTATTGATCCCAAAGAAGCTGCAGGCCGGCGCTAGTCCCTATCTCAATCAGGGCCAGCGGCTTTTTGGTTTGCTGGTAAATATAAGCGAATACCGGGTACAGGTAAGCACAGCGCCTTACTTCATTCGTCTGAACTATTCTTGTTTGTATTATCTCTTTAATTTCTTGTGAATACAGCCTGCAGAAATCTTTAAAGCTTTGGAAGGAATCTTGAAGGTTTCTTGGATCCTCCACTATACTTGGATAGAATTCCTTAAGTACATGCTCTTTCCCTTGTAACAGCAGATAATGAATGGCCCCAAAAAACAAATTTGGCACAGGCTGGCCGTCTCTCGCCTCAGATGCCAAAACCAGCAATTCCTCATCCTCTTCAATTTTATTAGATAAAAATTCATAAAGATTACTCGAACCGCGGCATTCATATTGTCCAAATGTCTTGAATTTCGATGATAGGTTAGGTATTAACATTTTCATCCCCTCCGAAACGAACGTAAGTATCTGTGTTCCAATGCTTTGAACCTGTTTTTCTCTTACCGGTCCATCCGGCTTTTTGAAGCTCCCGCGCAATTTACAGGTTAAAAAACCGTGTCCCGCGAGAACAGCAGAATGATGTTCTTTTGCAATTGAGATTAATAATAGTGATGCTTGCTTTGCCCGCAGCTTTGCATCCCAGTATGATTCAAATCCTTGTGAATAGCCACATATCCTAAGTAATCTTAATACTAGTGCCCAGGTATTGGGCCTTAATTTCAATCCAGGCAAATTACTTGCAGGAATGGGCAATCCAGCTTCTCGGAATAATGGATCTGCTTGTATCTTTGCGAAGGGATTTATGCATTTAGCGGACTCGATAGACCTTTTCAAATTACTTGTGAGTATGAAAGATGCTGAAAACCCTTTTTCCAGTGCATCCGAAGGACAAACCTCATCCTCAAGAATCCCTATACGGTTATACGTTTCAACCCATTTCTTAAATTCACGGCTATTCAGGCGGTGACCTGCTATATACCCTGACCTGCCATGTCTGATTAGTGTTATTTCCATATAAAAACCCAAAAATTTATATATTTTTATCCTTTATGGATAATTTAATTAACATGGAGGTGAAGACCATGCGGGAACAAGAATATCCAAACGTAAAGCTTGGCGGCAAAAAGGTGCATGAAAAAGGAAATGGCGGAGACCAGGTGCGGGGGCATGAAAAGGAAAATAAAAACGGCACATTTAATACAAATCCTAAATCTGATCTATAACCAAAATAACGGGACACCCCCCATATTAAATGGCGGGTGTCTTCGAAGATTATTTATGCCCAATCCTTTTTCTCATGATGTAATGGAAAAACGGTTCTCCATCAATCTCTATTTCGCCAGTAAGCTTGAAACCGCATTTTTGCAGAACTTTATTGGAACTGGTGTTGCTGGTCAATGCAACAGCATTTAGTGTTTCAAGAGCCGTTTTTTCAAAAAGAAAACCTATTAGCCCTTTTGCAGCAAGGGTAGAATAGCCTTTATTCCGGCAGTGCTTTGAGATGGCATAGCCAATTTCCCTGTTCGGTTCCGGCAATTCATCCTTTATACCTGTATTGCAAAAGCCAATAAACTCTCCAGTTTCCTTTAGAAAGATTCCCAGATTCAAAAATCCGGCATCCTTCAGTTCTGGCATCAAGGCCTTGAATTTTTCATTCGCCGGAATTTCATAATTCTTCATCCAGTTCACCCGCTGCTCCAGAGTAGCCTGTGCACCTGGAATAAACTCATAAACTTCCGGCTGGGAAGTAATTTCATAGAGTGCCTGGACATCCTCCATCCTGTATTCCCTTAGAATTACTTCACCACAATCAATTATGATTTCTTTCTTCATTTTTTTATCTCCACATGCTTTAGCTTTCTGCATTTAATAATAAAAGCAGCGGGTATAGCTCTTGCCTTTTCATAGGAATACCATCGATTGGCATGCCGCTGAACATCTTCCTCAGTAAGGCTGACATCTTCAATTACCCTTTCAATCAAAAACCCGTTTTCAATTAATAAATTGATATATGTACTTAATTTATATTGCTGCATAATGGCAGGCTGGTTCCATGCTATGTGCTGATAGGGGCCTTCTTCATGATAGGATTTATCCATCATTAATTCTCCATTTTCAGCCTTAATCCGGTTATACATTGGATGCTCCCAGCTGAAAATAAACACCCCGCCTGATTTAAGGTAGGAATGAACGTTTTTCAGCGTCTTTTCTAAATTCGTGGTCCAGCCAATCGCATAAATGGAAAAAACGGCATCGAAATAATCAGCTGGGATTCCGGGATTTTGTTCCATCGGAGATTCAAACAGCTCTACCAGCGATGAAGAATTTATTAGAAGTTCCTTCGCGGATTGGATTTGCCTGGGAGACAAATCCAATCCCCATAATTCACCTGCTCCCCGCTGGTCCAAATATTTTAGGGAATGACCGCTGCCGCACCCAATCTCCAGCATCTTTAAGCTGCGCACATCTCCGAACAATTTAAGGTCATCTTCAGTTGGCGCTAACGGTCCATATTCAGGCAGCGGATTGCGCCCATAAAACCTTTTAGCCGCTTCGTCCCAGCTTTTCTTATTTAATTCCAGTGTTTCATTAATCATAAATAACTCCTTTATACCGAAAAATAGTAAACCTCTTCCTCTCCCCATATCTCACCGGCGGGGGAAAATCCAAAGTTTTTATAAAGTTTCCTTGCGTGTTGATTATCTTTATGAACCGTTAAGCGGATTTCCTCACATTTTGGAAATTTAGTTTTTATCCAGCTGATCATCCCGCCTAATGCTGCACGGCCATAGCCCCTGCCCTGATACTTCTGATCAATAAAAAAACCGTTTATCCAATACATACTAACTGTATCCGGCTCATAGGCATGCATGATGAAACCAATCATTTTATCATTGTCATATATTGAGAATGGGATATACTCTACTGCATCCCCATCCGGTTTAATATATACCTTTGCAAGTGAAACAGCCGCTGAGGGAACGAAATCACGCTGTGATTCTTTTACCTTCATCTGTATGGCTTCTTCCCAGTTGTCTCTTGTGACGGGTTTTAACTCAATGTTCATTGTTTCAGCTCCTCTTACAATTTCCTGTTTTTCTCACCAGACTGAATAATGATGCTTACATAAGCGGCCTCTCCATTTTCAACGTGATTTTTGATTTTTGACACATCGATCTCTCTTTCTCAATCCGGACAACCTTAGCTTCGTTAGGGAGCAATTTAACGTTACTTGGTTTACCGCTGTTCATCAGTGAAAGCATCTTTACATCCTCTTCAAATAAATATCTGTCATATAAGCCGATTGTAAAAGAAACTTCCTCATTGCTGTAATTTTCAAATGGCAGTTCACAAGTTCCCTGCAAAGTATCTTCACCAATCATTACAAACTTACATTGACTTTCATCTTTTATATAGGAAACGGCATTGATGCCATTTGCCAGCGTTTTTTGATAAGCCTCAGCCAGAGAAGGAGGAAGAAGGGAAACGATGATGATAACGGCAAAAAATGATCACAAATGATATTTTTAGTGAACGATGAAGCAAGACCATACCCAGCACAAGTAAAAGGAGAATAAAAATCCCTATATAATGAATTCCGTCCGCTGAATTAATTGGAATATTTAATATCATAACCCCTGCTTCACCTAGTCGATTTTCATGCGGAAAAGGAAAGTTCAAAGCCATGGAAATAAAGATTAAGACAATGGATGTCATAAAGAGCTTTTTATTTTTAATCAAGGCAGATCCTCCTTTACTTCTTTTCTGAGGATCCAAACGATGCCCCAAAAGCAACTCCCTTAGCAATGCCCAAAGCCCAATTTTCAAAAAGAATCCCAAAAACGAATCCCAGAGACAGACCAAATCCCATTCCGCTTCCTGAAAAACCCCAATTCATTTTTCTCATCCATTAAACAGCCTTTAAATGTTTTCCCTTATATACGAACAAAAGGAAGTTAAGTTTCATATTTATGGAAAAAGGCAGACGGTTATCTTATCACCTCTGGGCTGCCAGCTGTCTTTTTATCACCCGGATTTGCCCGCGATGGCTGATTTCATCCTCCATAACGTGATACCAGAACCAATAGTTATTGAAAGGGACTCCATTGCTCCACTTACCTTCTTCGTATAGCCAGCTATCCTGCTTGGATGCTAAGAGTTTCAACGTTTTCTCTCTAATCGCTGACAGTTCATCCAAGTAAAATCCAAGTGGATGATTATTAAATTCATTCCTTGCTTTCTCACCCAGTTCATACGCCGCGGACCATTTCGAAAATTCTTCATCGTTAAGATCTCTATTTTCAAAAGCAATGATTTGGTGAACATATTCAACAAAAGCAATATGCTTCAGAAGGGATCCTATTGAATTACCGTTTTCATCGGGAAGAAAATCCAGCTCATTCTGTGTCAAGCCAGCAACATCTTTAAGAGTCACAGACCTGGTATGTTCGAGCATTGAAACAAGGTCTCCTATTTTATCATCGTATCCCTTCACATGTTTAATCCGATAATCTATCACGTTTAAATTCTCCATTCTTCTTTTTTCAGGGAAAAGACTGCCGGGAAGGCAGTCTTTTAACCTTATGCTATCGTATCCAGCAGCTCTATATCTAAATCCTCAATACTTTCCCAGCTGTAATGGATTTCTATGTGCCACTTATTTTTCAGCCGTTTGTAACCCTTTTCTTCAATCCAGCTGTGCAATTCCCTATAGGAATTCCCAATCTCATCATTAGATCCTTTGTGCCGGATAGAAGCATATTTTTGCGGCGGAATTTCTAATGAGCTCATACCATTAGGAATACTAATAAATTCCTTCACCTCAATGCCAATCCAATACCCGTCTTCTTCAGGAGAGTCTTCCTCCACTTTGAAGGCACCAACAAGGCGATCTGAATTTACAGCTCCCTTAATTTCTGTTAGGCGTTCCGATAATAGGTGAATAGCCTGCGGAATTTCAGCTGGATACTGATCCGGCGGGCATAAGACGCGGATCCCTATTAGTTTTAATTCTCCAAATTCTATCTCAGTCAAATCAGGCATCTTTTCTCTCCTTATTAAGCAACAGGCAGTGCCAGTTCTCTAAACCTATCAGCTGCTTTTTGGATATCTGCCTCAAATCCCAATTCGTTCATTGTTTCACCGATTAGCACAATTGCTTTTTCCAGCATGGCCTCAGTCGTATTCCCCATATGGCCGATTCGGAATGCTTTCCCTGCCAGATGGGCCAGAGCTCCGGCAACAATGACACCTTTTTTCGCAAGAGATGCCCGGAACTCCGAATCGTCCAGTCCCTTTGGATATAAAATGCAGCTGAGAGTTGCTGCAGCGGCATTTTCATCAGCAATTGCCTTCATACCATATTCAGCAAGTGCAGCCCGGACAGCTTTACCAAATGCTTCATGGCGCTTATAACGATTTTCCATTCCTTCTGCTAACACCAGTCTCATTCCCTCATCATAGGCATAGATCAGATTCACAGGTGGTGTGGCAAAGTATTTTTGCGGGTCATGCATAATGGGAATCCAATTATAGATATCGCAATAGTAGGCAGGAACTCGCTCCATTTGTTCACGGGCAGCCAATGCTGTCTCATTGAATGCCACAACAGCAAGTCCTGGCGGGACACCGATCGCCTTCTGTGAGCCTGTTAAAACGACATCAATTTTCCCTTCGCCATATGACTTGCTCATATCCTCTTCCATCGCAGCCGTCGCACAGACTCCATCCAGAATGACAAGTGCCCCGTGCTTTTTAATGATTGGCACTAGGGAATCCAGATCAGCCGCAACACCTGTAGACGTATCAGCATGGGTAATCGTCACAGCTTTATAGGGTTGGGACGCAAGTTTTTCCTCAACGGCTGCCGGGTCCACCTGCTTTCCCCATTCGGACTGAATAATATCTGCCTCAATTCCGAATGCCTTGGCTAAATGCAAGAACCGATCACCGAAATAGCCCTGGCTTATAATCAATAGCCGTTCTCCTGCTGCTACCGTGTTCACCAGAGCCATTTCCATTGCAATCGTTCCGGAGCCGGAAATGACAAACACCTCTCCATCCGCCTTCAGCATCTCCCTCGTTTTCTCAATCGCTCTTTTATAAACAGCAGCAAACCTTGGATCCGTATGCCCCCGTGTCTCCTGTGACATCGCGTTATAAATTGAATCCACAACAGGCGTCGGCCCCGGAATCAAAAGCATTTCCTCGTTTGGCATGATAAATCCTCCTTTGGTAGGTGTAGATATCTAAATGTTTCGACATTTCATTTTAAAAACCTTTATTCTTATCATCAATTGATATTAATTCATATTTTCTGCCCTTATATCCTCCGGTGTGGGGTAGTTCCATAGAGTTGAGTATTCGTGTAGCAACAGTAATAGATTCTATTTGAAGAAAACTCCGAAGTTCTCTGTTTGTTATGCTGGTTCCAAATATCAAACTAAAATCTTTAATGGCATTAATGTGGGCCGCTTTATAATTTCTCCTGCATGCTTTACAATGCCATGTTCGCTTTACCTTTTCATAGGCATAAGATTGCAGTTAGGACAAAATACACCTGTTGCGATATCTTCCTTAATTATGTAAGATGAATCTGATTTAACAGCTGCCTTCTTTAAGAGTCGGATTGATTTCTTAAGTTGTTTTTCAGAGATTTGATTTTAAGAGATATTTGTTTCAATTTGTATTATTTTCGATGGCAATACTACTTTGTGGATGACTTTTTGACTGAGGTTTACATTAGGGGGAATTGATTTAATTCCAGTATGAGGATTTGTGATTACTACTTTTAAAAAAATAGGTAACTGTCCAAGACCATTATCCTTTAGTTGGTTTTCCTGACGATTCACTTGAAAAATGGGACATGGAAAAACACTTTCTTCTCCATCCTTATTGCGAAATAGCTGATGAGGTGGCAGCCTGCGAAGAAGAGCTTCCAATTTGAGAATCACAAGAGGGATTTCACGCTGTTTTACAATCATTTTTTCACTCCAATCTATAATTATCTTGTTTAGATTTCTACTCATTGAGGAAAATCCCTTCTTTTTATTCATTATGATGGATTTATTTTCGGATAAGTATTTTTACTTGCTGATAAGGACTTTTTTCTTTCTTATAGATGAATTTACTTTCGAACTAGTCCATTTTATTTTCGTTTAGCTCTCGTTTATCGAACTTGAGAAGAAAAAAAGACAGGGCCCCAGCCCCATCTTTCCTCTACCTCAATCATGAAAATTAGTCCCATCCGTTGTCGCTTCAATAATCCCCGCTCGGATCACGAAGTCGCCAAAATGCTCGCCGTCGTGACGTTCGCGCGCGTAGCGAGGCAGGATGACGCGCAGCTCGTTCAGGATTTCTTCTTCCCCGATATTTTCGCGGTACATTTTGCTGAGGCGGCTTCCGTCAAAGGCTGCTCCGAGATACATATTGTACTTGCCGACCGCCTTGCCGATAAAGCCGATTTCTCCGAGTGCGTGACGTGCGCAGCCGTTCGGGCAGCCAGTCATGCGGATCGTAATTTCTTCATTCCGCAAGCCTGCCTCATCGGCGATTTCATCAATTTTATCGATCAATCCAGGCAAATAGCGCTCAGCCTCAGCCATCGCCAACCCGCAGGTCGGCAGGGCCACACAGGCCATGGATCCGCGGCGCAGTGCACTGAAGCGGCTTCCGTCTGTTAAGCCATATTTTTCAATCAGCGACTCAATCACAGCCTTATCTTCATCAGCCACACTGCCGATAATCAGGTTCTGATTGGCAGTCAGCCTGAAATCGCCTTCATGAACCTTGGCGATCTCCCGCAGTGCGGTTTTCAATTTATACCCGTCGAAGTCTGCCACACGGCCTCCTTCTATGAACATCGTAAAATGCCATTTTCCGCGGACACCCTTTACCCATCCATAGCGGTCACCGTTGGAATCAAACTTGAATCCGCGGGCTTCCTCCAGTTTCCAGCCTAATCGGTTCTCGAGCTCTTCTATAACAGTCTCCAGGCCTAGGCGGTCAACCGTATATTTAAAACGGGCATTTTTCCGGACGGAGCGGTTTCCGTAATCGCGCTGAATCGTAATGGTCTTTTCAGCCACTTCATAGATCTTATCTGGCGTCACAAAGCCGAAGACCTTCGAAAGCTGCGGGTATGTGGCTTTATCTCCATGAGAGAAGCCCATTCCGCCGCCAATTGCCACGTTAAATCCAGCCAGCTTGCCATCTTCGACTATCGCTATAAAGCCTAGATCCTGTGAAAAGACATCGATATCATTGGAAGGCGGTACAGCGATCCCAATCTTAAATTTTCTCGGCAAATAAAGCGGGCCATACATCGGCTCAATCTCTTCATCCACTTCTGGAGTGCCGGCTACTTTTTCTTCATCCAGCCAAATTTCATGATAGGCACGTGTGCGGGGCAGAAGATCGTCACTTAGCATCTTCGCCAGCTCATACACTTCCTCATGAATCTCAGATTGATCGGGATTGGAGATGCACATGACATTCCGGTTCACATCTCCGCATGCCGCGATCGTATCAAGCATCGTCGAATGAATGGCCTGGATTGTCTTTTTCATATTCCATTTCAGGATTCCATGCATCTGGAAGGTCTGGCGTGTTGTTAATTTGAGAGTGCCGTTGCCATACTTCTCAGCCAAGTCATCCACGACAAGCCATTGCTCCGGTGTGGCGACCCCTCCGGGAAGACGCAGGCGGAGCATAAACTGATAAGCCGGCTCAAGCTTCTGCTTCTGGCGTTCATTCCGGAGATCCCGGTCATCCTGCAGATAGCTGCCGTGGTGCTTCATTAATCTGTTATCATCATCCGGGATCCCGGCGCTGATCCGGTCCTGCATGACTTCCGCCAGCGTTCCGCGCAAAAAGTTGCTTCGATCCTTAATTCCCTCAACATCACTCGGAGGTCCGTCCGGTGCTTTTAAATTTGGATTTACCATGCTGAAAAACTCCTTTCCTTCCAAATCAATATACGTCGCGCTGGTAGCGTTTATTTTTCTGCATATCGGCCAGGTATTCCACAGCCTGTTCACGGCTCAAACCGCCTTCTTTTTCAATAATATCTATGAGTGTGTTATGGACATCATGCGCCATGTTTTTCTCATCACCACAGATGTACACAGCCGCACCTTCCTCGAGCCACTGGAATAGCTCCCTGCTATTTTCCTGCATTCTATTCTGAACATAAACCTTTTCATCATCATCCCTGGAAAAAGCAACGTCCAGCTTTGACAAGACTCCATCCTTGAGCCACTTTTGCCATTCAGTCTGATAAAGAAAATCTGTTACAAAATGCTGGTCGCCGAAGAATAGCCATGATTTCCCTTCCGCGCCGTTTTCTTCACGCTCCTGCATAAAAGATCGGAATGGTGCAATTCCGGTTCCGGGACCAACCATAATGATTGGTGTTTCCGGGTTTTCAGGCAGTTTAAAGTTTTCATTATGCTGAATAAATACTGGCAATGTATCGCCAGGCTGGAGACGCTCCGCACAAAGAATCGAACAGACCCCTTTGCGTTCACGGCCATGGGCGTCATAGCGGACCGCACCGATAGTTAAGTGTACTTCATCAGGATTTGCCTCAAAGCTGCTTGAAATAGAATATAGACGCGCAGGCATCTTGCGCAGTATAGAGATAAACTCCTGTGCCGAACTGTTCCATGGCTTAAAATCACGGACTAAATCAATTAAATCGCGGCCATCGATATAGGATTTCAGTTGATTGCTGTCTGTGGCAAGCTGGTGCAGCTCTTCATTACCAGACAGCTTTGCAGCCTTTTCTACAAGCGGTTTGGTCAGGACAGTGATCTCAAAGTGAGCCGTAAGTGCTTGTTTTAATGTAACAGCTCCATCCTTCACTCTTACTGATTCCTCGGGATCCCAGTTCATCTCAGCTAAAAGCAGGCCAACCAATTCAGGATCATTTTCCGGATATACCCCAAGACTGTCACCAGGCTGATATGTCAGTCCCGAACCCTCTAACGAAATCTCAAGATGGCGTGTTTCTTTATTGGAGCCGCGGCCATTGAGATTAATATTCTCAAGCACTTCTGCCCTGAATGGATTCGACCGGGAATAGACAGACTCTGCAGGTGCATCAGTTGAAACTGAAGCTGCTGAAGGAGAAGGATTGCTGCTTACCCCTTCGCTCAAGCCGGCTAATACGGCTTTCGTCCACTCGGACGCCGGTTCGTCAAAATCAAGATCACAGTCTACCCTCGGCGTTATTCTCGTTCCGCCAAGCTCCTCGAGACGTTTATCAAAATCCTTCCCAGTCTGGCAGAAAAATTCATATGAGCTGTCGCCAAGAGCCAAAACTGAGTAACGGAAGTCTTCCAGTTTTGGAGCCCTTTTTCCGTGAACAAATTCATGGAATGTCAAAGCGTTGTCCGGCGGGTCTCCCTCACCATGAGTACTGACGACAATTAACAGATTTTTGACCTTTTTAAGGTTATTGGGCTTAAAATCGCTCATGGCAGAGACGTTTACTTGAAAACCTCTCTCCTCAAGCGTTTTCCCGGCTTTTTTTGCCAGATTCTGCGCATTCCCGGTCTGAGACCCAAATAAAATGGTCACTTCTTTTGGAATGGCCGGCGCCGCTGCCGGTGCGGGACGTTCTTCCACTGCCGGGGCAGCCTGCAATGATGAGGTCTGTATCGCGGCAAGATAACCGCTAAGCCATAGGGATTGTGTCTCTGTCAAAGTCGGGAGAAGACGATTCAGGAGCTCTGTCTGCTCCTGGTTAAACGGACTGTTCATTACCTGAAGTTGCAACATGATCCACCTCGCAAACCAGCAGAATAGGGCTGGTTTATTCTTATTTCTTTAATATTCTTCTTTTCCTATAAAAAAAGTCGGGTTTATAATTAAAAAAATATATATCTAATACTTTACCGAATGATTTAGCATTAGTAAAATAAATATTAATTATCATAACTATTAATATTATTAATTACAAAAGGGTGATATTTTGCATTATGATGCGTTAAGAACATTCGTCACCTTGGCTGAAGTGAAAAACTTTACAAAGACGGCAGAGCTCCTTCTCATGTCTCAGCCCAGTGTCAGCCTCCATATCAAAAATCTGGAGAAGGAATTTCAGACAAAACTCTTTCAGCGTTCTCCAAAATACTTGAAGATTACGCCCAGCGGTGAAATATTATATGACAGGGCCAAGCAGATGATTACCATTTACGAGCAAACCAGGCAGGAAATTTTAGATCAGCAGCATACTATTAAAGGGGATCTGAAAATTGCGGCCAGTTTCACAATAGGGGAATACATCCTGCCTCCCATTCTCCTTAATTTGCAGAATGAATATCCTGAACTGAATCTCCAGATCACTATTGCCAACACGGAGGAAGTTGTCCAGTCCACACGCTCCCATCATGTCGATATCGGCTTAATTGAGGGCCAGACAAATGAAAAAGAGCTTATCGTGACTCCCTTTTTAGAGGATGAATTATTTATTGTGACCTCCAACGAGCATCCCTTGGCACAAAAAGAAGAAGCAACCATTGCCGACCTCCAGGATCAGGCTTGGATCATGAGGGAAAACGGGTCAGGAACCAGGGAGTATTTTAACCATGTGGTCAGATCAAATGGGCTTAAGGTGAAATCACTCCTGACAATCTCAAGCAACCAGGGAATAAAAGAAACACTCATCAATGGGCTGGGAATGAGCATTCTTTCCGGAAGCGTAGTTGCAAGGGACGTAAAACAAAACAACCTGTCTATCATCAAGGTGAAAAATCAGGAATTCAAACGCACTCTGTCCCATGTACTTTCTCCCATTATGCAGGAAAAAAGAAATGTCAGCATTTTTATCGAAGCTCTCAGCGAAAAATGGCATCATAAATAATGACGCTGAGTCGGTAGTTACCTCGGGTTCAGACTCAAAAATGGAAAAAGTCTGGTCGCTGTGTCCGAAGTTGCTTCAGGTTCAGACTCAACATTGGAAAGACTTGGTCGCTGTGTCCGAAGTTGCTTCAGGTTCGTACTCAACATTAGAAAAACCCGGTCGCTGTGTCCGAAGTTGCTCCAGGTTCAGACTCAACATTAGAAAAGCCTGGTCGCTGTGTCCGAAGTTGCTTCAGGTTCAGACTCAACATTAGAAAAGCCTGGTCGCTGTGTCCGAAGTTGCTCCAGGTTCAGACTCAACATTGGAAAAACCCGGTCGCTGTGTCCGAAGTTGCTCCAGATTCAGACTCAACATTGGAAAAACCCGGTCGCTGTGTCCGAAGGTACTCCAGGTTCAGACTCAAAAAAAAGTAAGACAAGCTTTTTTTCACACTAGTCCCACTTTATTCATATACTATATTGTCAACGTGTATAAAAACTGTCCATTTTATTCAAAATAAGGAAAAAATGGCTGAGGTGAAAAAAATGGGATTATTGAATGCCTTTAATGAATGGCGCGAAATGAGATATCAGAATCATGTCAATCGCATGAAGGAAGAAAACAAGTGTCCGGACTGTTACGGCAGGGGTTTTTCACTTTATCCGGGGAACGAATTCGCTTATCACGCTAACCAATTTGACTGTCAGGGCTGCAATGGAACCGGACTATATTCAGAATGGAATAGTTTATCATAATAGAGAGGCCATGATCCTTTTGCGGATCATGGCCTTATTTTGAACTTATGCTAATGCCTTATTCGACTCAAATTCTTCTTTGACCCTTTTTAAAAGCTCCTTATTTGTTAACACTTCATACCCTGTAAGTGCCATTGCCTTTGCTCCAAGGATCATGGCTTCTCTGGCCTTCTCACTCATAGCAGCTTCGCGGAATTCATGTGTATGGCAGGCATAAGCCTCATTTGTAATTTTAATATAAGGATGAATGGAAGGTGTCGCCTGGCTGACATTCCCCATGTCCAAAGAACCTGAGCCATCCTTCTGCTCCATTATTTCCTCCTCATTCACACCTAGGGAAATCAGTTCCTTATTAAATGCTTCTGATAAAGGGCTGTTCGTAACCATATCATCATATGAGAATTCATAAAATGACCACTTCATTTCGGCACCCGTCTGCAGAGCCGCCCCTTCAGCACATTTTTTGACCTTTTCTACAAGTTCATTTACATACTCACGTTTGGCTGCACGAACATAAAATTGCGCAACTGCATAATCCGGAACAACATTTGCAGCCTTGCCCCCTTCCGTAATAATACCGTGTATTCGGGCATCAGGTTTGATATGCTGGCGCAAAGCATTTATGCTGTTGAACGTTTGCAGAACAGCATCCAGCGCATTTATTCCCAAATGCGGGCTGGCAGCTGCGTGTGCTGACTTTCCAAAAAACTCAAACTGAATCGCATCCATCGCCAGTGATGAACCGCTTTTCACATAATTGTCGAGGGGATGAACCATAATTGCTGCATCCAAAGCGTCAAAAATACCCGCTTCGGCCATTGTCACCTTGCCGCCCTTTGTCTCCTCTGCAGGCGTGCCAAAGACAATGACTTTTCCTCCCGTTTCATGAATCACTTTGCTCAAACCTATTCCGGCAGCAATTCCCATTGTCCCAATAAGATTATGGCCGCATGCATGCCCAACTTCAGGCAGTGCATCATATTCAGACATATATCCGATTACAGGCCCTTCTTTCCCGCTGTCATAGGTCGCCGTAAAAGCAGTCGGCAGGCCGCATGTGCCAATTTCCACGGAGAATCCATGCTTCTTGAGCTCCTCTGTCAAAACTTTGCATGCCTTGTACTCTTCATGCCCCAGTTCAGGATTCTCGCCTATGTATGTGCTTATTCTATAAAAATCAGCTTGAAGATCATCGATTTGTTTAATAATCAGATTTTTTTCCATATATCTGCTCTCCTAATCCGTCAATCTATATATTTATTCATATATAATCATAATAATACATTATTTAATTATTTTGCAGAACGATTATTTCGTTATTTTCTCCAAAGGCCGTTCAACGATCAGTGCATCTTCCCAGTCCTTGCAGACATCCACCCAGGCTTTGGCATCTGAATATGTATTAATTTCAGCAGGAGTCAGTTCAATGGCAGAATTGCTGCTTCCGCATGCAGGGAAAAGTGTTTCGAATCTGTTCATAGATTCATCCAGATAGACTTCCAGGTCATTCTTCAGTCCAAATGGACATACTCCGCCAACAGCATGGCCGGTCTGTTCGAGAACTTCCTCCGCTGAAAGCATGCGGGCTTTAAATCCAAACGTTTTCCGGAACTTCTTGTTGTCAATTTTCGCGTCACCTGCTGCCACCACAAGAATTGCTTCATCCCCATCACCCCTGAAGGAAAGCGTTTTGGCAATTTGTGCAGGGCAGACACCGATTGTTTCAGCAGCCTGTTCCACTGTTGCGCTTGAAGAATCAAACTCCATTACATCCTGTTCCCGGTCCCATTTCTTAAAATGGGCTTTCACACTTTCAATTGACACTCAAACTCACCCTTCCCTTTGTTAAAATCTTATATATATTCATTATCTATACTATATAGTTGTCTATTTTAACATACTATCAGAGCCTGTCACCGGGATAATTCTATTTTATCAGAAGATTTGCATTTGCTCTTATTGGTCCCTTGCACTAATATAAAATTTATATTAAAAACACAGATTTAAAGAAGGATTTTTTATGAAACAGACTATTCCATATAAATTTATAGGAGGACGAATTGCCAAAACCGGACTGGCTGTTTTTATTACAGCTTTTATTTGCCATATGCTGAATTGGCCAGCCATGTTTGCTGTGATTACGGCCATCGTAACGATTGAGCCCACTGTTGCGGACTCCATCCGGAAAGCATATGTCAGGTTTCCGGCGGCTGCCATTGGTGCGGGATTTGCTGTATTATTTACGTTCATTTTCGGTGACAGCCCGTATAGTTATGCTTCCGTATCGCTTGCAACAATCATCGTCTGCCATAAGCTTAAGCTTCATGATGGAATGCTGGTGGCTACATTGACCGGTGTTGCTATGATCTCAACGGTACATGATCATTATCTGTCCTCTTTTTTCATTCGATTGGGGACTACCACTACAGGAATTGTCGTTTCTACAGCAGTAAACTTTTTTGTCATGCCGCCCAATTACTCAAAATCGATCATGAAAAATATCCACGCCCTTTACAGACGATCCGGTGATATTTTACTTAAAAGAGGCCTTGAGATTTTTAGATCACAGGAAGCTGATGGCACTATACGTTCTGATTTCCAAGGACTTATTAAAGATATCGATAAAACGGAAACTTTATGCCATTATCAAAAAGCTGAATATAGATATCACCGATTCAGCCGTGAAGATATGCGGGACTTTCATTATGAATATAAAAAACTGACTATTTTAAGGCAGATCACCTATCACGCCGGTAACTTGATCTTCCTGCCGCCTGGCAGGCTGGACCTTGAGAAAAGCAGGAAAAAGTTCGCCTTGTCAGTTCTTGAGGATCTAAAAGACAGTCTGTATGATCCCGGCTTTCTTATTACAGAAAGCCAGCGTAAAAAAATCAGCCAGGTAACACAGTGGTTTATTGAGCAAAAACAACTGGACCCTGCGGGCGGTTTAAAACCGCGCACACAACACCATGTCCAGCCTGGGACAGCCATTCTCTATGAAATTCTCTCCATCCATGACTTAATTGAGGAATTGAATCAAATTCAGAATATGGAAATTAAACACCGTAAGCTTTTAAAAGCCCCCCTTGAAGCAGGTGCCCAAAAAGGCGGGAAACAGGCAGGAATGAATAAATGAAGACCGGGAATTCAAATCCCCGGTCTTTTTCTCGTCAGGAAGATATACTCGCTTTATCGAGCAAATATCCTGCTATTATTCTCGTTAATACCTCACGATCCATCTGCAGCATGGGAATCCCGGCAGCTGCAAGCAGATTTTCCGTATTTTCTGACGGAAAATCAATGGTCCTTTGGAAATAACTGTGGAAAATGCTCATTGATTCATGAAAGGCCTTTTCCTCATTTGTCATTTCTGCAGAGGATCCAGGGACACACATCTTCAATTGCGGAAAATCCAATACCTCTTTTACTATTTCATATATGTCTGATTGCAGAGGCGGGTTAGGGTTTGTAATATTGTATATCGCGCCATTTACTCCATGAATTAAGGCGGCATCCAGTGTATCAATAACATAATTCACCGGCACAAAATTCTGGGCCACATCAGGATCCAGATAGATTCTGCAGGTTTGGCCGTCTTGTTTTCTAATTGCCCGTTTTTTTAAAATCTTGATGCCTTTTAGAAATCCATATAAGCCAAAATTCGTATCAGCTTCACCTGTTCTGGAATCACCGATGATAATCCCCGGACGGAGGATAACAATATCCAGTTTATCCCGGAAGGTATATACTAGGTGTTCTGCCACACATTTAGAAGCTTCATACGGATTTACAAATTGCCTTTCCGCTGAGTAAAGAGCTTCCGCCCCCACATTCTCTGTCCCAACCGTATAGGCGGTACTGATATATAAGACCTTAGGACAATTTATTTCCAAAGCAAGCTTCAGGACATTTTCTGTTCCGCCCACATTCACTTCAAAAGTCATATCCCGATCTCTTTCATCGAATGATAGAAGTGCTGCACTATGGTATAAAGCATCTACCTTTCCTTTTAATGAACCCGCAAGTTCTCTATTTATTCCGAGATGCTCCTCTGTAACATCGCCTTCCAATATATGAATCTGCTTGGAAAAGCCGCTTCCTTCGCCCTGCATAAAGGCGTCCAGCCGCTTTCTGCTTCTGACTAATAAATAAAGTTCATGCCCCTCTTCCAAAAGCTTCAATGCAAGCTTTTTCCCTAAAAAACCATTTGCACCTGTAATAAGTATTTTCAAAAAAGAATCACAGCCTTTCTATCTGACATCCCTTTAAAAACTTTAGCGGGAAATTCATTTAAAAGCAATGGAAATACATTCACCCTAAATAGGTTCATACAAGCAGAAGCGCCCGGATTTCCCAGGCGCCTTTTTAGGATAAGTATTTTTGTTTTCCCTCTTTCTTTTCATCCCTGTCACAGACATCCTGAAAAGGACAGGCTGGACACTCATTCATATTATACAAATCAGAAAACTGCTTTGTGTCTTCGAGAAGCGTCTTCATCATCTGCAGATAGTTTAATCCCGCTTCAAGGCTATCTTTACTTGGATTGAATACGTGCCTCTCACCATCCATTAATGTCACGACTTCAATTCTGGCCGGCCTTATTCCAAATACCTTTTCTGAAAAAACCACTGTTAGATGGCAATAAAGCTCAAGCATTTGCTTGTCAGCATCCACCAGGAATTTCTTCACATTAAAAGAATCCTGCTGCCATTCCGCCACATCAAAAGTTAAAGAAAGATCTGCATTCAGCTCTTTTAGATTTATTTTAAACTTTTCATACAAAAACAGCGGCTGATCGATTTCAGATTCACTGCTTAAGTTTCTCATTAAACCATCTGTAACTGCTGCTGCAGCCATATAATATTGGAGCTGGGAATCAAACATGCGCAGCTCCAGCCTTCCCCAATATTGATCGATCAGCATCATAACATTTGCAGGTGTCCGATGGCTTTGAGGCAGTTGAAAATACGATGAAGCGACTTTATTGATAATATGCTGAATGGCCTGACGCCAGCCAAGGGGATGTTTTTTCTTTTCAATATGTGTGTAATAAAATCTATAAGGACACCGGATAAAGTCCGTTAAATTCTGGTCAGTCATTGTGCGGACGGATACTTGAGGGCTATTAATCAATTCTTCGCCTCCTTAAAATCTAAACTATGTATGAAAACGATTATCAATTATCATATTTTAATTGATAATGATTATCAAAATCAACATATTTTGAAAAAATAAATAAAAAAACACCTCCAGTTTGATAAGGGATTCCGATTAGGGAGGGAAAACCTTAAATCACACCCAAATTACCATCCGTAATAGCAGTGTAAATAACACTGTATTTAACACAAAAAACCCAGACCTAAATGGCTCTGGGTTTTTTGTGGTATTAACTTCTTATTTAGTTAAAGCCCCCGTTAATTGAAGTTTTATTTAATTATTTTGTTGCTTTTTCATATACATCTC
Source organism: Cytobacillus sp. FSL H8-0458 (assembly GCF_038002165.1). Classification (NCBI taxonomy): domain Bacteria; kingdom Bacillati; phylum Bacillota; class Bacilli; order Caryophanales; family Bacillaceae; genus Cytobacillus; species Cytobacillus sp. FSL H8-0458. The sequence goes on along the minus strand of NZ_JBBOBR010000001.1, from coordinate 982,640 downwards.
TTTTAGTACATCTGGTCCAATTTATTTATTAGTTCATCTACTCATTTGTCGCTTGTAAAGTCATCTGTTCCGTCTTTTTCCTTTCCCAAATAAGCGGCGGTCATCATTTCAATGCTTTATTCGCTATAAGGGCTAGCGTCGGAAAATACAGATTTACTACGTAAAGGAAGTTTTAATGTTAAAAATATAAATCTAATTTTTCAGATTAAATAAGAAATTAGGTTTTTTCATTAATGGAAAAAGACTTATAAGTATTTATCACTAATCACTTTCATATGGTGTAGCTCGTGCCCGGCAATTCCATATGCAATGGTACCTACCGAAACGGGGCTGGTCATTACAATTCCATTACGAACCCATGCTGCATCATCAATGGTTGAAATAAGGCTTAACGTGTTGGAGCGTACCGTGTCTAAACCAGCCAGTAACTGCGCCCAGGATAATTTGTTGAAATTTGCCACAGAAACGTATTGATCCTGTTCCATTGCTGGGAGTGATGCACTTTCATTTCGTGCAATGGCAAGCAACCTGCCCTTTTGTTTAATAAGAACATTAACAATTCAGTCTCGATTACCACCTGGCACAAATACTTGTAGTAATTCGTTAAAATAGTTTCTAATAAATCTCAACAAAAATTCCACCGGAACATATATTCGTGTATAATTCATTTATGACTACTAAGGGAGGGGTTCAATTGAATTCAATTGACCTAATTATTTTAAACTTTAATGAAGTTCGAAGAAGAAGCGTTAATGTGTGGACATCAATTCCTGAAGAAAAATTAAAATGGAAGCCTGATGATGAAGCCATGAATTGCATAGAAATGATCAGGCATGTTCTGGAAAGTGAACATTATTATCACCTAGCACTTATAAATAGAGGAAGTCTTTCAGAGTTTATTTCACCTTTTGAAAATAGACCTTTCACTACTGTAAACGCGGAATTGGAGTTTGCAAAACCATATCGCAATAAGTTCATTGATACAATCAAGTCATTTTCTGAGGAAGATTTGACAAACATAAAGATAGACCGCTCTGATTCAGGATACATAAGAGACTTGGGGGATATGCTCCTCCGTATTGCCTACCACGAATCAATTCACACTGGCCAGCTTTTGGATTATTTAAGAACTGCAGGGGTACCACGGATTAGAATCTGGGATTAAATTATAGTAAAGGTGCTTTCACTGTAGGGAAGTACCTTTTTATTTTGTATTAATTCTTGAAAGGCTACAAAGTGAGATAGCATTCAAGGGCTCTTCCTCCACAAACCTGCCCCTTTTGTTCAAAAAGCACCTGGTTTGGCAGCTGGATCATATAACGCATCATTTTTTTAATAACACATCACATATTAAATAGGCTTAAATAATGGGTTGAATTTGGATAAATATTTTCCTTTGAAAATCCAAGAGAGGTATAAAATTTATCTCCTTGTTCTGTATCTGTATGAAGTACTAAAACCTTATAAATGTGTTTTGCATCGTTAATTATTTTTGTTAACAAAAGTCTTCCAAGACCCCTCCTTCGATAATTATTAGAAACATAGAACCTTCTCAACCGTCCAACTTTTTCATCATTTGAAAATGGATCTATATTAAGCCCTCCAATAGCAATTAGAACACCTTCTTTGTTAAACAAACCATTTAAAGATTCCCCAGACTTATTAAATTTATTAGTTCCATTTTCAAAATCATTAACTAATCTATCAAGAAACCAAAAACCCTCTTCTTTGCTTTCCTTATCTAAATGGGCTAAATCAATATAAAACAGACTTTTTAATTGCTTCACTTTAAACTCTTCCATATCTTCCTCCGAAAAAAGCTTTATTTGATTTAAGACCTTTCTCGAGAATATATTAAAAATTCTTCTTCAACAAAACTGCCCCGTTAATGGAATATTCAATATTTACAATTGTATTACACAATTCCTTCCTAGAGGCACAAAAGAGTAAGGTTCTACTCAAGGACAAGTTGCGGATTAACAAGTCATTTAGCACACTAATTGACACTTCTTTTTTTGGTGTACAATAATTATTGTACGCTTGATAATTAAGATACTAATTAAAGTGCTAATTCGCCACAAAATTAAATGAAAACATTGTTATAACAACAAAAATAGCAGGTCTAATTCATAAGCGAATTAGCCTGCTATTTTTATTGCTATTTGTCAATTTCTCTCCCCAAACGGAACCCCTTACCAGTTTGAAGGCGTCTTCATATTTACCTGCTTATTTTTCAAAGGGATAGATCAATTCTTTGTCCAGCCCAATTTGTTCAAAGAAGTGATCATGTATGAATTGCCTGATTTCCATAAGCTCCGACCCTGTCGGAAAAGCAGAAACATGTATGGCCGGCAGGTGTCCTATCAGCTTGGATGACTGATAAAGCTCAGTAGAAATGACTAAATCAAACTCTTCATATTCAGAAATTAAATCAACGCTGGATGAATCAAGAGTGGATATAGCAAGCTGGTTTCCAAAATGATATTTTAGCACTTCCCTGATATAATCTTTTTCGTAATAAGTACGGCATACCAGTGCAGCCTGTATGATATGTTTATTCTTCCTTCGCAGAATAGCAGCCTGGAAAAGAGTAAAAATCTCAAGTACATCCAGTTTATTGAAAACAAGGGGGATTTTCGAGAATGTTTTGACTCCCAAGTTCTCTAATGTTATAAAAAGTGAGTTAGTCTCATAATACGGAAGATGCTGAAGCATTGAGCTATGCAGTGTTTCCGTATTAAATTCTTTCCCCAGATAGATCCTTTTAAAGGTCTGGTAAATGTGAAATAAGAAGATATCATCATCTGTCAGATTGAAGCCGGCTATGTTAGAAAGGCGTTCCAAGTAGACAGAAAAGGGATGTTCTTTTTCACCTATCCTCCTCCTGCGCAGATAACGCAGATGCTGCGCCCGATTCGTCGGCCTTTCCTCGCTCATTAAATAAACGGCAAAGAACAGTATCTCCTGAAGCTGTGTTTCCCTGGATGGAATTTTGGCTTTAGCTATAAAATGCACTAAATCTTTGGCAGCTAGGAAATATTTACTTTCTTTATATGCATCCAGAAAAGCTTTTGGAAACGATACAAAATATCCCTTGGACATACGCAGATTTGAAATATAGATAACCATTTTGAGGCGTTGAATGGCTCCTGTCCGGAGTGTCATCGAATGGCCTGATGTTACCTCCAGCAATGCCTGCTGAAAACCTCCGGAATGCAGCCAATCCTTCTCAGCTTCAGGTCTAAAGCTCATCAAATCCAAGTATTGCATGAGAAAACGCCTGATATTTCTTTCATCACCAACTGCTTTGAAAGGACTTGGAGTTAAAGTAAGCTGGGATTCTTTCAGAACTTCCTGCAGCTTCTCGATGTGTCGGTATGCGGTCGAACGGCTAATATGCACCTTATTGGATATTTGGGAAATGTCAATTCCATCGCTCATTAGAATCAGCTTTAACGTATGAAAATACGTATTTTTTTCGCGAATTTCTCTTAAGATGCTTTCAAGCGTGCCGCTTTCAGGCTTTTTTAACTTAACGCCTAAGGACTCATGCTTGGCGAGCTTCCAATCCCCCGGCATAATCGTCTCCAGGAATTCCAGATCACGCCATATCGTGCTTTTGGAAAAGCCTGTTCGTTCTGCAAGCTGCGCTAAGCTGATCCAATTATTTTCACTGAGCAAATGAAAAATTAAATCTGAGTAGCGTTTATAAAACCTATTCATGTTATCACCTATCTTTTCAGGCTCTTCCAATATATCTTTTCTATTACCGTCAATGCTTACTCATCCCAATTTACAGCTCAACCATAAAAAGACATGCTCTGAGAACATGCCTTTTTATAAATTCAGTGCATTTTTAAAATCCTAACCGATTCTAACCCAGCCTCTTTTAATCGCCAGTAATACTGCCTGTGTCCGATCATGGACCTTTATCTTTCTTAGAATGCTGCTAACATGATTTTTAACTGTCTTATCGCTTATAAAAAGAATTTTACTGATATCAGTATTGCTATTTCCATCTGCCAGCAGCTGCAGCACTTCACATTCGCGCCGGGTCAATATATGCAGCGGACGCTGATAGTTTTGATTGCAGTAATGGCCTGTTGAATTTAATTCTGTAAGTCTCCTGTATTCCTTAATAATATTTTTTGTTACCTTTGGATCCAGATAACTGCCGCCGCCGGCAACAACCCTTATTGCTTCTATCAGCCTTTTGGCACCAATATCTTTGATCAGGTATCCGGCAGCACCATTCTGCAGCACCCGGGTGACATAATTTTCATCGTCATAAAAAGATAAAATAATGGTTTTGCTTTTTGATTTGTTTTCACTCAGCTTATCGGTGGCTTTTATGCCATTCATATTTGGCATGTCGATATCCATAATCATTACATCCGGCTTAAAAGCTTTATCAATTTTGAGCGCATCGCGGCCATCTTCCCCTTCAGCAACTACTTCAATGCCCTCTTCCATTTCCAGTATTCGTTTAACCCCTTCTCTGTAAAGCTTATGATCATCTATAATCGCAATTTTCAGTACCATTACCTGTTCACCTGCTCAGTTGTATTCTGAACCACAAAATCTAACAAACCTATTTTACAAAAGTTTTTTCATAGTACAGTTTCAAATATGAGGTTTCATGTTTCATATTAGAAATTTCCCTGCTGCTCCCGGACATCCATCATATAATCTGAATTTTATGGTATGATCGATTTACTATGAGGAAGGAGTATGTGGATATGAACTCTTACAGCAGTACCTTAAATGGTGTTTTTCCATCTGTCTGCTCCTTGGATTGCCCGGATCAATGCGGCCTTCTGGTACATAAAAAAGAAGGAAAAATCGTAAAGATTGAAGGAGATCCCGATCATCCCGTTACACAGGGGAATATATGCAACAAGGTCCGCAGCATGCCTTCAAGGATTTATGATCGGAATCGGCTCAAATATCCAATGAAGCGTGCCGGGACCAAAGGTGAAGGGCATTTTGTACGAATTGGGTGGAAAGAGGCTATAGACACGATAACTTCCAGATGGAAGGAACTAATTGCCGAAAACGGTCCTGATAGCATCCTGCCATACAGTTTCTATGGAAATATGGGCAGATTAAGCGCAGAAGGAATGGACCGCCGCTTCTTCCATAAACTCGGAGCATCCCGTCTTGACAGGACGATTTGCCAATCTGCCGGTACAGCAGGATATTCGTACACAATGGGAGGCAGCTTTGGGATTGACCCAGAGGATACCATCCATTCAAAGCTTATAATTTTATGGGGCATTAATGCAGTCAGCACGAACATGCATCAAATGATTCTCGCCCAAAAAGCAAGAAAAAGCGGTGCGAAAATCGTTGTAATTGATGTCCATAAAAACCAGACCGGGAAAATGGCCGACTGGTTTATCCCCATTACACCCGGCACTGATGCTGCTCTGGCACTTAGCATCATGCATGTTCTGTTTGCGGAAAATTTAGTGGATGAAGCTTTTCTCGAGGAGTTTACGGTTGGCCATGAGGAACTTCGCGAACATGTGAAGCAATATGACCCTGAAACAGCAGCCGGCATAACAGGTGTGCCGAAAGAAGATATTATTAAATTAGCCCGTATGTATGGAGAGAGTTCCCCCGCTTTTATACGGATCGGCAACGGGCCACAGCATCATGACAATGGAGGAATGTGCATCCGCACCATCGCATGTCTTCCTGCCATTACAGGGCAATGGCTCTTAAAGGGCGGCGGTGCCATCAAGGGAAACTCCGGCTATCTTGCTTTTAATACTGGAGCCCTTCAAAGGCCTGATCTCCTGCATAACAAGAATACACGCATTGTTAATATGAATCGGATCGGTTCTGCATTGCTTGACCTGGAAAAACCAATTAAATCTATGTATGTCTATGGAAGCAACCCTGCTGTTGTGGCACCGGAAGGGAATAAAGTCCGGCAAGGGCTGCAGAGAGAGGATTTGTTCCTTGTTGTCCACGATCTATTCTTAACGGAAACGGCCAAATATGCTGATATTGTGCTTCCGGCGTCTTCTTCTTTTGAGAATACGGACATATATTCATCCTATTGGCATCACTACATGCAGATTCAGGAGCCAGTCATTGAACCATATGGCGAGTCAAAGTCAAATGTCGAAGTGTTTCGGCTTCTTGCAGAAGGAATGGGCTATCATGATGCCGTATTCAATGAAACGGAAGAAGAGATGATTGATGCCGCATTAGATTTCTCAGCTAACCCCTTCATTGAAGAAATTAATGCTGAATCCCTGAAGAAATACAAGTACATCAAAGCGAGGGTAAAACCGCTGTTTCCCGGCAGGCTGTCCACGCCAAGCGGAAAAATTGAATTATATTCGCAGAGAATGAAAGATGATGGACATCCTCCTCTGCCTGATTATAAACCGCTGAAGGAAGACGACACATTCCCGTTTCTATTTGTGCCTGCACCGAATCATAACTTTTTAAATTCAACCTTTTCAAATAATGAAAAACATGCAGGCATGGAGAAGGAGCCTCGTCTTCACTTGAATAGTAAGGATGCGAAGAATTATGGAATTGAAGATGGAGAGATCGTCCGCGTTTGGAATGAGCGCGGAGAATGCGAACTCAAAGCTGCGGTGGGAGAACTTGTCCTTCCAGGTACAGTAGTTTCACAGGGAATATGGGCAGATATCCCGGGAACCAGACATCTGGTCAATTCGCTGACACCGGACCGGCTTTCCGATATGGGCGGCGGTGCCGTGTTCTTTTCAGGCCGGGTGAATGTTTCAAAAACCAGAAAAGAATAACCCCTGCAAAAGTGCAGGGGTATTACTATTTTATGAAGCATTGTCAGTCTTAACATCGAAATCTTCAAGGAAAGAATCAATATCCAATCTGTTTTTCAGTACTATGACTTCTTTACCTTCAGCTGCAAACCTGTCAAGCCGCTCAGCCATTTTCTTTTTGCGCAGTCCGTATGTTGTCACAATGAATTTTATAAACTTCCAGTCCATTTTCTCTCTGCAGCCTGCAGCCATATCAGGCCTTGTTTTGCCAAGATTGGTCACCCACCTTTTTAATACTCTGTACAGACAGAGATAGAGGGGGACTTCCAGATATATGACAGTATCACATGCAGCTGCCCTGATTTCAAAAGTATTGCTGTAATTGCCTTCAATAATCCACTGCTTTTTTTTCACTATTTCACGCTGTGCATCCGAAAATTCCTGAAACCCGCTTTCCACCCAGCCAGGCTTCCAGAAAACCGCATCCAAATGGTGTACCTCAATGCCTGTTTTCTCGCGCAATTTTCTGGCAAAGGTTGATTTTCCTGCACCTGCTGAAATCCCAATCACCATCACTCTTTTCAAATAATCACCTTCCCATGCCGAATCCGTTTAATTACATTCAACATCTGTGCTTTTATTCCTTCTTTTGAAGCCAAAGTAATTCTTACTAAAAAAACCACCCTAATAAGTGCTATAATATGTAAGTATTTTAAAAAGAGGGGCTTGATCATATGGCAATGACGAAGAAAAAGCGGGTAGTAAAAGAGGTAAAACAGCTCATCATGATCACGATAGGTGCGATGATTGCAGCAGCAGGACTTGAGTTTTTCCTCGTTCCCAACAGCATTCTTGATGGCGGTGTTATCGGTCTTTCCATAATTGCTGCAGAGCTGACCGGGATGACCATGAGTATATTTTTAATTATTCTAAACCTGCCATTTCTTTATATTGGCTATCGCAAAATCGGAATGAAATTCACGGTACATACCTTATTCGGAGTAATTGTTTTATCCGCAAGTACCGCATATCTCCATCACTTTGAGCCTGTTACAGATGATTTATTTCTGGCAACAGTCATTGGTGCAGTCATTCTGGGAACAGGGGTTGGACTTGTGATCAGAACTGGCGGGGCTTTGGATGGATCAGAGATTATCGCCATCCTGGTCAGCAAGAAGCGTCCGGTATCTGTCGGCCAATTTATCATGATTGTCAACGTATTTATCTTTATTCTTGCAGCTTTTCTCGTTTTCAGCTGGGAAACAGCCATGTACTCCATTATCACCTATTATATTGCTTATAAGATGATTGATATCGTTGTGGAAGGTATGGAAGAGCTGAAGTCGGTTACAATCATTTCTGATGTGCCTGAAGAAATCTCAGCTGAGCTCCAGAAGCAATTGGGACGAGGAATGACCTATATTCAGGGCCAGGGTGTTTTTACCGGAGAGCCCAAAAAGATCATTTATACAATCGTAACAAGGATTGAACTATCAACGCTCCGTTCCATAGTGGAAGATATTGACCCTGGAGCATTAGTGGCTATTGAAAATATTGCCGATGTCAGCGGCAGCAATTTTGATAAAGGTACAGCGCACTAATAAAAAAGCAGCCTCCCTCAAACATGCACCAGTGCGGGAGACTGCTTTTTTGTTATATAAACAGCAGGAGGCTGAGCGCCATCACGGCCATCCCTGCCACAAGACCATAAATGGAGGTATGGGCTTCATCGTACTTCTTGGCAGCCGGCAATAATTCATCAAGAGAAATGAACACCATTATTCCAGCAACTGCGGCAAAAATGACACCAAACATGACATCGTTTAAATATGGCATTAAAATCAAGTAGGCCACTAAAGCTCCAATCGGCTCTGACAGCCCTGATAAAAATGATAGCTTAAAAGCCTTCTTCTTGCTTCCTGTGGCATAATAGACAGGAACTGAGACAGCAATTCCCTCTGGTATATTATGAATGGCAATGGCCGCCGCAATGGCGATTCCAAGCGAAGGATCCTGGAGTGCAGAAGTAAATGTTGCAATTCCTTCCGGGAAGTTATGAATCGCAATCGCCAGCGCCGCAAAGGTCCCCATTTTTAAGAGTGCCGGATCCTTGACCGCATTGCCGGAATCATTCATTTCTTCAACTGTCCTCACTTCATGGGGATTATCCTTTTTAGGAATAAACCGGTCAATTAATGCAATAAGGAGGATACCCCCAAAAAAACCTCCAACAGTTGCCCAGTTCCCGCTTACTTGACCTAATGCTCCTACAAGTGCATCTTTGGCTTTTACAAAGATTTCAATCATGGAGACATAAATCATCACACCTGCGGAAAAGCCAAGTGCCAATGATAAAAACTTCGTATTCGTTCTAGAAGTGAAAAAAGCCATTAAACTGCCAATACCTGTCGCTAAGCCGGCAAACAAAGTAAGACCTAATGCAAATAATACTTCCTGCGACATACCGCTCTCTCCTTTTTCTCTATTGCCAAAAAGTTTCTCAAGGGCAACTTTTGCATTAAAAAAATATAAATGCCAATTTACTATAAGTATATGCGCCTAACTTAAAAAGTTTACTTTGGTAAACATTTTATCTCCTACCCAAACCAAATGCAATAAAAAAGGACTATTCGATTATTTTCTCTTCAATATTATAAGAAGGATTGAAGAAAATGTGCATAATAAAAACAAAAACCTTCGCCTTTTAATGCAGCGAAGGATCATTCCCAGACTCGTTTTGATTTAAAAAGTTCCTGAAGGTACCCCCATACAGATATGGGTGACATGATCATTTGATAGAATAGGATAAATGTGAAGAATCCTAAAATGTTTTTTCTGACTTTCAGATTCAGATTTTTAAACACATAATGCTTTTGATACATATATAAGATCCCGTAGCTTAAAATGGTAAGCGGCAGCACAAACAAGGTCATCGGTCCAACTATCCAGAAATAGCCGAAGAACGCCAAAAGCAATCCGGGAATCCAGAAGAAAGTATATACCATATCCAGATATGGCATAACCAGGTTCACACCTGTTAAGTATTTTGTGTAAATTTGCGGCTGATTCCATGGCTTGATTTCATTCAGTCCTTCAATCATTCCCCTCGCCCACCTTGACCTTTGCTTTGCAAAGTGAGATAAAGAGGAAGGAACATCGGTAAAAGCTGCAGCCAGCGGCTCAAAATACACTTTCCATTCTTTCTGAAGCAGCCTCCAAGTCAATACAATATCTTCTCCAATGGCATCGGGCCAGCCATTTACCTGCAGGACGGATTCAGTTTTGTATAAACTGAATGCCCCCTGTGCAACCAGTGTTCCCTGATATAAGCCCTGCAGCCTTTTTATTGAGGCAATACCCAGGTAATAGTCCCACTCCTGTGTTTTCGTCAAAAGGTTTTCCCGGCTATTCCGTACAAGCATCGAGCCCGCCACCGCACACACCTCTTCAGGACTGCTTTCCATGCGTGATACTAAAAAGCGGACTGCTGAAGGATGCAGCAGGGTATCTGCATCAAGTGTGATAACATATTCTGTTGTCACATGCTGAAGGCCTTTATTTAATGCATTGAATTTCCCGGTCTTTGGTTCCTTCAAAATATCAATCGCAAGGTTAAGCTCTTTTTGTGCTCTTACTATTTCAAGGTGAGTATCGTCTGTAGAAAGATTGTCTATAACGATGACCTTAATCTTCCCATGATAGTCCTGGCCCGCCACATAGCTTAACGTTTGAAAGATTGTTTTTTCTTCATTGTAGGCAGCTACCAGCAATGTCACTTCTTTATCAGTATTCGCATTCTTAAAAGATGGCTGCCTGTCCAAAAGCAGACTCATCACCAGAAATGCATTCATATAGCCCGGTACATAGGCAATACCCCCAATAATAAAAATGCTGATTGGGAGTGTGACAATTTCTGATAAATCCTTCAGCCAGGGCAATGATAGATATATAGAAAAAGCCATCCATAATAGAGAAATCAGGTGACTAATGACAAATTTCTTATTTATAGTTAGATAAACTTTATTTCTTCTGCGTTTAATGAGTGGATCTGCAGGGATAGAACTTGGCTCCATAAGCTCACCTTCAATGAATATATTAATTAAAAAATATTTTCTCATTCAAGTAACCTGGTAATTTATACCATCCTTCAAGTCGGAAGCACCGGCAAAAAAGAGCAGCCCTGGACTGCTCCTCACCCGTATCTTATCTCAGAAAGGTACCATTCATATATTCCTTATATGCGGTCCGTATTTCTTCTTCCGTATTCATGACAAACGGTCCACGGGCCACAATCTGTTCATTGACTGGCTCGCCTGCATATAGCAGAAAGCGCAAAGTCTGTTCGGCTTTCATGGCTATTTCACTTTCAGCGTTCCCGCCATCTCCCAATTCAAGGACCTGGCCATTGGCCCCTTGAACTTCATTTTCTCCAAAAACCCCGCTGCCCTCGATAATATAAATTAAGCCTTTGTAGCTGCCAGGCAGATCTTGTGAAAGATTGGCGCCTTTTTCCATCCTTACTTCAACCATTGTGACGGGCACATGATTTAAGGTTGGAGATACAACCCCTTTCGAGGAACCGGAGAAGACTTTAATAACAGCCCCCTCTTCCTCCCGGACAGGTACTTCACTGCCCTTTAGGTTTTGGTATCTTGGTGAAGTCATTTTCTTCCCCCGCGGAAGATTGATCCACATCTGCAGCGAATGTGCAGTAATTCCTTCAGATGGCACTTCATTATGAACAACTCCGCTGCCTGCTGTCATCCATTGGACATCACCAGGCCCTAACACACCGCCCTCACCGGAATGACTGTCATAGTGCTCAATGGCCCCTTCAATGACATAAGTTACCGTCTCAATCCCTCGATGGGGATGAACGTCAAACGCTCCCTTTTGAAATTTATCTTCCATCATCAGAAGAAATGGGTCATACTGCTTCCAATTTCCCGGTTCTATTACAGGGCCTGCTGCGTGAATGGGACTGTGCTCCTGCAATTTTACTTTCCTGATTGAAGCAATCTCCCGCTTAGTGATTTTTTCATTCTGCATCCGCCATTTCTCCCCTTTATATGTAAAGGGAGCAATTGCAAAACAATTGCTCCATCTATATTATTGATTTCCTTTTTTAATCCACTCAGCAACAGTGACTGTTCTTTTCGCCTGATACTTAACAGCCTCTTTAACATCTTCAACCATGTTTCCGTCCTGATCAACCGTTACACTCGTTCCATACGGATTGCCGCCTGCTCCGAAAAGAACCGGATCGGTGTAACCGGGAGCAGCCACAATAGCACCCCAATGATACATCGTAGTATAAAGTGAAAGAATGGTTGCTTCCTGTCCTCCATGCGGATTTTGGGCTGATGTCATTGCACTTACTGCCTTATTCGCAAGCTTTCCTTTTGCCCAGAGACCGCCAGTTGTATCTAGGAACTGCTTCATTTGGGAAGGCATATTGCCGAAACGGGTAGGCACACTGAATATGATGGCGTCTGCCCATTCAAGATCGTCCGGCTTAATTTCAGGCACATCCTTTGTCGCTTCCACAGTTGCTTTCCATGACGGATTGCCTTCAATTGCAGATTGCGGAGCCAGTTCGGGAACCTTAAAAACTTTTACTTCCGCACCAGCTTCTTTACCGCCTTCCTCCGCCCATTTAGACAATTGATAGTTTGTTCCGCCCATGCTGTAAAAAATAACGGCCAATTTCACATTTTCCATATTGATCGTCTCCTTTTTAGTTGAATTTCCAAATAACCTTGATAGGATACCCATGATAGCACTCCCTATTCTTTCATTCTCTTCCCTTATAATTCATTAGATTAACTTTTTTATATTTGTTTATACCAGCGGGCTGCAGCCTGAACTTCACCCATGGTTAATTGGTGGCCAAAACTTTCCCAGTGAAGCTCGACTTTCGCTCCTGCACCTTCCAATAATGACTGTAAATCAGTGGATTCTTCTGCAGGACAAATCGGATCATTGGTTCCGGCCGCGATAAATACTGATGTTCCGCTGAGATCAGGCAATTCAGCACCACGCCTTGGAACCATCGGATGGTGCAGAATCGCTGCTTTTAAAGAGTTTTCATGATGGAATAATAAGCTCCCTGCAATATTAGCTCCATTTGAATAGCCGATTGCTACAATGTTGTCACGCTCAAAGCCGTATTCCTGTGCGGCTTCATTTAAAAAGCCGTTTAATTCTTTCGTGCGAAAAAGCAGATCTTCTTCATCAATGATACCTTCTGCCAGCCTGCGGAAAAATCTCGGCATCCCATTTTCCAGCACATTACCGCGCACACTTAGAACAGAAGCCTCCGGATCAATATGATCTGCAAGCGGAAGCAGATCAGTTTCTGTACCTCCCGTTCCGTGAAGAAGCAAAAATACAGGCTTTGCAGGATCCTTTCCTCTTTGAAAAATGTGTTTCATCATATCTTCCTCTCTTTGTTTTAATCCAGTTCCCTGACTTCAATAGGAATTAATTTTCTCTCGATTCGATTTCTCATATTCTCATATTGTTCAGGAAGCATCAGCTTCTCCCCCATTTTCCCGGGAGATTCGTCATGCGCAAATCCTGGAGGATCAGTTGCAATTTCAAAAAGAATTTCCCCGTGCTCCCGAAAATAAATGGCATTAAAATAATTCCGGTCCCTGACTGGTGTTACTCCATAGCCATTGGATCTCACATATTCCTGCCACTCTAATTGATCCTGGTCATCTTCAGCCCGCCAGGCGATATGATGGACAGTGCCGACACCCATCTGTCCCCGCTTGCCGGGAATCTTTTTCAGGTCTATGACATTGCCGATTTGGGCTGAGGATTGGAACCGGATCATTTCTCCCTCTTCCCCAATGCGTTCAAGGCCCATTACCCTTTCAAGCAGATGTGCTGTTTGTTCCGGCTCAGATGAATTAAGAGTCGCCCCTGCAAAGCCCTTTACTGCAACATCAGGAGTAATACTTCCAAAAGTCCATGTATTCTTGTAGCCGTCATCTCTTTCCACTATTTCTAAAACCAGACCATGAGGATCCTGAAATCTTATTGATTCTTCGCCGAATCTTTTTTCAGTTGTGTAAGAAATTTTAAATTTCTCAAATCTGTCTTTCCAGTATCCAAGGGCACCTTTGGGAATCGCATAGGAAGTGACCCCAACCTGGCCATCCCCTATAACTCCCTGGGATGCATTTGCCCATGGGAAAAATGTAATGATTGTCCCCGGATTCCCTTCATTATTGCCAAAATACAGGTGGTAAGTGCCGGGGTCATCAAAATTCACGGTCTGCTTGACCATCCTTAAACCTAACACGCCTGCATAAAAATCGATATTCTCCTGCGGGTGGCCTACGATCGCACTGATATGATGAATTCCGCTTGTAACTTTGTTCACTATTCCCACCTCTTTCTCATTAATGTAACCAAAATTCAATCCCTGAAACTCATTTTAAATCAAATATTTTCACTTCAAGATAATACCACGAATTATTACTTCGAATTAATTTATCTCGAATTAAAGATAATTATAAAATATATTCATGCGGGTGTCAATCTTTTGAATTGGAGAAATCGAGCGGATAAGAAATTGAATCTGCACTAATTGTGCCAAGTTTATTTGATTCAGCATATTGACATTTTCTTAAACATAAAGGTATATATGAATTATAATATTAGAATTTTCCGACAAATTAACGGAGGTAAGGAAATGTACAATGCATACTGCCGAATGTACCAGAAATCCTTCAAGCTGGTATCGCCTCTTCTGCCCTGGAGGGAACCGGAACTGATAGAAGGCGCCAATAGCCTGGACAAACTGCCTGATATTATTAAACAGAAAGACATTTGCAGAATTTTGATTGTAACTGACAGAGGCATCACTGCTCTTGGGCTGATGGATGGTTTGCTATTAAATTTACAGAAAAGGAATATTGAATTCTATATTTATGATAAGACAGTTCCAAATCCGTCAATTAACAATATTGAAGAAGCTTTGGAAGTTTACAACAAAAATAATTGCCAGGGTATTCTTGCCTTTGGCGGGGGTTCGCCAATGGATTGCGCTAAAGGCGTTGGTGCAAGAGCTGTGAGGCCTGAGAAAAGCATCCCGCAAATGAAAGGCCAATTTAAAGTCAGAAAAAAGCTCCCTCCCCTTTTTGCAGTCCCGACCACAGCAGGTACGGGGAGTGAAGCCACTGTTGCAGCGGTCATTACCGACAGCCGGTCACATGAAAAATACGCCATTATTGACCTGTGTCTAATTCCGCATTATGCAGTTTTGGACCCCATGATTACGATAAAACTGCCTCCTCATATAACAGCTGCAACCGGTATGGATGCACTAACCCATGCCGTCGAAGCCTACATTGGAAGAAGCAATACAGCAGAGACTAGAAAATTCAGCATTGATGCAGTCCGGCTGATTTATGATAATCTCTATGAAGCCTATATTAATGGAGAAAACCTGGTGGCTAGAGCCAATATGCAAAAAGCTGCTTATCTGGCAGGACTGGCTTTTACCAGATCCTATGTGGGCAATGTTCATGCTATCGCCCATACACTTGGAGGATTTTATTCGGTCCCTCATGGTTTGGCTAATGCAGTCATTCTTCCATATGTACTGGAGCATTACGGAGAGGCAGTCTGGGAGCTTTTAGCTGAACTCGCGATGGCCGCGGGCATCGGGTATCCGGGAGCATCAGCTGAAGAAAATGCAAATAGCTTTGTAAGCAGCATAAAATCTCTCAACCATAAAATGGGGATCCCCCAAAAGGTGAGCGGAATTAGAGACATTGACATTCCGGTAATGGCTGAACGTGCCTTAAAGGAAGCCAATCCCTTGTATCCTGTGCCGAAAATCTTCGGCAGAAAAGATATGTTAGAACTATATCAGATGATAAAGGAATAATTTTTAGGGCATGCCATTCGAACGCATCGCTTTCCACGTTTAAAATACCAGTGGCTCACACAAATAAAAAGGCAGATGCCCATTAAAATGCATTCTGCCTTAAACCCGCTTTATCTGAACCAGCCCTTCTTCTTAAACCACCAAAACATGCCTGAGGCGATAATAAACATTAATAACAGTGTTTCAAAATATCCATATTTCCACGATAATTCCGGCATGTTTTCAAAATTCATCCCATAAATGCCCGCTATGAAGGTTAAGGGCATGAAAATGGTGGTTATCACGGTAAGGACTCTCATCACCCGGTTTGTCTGATGGGAGTTGATCGATAAATAACTGTCACGGATATCGGTCGTCAATTCCCTGTTTCCATCAATCATTTCAGTCAATTTCAATAAGTGATCATGAATATCAGCAAAGTATTCGTATCTTTCCTTTACACCTTTAAGCCTATGGGAATTAATGACACGGTATATTAAATCCCGCATTGGAATCACAGTATACCGAATCTGCAGTAAATGATGGCGGATATCAAATAATTTCTCCAATAATTCTTCCATCGTTTCATCATTTGGGTTATCTTCAATGAGACTCAAACGATCTTCCAGCTGATAAACGATAGGAAAGTAATTATCCACTATTTTATCAATGATATGGTACATGACCAGGTAAGGGTCCCATTTACTGATTTTCTTACTTAAGCTCAGCCTTTCCCAAACATCATCCATTTCCCTGGAGAGTTCATGATGGTAGGATACTATGTAATTTGAACCAATAAAAAAGTTAATTTCCTGTTTGTCTTCGTTAATATGATTTAAGCTATGGGTGACAAAAAAGCTGTAGTCTTCATAATAGTCCATTTTGGGGCGCTGGAGTTTGACAACACAATCCTCTATTGCCAGGGGGTGAAAATGAAAAGTCTTGTCCAGTTCAGCAGTTTCCACCTCGGTTGGCTTATCAAAATCAACCCAAAACCACTTATAACTTTCCCACTCCGCCTTCAGCCTCTCTAAAGGAATATCCTTCTTCAGTTCATTTTTTTTATTAACAGCTTGTATTCTAATCATGATTGTCTCCTAGTCTTTCCAATCTGTAAACATATTTTTTCCATTTTTGATAAGGATATCCTAACTCTTCAAATGGTATATTTATTATTTACCTCTTTTCCTTGCTCTGCTAAACAAGAATATAACGATAATAATAGAAAATATATACTCTAAAACTCCGGCTGCTTTAACGCTTTTAACGCAAAAAGTAATTTTAATTAACAAAAAATATTGACTTATCTAAACTTATCTGATAAATTATTTTCAAATAATAAATCGCTGAAGAGAAGAGTAAGACAGGAATGCTGTTCCAAAGAGAGCCGGCATATGGTGAAAGCCGGTGTCCAGTACCTGATCCGAAGATCATCTCTGAGATGCAAAGCTGAAATACAGTAAGCTTTGACGGGTTTTCCGCCGTTACAATGGAACGCGTATAATTGTACGCAGCTGAGTGCTGCAGTTTTTTGAACTGCGGAATTAGGGTGGTATCGCGAGTATAGACTCGTCCCTTTCTGGGGACGGGTCTTTTTATTTTTTAATAAAGGAGTTAGAACAACTTATGAAGAAATTTGACAGCTTTTTTATCGGTCTCATGTTATTCTCAATGTTTTTTGGAGCAGGTAATTTAATATTCCCTCCCTACCTCGGTGCCTTATCAGGTACCTCCTTTTGGCTTGCGATTGCAGGTTTTATTCTGACTGCTGTAGGCTTGCCATTTATTGTACTGCTTGCCATCTCCATGGCAAAGGGTGGAATTGAAGCGATTGCCAGCCGGGTTCATCCTCTTTTCTGCACTTTATTTATGGTTATTATCTACCTGTCCATTGGTCCTTTCCTGGCTATTCCCAGAAATGCAGGTGTTGCTTTCGAGATGGGGGTCATGCCATTTATTAATGATTCATGGAACCTATCACTGGTTTTGTTTACGTATTCCGCGGTCTTTTTCTTGTTTGTATATGTCGTCAGTTTAAATCCGGCCAAAATGGAAAGATTTATGGGCCGCTGGATTACTCCAGTTCTGCTGCTGTCGGTTGTCATTCTTTGTACAGCTGTAATCATGAATTTCGACACGAAGCAGCTGTCTCCATCTGGCGGTTACGACAGCGGCGCATTCTTTAAGGGTTTCCTTGAAGGCTATAACACAATGGATGCCCTTGCCGCTCTAGCCTTTGGAATTGTCATTCTTACTGCCATCCAGAAAAAAGGTGTACATGACGAAAAGCAATTATCCCTCTATACACTAAGAGCTGCAATAATAGCTGGCGTGCTGTTGGCAGCCGTTTATATTTCCCTTGGTTTATTGGGAGCTAAAACAGCTGCTAACGGCACTTTTGAAAATGGGACAGCAATTTTATCATCTGCCGCTACCCTGTTATTCGGAAGAGCTGGCACGGCATTCATCGGTGCAATTTTCACTCTTGCCTGTTTTACGACTGTAGTAGGCTTAACATCAGCCTGCGGACAATATTTCTCAAAGCTGCTGCCAAAGGTAAGCTATAAATTAGTCATTACTGCCGTAACCCTAATTGGTTTCACCTTATCAAATCTTGGGTTAAATCAAATTCTCAAAGTATCTGTTCCTTTCCTGGTAACAGCTTATCCTTTAACCATTGTTTTGATTACCCTGAGCTTCTTTAATGGCTTTTTCCGAAATCCGCGAAAAGTTTACGGGAGTGCGCTATTATTCACAGGAGTATTTGCAGCGCTGGGAGGTTTAAGCACCTTTGGCTTTGATCTCGGAGCCCTTCAATCCCTTAGGGAAGTATTGCCTTTCGCATCGGTTGGAATGGAATGGGTTGTACCAGCTGCAGCAGGTACAGCACTGGGCATCCTTCTTAGCAAAACTGACAGGCAGCAGCCGGATTCAGCAAAACAGATGGATGTAAAAGCTTCTTTATAAAGAAAATTCCAGGCTGTTTAAGCAGCCTGGTTTTCCTTTTCCTTCACTATATAATACAGACGGCTCCATAAATACTTAATATGGATTCCGCTTTCTAAAGGAGAGTTTTCACAAACCCGGTACTCTTTGACTGAAAGCCTAAACTTATATAAAATAGATGAGCGTCTTCGCGCTCAGTCCATTTTGGAACCTTCCTGCCTTCATTCATGGTTTTATTCCTTTATCCAGATTGCCTTTGTATATCCAATTTTCAAGCCTGCTTTTTCCATATTGTTCTGGCTTGCCGAACCAAACCTTGCCTGGCCTGTCACCAGCTCGGAATTTTGTGTAATCGCCTGATACAATCGGGCTTGAATAAGCGCGCTGTGGACCCCTCTGTTTCTGAAAACAGGTAAAACAGCCGCAGCCGCAAGATTCGCTGCCCCATCATCGATAAAAATCACACCTATTCCAGCTGGTTCATTGTTTATAAAGGCAAGATAAAAGAACCAGTTTCTATTGTCATATAGAACCTCATTATTTTCAGCTATTCCTTGGCTAAGGAATCCAGGCATTCCAAACCCCTTTGTATATAGCTCGCCGAAAAGATCAAAATCGCTTCCTTGCATCCTTCGTATATCAATATCGGCATTAATGGGAATGTCTACAAGATCTGTAGGTTCCGCAAACAAAGTGGTATGGAAATCACATTGGTAGAACCCTTTTTGATGAAGCATTTTCAGTAAATCTGATGATCCGTTTAATGGTGTGATCTCCAATCGAATGGGAATTCCTTTTCCCTGATAGAAATCAATAATTTGATCCAGAGCTTCGGCATCTGCTTCGTTGAATCCTTTTACAAGATTAAAGGATGGACCCGGAATATTCCTGGCAGCGAAAGCGGTTGTCCCGCCAATTCTTTGAATTTCCACACCCATCGGGTTTCCTTCCCGATTTTTAATTGCCGTCAATCTGGAGTGCAGTACATTTGTCTCTGTCTGGTCAAGCCTCTCAGCTAAGTCACTTTTCATTACTAGATTTATAATTTCCACCTCATTTAAGCAAGCCATTCAAAAGTATTGTTCTCCCTTTAAAATGAATTCTCCTTTAAAAACAATAAAAATAGGAAAAGAGTCAAAGCTCTTTTCCTAATCAATCCACTTTATAATATCATCAAATGGTCTGCGTGTTTTCTGCCTTGGGTCATTTACTCTGTAACCAAAGGCACACATTACCGACAGCCCGAAGCTTCCTTCTTCAAGCAAGCCTTCCTCATCCAGCAGCCTATTCATTTTTTCAATGTCAAACCCTTCAATTGGGCAGGAATCTATGCCAATTTGTGCTGCAGCGGTCATCATATTCCCAAGTGCGATGTAACTTTGCTTGCAGGCCCAATCAAAGAGAGGGCGGTCTCCTTCCAGAAGATCAAAATCGGACTTCTGGAATTCCTCAATCCGCTGCAAATATTTTTCCATCATTTCTTCCGGCATTCTCAGGGTATTTTTAAAATGATCCTGCAGATACTGGGAATCATATTTTGTATCTTTTTTCGTTCTTGCCAGTATTAAAACAAAATGGCTTGCTTGAGGCAGTTTACCGAAGGCTCCCCATGAGGCATTCTTAATTTTCTCACGTAGCTCCTGGTTCTGAACAACCACAAAAAGTCTGCCCTTTACACTGCTGGTTCTAATCATTTGGGGCACTTTCATTGCAAATCCATAGACAGTCTGATCATATCACGGCAATGGATTCCATTTTCAAGGATATCTTCTTTGTAATGCCGTACAAAAAAATCTTTATCGATCCCGGTGATTCTAAAACCGCATTTTTGATAAAGAGACAGCTGTCCAATACTGGAATTCCCCGTACCAATTTCAAGGGTCTTATTTCCGCCTTGGGAAGCAAGCTCTATTGCATGCTCAAGAAGGTTTCTGCCGATGCCTTCACCCTGATATTTTTCACTAACGGCAATATTTACAATCTCACATGTTCCTGGCCTTGTGGATAGAAGGATATAAACGCCGACTGCTTCTCCATTTAATTCAGCAATATAGGTTTCCCCTCGATTTACATAATCCTCAATAAATTCAATTGAAGGATCTGCCAATAATAGCAGATTCATAGGAGGGGCCTCTGAATGGTCAATTTTTCGAATCTTCATTATGTCCTCCTTTTTATGTCAAGCTTTCAAAATAACCTTCTCTCTTTCTGCATAATGATGATCCATAGCAGTCATCTCCGGAATTGAACCGTCATTTCATAGGTCATTTCAGTCCCTCCAGTCTCGCACCAAATTATGTAATTCGTTGAATATCTCACATTTCCTTCATTTTGATTGTTTTTGGTCCTTAGCAGAGGGAATTAAGAGTAGTGAATATATAGAAAGGGAGCTGTATGGAACATGTCAATTAAGGCTTTAGTTTTAAACTGTACACTAAAAAAAAGCAGTGAACCATCCAATACCGGTGCACTTATAGATGAGGTGGTTAAATTTTTTGATGAAACGGAAGTGGAAACAGAGGTAATTACAGCTGCAGACTTTAGGATTGGTTACGGTATTACTTCTGAAGCTGTAGATCAGGAGGATGAATGGCCGGATATTTTTAAGAAGGTTGAAGAGGCAGATATCCTTATCCTTGGTTCTCCCATCTGGCTTGGCGAGCAGAGCAGCATCACCACAAAAGTAATCGAAAGATTATATGGAGGAAGCAGTCTGACCAATGAAAAAGGCCAGTATATTTATTACAACAAGGTTGGCGGAGTTGTGGTGACTGGCAATGAAGATGGGGCTAAACAAGTTTCCCGCTCCGTGCTATATTCACTCTCCCATATGGGATTCACCATCCCTCCAAACGTTGACACTTATTGGGTTGGTGAGGCTGGCCCAGGACCTTCCTTCATTGAAGCAAAGGGCTATGACAATGATTTCACAAGAGAGCATGCCAAAATAATGGCCTATAATTTACTCCATTTTGCTAGAATGTTAAAAACTCATCCGATCCCCGCCGAAGGTAATGTTGTCAAAGGCTAGTTACAATAATATGCAGTAAAAAACCAGCATTGGTCCTTAATGCTGGTTTTTTACTCTTTACTTTTTGGGGGAAATCTCCAATCCAACTTGATCTAACGCGTGTGTGATTCCCTGCTGCAGAACTGAAAAACAAGGAATTTGTGTTTCTTTATTTCCGCTCTCGATTATTTGCAGGCTAAGTTCAGGTGATATCCCGACAAATATGCAGTTTGTGCCCAATAGGGAAGCTGCTTTGACGAATTTCTGCAAAAAATCGAAAGTATATTGATCAACACCCTTTAATGCAGTTAAGTCCAAGATTAAATACTCTGCTTTATAACGGGGAAGATTCAGTAATGTTCTGTTCAGCAGCTCCTCCGCCCGCAGCTCCTCATATCTTCCTACTAAAGGAATGACCAAAATGGAATCGATCACTGGAATTATAGGAGAAGAAATCTCTTTAATGATTTCAGACAATACTCTGGTCTGCTCAGCAATTTCCTTTTCCAGCTTTTTCTGGGAGCTTTGATTCTGCTCTTTAATCAAGGCACTGATATTCTGAGAGGGCGTAATGTCGGACTCAAAAAATTCGTATTCTGAATACTGATCTCCCTGGACCTGGCTTTGCCTCACTTTATACCATACCTTTGTTTCAAACAGGCCGCTTAACACCCCTGCCCAATGTCCAGGCAAAAAAGTGCCTTCTGCTTCTTTTTTTTGTTTCACATTAATCTTATATTCCCAGCCATTTTTAACACGAATGATCGCTTTTTTATCTTCGAGACTAAAGGATGCAATATCTGTTTTTCCCCATCCGGCAGTTAAATACATATTAGGTAAATGATTAATAATGTCTTCTTTTTCTTTATTCGATTCCAGATAAAATTTGCTGACAATTTCCCCTGTCCGGTAGCCAGCGGTTTCAAGAACAAGCTCGGCAGACTTTTCACCAGAGATTTCCTCAATGGAGTCCAGCAGAGTCTTGAAAGCTGTGTTTACCCAAAACACCAGCACTTCGTCATTTTCAAATTTAAACGTGGCATCATCCAGATCCCATTCAAACAGAGATCCATTCACATTTATTTCATACTTGGAAGATTTAGTCTCCATCGAATTTCCTCCATCTCTTTTTGTGTTTAATTCATCTATTTAAAGAACAATATTATTCTAACCTCAAGGTTATTTCGGAGTCAAAAATGATTATGCTGCTGGTAGAACCTTACCACAGATGAAAAAAATCCATATAATATAGCTGCTGAGAATTGCCGCGAAATATAATTTTTCGCATGCAGAGTTTATATTCACCCCCAAAAAAGAATAGGGAAACAAGTCCTCCCCGCTTATACCTACCCTTCTTCTTCCCGCTTAATCGTGAATACAGTGCCATTTGCCAAACTTTCTTAAAAAAATAAATTTGTTTTCAGTGCATTAGCCAGCATTTAGCAAAAAAAAAACCGCCATGCCCGCAATAAGCGGAGAGACGGTTTTAGCCTGCTTCCCTGATCTCTTCAATTATGAATTTTCTCTTCTGGATAAAAATGAGCCTCATTGAAAGGCAAACACCTGCAGCAAGAAGCCCGATCGTAAGGCCAAGCCAGTAACCAGTTGCGCCAAGGTCTGTATAGTGCGCAAGAACATAACCAGCAGGAAGACAGATCAGCCAATAAGAAACCAGTGTGATTACGAAAGAAATATTCACATCTTTATATCCTCTTAAAGCCGCTTGCGCAGTAGCCTGGATGGCATCGGAAATCTGGAAAAACAGAGCATAAATCAGAAAATGGGCTGTCAGGGCAATAACCACTTGATCAGTAGAGTAAAAGCCTGCCACCTCATAGCGGAAAAATACAACCAGGAGGCCTGTGAACAGCGCAATTAAAATAGACAGATAGATGCCCAGCCAGCTGTAGGATTTTGCATCCTTATACCTGCCTGCCCCCACCTCAAATCCGACTAACACGGTCTGTGCCATGGAAATGCTGATTGGGATCATATACAGGAAGGAAACAATGTTTAATGCAGACTGATATGCAGCAATAGTTGTTACATTGAACTTACTGATTAAAATGGTCACCGCGGCAAACATACTCGTTTCAAAAAAGATGGACAGTCCCATGGGTACGCCTATCTTTAAGATTTCTTTGCATTTATCCCATGAAAATTCCTTAAGGCCGCTGAAAATGGCATAGCTTGAAAAAGGATCCTTCGTTTTGATAATAAGTGCAGTCATGACAAGGATGAACCAATAAGTAAAAGAAGTTGCATACCCTCCTCCTGCACCCCCCAATTCAGGAAATCCCCAATAGCCAAAAATCAGGACATAATTCAGGAAGAAATTGATGGGAAGTGAACAAAATAAAATCACCATCACAACTCTTGTTTTGCCGAGTGCATATATGAAAGATCTTAAAACATTAAATATGAATAAAGGGATGATTCCAAAGCTAAGTCCTACAAGATAGCCACGAGATGTTGCTTTCACATCATCAGGCAGATTCATGCTATTAAGCAGAGGGTCAAGCAAAACTGAGCCCAATAGGATGACTGCTAAGGCAATGATACAACCCAATAAGATGCCATTTTTTACGATAGATGAAACTTCATTGTTCTTTTTTTCGCCAATTGCTTGAGCCGCAATTGGGGATACAGCCATTAAAATCCCGCTAAGCCCAGTAAAAACCGGATTCCAAATGGAGGAGCCAATCGCTACGCCTGCAAGGTCTGAAGCATTATATCTCCCTGACATAATTGTATTAAAAAAGACCATTGCAAACATGCCAAGCTGCGTGATTAGGATAGGAATTAACATAATTGTTATTTGCCTGATCTTCTCCTGTAAAGTAAACGTCTGATACATCATAAAGACTCCTTCACAAAATAGTAAACACAAATATTATTATATTATATCTTTAAAAAGAAAGACCTCATTTTCATTCAAAAGAAAAAAGAGCTGCGGAAGCTCTTTTTCCAGAAAATCACTCATCTTCTTCAACTATATATTTAAGTTTTTGCAGCTTATTGTTCCAGAATTGCTCATAAAAGGACAGCCATTGCCTCAATTCAGTCAGCGGCTCAGGCTGGAGATAGTAAATTCTTTCTCTCCCCGCCTTTTCCCCCTTTACTAATTCAGCTTCAGAGAGAATATGGAGATGTTTTGATATGGCGGTACGGCTTATAGGGAAATGCGCGCTTATCTCTGAGATCGGGCGTTCTTTTTCAGCAAGCAGCCTTAAAACCTCTCTTCTCGTAGGATCGGCGATTGCCTGAAAAACATCATGTTTCCTGGCAGAAGCACCCATTATTCCTCAACAGCCTTGCTAAGCTTCGAAAGAATTCCAGTCCATCCATGAGACATTCTTTCACGAATAACCGCACTCTCGGCTTGAGCTTTCTCAACCAGTTCATCTGACTGTTTCCATCCGCCATGTATAAGAGTGAATTCAGTTTTGCCGTCCAAATCTTTTAAAATAAAAGATACAAACCAGCCATCCTTATCCCATTCAAAAGAAAGCCGGTTTGGCTGATCCAGTTCTGTCACCTTACAAGGAGACGGGCCAAATGGGGACTGAATATGAAATTCATAGCCAAGTTCAGCCTTGAAATCATTTGGCATAAACCACGCTTCGATTCCTTCTGATGTAGAAACTTTCTTCCAGACTTTTTCGATAGGCGCATTAAGAATGACGGTCTGTTTAATATCCTGAAGTGTTTCCATTTATAAGTTCTCCTTTGTATATAAAATAAAACCTTTTGGTTCCATTTAAATCATATAAAACCTTTTGGTTTCATGTCAACAGATGTTTGCAAAAATAAAGCCTAACTATGCAGGTTAATCCATATAATCTACAGAATACTTATAATATCTTAAGGAGGGATTTTTAATGCAGGGAGCCATTCACGCTCAAAAGCTATCTGATCTGGAAACTGCGATACATACATATGTTCGTCCCGACACCTTCCCGCTTGCCATTAGAGTTATGAAAAAGGAAGATTCTGTACCTGACAGGGTCAAGCGTCCGGCAAGAGACTTTAACAAAACTTTCAGCATCTGCCAGGGTGTGACGATGTCAAGAAGATATGGATGGGCGATTGCCATGGGCAAAGAAGACTTATCATGCCCAATTGCCAAAATTGCTTTCGGGTTTGAAGAGGAATTGGACTATTACTCTGAGGGAAATTTAACAGATGGAATGTACACAAAAACCTGTGATCTTGGCGCATTAACCGAAGCTGCCGTACCCAAGTTTACAAAAGAGGAAGCCGGGACAGTGCTGATGGCTCCTCTGGGGAGAGCAGCATTTGAACCGGATGTTATCACAGTTTATGGGAATTCAGCGCAAGTCATGAGAATGGTGGCGGGCGCACTCTATCATACGGGCGGCGAAATTACTTCCACTTTTACTGCCCGGGCAGATTGCGCTGATATTGTTATTAAGACAATACAAAGCGGTAAGCCGCAGGTAATCCTCCCATGCTATGGGGACAGGGTCTTCGGTCAGACGCATGATCATGAAATGGCCTTCACCATTCCTTTTTCCATGGCAGATGAATTTGCAGATGGATTAAAGCAAACCCACAAAGGCGGTGTGCGCTACCCTGTCCCAGCCTACCTTCAGTATGAGGCAAAATATCCGGACACATATGAGAAGCTGAACGAGATGTTCGACAGCATCCCCTGATTGAAAGCTGGCTCCTCCAATAGAGGTGCCGGCTTGTTTCATTCTGGAAAAAGGGTAAAATAGAATAGACAGCTATTAAGAAATGAGTGAAATAATTGAGCAGCTTATTCCCTTCCCTATATGATCTGGCCATGCAGCCTCTTGAGAAAAGAAAATTTCAGAAAATCAGAAGTGAGATCCTTAACATGGCTGACGGCCGTGTTCTCGAGATCGGAGCGGGTACAGGCATTAACTTTCCCTTATACCAAAAGGCGGACCGTGTCGATGCCATTGAACCAAATCAGGCAATGATTGAAAAATCACTTTCTCGAAAAAATGCAGCTTCAGTTCCTATTCACATTCACCGGCAGTCTGCTGAAGAACTTGAATTTGCTGACAATACATTTGATTCAGCAGTTGCCACTCTGGTGTTATGCACAATCCCAAATCCTGAACAAGCACTCACAGAGATCAAACGAGTCTGCAAGCCACAGGCAAAAATACTATTCTTTGAACATGTGAAAATGGCGCAGCCCGCTCTCGGATTTGCCCAGGACGCGCTCAATCCTCTATGGAAACGGATATGCGACGGCTGCCACCTGAACCGGGATACACTTCAGACTATTCAGGACTCAGGCATGAAGATAACCAACGTTACTGCCTATTATAAAGGATTATTTCTAGTGGTGGAGTGTGAGAATCCTGATGGCGGCCGTTAATTTTCATCAGTGGTTCCATTTGTGATTAAATTGAGTAGGTTTGCCTGGGATTTTTGGCCGTCGCTGAATGACTCCTTTTACGGCGTTTATCAAAATTTCAAACCCCATAAAAAAGAAGGCCGATTCAATCAGCCCCCTTAGACTACACCCTCTTTAATTCGTAGTTCCGCTTATCCACCAGCTTCTTTTCATCCTTTTTAATAAAGCCTGACGCTGTTAATTCAAGAATCGGCTTAACCCTGATCACATTCTGGATTTTTGAAGCAAGCTCAGGGTTTAATCCATTTTCCGATTCTATGAAAATCGTAATCTGGTCCTGCCCCTGCTCATTTGTTACCACAGCCTGGAATGACGGATATCCAGCTTCATTTAATACCTGCGCCAGCTGTTTTTCTCTTACAAACATTCCTTTTACCTTTATCCCATCACTGACACGCCCCAGCACTCCTGCAATCCTTTTTCCCTCATATCCTTTTACCCAGCGGGAAAGGTCGCCTGTGCCAAAGCGGATAAGCGGGTAGCTTCTATCAAATAAAGTGACAACCACTTCTCCTTCTCCCTCTGTAACTTCCGATCCAGTCTGCGGGTCACAGATTTGAACAATGGCAGAATCCGTGATACTCAGTCCAGGCCCTAATTTGTCCTCATAAGCAAGACACCCGCAATCTGCAGTCCCATATCCTTCATATACGGAAATTCCATTATCTTCACACCTTTTCCGCATTTGTTCCGTCAGCATTTCAGCAGTAAAGAAAGCTTTAGTCACGAAAACATCTTTTCCCGCCTCCCATCCCTTTTCTTTAAGGGCATCAAGCAAAAGGCTAAAGAAGCTCGGGGTTCCCACGTAGCCGGTTACCCTGACAACCTTCATAATCTGGATCTGCAGCTCACGATTACCGGTTCCTGCAGGGATGACAGTTGCTCCTAATTCACGAAGTGCGGAATCAAACATAAAGCCAGCCGGTGAGAGATGATAGGAAAATGTATTTTGTACTATATCCCCTTTACCAAAGCCTGCCTTCTTGAGTGCTTCTGAGAAACGCCAGAAATCTTTCCCTGTCGTTTGCGGATCGTAAATCGGACCTGGTGACATAAAAATTCGTTCCATCTCATTTGGCTTTACAGCTGCAAAGCCTCCGAAAGGCTGGTCTGCAGATTGCAATTCCGGCAATCGATCTTTTTTAAGCACAGGGATTTTTTCCAGGTCTTTTAAGGATTGTATGTCACCTGGAGAAATACAGGCATCATCAAGCCGCCTTTTAAATCCGCTGGCATTTTTATATGCATGGTGAATAACTTCCTTCAGCTTTTCCACTACAGCCACCTCTTTCTTCTTTTATAAGATTTAATATCTTTATAACTTTTCCGGCCCTTATCCCCCATTCCAAGATAAAATTCACGCACATCCTGATTGGAAAGAAGCCGGTCCACCGTTCCATCCATCACAATCCGGCCGTTTTCCATGATATATCCATAATCGGCAATCGATAAGGCAACATTGGCATTTTGCTCCACTACCAGGATCGTGGTCCCCTCTTCTTCATTGATTTTCTTTATAATGCCGAAGATTTCTTTGACTAAAAGCGGCGCCAGCCCTAATGAAGGTTCATCGAGAAGCAGCACCTTTGGCTTTGCCATGATACCCCTGCCAATGGCCAGCATTTGCTGCTCTCCTCCTGACAGATATCCAGCCTGTCTGTGCTTAAGCATTTCAAGCTTTGGAAAGTAATGATAGACTTTTTGGATATCACTTTTAATATTCTTCCGGTCTTTCCTGGTATGTGCACCTGCGATCAGGTTATCCTCCACAGAAAGGTGCTTGAACACGCGTCTTCCTTCCATGCACTGAAAAATGCCTTTCTTTACGATGGTTTCAGCATCGCTTACATCAATGCGCTCGCCATAAAGCTCGATAAATCCATCCGTCACTTCACCGTTTTCGCTTTTCAAAAGGCCGGATATCGCCTTAAGAGTGGTCGTTTTCCCGGCGCCATTGCTGCCGAGCAAAGCGACAATTTTCCCTTTTGGCACCACCATTGACATCCCTTTTAATACAAGGATGACCTTGTCGTACATCACTTCCACATTGTTTATTGTCAGCATGCATCTGTCCTCCCGGCTATTTCTCTATTTTCGTTCCCAGGTCAAGTTCTGAATCATTTGTTGTTTGCTGGTTTTCTTCGTTTATTTGCAGAATCAGTGATTTGTTTGCTGATTCCGATAGTTTATTTGTAAATTTTCATGTTTGTTTGCTAAATTTCGAGTTTATTTGCCATGCCTTTAAAAGTGAAGAGGAGGCGGGTATAAAACCTCGCCCCCCATCTTGTTAGTAGCCGATATAATCAGTGAACACTTCAAACTGGCCGTTCTTCACTTCTGCCAATCGAACTTGGTTTGTACCGGCATGATTGTCAGGTGAAAAAGTAACCGGTGCTGCTAAACCGCCAAGATCCAGGTTTGAAATCTTCTCCAGGCCAGCTCGGATGCCTTCGCCTGAAGTCGGATCTTCAGCAAGCTTCATGCCTTCAACCATGATTTTGGCGGATACCCATCCCTGAATAAATTTCTGGTTCTTGTCTTCCAGCTTTTCACCCTTGCTCTCTACGAACTTCTTGATTTCCTCCATTCCAGGAAGATCTTCGTAAGGAAATGCATGTGTAACAACCCCGATAAATCCTTCAGCCGCATCGCCCGCAATAGGAAGCAAGCCTTCACCTGTAGCCCAGTTTAAACCGATGAATTGTGTATCCAAACCAAGCTTTTTAGCATCTTTTAGTATAGTTGCTGTTGCACCCCAAGTTTGGTTGATAATTGCATAATCAGGGTTTTTCTTTTCCATGTTCAGCAATTGGGATGTTGCATCAAGTGTTTTCAGGTCAACGATTTGCTCATCTACAATTTCAATGCCATTTTCCTTGGCAAACTTTTTAGCATCTTCAATTGGCGATTTGCCAAAAGCCGTATCATTGTAAATTAATGCTACAGTCGGTGTGCCGCCAGTGTGATTGTCTTTTATCCATTTCAGTACGGATCTTGCCTGGTCGGAGTAGGAAGCCGCTGCCAGGAAGTTATATGGGCTTTCGTCAATATTTTTCAGGTTCTCTGAGTATGAAGCCGATATGAATGGAAGCTTGTCGGCTGCCACCTGCTGGCGCAGGGCTTCAGTGTCCCCTGTTCCCCATCCCAAAATGGCCGATACTTTATCTTTTGATTTTAATTTCTGATAAAGTTTTTGGGCTTCCGGAATTTTATAAGCATAGTCATCACCGATTAATTCAAGCTTATAACCGTTAATCTCCTCGCCTGCAATGGATTCAAAAAATGCTTTTTCACCCTCTGCATATGGTGTTCCAACATCACCAGTACCGCCCGTAAGGTCAAAGATACCGCCGATTTTAACGGTGCCGCCTTTCTTGTCACCTGATGCTTCCTCGCTGCCTCCAGAACAGCCAGCCAGCATTCCAGCCATTAATGTTGCTGCCAATAAACCCTTCCAAACCTTCTTCATAATGTTCCCCCTCATTTTTTCTTTTTTATTGGCTCTTTTCGTATTAATTTGTTTTTCGCTTATCAATGTTGTCCGTTGATTTCCGCTCCAGGATGCTCGCTTTCCACGGGGGGCGGTGAGCCTCCTCGACGCTATGCGTCTGCGGGGTCTCACCTGTTCCCGCTACTCCCGTAGGAGTCTCGCACCTTCCGCTACAACCAACTCAGTAAACATAATACAAATAGCAACAAACTTTGCGAAAACAGCCTTTTTATAAAAATTTGAAAGATTTACTTTCAAAATTTTCAGATATTATTACCCGGGAATTAATAGGAAAACGGCCAGAGCTTAAAATAGTCTTTAATGTTTTTCCATATTTTCGCAAGACCCTGCGGTTCATAAATCAGGAATAAGATAATTACAAGACCGAATACTACCTCTTTCATCCCGATTAAGACAGCTGATAAGTCGGGAAAAACTCCGCTCATCATTTCTACCCCGGATCTTAGGACAACCGGAAGCAACGTGATAAATACAGCTCCGTAAATAGACCCGAATACACTTCCCAGACCACCGACCAATATGATCGCTAAGTATTCGATGGACACAGTAATGCTGTATAGCTCAGGACTTACAACCATTGTATAATGGCCCAGTAAAGCACCGGCAATGCCAACAAAAAAGGAACTTACAATAAATGCCAATACTTTATATTTAAACAAATCGATACCCATAACCTCTGCTGCCACATCACGGTCACGGACTGCTATGAATGCCCTGCCGACCCGTGACCTGAAAAGGTTCAGGGTGAAGATGGCCGTAATAACCAGCACCACAAACATTAGGTAGTAATAGCTCCGTTCACTGTAAAAGACAAAACTGCCAAGTTCAGGCCTGGATAAGACCATTCCGGCTGTTCCGCCTGTCAGCGCATCCCAGCGGGAAATAACAAACAAAATGATTACCTGTGCTGCAAGGGTGGCAATCGCCAAATACAATCCTTTTAGCCTTAAGGATGGCAGTCCGAATAATCCGCCCACAATCGCCGTTACAATACCGGCTGTCGGCATGGCAATCCAGAAGCTTAATCCCAGCTTTGCTGTCAGAATAGCCGATGTATACCCGCCTACCCCGAGAAAGGCGCCTACCCCTATGGAAATCTGACCTGTAAAGCCAGTCAGGATGTTCAGTCCAATCGCACCAATAGCGGCAATTCCGCAAAGCGTAGCCAGTCCAATGATATAATCGGATGCAAACATTGGGAATACTGCAAATACAGCCAGAAGAATGAACACGCGCAGCCTTACTCTGGTGATCTTCCAGATAGCCATATCTTGTTTATAATTCACATGGAACTCTCCACAATCCATTACAAAAGGATTTCTCATCGGTTACACCCTCTCGATTTCTTTTTTTCCGAACAAACCATATGGCTTGAACATAAGGATAAATACGAGGATGACAAACGGCATAACCTCTTTCAGACCCCCGCCAACCAATGGATCCAGATATCCGCCGGTCAGGCTCTCAAGAATGCCGATGATCAGCCCGCCGATGATGGCACCGGGAATACTGTCCAGTCCTCCAAGAATGGCAACCGGAAGCACCTTTAAGCCTATCGCTGAAAGGGATGCATTCACACCATTGATATTTCCGAGAAGGATGCCCCCAACCGCTGATACAATTGCTGCAATTGCCCAGGCAACTGCGAATATCATTTTTACACTGATGCCCATTGACATTGCCGCCTGCTGATCATCTGCGGTTGCTCTCATCGCAATTCCAAGCTTGGAGTATTTGAAAAAGAGGGTGAAAATGACAAGCATCACCACAACGATTAAAAGTGACCATAAATAGACAGGAGCAATGACGATCTCACCTAGGTTAACAGGCTGTTCAGAGAAAATCTTAGGAAATACACGTGTTTCATGGCCCCAAATTATATGGACAATCCCGGCAAGAACACTCGATAATCCGATCGTCGCCATAATCATAGATATGACGGGCTCTCCAATAAAAGGCCTCAGAACGATCCGTTCAATGACAAATCCTAAAACTGCACTGAACATCAGTGCAATTAACAGGGCTGCAGCAAACGGAATGTTGTAGGCTGTAATAAGCGTTAAACAGACATACGTTCCAATTAGCAGGAACTCCCCTTGTGCAAAGTTGATGGCATCACTGGATTTATAGATAAGCACAAAACCCAGTGCGACAAGAGCATAAACGCTTCCTACCACGATCCCTGTTACAAGCATTTGCAAGAAAAATGTCATTAAGCTGCCCCCTCTCCTTCATCCATAAAAATTACCTGAAGCGTTGTCTGGATGGTTTGTTCCATGCCATCACGATACTTGATCGTACCATTGACACGTATTTTTTTGTCCTCTGTATAAAGTCCATCGATTAAGGCCTGATATTTTTTAGCAACAAACTGCCTGCGGACTTTCTTTGTTCTTGTTAGCTCTTCATCATCTGCATCCAGTTCTTTATAAAGAAGAACGAATTTTTTCACCCGGGCTTTTTCAGGAAGAGTCTGATTGATTTCCAGCACCTGTTTTTCAATCAGCTCCAGCACTTGCGGCTTGGAAGATAAATCGGTATATGTGGTATAGCTGATTTGATTTTTCTCCGCCCAACGCCCTACATTTTTCATATCGATATTAATCATGGCAACCACGTAAGGCCGGTCCTTGCCGATGGCAACCGCTTCCTGTATGAACGAACTGAATTTCAGCTTGTTTTCGATAAATTGCGGAGAGAACATTTCCCCCGTATCAAGGCGGATGACATCCTTAATCCGGTCAATGATATACAAATGCCCTCCTTCATCAAGCCTCCCTGCATCCCCGGTATGCAGCCACCCATCCTGAATGGTTTCCGTTGTGCTTTTCTCGTTTTTGTAGTACCCCTTGCAGACACTCGAGCTTTTGATCAGAATTTCCCCTTCTTCAGAAATTTTCACTTCTGTACCCGGTATTGGAATTCCAACACTATCAAGCTTAATATCGCCGTCCCTGTGCACAATGGATATGCCGGCTACCTCTGTCTGCCCGTAAATGCTTTTTACATTAACTCCTATGCTATGGAAAAATTCAAATACATCAGGTCCCAAAGGTGCACCGCCTGTATAGGCACGCTTGATCTTCAAGAGTCCAAAGTGATCGCGGATCGCACTGAACATCAGGTAATCGGCAACTTTATAAAGAGCCTTCGTACCCGTACTGACTGGTTTATTTTCAAAATGGGCCTTTGCTATCTTTTCGCCTATCGGCTTGCACCAGTTATAGATCTTTCTTTTCAGCCAGCCGCTGTCCTGAATTCTGACCTGAAAGCGCGATACCATATCTTCATATATTCTTGGCGGCGAAAACATAACCTGTGGCCCAATTTCACGGAGGTCTTCCAAAACGGTTGCCGGCTCTTCCGGGAAATTAATCGTCATCCCATTGTATAAGCCCATGGCAAGGGTCATCATCTGTTCCCCGATCCAGGCAAGCGGAAGGAATGAAACATACTCATCCTTATCTGTCAGCGGATCAATGTCTGACAGATTTTTAGCCATATCGATCAGATTCCGGTAAGTAAGCATCGTTCCTTTTGGATTGCCTGTCGTTCCTGAAGTATATGATAAAATCGCCACGTCATCTGCAGACCCCTTCTCAACTTCCTCTGAAAATAAGCCAGGCTGCCCTGAGTGAGAACTTCGTCCCATTTCCAGGACTTCGTTAAATTCCAGCAGAAAATCCTCCCGGTAACCCCTCATACCGCGTGAATCATAATAAATAATCGTTCTGACTTTAGGAATGGAGTCTTTAATTTCCAGCAGTTTATCCACTTGCTCCTGGTCCTCCGCAACGATTATGGTTGCGTCACAATTATCAATAATGTAACTTAGTTCAGCAGATAGGGATTCCTGATAAATTCCAACTGAAATGCCGCCTAAGCTTTGCGCAGCAAGCTCACTGATGACCCATTCGGGCCTGTTATCGCCAATAATGGCAAGCTTATCTTCTCTTTTCAGACCCAGCGATGCCAAACCCAGGCTGAAATTCTTTACTTTGTCCAAGAACGCTTCATACGTGATTTCATTCCAAATTCCGAATTCTTTTTCTCTTAAAGCAACCTGTGACCCATTCCTGTAAGCCCTTTTAATCAGCAGCTGCGGAAACGTCTTGCTCATAGAATCGCTCCCCCCTCCTAAATATCTAAAAATCACTTTAGCCGGTCTATCTTTTAAACGGCATTCTCTTCTCCCAGGTAGGCTTCTATGACTTTAGGATTATTCTGAATCTCTTCCGGTGTCCCGTAACCAATCAGCTTCCCGAAATCAAGAACTGCAATGTGATCGGATAAGTCCATTACAACCCCCATATCGTGTTCAATTAATATAATGGTTGTGTTCATTTCTTCGTGAATATCGATAATGTATCTGGCCATGTCCTCTTTTTCCTCACTGTTCATGCCTGCCATCGGCTCATCCAGAAGGAGAATTTCAGGCTCCAGTGCCAGAGCCCTGCCGGTTTCGACCCTTTTCTGCAGTCCATATGAAAGAGTTCCCACGGGGGTATTACGGATATCCTCGATTTCAAGAAAGTCGATCACCTGCTCAACTTTTTTCCGATGTTCGATTTCCTCTCTCTGCGCCTTCCCCCAATACAGCCCTCCTGCAAGCAGCCCGGTTTTCATTCTCACATGCCTGCCAAGCATCAGATTGTCCAAAACAGATAAGTGCGGGAAGAGCTCGATATTCTGAAAAGCACGTGCAATGCCCATACTGGCTCTTTTGTGAGGTTTATAACGGGTTATATCTTCACCCTTAAAATAAATCGATCCAGATGATGGTTTGTACAGCCCGCTTATGCAATTCAGCATACTAGTTTTACCTGCACCATTTGGACCAATCAGCGAAAAAATCTCCCCCTCCTGCACTTCA
Source organism: Cytobacillus sp. FSL H8-0458 (assembly GCF_038002165.1). NCBI lineage: Bacteria > Bacillati > Bacillota > Bacilli > Caryophanales > Bacillaceae > Cytobacillus > Cytobacillus sp. FSL H8-0458. The sequence goes on along the minus strand of NZ_JBBOBR010000001.1, from coordinate 947,233 downwards.
TAGGAGACATGGTCTAGAGCTATTACACCTCCAAACCTTAAAGTTGCATCCTTAATCTCCAAAATCCCCAATCTTTTAACCCCCTTTATTTCGATTTATAAAATATTATTTATAAAATTAAGAATAGTTTAAATATTCTTTACATGTTTGTATTCTCCTTTTAATATTTAAAATATTTTTCACTCCTAAGCTATTTTTCATTTTTATGTGAAGGGAAATATTGATATGACAAATTCCTTATGTGCAAGTATTTTTCACTATGAAAATGGTGATATATTAGCTGGGTCGAGTTAATTAATAATAGCCCGACACAAATGCGCCGAGTTTAGTTTAGTCTGGTTCCAGCTTCTACCTCCATGAAGGCTGCTAAAGTCCCGCTTTTGGATTAATAGTTTAAGTCACATCTATATCCCTTTCAGCTCGCTTTTTCCTTAAATGTATCCTCTACTACTTTTTTGTATTTGGAATGCCATATGGCAGGTTTGCAATCTTATTCATTATTATCTTTATTTTCTTATTGGATAGTGATTAAAAAAATGCGATTTACATAACAATGCTAGTAAAACAAAAATTTAATAAAAGGAGAATCTGACTTGATCTGTTTGTGTGAAGAGCTTTCCTTATCCTGCTGGGGCCTGGACGGAAAAATTGCCATTTTAGAAGACAAACATACAGTTTTAAAAAACTTTGGTCTAAACGATGGAAACTGGCTGAGCTTTTGGAATATTGACTCCAGACTCCTGACTATGCTTTTTCAATCCCTGGATGCGAAATATGACTGGTTTATTGTCGTCTATGACTATGAAAAGTTCAGTTCAGACATAGAAATAAAAGAAGCTATAATTTTGCATGAAATTGGACATATCACCTATCCGGCTGGAAAGGATGTAATCTGTACAGATACTGAGGTTCAATGTGATCGGATAGCTTTTGATTACGGCCAGGAGGAAGGAATCAAAAAAGTTTTAGATCTCACCCTTAAAATGGCATACTCGCTCAACAATGAAATGCTGCTGAATATGACAGAAGAAAGACAAAAACATTACACTTCATATAAGGAGCAGATGCAAGCTTTCTAAATATATTTCAGTGCTGTTCCGAAGAGTGGTGGACAGGCAGGATACAATGATATTTTTAATGTGGATTACATTTCAAATTTATGGTACCCTTTAATCTTAGAATAGGAAGTGATGATATTGATAAAAATTGAAATACCAGAGCCTAATCTCGTCATTACAAGAAACAGACAGACGGGACAGGCAGGAGAAAGTGACCTTAGCAGTGTCTATGGATTCACAGATTATCATAAGATACCAAGAGACAAGGGCGGCATGATTCTATTTTTTGATGCGAAAGAAGATCTGCTCTTTGTAGGAAAAGCCCGCAAATTAAGACAGCGGGTTAAAAAGCATTTTGAAGACAATGTTTCTCCTTTAAAAAATCATCGTGATGATGTCCATAAAATTGCGGTCATTTTTGTGGAAGACAGCATGGAGCGCGAGATTTATGAGACTTATATCATTAATGCCCTTCAGGCAAAATATAATATCGACAAAGTATTTTACAAATAAAAAAAGGCCATCCCGGCCTTTTTTTATTTAATCTATCTCTTTTTTGTTTTTGCCTTTTATGAATCGGTATGTCAAATACGCAATGTAAAGCGGTATCGCAATATAAATCAAATCGGGAAACGGCCCGTAAGAGCCCTTGTAAATAACGTATAGAACACTTCCCAGAAAAACGGTAACAATTGTTCCGTATTTTGGAAGGGGAACTTCTTTAAAGCTGGGAATCCGGATTCTGCTTACCATAAGAAAGCAGAGTGCGGTAAAAACAACCGTTGTAATGATATTGGGTATATGCTCACCAAAAAGGGTCAGTATGGCCATGATCCCGCCTGCTGCTGTTATCGGAACTCCAATAAAATAGTTTAAAGAGGATTTTGGCGGGCTGATATTGAATCGGGCAAGCCGATATGCCCCAAATAAAGGAAAAAGGCCTGAAACAGCTAATCCAAGAATTCCAAATTGAAAAAAGTATGTATAAAAGACCAAAAATGAAGGGGCTACGCCAAATGTAACAATATCTGCCAGTGAATCAAGCTCTTTTCCTAGTGTACTATCCGCTTTCAGCATTCTGGCCAGCCTGCCGTCCATGCTGTCAAGCATCATGCCAATTAAAATTAATATGGCTGCATTTTTAAATTCTCCATTGGCAGCCATGCCGATTGAAAGAAAGCCGCAATATAAATTACCCAAAGTGACCATATTGGGGATTGTTTTAATAAAACGCACTAGTGACCATCACACTCCAAAAATTGAAAAGATTATTTTAATATATATGCCCTTTCATTATACCATTTAATCTCAGCTGCATCCTTCCCTTTCGAAAATTCCAAGGCAAAAATCCATTGTGTTAGGTACTTGTCCTATACCAATTTTAAAACTCATCATTAAATATAGTAGGAGGTGATTCATTTGTTATCTTTTTATTCCCAGGACCACTACTGCTCGGGTAAAGAAGAATATTCAAAAGCTCCGGGTAAGATTTATGTCACCAATGACTTCATTCCGCAATTTTTTGACCAGAACACATCCATTCCATCCACAGTCAATCTAAACAGCGCCAAAGGGAAATCCCATTTTCACTTTGACCCGGTGAACAATACGATTACAGTTAAGGAAAGAGGCTTTTATTTCCTTCAGTTCAGCGTACAAGTATTTGCTGCTGCAGGACAGGCGAATCTGCCGTTGAAATTTGAGCTTCAGCGGAATGGCGGAACTCTCATCAACTCCCAAACCTCTTTTAATAACAATAATTTTGACGTTGACTATGCAACATCCACTTTATTGCTGGAGGAGCTGGAGAAGGGAGATAAGATCCGTCTTGTACTATCCGGCCCTTCGCCTTTCCCTCAAGGAAGAGTGACTCGCCTGGATTTCGCCAGTGTCACCATTTTTGAGGCATAATAAATGAAGAATCCCTAATCATCCTCATGATTAGGGACTCTTTAATCATACGGTCATATTTTAATATTTCTCTTTGCAATATTGCTTAGAACTTCCTCATTATGTTCTCCTAATTTTGGAGGACCCCCCATTGCTGATTCTATTCCGCCATGCATTTTTACCAAAGGGTAATTTGGGGTAGAATTTAAAATTCCATTAAATAGCGGAAAGTCTTGCAATTCGCCGGCCTCCAATACAGGAGTCAGACAGCAATCTGCTCTTTGGCCAAATTCAGTCCACTCTTTTAATGTCCTGCTTTTAAAGAATTCGGTTATCTCCATAAAGACAGGATTATCAGCAGAGGCAGTGGAAAGATGATAATCAATCCAATCCTCTCTTCCTGCACTCTTACAGAAGTTTATCCAGAACTTCGGCTCCAGAGAGGCAAGTGCAGCAAACCGGCTATCCTTTGTTTCGTAAATAGAATAGGCAACGACTTCACCGTTCAATACCGAAAGTCCTTTAGGATATCCTGTCTTATTCTCAATCAGCAAATGGTTCCCCATGGTGGAAGCCATCACTTCCGCAATGGAAATGCAGTGATGCCCGCCTTGGCCGGACATTTTGCTGGAAAGCAGGGCAGCCAGTATCCTTTCACTGGCTGCCATTCCTCCCATGAAGTCCGCTATTGTGTTGGACGGGTGAACAGGACGGCCATTGCGGTCCTTCAACTGGGCAAGGACCCCGCTTACCGCCATATAATTTAAATCATGGCTTCCTAAATATTGATAGTCTTCATTCTCACCGTAGCCTGTAAGTGAGCAATAAACGATATTTGGTTTATGCTTTTTCACATTCTCATAATCCAAGCCCAGCTTTTTCATTACACCAGGCCGAAAACTTTCAAGGACCGCATCACTTTCTGAAATCAGCATGAGGGCCGCATTTCTTCCTTCTTCGCTCTTCAGGTTAAGTGTAATGCTTTTTTTGCCGCGGTTATTGGCGGCAAACACTGCACCTGTCCCCTCTATTTTGATATCGAGATGTCTGCCGGGGTCACCGGATTCCGGTTCCACTTTTATCACTTCTGCTCCAAGCTCTGCAAGCCTCTGGGAAGCAAACGGACCAGGGAGATAGTTGGAAAAATCGATCACTCTTATGCCTTTTAACATCTTGCATTCCCTTCTTCCGGCTAGATTTTTCCTTCAGCGAACAGATCCTCCAGCTGTTTTCGGAGCATGAACTTTTGAATTTTTCCGCTCGCATTTCTTGGAAGAGCTTCACAGAATACATATTTTCTAGGACGCTTATAATTGGCGAGTTCATCACTATTCCTGCACAATTCATCGAGTTCTTCTTCAGATAGTGCCGGATCTTTTTTGACAACGAAAGCTGTGACGGTTTCACCCCAGCGGTCATCAGGCTGGCCGATCACTGCAACATCCAGTACGCCGTTATGCGTATATAAAAGATCCTCCACTTCACGGGGATAAATATTTTCTCCGCCGCTAATGATCATATCGTCGACTCTATCTTTGACGTACAAAAAGCCCTCGTCATCCAGATATCCGATATCACCAGAGTGGTACCAGCCTCCATGCATGGCATGAACGGTTGCCTCGTCCCGATTAAAATAACCACTCATCATGCATGGACCTTTTACAATGATTTCACCCGTTTCTCCCGGAGGCATCACATCATCAGGATCTGATGGACCATTCTCATTCGGCCTTACAATCCTGATCTCATGGTTTAAACAGGCCTGTCCTGCAGATCCAGCTTTCCTGATTTGATCATCTTCCGATAAAAACGTAATCGCCGGACCCATCTCGGTCATTCCATATGCCTGTACCAGGGAGATGCCTAATTTTTCACGGCATGCATAAACAAGTGCAGGAGCCATTGGTGCCGCTCCATACAGTCCCAGCTTCAGGCTTTCCAGACTATAATGGCTTAAGTTTTCCTGCAGGAGCATATTCCACATGGTCGGAGCTGCAAAAAACTTTGTGATTTTCTCTTCTGAGATTAACCTCAATACTTCCTTTGCATCAAAGTGATGCAGGATGGTATTGGCAGCACCCACATGCACCCTTGGCAAAAAAGCACAGTGAAGCTCTGCGCAGTGGAACATAGGCGCAGTCACAAGACCGTGGTCACTGCTTTCAAGCTTTGTCGCTCCTACAACAATCAGACTTTGTTCAGCCATATCCCTGTGTCTGTGGACTACACCCTTTGGCCTTCCCGTGGTGCCGCTTGTGTACATGATCGCGTACAAATCATTCTCATGTATCTCAATATCTATTTCATCATGCGATGCTGCATCCACCTTTTCGCGATAGGATGAAGCGTATGGAGGTGCATTGTCATCAATGTACCAGAACTCTGTATGCGGAAAACGCTTAGCAATGGGGGTAATGCCGGATTCCAGCATTTGTTCAAATAACACTACTTTTGGCTCTGCATCCTGGAGAATATAAGCAATTTCTTCTGACATCAGCCTAAAGTTGATCGGATTAAAAACGGCGCCGATTTTTGCACAGGCAAAGAATGCTGTTGCAAGTTCCTCGGTGTTAAAAAGGCAGGTTGAAACCCTGTCACCCTTCCTGACACCTGCATTTATTAAGGCATTGGCCAATTTATTGATCTCAGAACTCCATTCCTTATAGGTAAAACGCAGATTTTTTCTGACATCATACAGAGCTTCTTTATCGGGAAATTTTCCTGCCGTGAGATCAAAAATTCTTCCTATAGTAGTAGTCATTGTCATTCCTCCCCATTTTTCAATCTAATCGTTCAATAATAGTCGCATTCGCCATGCCAAGACCTTCACACATGGTCTGCAGTCCATAGCGCCCCCCTGTTCTTTCAAGTTCATGCATCATGGTGACCATCAGCCGTGCACCGCTTCCGCCTAAAGGATGGCCGAGTGCAATAGCACCCCCGTTTGGATTAAGCTTTGCCGGATCCGCTCCTGTTTCTTTCAGCCAGGCAAGCGGTACAGGAGCGAATGCTTCGTTCACTTCGAACACATCTATGTCCTCAATAGCCAGTCCAGCTTTCTTTAACACGTTCTTTGTTGCCGGTATTGGGCCAGTCAGCATTAAAGCAGGATCCGAGCCCACTGCGGTACGCGCAAGAATTCTGAACCTCGGTTTTATTCCAAGCTCCTCTGCCTTTTCACGGGACATAATTAATAGGGCTGCTGCTCCATCACTAATTTGGCTGGAGTTTCCTGCATGAATTACTCCATTCTCTTTAAAAACAGTTTTTAAGCTCGCCAATGCTTCCAGAGAGGTTTCCTTTCTCGGTCCAGCGTCTTCCGTTACAGTCAAAAGCTGTCCATCAGACATTGTCACATCCAATGATGCAATCTCTCTCTCAAACCGGCCTTCAGCTTGGGCATTTAAAGCCTTCTGATGGCTCTCAAATGAATAGAGGTCCAGCTCTTCTCTTGTAAAGCCATATTTTTCAGCAATGCGTTCAGCTGATAAGCCCTGGTGGATGATTTCATGTCTGTCTGTCAGTTTTTCACTGAAACCAACCCCCTGATAGCTGGAGCCGATAGGGACACGGGACATGCTTTCGACACCGCCTGCGATCACAATATCCATATCTCCGGCTAAAATCGCCTGAGCTGCAAAATGGACAGCCTGCTGGCTGGACCCGCATTGGCGGTCTATGGTTGTACCCGGCACTTCAATCGGAAACCCTGCGATCAATGCAGAGACCCTTGCAATATCCCCTGTTTGTTCTCCTATTTGGGAGACACAGCCAAGAATGACATCATCAATCATTTCCGGCTTAAGGCCTGCACGTCTCACAAGTGCCTTTAGTGCTTCTGCAGCCAAATCATCTGCCCTGATATCCTTTAATAAGCCGTTTTTTCTTCCTACTGGTGTTCTGACTCCTTCGACAATGACAGCTTCACGCATATATACTCCTCCCTATAAACCCATGTTCTTCGCAATAATGGTTTTCATGATTTCATTTGTGCCTGCATATATGCTGGCGACTGGTATATCTCTGAACCTCCTTGCAATCTCGTATTCTTCCATATAGCCATAGCCGCCATGAAGCTGCATGCATTCAGCTGCAATCTTGCGGGCATTTTCTGTCAGCTTCCATTTCGCCATGGAGACCTTTGTGACTACATCTTTTTCTGCCATATGCTCTGTAATCAATTGATCAAGGAACACCCTTCCCATCTCAATATCTGTTGCCATTTCTGCAATTTTAAATTGAGTGTTCTGAAACTGGCTGACCAGTTTTCCGAATGCCTCGCGATTCTTTACATAATTTATTGTTAAGTTAAGCATTTCCTCTGCAGTCACCTGGGCAGCAATTGCCACGACAAGCCTTTCCTGCTGCAGCTTTTCCATTAAATATAGAAAACCTTTTCCTTCTTCGCCGATCAGGTTTTCCTTCGGAACCCTGCAGTCCTCGAAGATTAACTCTGCAGTATCCTGACAATGAAGACCGACCTTGTTTAATTTCCTCCCTCTTGAAAACCCTTCTGTTCCCCTCTCGACCGCAAGCAGGCTTACTCCTTTATGCCGGGGGACGGCATGGGGATCTGTTTTACAGGCTATGATGATTAAATCGGAATGAATTCCGTTGGTAATAAAGGTCTTTTCGCCATTCACTATGTAATGGTCCCCTTCAAGCTTAGCTGTCGTTCTGATGCCTGCTAAGTCAGAGCCGGCGCCAGGTTCAGTCATTGCTATTGCCGTAATGAATTCACCCGCTGCACACTTTGGCAGCCACCTTTCTTTTTGCTCATCAGTTCCATAAGCAGTAATGTACGGGACGACGATATCATTGTGGAGCCCAATTCCCACCAGCCCAGAGCCAACCCGTTCAAGTTCTTCATTGATAATTACTGAAAAGCCCCAATCAACATTGCTTCCGCCATACTTTTCTTCAATATCGGGGCATAAAAAACCCTGCTCCCCCATCTTGCGCCAAAATTCACGGGGAATGATCCTGTCCTCTTCCCATTTGTCATAGTTCGGATATGCTTCTTTCTCTAAGAACTTACGCAGAGATTCTCTAAAAATTTCATGCTCTTCCTGCAGGTATGACGCTGCCATATTATGAACCTCCGAAACTAAAATTTTTTTTGCATAACACAAAGTGATATCTACTGCCTTTGTAAAGGCTTACAATTATATTGTACAATAATTATCTATATTTTTAGAACATTTAAAATTCATTTTTTTTAAGAAAACCTTGTCTTTTGAATAAAGGACGGTTCTCTCATTTACTTTGGCTGCATGCGGATGCCTCCATCCAGCCTGATAGTTTCGCCATTCAGCATGGGATTTACTAAGATACTTTCAGCCAGCCTGGCATACTCCTCAGGATATCCAAGCCTTGAAGGAAAAGGCACCATTTTCCCCAAAGAATCCCTTGCCTCATCAGGCAGCGAATCAAACATTGGTGTGTTAAACAACCCAGGGGCAATCGTCATCACACGAATCCCATAACCCGCCAGCTCCCTGGCAATCGGCAGGGTCATACCAACCACTCCGCCTTTGGATGCACTATATGCTGACTGGCCAATTTGTCCTTCAAAGGCTGCGACGGAAGCCGTATTAATAATCACACCTCTTTCTCCTTGATCATTCGGGTCATTCTTTGCCATTTGTTCTGCAGCCAGACGAATGACATTAAAAGTCCCAATCAGATTTATCATAATGACCTTTTGGAACATGTCCAGAGAATGGACGCCTTTTCGGCCCAGCAGCTTTGCGGCAATTCCGATGCCGGCACAATTAACTGCAGTATTAATGCTGCCAAATTGTTCAACAGCAAACGACACTGCCCTCTTTACGTCTTCTTCTTTTGTAACATCCGTTTTCACAAAAAGAACATTTTCACCCAGTTCCCTGATAAGATAAGCTGCCCGATCTTCCGCCAAATCTGCAATAAGGACCTTCCCTCCGCATCCGGCTATTTTTCTCACTGTCGCCTCTCCAAGCCCCGAAGCACCGCCCGTAACTATAGCTCTGCATTCTTTCAATTCCATAATGAACCTCCTTTTATTAATCAGGTATTCTATGAAGTCATTTCCATTTGGAATGGTGATTTTCCTGCTGACTGTCTGATTATTTATCAGTTCTTGTTATTGGACAAAAAACAGCTCCTTTTCAGAAGCTGTTTTTCTATGCCAAATTCCGATCAGCAAGGATTTCTCTCAGATGCTGTCTAACCCGATATAGTTTTGTTTTAACAGTATTCGGGTTGAGATGGAGAAGGTCCGCTATTTCTCTTTCCTTCAGTCCATGCTTCGTTTTAAGCAGGAAAACCCTTTTCTGTTCATAGGAGAGGGAATCCACATAAGCGTATATCTGCTCCTGAAGCATATTGATCTCTGCTTCCTGCCCAGTATCGCTGTACCTGCTTTCCATGCAGTTCTCAAAATCAACGGAATCCTGTATCCTCTCATTAGTCCTTCTTTCTTTTCGCACAAAATCTATTGCAGTTCTGGTCGCAATTGATGATAACCATGATCCCAGCTTATCCTGATCATCTATGCTGTCCATTTTTTTATAAGCCTTGATCAGTGTTTCCTGTACAACATCCTGTGCTAGATAATGATCCCGTGTTATGCTATATGCGATATGATAAAGCCGCTTATTGTAGAGTCTGCAGATTTCTCTCATATCCATTGAAGGTTTTATCACTGTAATCCCCCTCTCCTGTAGATTTCTCCCTTATTATTGAAGCCGTTCTTTTATGAAGTCCGGTATTGTTTTTTCAGTGAAACTCTTAATATCAATTGTCCTTTGCTCATCAAAATAGAATGCAATAATATAGTCTCCTTCAATGTATCCATTTGAATTCCTCAAACCGCTTTCTATTTGTTCCTTATCCGTAATTTTGATTGAAGATTTGCTGTCAGCCATCTCTTCAAAAACTTCCTCATAAGAGTACCCTGCCGCAAAGTTGATATCGATATCATCCGCTTTTGCAGCCAGTGCATAAGAAATATCATTGCTATTCACTTTTGCATCATTCAGCAATGACTTTTCTTCCAGCCATTTCTCAAATCTTGTATAAGAAGGATTCCAGGTCATATAAGCTTTTTTGCTGTCATTATAATAAATCTCAATATGCGCATATGGCTCGTCAATTCCCTGAAGCTCTTCATAAGAAGCTGTGTCCACTTCCTCAGTCAATATCTCAACAGCTTCTTTTAGTTCTTCTTTATCTGTAATGACCGCCCGCTTTGAAACTGGCCCGGATGGGGTAATTGTGATTTTCGTAGTATCATCTGCTGATACCTGATAGATTTCATTTGTTGCCATTTTATATTCATCCGATTCATAAATCAGCTTAAGAAATGGCTTATATTCCCTTTTACTAATCCTGTAATCGCGAATCAGCTTTTCGCCATTTTTCAGTTCGTATACAATAAATATGGAATCACGGCCCGAAAGCTGCGCCTGTCTGTCTTCATTCTTTACAAGCTTCTCATGAAACCTTCTGACCAAATCAATATTCTCGTATTCCTTTAAATATATCGGTTCTTCATGATCAATATCACTATAAAGGTAATAACTCTCGCTGAAATGGACCCGCTCAATTTCATTGCTCCGCGGTATGCTTTTTTCATACTTAGTCAAATCAAATTGAAATAAGACGAATAAAGCCGCCATTATGGCTGTGTATACCATCAATCCTTTTATATGAATGGTCACTCGCCATGATTTCTGCAGTACCATTTCGGCCGCAGCATAACCAATCAATGCTCCAAATACATATCCCGCTATAATCCAGCTCATGCCGCCCTGCATCTCACCGAAATAACCGCCGCCAAGAAGCATGGTGCAAAACGTTACACCATATTTAAAAATGGGCTTTGTTATCGGAAAAACAAGCGCATGGGAGACCGCCTCCATTCTTCTCCTTTTATAAATCTGCAAACCGAGAAAATACAGGGACACAATAAGTATGAGATAAACGGCAGCCTCCACACTTGACGGTGTACGCATATTCATCTGAGTAAATGCAATCAAAGGAGAGAACTTTTCGAATTTGCTTTCCATATAATATTGGCCTGGAAAGCCGAATAAATAGAAAGGCAAATTAATAGAAACTAAAATGATCAGTCCAACAGGGAGCAAGAGAAAGATATACGTTAAGGCACCCTGTACCGCGGTTAATCCCGTCAGCATTCCTACAGAAACACCTGCCAGGTAGATCACAATATTAAATAAAAGCGTGATGCCCACCCAATTGAGGATATCCCCCATTGAATAAAAGTCCTGCAAATTCATGGGCTGGTAAAGAACCAGGACAATCAAAGCAATGAGTAAAACCGGCAAAATTAATAGCATGATTCCTGTTAAAGCATATTGATGGAAAATGGATTCCCTTTTAACTGGGAGGCTGTGCATTAAATCGCTATATTGTTTTACCTGTGTATACCTGAATAAGAACACAGACAAGGCCACCGGTACTGATATACTAAATATAAATTGGAGCTGGAAGTTGTATTGAAACAGATTATCAATGTCCAGGAATTTCCGCTGTTCCTCTGAAGAATTCATTATGATATCAAGAGGAATGGCAAAGAACAGACCGAGAAAATACAAGATGGAAACCCAGCCGACACTTCTGAAGATCGTTTTTAGAATTTCCCTTTTAATCAAGGATGTTTTGGACTGCATATCCAATGTCCCCCATTTCATAAATGAAAATCTCCTCTAATGTCAGGGGAAGCATATCGAAAATTACTGGTTTAAATTGTTCTACATATGACGATATTTCCTTTGCATCTCCCTTTACAATGCAGATCATTATGCTGCCTCTTTTTTCTTTATGAAGAATCTTCAGCGGATCGAAAATGGCTGGTACAGATCCTTTAAAGGCAACCTGAATTTTATGGGTATCTGTTTTAAGATCATCAAGATCTTTTTCCAGAATCATACGCCCATTATGCATAATGCCTATATAATCACATAGATCTTCAACTTCACGCAGATTATGAGAGGAAATAAGAATCGTCATTTCTCTTTCTGCAACCTCATCGATCAGCAGGCTTTTCACTTTCTTCCTCATGACAGGGTCAAGCCCGTCCATAGGCTCATCCAAAATTAACACTTCCGGCCTGGCAGACAAAGCAAGGATAAAAGCAGCCTGCCTCTGAATGCCTTTTGAGAATCTATGAATCTTTTTATGTATATCCATTTCAAAAATAGCAGCCAGTTCTTCAAAGCGTTCTTCATCCCACCTGCTGTAAATATTTCTATAAAATTGCGCCATCTGCTTAACTGTATATTGAGGCAGAAAATAGGGATGGTCCTGAATAAAAAAGATCTTTTCTTTCATTTGCGGGTTTTCGAACACCGGCTGGCCGTCAATGGCAATGGACCCTTCATCCTCTGCATAGATGCCTGCCAAAAGCTTTAAAAGTGTTGTTTTTCCGGCTCCATTGGATCCAAGCAAGCCGTATATGGACCCTTTATTCACTTCGATGCAGACATTTTCGACAGCATCCATCTCCTCGAAAGATTTTCGCACATTACGGATTTTGATCATCTTCTATCCCTCCCCCTATAGCTGCTTCTATTTCCTGTATGAGCTTGAATAATTCATTCTTTGTGATTCCAAGGTATATAGCTTCTGATAAAAGCTTTGAAAGTTCATTTTTCACTTTTTCTATTTTTTCGCTGTTCAGATTGGGTGTCGCTGCACTGACAAAACTGCCTTTCCCTTTTATGGAATAAATATAGCCCTGGGACTCAAGCTCCCTATACGCCTTCTGAATGGTATTAGGATTGATCGTCAGCTGCTGGGCCAGCGTTCGAACGGAAGGCAGCTGTTCATCTGCTGATAAGACCTCTGTGATGATCAGCTCTTTAAGCCGCTCAACCAGCTGTTCATATATAGGTTTTCGGCTCCTTACGTCCAATTCAAACATGCTTACCCTCCCACCTGTATATAGTGTACTATGATTCCTAGTACAGTTAACACAGTTAAATTATATTACAAGTTATTGGAAAAGAGAAGAGGGAAATTAAATTTTTTTACGCAAGAAAAAACTGGCCAGCCAAAGGGCTAAACCAGTTAAAAGTATTATTTAGCAGATTTTACATTCACCGGAGGCGGAGGCAAAATCATGTTGGAACGCCTGTTATTTGTTGCAATTATATAAACAGCTGCGAATGCGATGGCAACTGCAATGAAGGAACCGATATTGAAAATCCCTTTTTGCGAATACCAGACAATCGAGTAACCTACAGATCCTGCCAGCAGTGCATAGTAGAAGAATGGGAATAACGTTTTACGAATGACAGTGCCTTCTTTTCCGACAAGTCCCACAACAGCTGATGCAGCAACGACGTTATGCACACAAATCATGTTTCCGGCTGCGCCTCCGACTGCCTGAAGGGCTACAATCCAGGTGGCATCGACCCCGATCTGCGAGCCGACATCATACTGGAATAATGCAAACATCATATTACTGACTGTATTACTTCCTGCAATAAAGGCTCCCAGACCCCCGATGAAGGTTGCAAAGAATGGCCAGAATTCTCCAGCAAGAGCTGCAGCACCGTTCGCGAGCTCGATCGGCATCTGATTATAGCCTGCTTCTCCACCGCCGGTATTGATGAAAACCTGTACCATCGGAACAGTGAAAATTAAAGCTGTTGAAGCAGCAACAGTGGTCTTTCCTGAATCTGCCCAGGCTTTTTTGTATGAACTGGAATTCATTCCATGGATAAAATAAGTGATAACAGATACAAGAATAAAAATCGTACCCGGCAAATACAGTGGCTGGAAGCTTGAAGTGATGCCGGAATCAAAGATGTTCTCAAATTTGACCGTCCACGCCTGAAGCCACTCTAAAAATGGAAGCGATTTCAATCTTGACAATACTAAGAATAGTCCGACTAAAACATAAGGTGTCCAGGCACGCATCATACTCATGCTTCCGCTTTTGTGAGCAACAGCTTTGATTTCCAGCTTTCCAGTCCATTCAGGATCCCACTTGGATTTCTCTTCAAAATCCCAAACCTGATCCTTAGGAGGCATAAGGAAGCCTTTTTTAGCCGCAAAAACAACGATAGCTAAACCAGCTAATCCCCCAATCATCGATGGGAATTCAGGTCCAAGGACATTTGCGACAATAACATAAGGGATTGTCATGGAAAAAGCTGCAAAAAGGGCAAACTTCCAGATTTTTACCCCTTCGGTAAATGATTTATTTTTGCCGAAAAATCTTGTCATTAAAGCTACTACAAATAAAGGAATTAATGTTCCCGCAATCATGTGGAGAATAGCTACTTGACCTGCGATTTGAGTTACTAATCCAAGCAGGTTATCTGTAAGGCTGGCATTGCCGGATAAACCAGTCTGAACGCCGACAAGCATCGGTGTCCCTACAGCACCGAATGACACTGGTGTACTTTGAATGACCATTCCGGCAATAACTGCGGCCATAGCCGGAAAGCCAAGTCCAACTAACAGCGGAACAGCTACTGCCGCTGGAGTACCAAACCCGGATGCGCCTTCAATGAAAGAACCGAACAGCCAGGCAATGATAATGACTTGTATACGGCGGTCAGGCGATATATCTGTAAATCCTTGACGGATGGTTTTTAAGCCACCGCTTTCCTGAAGGGTATTTAGAAGCAGAATAGCCCCGAAAATAATATAAAGAAGTGTTCCGGCGACAACCAGGCCGTTAATGGATGCAGCCGCCACTTTAGCACCCGACACCTTCCAGACAAATAGCGCCAGGACAACTGCTACCAGGTACGAGATGGGCATCGCCTTACTTGCCGGCCATCTCAATCCGACAAGAAATACTGCAACTGCAATAATTGGCAATAAAGATAATAAAGCTAACATTCCAGTACTCAAATTACGTTTCCCCCTTTGTTTTGTAATAACGAACAATGATTGCATTTTGTTGCGGACAGCGAAACATGTTATATAACTATAATGGTTTTGTTATACAACATGGCATTAGGCTTATTTACATTATACAAACATTTTTCATAATTTCAATAATATTTGGAAAATTAAATCTATGTATTTACACAAAAATATTTGTATGTATATACAAAAAAATTAGCTCAATATATCTTTTTATCGAGATATATCGAGCTAATAACTAATTGATTCGGCTTACATGACCAAGACGTGCGGAAATTCCTTGTCCTGTCTTTACCATTATGGATTTTAATGCATCAAGCCGATCATCTGTCATCCTCATGGTCGGACCTGAAATACTGACTGCAGCAATAACCTTGCCAAGGTGGTCAAAAATAGGAACGGCAACACAAGTAATTCCGTATTCATTTTCTTCGAGATCAAAAGCATATCCTTTTTGCCTTACCTGACCCAATTCTTTCATGAATTCGTCTTTATCCGTTATGGTTTTATCTGTATGGACCGGCATCCCTTTTCTCTCTAGAATATCGGATACAATGCTTGAAGGCAGGTGTGCAAGAATGGCCTTCCCGACAGATGTGCAATGCATGGGAGCGCGTTTCCCGACTTTAGAATGCATTCTTAACGTCTCATTGCCCTCAAGCTTCTCGATGTACACAACTTCGCCCTGATCGTAAACGACTAAATGAATGACTTCATTTGTTTCATTTTCAAGCTCCTGCAGAAAAGGCCTTGCTTCTGCACGCAAATCGATTGATTCAAGCAGCTTTGAGCTGATCTCGAGGAACTTATACCCTAATTTGTACTTTCCGGTTCCGGTGTCCTGCTCTATATATCCGTACTGAACAAGGGTAGATAGAATACGATAAACAGAGCTTTTGTTGATGTCGATCTGATTGGCAATTTCCGTAACGCCAAGACCGGTTTTCTTCAGGCTGATCAATGTAATAATATCCAATGCCCTGCTGACGGACTTGACCATATTTTCTCTTTCCAAAATACTCACCTCAGGTGCAAAAACATAATTCAATATACTTGAATTATACCGTTTTTGCGCTTTCACGTGCCACTGCAAATGTATTTCGCAGGGTTCCAATCTCTTTGATTTCACATTCGATAACATCGCCTGACCTGACCATTTCAGCTCCAACAGGACTTCCTGTAAGGATAACGTCACCCGGCTTCAGTGTCATGACATTAGACAGGTAGGAAATCATTTTTCGGATTGGGATAATCATGAGATCAGTGCTGCTGTTCTGCTTTTCTGAGCCGTTTAATTTTGCTTCAACTTTCAACTGAAACGGATCGAGTTCTGTTTCGATTACGGGACCAAGCGGGGTAAAACTGTCAAAGGATTTGCCAATTGTCCAATGTCCGTCATTATGGAAAAATTGCGGAGCAGTAACATCATTCCCCACTGTGTAGCCGAAAACATAATCAAGCACGTCTGACTCTGCTACATTTTTTGCTTCTCTGCCAATAACTACAGCCAGTTCTGATTCGAATTTCACCTCTTCAATGCCTTCAGGAATGATAATATCTTCATCAGGACCGATAACAGAAGATACAGGCTTGAAGAAGAATACAGGAATTTCAGGGAGTGTCTCAGGCAAATCAGATTTCTCGGACACATAGTTGGCTCCAATTCCAATTATCTGATTTGGAACCAGCGGTGCAAGCTGTTTAGCTTCATTCGGGGAAAAGTTTTGGCCGGTATACTCCCAATCTCCGAAAATATCACCTTTAATTTCTTTAATCATACCGTCTTCTAATACTCCTGCATGTACTGCTCCATTAACTTCAAATCTGGTGAATTTCATTGTTCTTCCTCTCCCCTCAATTACTTTAAGTCTGCACATCCTTAGAAAAACAGGGCACCTGCATGCCCTGTTCTGAAATTATTACTGTTTAACAGCATATTTGGACTTCGCTTCAAGACGGCGGCGGTGCAAGATTGGTTCTGTATAGCCGTTTGGCTGATCATAGCCTTCGAAAACAAGGTCACATGCTGCCTGGAATGCAACCGATTGATCGAAATCAGCTGCCATTGGGCGGTATGCGGTATCTCCACTGTTTTGTTCATCTACTACCTTAGCCATTTTCTTAAGTGTCTCAAGCACTTGTTCCTTCGTGCAGATGCCATGGTGAAGCCAATTTGCAGCATGCTGGCTCGAAATCCTTAATGTCGCACGGTCCTCCATTAAACCAATATTATTGATATCAGGAACTTTGGAACAGCCGATGCCCTGCTCAACCCAGCGTACCACATATCCGAGAATACCCTGTGCGTTGTTTTCCAGTTCTTCCTGGATCTCCTCTTGAGTCCATTGCGGATTTTCTGCAACCGGTATCTGCAGAATTTCGTCACGAAGGTCTGTAACTTCCTCCAGCAGCTTGTTTTGCACCTTCTGAACTTCTACCTGATGGTAATGCAATGCATGAAGGGTGGCTGCAGTTGGAGACGGTACCCAGGCAGTATTGGCGCCGGCGTTCAGATGGCCGATCTTTTGCTCCATCATATCTGCCATCATATCAGGCATAGCCCACATGCCTTTTCCAATTTGCGCACGTCCCTGGAAGCCTGTTTCAAGGCCTGTATTGACATTGGATTTTTCATAGCCTTTTAGCCAGGCTGTTGCTTTCATATCATTCTTGCGGATCATCGGGCCAGCTTCCATGGAAGTGTGCATCTCATCCCCTGTACGGTCAAGGAATCCGGTGTTTATGAAAACAATGCGCTCCTTTACTTCACGGATGCAGGCTGCAAGATTCAAGGATGTACGGCGCTCCTCATCCATTACACCAATTTTCAGTGTGTTCCGCTCCAGTCCAAGCAGATCTTCCGTCCGGTCAAATAACTCGTTTGCAAAAGCAACCTCTTTGGACCCGTGCATTTTTGGCTTAACGATATAAATGGATCCCTCAGATGTGTTTTGGTATGGTCCATTTCCAAGCAATGTATGCTTCCCAATCAGGGAAGTAACTACCGTATCGAGGATACCTTCCTGCACTTCATTTCCTTCTGCATCCAAAATAGCGTTAATGGACATTAAATGTCCGACATTCCTGACAAACATCAATGAACGTCCTGATAATGAGAAATCCTTTCCTTCAGGAGACACATATGACCGGTCTGGATTCAATTTACGTGTCATTGATTTAGAGTCCTTTGTGAAGGCTGCGGAAAGGTCACCCTTCATCAAACCGAGCCAGTTGCGGTATACAAGGACCTTGTCTTCAGCATCAACTGCTGTTACTGAATCCTCACAGTCCATAATTGTGGTAATTGCAGCTTCAAGTAAAACATCCTTCACCCCTGCATTATCCGTTTTTCCAATTGGGTGGCTTCTGTCAAACTGAATCTCAAAATAAAGGCCATTATTCTTTAAGAGTACCGCAGAAGGCTGATCCTGATCTCCCTGGTATCCGGCAAACTTTGCTTCTTCTTTTAGATTTGCAGTTTCGCCATTGCCCAGCACAACTTCCAGTTTCCCTTCATCAACCTTGTACTGTACAGCGTCCTTATGCGAACCGCTTGAGAGAGGAACAGTTTGGTCAAGGAATTCCCTGGCAAATGCAATAACCTTTTCTCCCCTTACAGGATTATATCCGCCGTCCCTATTTGCCCCATTTTCTTCACTGATTGCATCGGTTCCATAAAGTGCATCGTACAAGCTTCCCCACCGGGCATTTGCTGCATTGATCGCATATCTTCCATTATTAACTGGAACGACCAATTGCGGTCCGGCCTTCACAGCTACTTCTTCATCCACGTTTTCTGTAGTGATTTTAAAATCCTCGGCTTTTGGCTCAAGATAACCGATTTCTTCTAAGAATGACTTATAGTTATTAAAATCAAAATTCTGGTTTTCTCTGTGCCAAGTGTTCAGCTTATGCTGAATTTCATCACGCTTTGCAAGCAATGCTTTATTTTTAGGGGTCAGATCATTTATAAGCGATTCCAAACCTGACCAGAATTGCTCCTGATTAACTCCGCTTCCCGGCAGAGCCTCGGAATTAATAAATTCATAGAGCTCCCTTGCAACCTGCAGGCTTCCTGTTTTCACATAGTTCTCCATTATTCATTTCCTCCTTTGATTGCTGCTTTTAATTTCGGTTGTTTCTTATTACGAAACAGCGTTTCTAACTTTCTCTTAAAAAAATAATAGCATGTTTCCAAAAGTATTTTCAATAATTTTCACACAATTTTATTCTTCTCTGATCTCAATGCCAGCCTTTCACCAGGAAAGGCTGGGAACTCCCTATGAAATTGCCTGGGTTTTCATCTCTTTTTTAACTTCGGCACATCTGCCCGGCGATGGGAACAGCTTTCCTGCATTCAGCAGATTATGAGGATTAAAGACTTCCCGGATTTCTGTCTGGGCAGCGATTTCCTCTTCTGTGAAAACAAATCGCATTTCTTCCCGTTTCTCAATACCGACACCATGTTCTCCAGTAATGGTCCCTCCAACATCCGCACATACCTTCAGGCATTGACTTCCAGCTTCAAGTGCTTTCTCTGATTCTCCTGGTACCCGTGCATCAAAAAGAACAAGGGGGTGAAGATTTCCGTCTCCTGCATGAAAAATATTCGCAATCCTCAAACCCGATTCACTGCTGATCTGATTGATTCTGTTTAAAACCTCAGGCAGCCTGCTTCGGGGAATAACCCCATCCTGAACCAGATAATCAGGAGAAATGGCTCCCATTGCACCAAAGCCTGTCTTCCGGTTCGCCCACCATCTGGCTCTTTCCTCTTCACTTCCAGCCGCCCGGACTTCACGGACATTCCTCTTTCGGCATACCTCGAGGATCTGGTCAATCTGTTCCTGAATTCCCGCAGCAATCCCATCCACTTCAATCAGGAGCACTGCTTCGATATCTTTTGGATGGCCTACCGGAAAAGCAGCAGCTTCCACCCCTTCAATCGCAGTTTTATCCATCATTTCAAGGGCTGCCGGCACTATACCTGCAGAAATTATGTCCGATACAGCCTGGCTACCATCATCAACACGATCAAAGTAGGCAAGAACGGTCTGTTTTCCTTCAGGATTTTTCAGAACCCTCACTGTTATTTTTGTTACAATGCCAAGGGTTCCTTCAGAACCTGTGATCAGACCAAGCAAATCATATCCAGGAGCATCCGGAATACCGTCTTTACCAATTTCCACTATTTCTCCATTGGGCATGACCACTTCAAGTCCAAGAATATGGTTTGTCGTGACTCCGTATTTCAGACAATGTGCACCGCCGGCATTTTCTGCCACATTGCCCCCAATTGTACAGCAATATTGGCTTGATGGATCTGGTGCGTAATAATACCCTTTATCGGATATGGAATTGGTGAGTTTCAGATTGACAAATCCAGGCTCTACAACGGCACGGCGATTTTCCAGATCTACGCTAATAAGCTTTTTCATCCTGACCATACTGATAATGATTTCTCCATTAAGCGGTATGGCTCCGCCGCTAAGCCCTGTTCCTGCTCCCCTTGCCAGGAAGGGAAGATCGTTTTCAGAGCAATATTTAACAATCTCCGCCACTTCTTGTGTGTTTTTAGGAAAAACGACGGCCTTCGGCAAATGTTTATGAATCGTAAAGCCGTCACAGTCATAGGCAACCAGATCTTCTTTCAGGTAAAGAATGGAACGGGCACCGCCAACGATATCAGCCAAATTTAAGATGTGTTTGTCCTTTGATTTAACCCGGTCTTTTGCTTTCACTCTTCTCCCTCCCGCATACGGTCTTCCTTTTGATAAGCCCAGTCCAGAAGCTGGACTGTATGGACGATTTTCTGGTTTCTGCCGTATTTTTGAACTCCCATTGCCATCTGCAGCATACAGCCGGGATTACCCATAGAGATCATTTCAACATCATCGGGAACATTCTCCATTTTGCTTTCAAGGACGGCATTGGCCATTTCAGGATTGGTAATATTGTAGATTCCTGCACTTCCGCAGCAGCGGTCTGAATTAGGCATATGAACCATGTCTACACCGGGAATATCAAGGAGAATATCGCGCGGCTGCTGACGGATCCCCTGTCCATGCGCTAAATGGCAGGCATCATGATAAGTAATTCTAGTGTTCATCTCAGCCTTTGGCTTTTCATAGCCTGTTTCATGAAGAAATTTTGAAATATCCTCTACCTTTTCGGAAAACTCTTCCGCTTTTGCATGCATTTCCGGGTCTTCCTTAAATAATTCTGCGTATTCCTTCATCATGCATCCGCAGCCGGCAGCATTAACAATCACTTTATCAAAGTCCTTGAATGCCTCCATATTCTGCTTTGCCAGCTTTCTGCCCATATCACGGTCTCCCGCGTGAACATGCAGGGCTCCGCAGCAAGTCTGCTTTTGTGGAATGACAACATCATTTCCATTCCTGGTCAGTACGCTGATGGTGGATTCATTAATATCACTGAACATGACATCCATTACACAGCCGGTCAGCATGGCAACTTCCTGCTTTGTCTCCCCAGTTGCTTTTATTACTTTTACGTCTTTATATTTCTTTTTAACAGGCTCTTTCACTTCAGGCATAATGGATTCCATATCTACGAGGTGCTGCGGCATGACATTGATTAATTTTGTTTTCCGGACAGCTTTTTGCATGCCGCTTTTTTGATAGAATCTCAGAAGGCTGCCGAGCGTATTTAAGCGATTCTGGTGCGGGAATAGATCATGAAGAAAAAATTTACTTATGGCTCCTTTTACACCTGTTAATGGCATTGCCTGACGAATCTGGCCCCGTGCTTCCTCAATCAAACCGCCCACATCGACATCAGCCGGGCATGCAGTTGTACAGGCGCGGCAATCCAGACATTGAAACACCGGGTCCATGAATTGCTCATTTACTTGAAGCTTCCCTTCTGCCACCGATTTGATTAAGTGAACCCGGCCCCTTGGAGAATGCTGTTCCTGGCCTGTCTGTTCATATGTCGGGCAGGATTCCAGACACATGCCGCAATGGACACAGTCAGCCCATTTCTTTTCATCGGGCGGATCGCTCCATAAATAATTTCCCAATCCGGAAGTACATGGCGGTTCTTGCTTTAAATCGAGTTCCCGCACGCTCATTTAAATCCCTCCTATAAATCTGTTTGGATTTAATGTTTTATTTGGATCAACCTTTGTTTTAATGCCCTGCAGCAAAAAGAAATAAGACGGTTTATTGCCCCATATCTCGACTTGTTTCCGAAGATTCAATGGCAAATGCTTGATAATCGCATAGCCGCCGGCTTTTTCAGCGATTTGCCTTACATGGGCAGCGGCATTGGCGACATCAGATTCTGCACCTCTGATGGTTACTTGACTCAATCCGTGGCCAAGTCCTCCATGCGACTCGATCTCAACATTAAATCGGTCCTGCAGCAGTTCCGCTTCCTTTAACAAGTTCAACGCTTCAAGATTTACAGTTCCAATTTTAAGGATGGCTTCGGTTTGGATTGGCAATTCCCCATCCAATCCATTGGGGATGTGCCTGTAAAACCGGTGCCAAAACAAATCGGCTTTTTCCTTTGGATTTATAAACAATTTCGCATCATCAGGCAGCATATTCCTCACGAATTCTTCCTGATAGCGGACAGAGCTTTCCACATCTTCAAAACCCATCGCTATAGTGTAGGCCTTTATTCCGGCTAGCTTATCAGAAAGTGCCGGATTCAGGAGTTCAAGTGAGACAGGTTCAATCATAGAATCCAAAACCTTCACTGCAAAAGCTTTAATTCCCTCCAGGTTTCCTTGTGGAAACAAAACAAGAACCAGGCTCTCGCACTTAGGTATAGGGCGAAGCTTTAAGGTGATCTCAGAAATGACACCAAGTGTGCCCATCGCCCCAATAAATAGTTTATTCATATCATAGCCGGCCACATTTTTTACGACTCTTCCACCGGATCGGATTACTTTTCCATCAGGGTATACAGTCCTTAAACCAATGACTGCATCACGGGCTGAACCGTAGCCCAATCTTTTGGGTCCGCTTTCATTTGCTGCAATGATCCCGCCTATTGTGGCATTTTCAGGCCAATAAGGATCGAGTGATATTTTTTGATTATGCTGTGCGAGATAATCCTGAAGATCTTTAAAGCGAGTTCCAGCTTTTACCGTTAACGTCATATCACCGGGCGTGTGTTCCACAATCCCTGTATATTTTTCAAGCGATAGAAGAATATCCGTTTTTTCGGTTAAGCCACCGAATCCCCGCTTTGTGCCTCCGCCCATAATGTTGATGGTTAAACCATTCGAATCTGAATGCTTAAGTACAGCTGCAATTTCCTCTTCTGTTTCCGGAAAAACAACCATATCTCCGGAATTGCCAAATGGGCTTAAAGCTTCATTTTTACTAATCTGGTCTTCTCTTAAAGAAGCCTTTAACTCACTTATTGATTCTGCTGCAATCAAACTATCCACCGCCTTTTGTTTCGTAATAACAAACAATGTTTCTGGTAAAATTCAAAAAAACATCATTGCTCCTGAAGGATACTCATCTGCAATAGTTTCTCAACCAATTCTAAATGGTCAACCATGTTTTTATGTGCCTGATCGGGCTGCTTATTTTCAATAGACAAATAGATTTCCAAATGCTGTTCCTCAATTTTTCTCGCAATGTCAGCCCGTGTTTCAAGGTAATGGTGAAAATCAATCATGGACTTTTTCAATGTTTCAGAAATGAACTGCACAAATTGGATAAGGATATCATTACCTGCTGCACGGGCAATCGCCATATGAAACTGGTAATCCTCCTCCCATCCATGTATGGCTGCATCGGAAATCAGCGTCTTCATCATTGCCAAATCCTTATCCGACCGATTTGCAGCTGCCATTTCAGCAAGCCCTGTTTCCACCATTTTTCTTGCCTGGAACAACTCCTGGATGTCTTTTATGTCCGGATGCAAATGCGGATTGATAAACAGCTTAGAAGAATCAAACCTGGTTATATAAGTGCCTTCCCCCTGCTTAACCTGCACAATTCCTTTGCCCTGCAAAGAGGTTAGGGCGTCTCTGACAGCTGACCGTCCGACACCGAATAATTCGCACAGCTCTCTTACTGAAGGAAGCTTATCCCCAGGTTTAAAGGATCCTTTGGCAATCATATCTTCAATTTGCTCAGCAGCAATCTCAGAAATTTTGCGTGTTGAAATCTTTTTCACATTCATCCTCACGCCCCCCTTTCTTTGCAGACATCACATATCTGATAAGTTGTTTGTTATTTACTATTTAATCACGCTTAATTGTAATAATCAATAAAATATTTTGAATCTATTAAAAATTTGAAAGTTTTTTATGGATAGGGTTTTTGTTTGGGCGCTGGGGGCAAATTCGGACTCATGTGGAGGAAATCTAGGAGATGAGGGCCGAACCTGGCGTAACTTCTGACTCAAATAGAGGGAATATAGGAGATTGAGTCCGAACTTGGAGTAACTTCTGACTCAGATGGAGCAAATCTTGTAAACTGAGTCCGAACTTGGAGTAACTTCCGACTCTGACAGGTCAAATCCTGAAATTTAAGTCTGAACTTGGTTCTACTTCGGACTCAGGAGCTGCAAATTCAATAACTTGAGTCCGAACCTGTTTCTACCTCTAACTCAGATAAGATCAAAAAAACCTGACTTCCACGTTTTCACATGTAAGTCAGGTTCATTTCACTATTCTATAACGCGTACAACACGGCCGTTAAATGTAGTTTTCCAATAGCCGCTGGACATATTTGCAATCGCAACACCCGTAGAGCTTTGGGAACCGATAAATTTACCGCCGCCAAGGTAAATGCCTACATGGCCGTCCCTCTTGTAGGTATCAAAGAAAACAAGGTCTCCCGCTCTCATCTCGCTTGCTGAAACCTGGCGTCCGGCAAATTTAAGAGAATCTGTGCTTGCTCCGACACTGATCCCTGCTTGGGAGAATGACCAGTGTACAAAGCCTGAGCAATCAAATCTTCCATTTGCGATATCATAAGCATTTCTGCCGCCGCCAAACACATAAACAGAATTACCGATATATTTATTACCTGCTGTTGTAACAATGCTAATTGCGCTTCCGCCATTAACGCTTGGCTTTGGAGCAGAGGAGCTGGAGCCTTTTGTTTTTTGGGCAGCAGTTTTTTGCGTATTGGCCGCAGCCGAGCCTGATGGTGCTGAAGCCACTGACTGGGCTGACGGTACAGACTGAGCTGCCGGTGCTGCCTGGGCCTCAATGCTTTGTTCGATTTGAGCAATCAATGATGCATATTTAACATCTTCACTCTGCAGCTTTGCCTTTTTAGCAGCAATAGAGTTTTCCTTTTCTTTTAATTGCTGGATTAATGAGCTATTTTGCTGTTTTTGCTCTTCCATAGTAGCCTGCATGCCCTTTAACTCAGTCATCATGCTTGTTAATCCTGCTAGCTCTTCTTCCACTGCAGCCTTCTTTTCTTCAAAAGCTTTTTTATCCTGTTCCTGTTCTTCCAGTAATTGTTTGTCCGCCTGCACAAATGTGGTTACTGCCCCGACACGGTCAACGAAATCACTGAAACTGGAAGCCCCAAGAAGAACATCCAGGTATGCAACTGTTCCGCCGCTTTCCTGAAAAGATTGTGCACGCTGTTTCAGGATAGCACTTCTCTTTTCAATTCTTTCCTGGATGATCGCCATTTCTGCCTTCAATTGATCTACTTCGGCTTTTGTGCTGGCAATATTAGTTTCCGTTTCTGCTATTAATTTATTATTATCTTCAATTGCTTTTTCAACTTTAGTAATTTTAGCATTTAACTCTGCAATTTCTTTAAGTACACTTACCAGTTCCTTATCAGCTTCAGCCAATGTAGCCTGCAAATTAGAGCGCTGCTGCTGGATTTGGCTTTTTTGATTCTCGAGCTTATTAATTGATTCAGCATTTACACCCGGTATTGAAAAAGCACTTCCAAGCCCAAGAATAATTGTCGTATTTAAAACGAGGAGCCTTTTTTTCAAAGTCATTACCCTGCTTTCTAATATGTACTCGGTCTATTAAACAGCCGTATATCAAACTATTTATCTATGTATATCTTTTCAGTTATGTCTCTAGTAAATTTGTCTTTCCATGGAGGATTATACCATCCTTATTTGACAGACTTGTTAGAGTAATATTACAAAAATATTTCAAACGTGACATTAAACCCCTTTTTTCGCTATTCTCATGTGACATAATTCCCTATTTTACACAATAAAGATATCCAACGTGAGTTTTAAGAAGGATACCAAAAAAATAAAAAAGACTGGAATCCAGAATATATCTTCCAGATTTCAGTCTTTTTATTCCATAAACTTGCTTTGAATGTCCTGATCGAATACAAATACCGACATTCCAAAATCCCGTTCTATATCAATATCCACAAAAAGATCTATTAGCCTTGCCTGCAAAAAATCTTCCATTTCTGCCGGCCGATTTTTTTTATACATTTCCTTGACCATCTCTGTTCTGGCAGCCCGAAGCATTTGCTTCCCTTCATCTGCACTCGCTATAAATTTTTCCACAGGAGATAAATTGCCTTCCATTTCACATATGGCCCAATTTTTGCAGAAAGTAGTCTTAACCTTGCTTGGCCCTTTGCCCATATGTTTTTTTCGGAAGGAGCGCACTAAGTTACTGAATTCAGCTTCATATTTGTTCATATTCCAGCCCTCATATACCCTTATTTCATGTATAATCTCATTGATACAAGTCCGTATACACTTTATTAAGTTAATCAATTAATACAATAATTGTCAAACCATACAATCTTAATTTCTTGTATTACTGAAATTATATGCTAATATTTTGTTAGTCGAAAGGTTCTAGGAGGAAGTATTATGGATATTAGCAGCAGAAAAATGGTCAGATTTGAGAATGATGTTCTGCAGGAAGCAGAAGATTCTATTGTTTCTGAACATCCGCTCACAATTCATCTCAACGGAGAAGAGTTCGCAACGATGGTCTGCAGCCCTTCGAACATTAGGGAATTGACAATCGGCTTTTTGGCTTCTGAAGGCTTTATTAGAAGATATGAGGAAATAAAGAGTATTCAAATAGATGAAAACAAGGGATTTGCTTATGTCGAATTACATACCCAAACCTCTACAGCAAGCCATGAGTTTCACTCTAAACGATTTATCGGTTCATGCTGCGGAAAGAGCAGGCAATTTTACTTTCATAACGATGCCAGGACAGCCAGGACTTCTACATCAAAGCTGACACTGACTCCCAACCAATGCATTTCATATATGCAGCAGCTTCAGGATGGCAGTATGACTTTTCATGAAACAGGCGGAGTGCATAATGCAGCTTTATTTTCTGCAGATGAAATGATTCTCAGCAGAACAGACATTGGCCGGCATAATGCTCTGGATAAAATCCTTGGGTATTGCATTGAGAACAGGATTCCTGTAAGGGATAAAGTCATTGCATTCAGCGGCAGAATCTCATCTGAAGTTCTGCTTAAAGCCGCAAAAATTGGAGTTGGCATCATTCTATCAAAATCTGCACCGACTGATTTAGCCATCAAGCTGGCAGAAGACCTAAATATTACAGCAGTTGGCTTTATTCGCGGTCAATCTTTTAATGTTTATTCGCATTCTGAAAGAATAGTATTTGAGAAGAAAGCTTAGTAGGGGTCCCAATTAATTTTGGGATCTCTTTATTTCCAGAGGCTCTTTATGTTTCATCACACCTTTTTGCCATTAGTACAGGAAAACAAAAAGCAAGTTAAAGCATAAGCTTTAACTTGCTTTTTGTTAAAACATTGGATGTGGAGGATCTATACCCAAAACCGTTTCACCATCTACGGTTAACCAGATGTAATAATGGTCAATTTCCGTTTTCAGGACGTTCTCGATCTTTGCTATTAACCCTTCCTGCAATTCAAATGACAATCTTGCTGTTTCTTCACCTAATTCATAATCCTGCAATCCCATTAAATCAGCTATATACCTAGCTTCTTCATACGATACTTCTACATACTTATCATATTCAGGTAAGTATGCAGCCTCCGATGTTTTTACGTTGAATACAAGTAATAACATCAAACTTAACAGTACAACAACTGCTTTCTTCATTTTTGTTCCCCCTTAGATTTTTACTAATTTGTCTTTTATCTTAAAAAATGTATCTACAATAACTGGATTGTACATAGTGCCCCGATTACTTCTAAGTTCATTTAATGCTTCAACTACACTTCTGCCTTTCTGATAAACACGGTCAGTAGTCATTGCATCAAATGAGTCTACAACTGAAATAATTGCTGCCTCTATTGTAATTTGATCACCTTTAAGTCCTTTGGGGTATCCAGTGCCATCATATTTTTCATGATGCTGTTCTACCACTTCGCCTGCTTCTATTAAACTCGGCAGACCTGTTTCTTGCAATATTTCTCGTCCAAATGTCGAATGCTGTTTCATTAACTCCCACTCATCAGAGGTTAATTTACCTGGTTTTTGAAGAATGTCTATTGGAACCTTTACTTTTCCTATATCATGCAAAAATGCAGCAAGGTTAAGTTTTAAAATTTGCCGGGAATTTAAACCAAGTGCGTCAGCCATGAGCATTGACATTTTTGTAATTCTATCGCAATGGTCGCTTGTATATCCATCTTTTTCTTCAATTGATATGACCAATTCTCTTAATTCATTTGTCACTCTGCTGTAGTAATGAAAAACTGGACTAGATGTTACATATAAAAATTCAGATTGACCTATTGATTGAAAGATATGATGTTCAGTTACTGGGCATCTTTGAAACGAATCACCAGCTCTAAGTGTTTTTTCCCCATTAGAATCCTTTAATAGCAGTTCACCGGAAAGTAAATGAAGATATTCCAGCGTTTCACCGCCTTCTAACGGTTCCAGTCCCCACCTAGCATCTGGTTCCAGCCTATGGTAAATAACCTCCGTACCGTCCCCCGAAGCAATCAGGGAGATTTGCAACCCTTTCATGTGGACTGTTTCAATGAAACTAGCTTCATTTATAATGCCCACTTTATTACCCTCTTTCTAATACCTTCTCAAATGATGTATGTATTGGGTTTCACCTATTTATCTATCTTATATTCCAATTCTAGTATATGGTTTTCCATTTTTCCACAAAATTCTGCTATATTTTTGGTTTATAAGATAATATTGTAAAAATTTGAGTCTATGTACCTATTTGTATTTTATTTCATAATAAAAGCCAGTGACCGCTATTTGGACCACTGGCTAAATGTCATTCTCTTTTATTGGGAGGAACATCACTTTCGTTTTTCTCCATTTTGTGTAATTTCTGATCTTCTGGAAGCTGGGTGTTCCTTTCCATTTCGCTTGTATCTTCGCCCATTCCTTTTAAGAAGGTGATCAGAAGTGTAACTGCCCGATTGACTTCCGGATCCTTCAATGCCTTAACAAGATCGAAATAGCTTGTTTTTTCATCAGTATCTTTATAATCCGCCACTCTAGCAATACCTGAATTTAATTTTAACAGCAAGGGTTCAAGCTGCTGGACATTAATGGTACCGAGGGTTCCAACCATAAGAAGCAGGTTTTTTATTGTATTTGTAGCTTCTGGTTTGTCTAATGCTTTAACAAGGACATTCAAAACTTTATCTCCCTGTCCAAACAGGCCATTCAATAATGAGAGAACTCCCCGGTCATGCATATGTCCGACCGCTTTCAAAAGCTCAAGTATGGGTTCTTTATTTTCTATGAGGGCATTCTCCACTTCCTCCAGGTCTTTTTTTCGTTTATCCTCGGGTGTCAACTCAAAACGCTTGATGTTATTGATCGCTTTAGCCATGATGCTTCCGCTCCTTTTTCACCATTTCTCCCGGGAAAATATAATCTTTCCTTGCCCATTTCTTTTGGACATTTACACCTATTTGCGGCTGCGGATTGCCATAGCGGTGATTAATTCTAGGAAGTGGATTGCTGCCTTCTTCACTCAGAATTTCAAGCTTTGCCTTTGTTTCCTTATATGCCGGCGTATCAGTATCCTTGTCGGCATAGCTGCTTGTTAATAAATTTATGGCCCCGTCTCCTCTATCATTCATAGGAAGGTAAACTTCCTTTCCTTTTACCCTGTTGGTTATATGGCATTTAACTTTCACATTGCCATACGGTGAAGTCAGCCGAACAAGCGTGCCGTCTTTCAAGCCTCGCTCATTGGCCAATTCAGGTGATACCTCAAGGAACACTTCCGGTGTTTTAGAGCTGATTCCTTTTGACTTATATGTCATATTTCCTTCATGGAAATGCTCCAGGAGACGGCCATTATTGACATGGATATCATATTCCGCCGGGAATTCAAGAGCAGGAGTCCAATCTACCGGAAAAAGTCTTGCCTTGCCATCCGGGAACGGGAAGCCATCCGTATAGAGGAGTGGAGTATCAGTTCCGTCCTCAGCGACAGGCCATTGCAGACTATTGTATCCTTCCAATCTATCAAAGGTAACGCCTGCGTATAGAGGCATAAGCTTAGCGGCTTCGGCCATTACTTCGCTTGGATGTGTATACGTCCAGCCTGCTCCTAGGCGATTCGCAACTTCAATAATAATCTGCCAATCCGGCTTTGAATCTCCAAGGGGTTCAAACGCCTGGTACAGACGCTGGATTCTTCTTTCTGTGTTCGTAAATGTTCCTTCCTTTTCCAGGCTTGGGCTTGCCGGGAGAACAACATCTGCAAACTCAGCTGTACGGGATAGGAAGATATCCTGGACGACAAAGAAATCAAGCTTCTCAAATGCTGACTGCACATAATTGATGTTTGAATCCACAAGCCCCATATCTTCGCCCTTCAGATACATCGCTTTCAGCTGCCCCTCATGAACCCCTTCTACCATCTCGTGATTATTCATTCCGGCTTTTTCAGGAAGTTTTACAGCCCAGGCATTTTCGAACTTCTTTCTCACATCAGAATCTGACACCTTTTGATAACCAGGCAAATTATCAGGACTGCTTCCGAAATCTCCTGCCCCCTGCACATTGTTATGGCCTCTTAAAGGATAAGCACCTGCACCAGGCTTGGCGTAATTGCCGGTTACAAGCAGCAGATTTGAAATGGCTGTACTTGTATCACTGCCTCCAAGATGCTGTGTGACACCCATTGCCCATAATGCAGAAACACTATCGGCTTGATGAATCATTTCTGCCATTTTGATTAGATTATCTCTGGATATACCGGTTGTTTCTTCAGCAAATTCCAGCGTATATTTCTCCAGGTTTGATACAAATTCTTCCAAACCATTCACTTTTTCCTGCAGAAACTTCTCATCCGCCCATCCCTGATCTATAATGTATTTCGTAATGGCAGAAAGCCATACCATATCAGTACCGGCTCTAGGGCGCACAAACAGATCAGAACGCTCTGCCATTTCGTGTTCCCTCAAATCAGCTACGATTACTTTCTGGCCGTTAAGCTTCTGGGATCGCTTCACCCTGGTGGAAAGAACCGGGTGGGATTCCGATGTATTGGATCCGATAATCAATACTAAACCGGAATTCTTAATATCTTCAATTGAACCGGCATCCCCGCCATATCCAACAGTTCTGAACAGTCCTACAGTTGCAGGAGTCTGGCAATATCTTGAACAATTATCAATATTGTTCGTTCC
Organism: Cytobacillus sp. FSL H8-0458; assembly: GCF_038002165.1. Lineage (NCBI taxonomy): Bacteria > Bacillati > Bacillota > Bacilli > Caryophanales > Bacillaceae > Cytobacillus > Cytobacillus sp. FSL H8-0458. The sequence goes on along the minus strand of NZ_JBBOBR010000001.1, from coordinate 915,807 downwards.
TATAACTGCCCTGCCAAGCTTCTGCATTAGATACGATTCTTCATTGGTACATTTAGAAGAGGTAATAAAGCTTAGTGCATCCGGACCATGCTGTTCTTTGATTTCTGTAAATTTCCTTGCAATCAGGTCAAGAGCTTCGTCCCATTCTGCTTCACGGAATGAATCGCCTTCTCTGATTAGCGGTTTGGTTAAACGTTCCTCACTATTCACAAAGTCCCAGCCAAACTTCCCTTTTACACATGTAGAAATGCCATTGGCAGGCGCTTCCGCCTGAGGCTCCACCTTCAATATTTCCCGGCCTTTTGTCCATACATCAAAACTGCAGCCGACACCACAATAGGTACAGACCGTTTTGGTCTTTTTGATTTTCTCTTCGCGCATGGCAGCTTCCATATCGGATATAGCAAGGATAGAGCCATATCCTGTTTCAACGTTTTTAGTGATTTCAATCATTGGACGAAGGGTGTTTTTGGCTATGCCGGTCAGAAACCCTGCTTCCCCTTCCATTCCTTTTTCCATCATGGCATTACACGGACAAACAGTGGAGCAGTGTCCACAGGAAACGCAGGAGGACTCGTTAATGGGCACATCATTATCCCAGATAACTCTTGGTCTCTCCCTCTCCCAATCAATGGTAAGGGTTTCAGTCACCTGAACATCCTGACAGGCTTCCACACATCTGCCGCACAGAATGCACTGATCCGGGTCATATCTGTAAAAAGGATGAGATTCATCCTTTTCATATGGCTTGTGATCAAAAGGGATGCTTTGATGATTGATTTTCATCGCCTTAACCGTATTATGTATTTCACATCCCCCGTTGTTATAATCACATACCGTACAATACAGCTCATGATTAAAGAGAATCTTATCCATGGCAATGGTCTGCGCCTGTTTAACATCAGGCCCCACCGTATCAATTACGTCTCCATCATTAATTTTTGTGGAGCATGACCGTACAAGTTCTCCATTAACGGAAACAATGCAGGTATCGCAGGTTTCTATTGCTCCAAGGCTGGGATGGAAGCAGACCTGAGGAATTTCGATCGAGCTGTCATTTAATAACTGCAGAACGGTTTGCCCCTGCTCTGCCTTCATTTCTATACCATTTATCTTTAAATTGAGAGATCCTGGCAAATCAACCATCCTTTCAATGAATCAGTTTCTTAGGTTTTCAGTACCCTCGCAGGAAAATGTTAAACGTTTAGTTAATGATATTGGATGATGTGCCCTGGCATTCATAAAAAAGTGAATAGTAAAAAAACAGCTGAAAATTCAGCTGTTTTTTACCGGATTCATTATTAGCATAATGACAACAAGTGAGTTCTAAGAATCCCTTTCATTTTACTTTCAGTAAAAAGATCAGGCTTCATTACCGCATGGAGGGCGAGACCGTCAATAAGAGCATAGAGACGTTCCGCCTCTTCTCCAACATTCAAATCAGACCTGGATATCCCCATTAACTTCAGCCCCTCGATGACTTTTCGGATGCCTTCCTTCATTTCTCCGTATACGCGGCTGCTAAGTTCAGCAAGGTTCGGGTCAACAAGAGCTTTAATATTAAATGCTATCCAGACTTCCATTTCCAATCTCCGTTCTACATCTAAAGGAAGCAGCTCGCCAAGCACCAGTATCATATTTTCAAAATGATCATCTGTAAATGGTGCATTCTGAATTCTGGTTTTCACCCTTTCTGAAACTAAATTCATAGAATAAGCCAATAATTCACTTTGATTTGAGAAGTAATGGCGCAGTGATCCTGGTGATAAACCAGCTTCTTCTGCTATCTTCCGGACAGAAGCTCCTTCAATGCCCTCCTTCTTAATCACCCGCCATGCTGCTTTTGCTAATAAATGTTTTTGTTTTTCATGATCAACTTTTTTAGGCATAAATATATTATAGCACCAATTGTTTTTTTAATACACTTGTGTTATATTAATTTTCATAACACAAGTGTATTAAAAAGGGATGTGAATTAAATGATTGGCTGGCTGATAATCGCCTGTGAGATTGGGTTTTGGGTTTTCGTTGCAGCAGGTTTAACGGCAAGATATATTTTGAGGAATAAAACATTAGGCAGTCTGCTTTTGCTTTGCACACCTGTGATTGATTTAATTCTAGTCGCAGCAACCACAATTGACTTGCACAAAGGAACCAAAGCTACCATATTCCATGGGATAGCGGCAATTTATATCGGGGTAACCATTGCATATGGAAAACAGATGGTTCAATGGGCAGATGAAAGATTCGCCTATAAGTTCGGGAATGGCTCTAAACCGGCAAAGCCTCCAAAGTACGGCAGCGAACATGCCAGGAGAGAAAGAAACGGATGGTACAGACATCTTCTCGCATGGATCATTGGTCTGGCATTATTATTTGCCATGATCTTCTTCATAGGAAATCCAGAGCAAACAGAAAACCTGCGGGGATTAATAAAAATGTGGACATTGGTTCTGGCAATCGATTTTGCCATCAGCTTCAGCTATACAATTTGGCCGCGAAAAGGGAGAGCTGAAAACTCAAAAATAACTCTATAACTTAGAAATGAATTCATAACTTTCTTTAGGCTTTCTTTCTTATAAGATTAATAGTTCATTATTTTTGTCCTTTATTTAGCAGAGATTAAAAAACAGGAGTCTCCATCAGAGAACTCCTGTTTTTTTAGGTATTAATGGCTGCCGTTCTTCTGCAGAACTTTAAGGCCTGAACCCATATCAGATGCAAGTACATAATTGCGATCTACGAATACACCCCAAATATTAGATTTGCTTGGAATATAGACACCAATTTCCTCAGGATTAGATGGATCAGTAATGTCTACTGTTCTTACTCCGCCAGCATAATGAGAGAGGTACAATGTGTTCCCCTGTACCTTAGGATCGTGGACCGTCGCACCACCAGGAATCTTCTCGGTGAAATCCGTTCTAAACGTACTTAGCAGCTTTGGATTTGTTTTATCTTTAATATCATATATCATTGTGTATCCATAGGCACTCTCAAAGCCTTCTCTAGTTGGTCCAAATACCTCCCTTGTCTCAATAAGGACATTTCCGCCCTTGGCTAAATCCATTGAATGGGCAGCCCCCTGAACTTCATTGGAGAAATCGGTTCTACCTAGATATACAGGGTTTTTTGCATCACTGATATCAAGCATGATTGTACCTAAATCCCAGTAAGATAGGAAAGCTGTTTGCCCAGTTCCATCTGTTTTGACGCTATGTGCAAATGCTGCCCTTTTAATTCCATTTTCATCAGTCCAATTATACCCGTCATAATTGGCATCACTTACTTCAGGAATATAATTACGCGGATTAAATTCATAAATCGTTTCAGGTGCCGATGGCTTTGAAACGTCTACAATATTAACATCCATCTTTTCACCATGAGAGTAAAGATCTGCATAGCAATTTGCAGTCAGCACATAAACATTATTCCCCTGGACTGTCAGGTAAAGCTCATGGGTTCCTCTCGCACCGGAAGTATCCTCCCAGAACCCCAGCTCTTTCGGTTCCCTTGGATTTGTTACATCATATAATACAAATCCTCCCTTTGCATTAGGGTTGGTGCGATCGACCTTTTGAACACTGACTGCGGCTAAGTCCCCTTTGAAATGCTTTGTATTCACTGTTTTCACAATCACTTTTTCCTGCCAAGTCCCTGGAAGGTGAGCAAATGACGACACTTCCACAGGATTTGAAGGATCTTTCATATCAAATACGCGGACACCGCCTTCTCCTCCATTTTTTGTATGTGTGCCTACATAAGCAAAGCCTTTATGCGCATAAACATCCCCCGATGAATTTTGTACGCCCTCTTTAACTTCTTTCAGTGGAACAGCAGCCACTTCTTGGAGATTACCTGTATTCTTGCTGCCTTCAAGCAATGGAACTGCTAATTCAATACCGGCCAGACTATCACCTTTTTCAATGCCTCCGCTGAACTCATCATGTGCAAATGCGGCTGTCCCTCCGGCAGAGAGTACAAGCACCCCTGCCAATGCAGTTTTAATCAGGATTTTCTTTTTCAAAGTGATTCCTCCTTATTTGTGGTGCTATGTAATCGGTACATTATAGAATTTAAGTGTCCCGAAATACTGCAGTTTCTATATTAAAGAAAATTCAGAATTTTTAATATCGACAATCTTTCCTATTATTTCTACATAATAAGACATTTTCTGCCCCCTTCTATATAACTAGATTACAAGGAGCTTTTATTTCTTTTGTCCCCCCAAAAAAAACACCTTCCAAAGGAAGATGCCTGCATCAATTTATTTCCTGCTTTTCAGCTTTCTTTTTACTGCGGGAACAACATACTTTTTTACTATAGTTGCACCTTGTTTTACTATAAAAGCTTTAATTATTCTTTTTACAGCCATGAACGGATCCCTCATTTCGGTTTGAACATCTTTATAATATCCTTTACCTTTTCAGTGTGCCCGCTAAACTTCAAATTAAAAAGCCCTTAATAAAAGGGCTTCTTGCCGAATTATAATCGCTTATCCTTAAAAGGATTCTTCCATTCCATCAAGGCGCCGTAATTAAGTGACTCTTCATCTTCTAAATAATTTTCTGCTACACAAAGCGGTGTCCTTCCGCATCTCAGCAAAAATGTGATGACCGGATCCTTCTTTTTCCCGTCGATCAGTTGCTGGAGATAGTCTTCGGCTGACATTTCATGTGCGCATTTATGGTAGCCGGGCATCCGTCCTCCACCGAGCAATCGATCAAGTCCTAAATTTATGACAGTCTGATACATAGACTGCATCAAAAGTTTGCCAAGACCTAGTTTACGGAAACGAGGCCGGACACTGATATCAACAATATATAATGTATTGCCTTGAGGTTTATGATTGCGTATATAACCGCTGTCGGTTATTTCTTCCCATGTATGCCGTGGATGTGAAGGATCAAAATCAACAATAAGCCCGGTTAAGGACCCTGCCAATACTCCATCAGCCTCAATACAGAGCGCCCCCTCCGCAAAGAGTTCTACATGATTTGCCAGCTGCTCGCGATTCCACCATAAATCTGAAGGAAAAGGCGGCGGAAAGCATTCAGCCTGAATGTCTATTAACTGATCGAAATCTTCTTTCGTATAATTTCTGATTACAGCCGGCACCGGCTTATCCCCGTCAAACACAAAAAATTCGCTTCGATATGCCATATGCTATCCTTCGATATTTTCTTTTTCCCAGTCTACATACAAATCTGTTCTGCGGTCCCGCCAGGTCGTAACCGAACCGCGCTCACGGACTTCATATAAAAGGCTAAGGTCAAGATCGGCAGTCACAATCATATCGTCATTCAGCTCGCCTTCCACCATAATCCCCTTTGGCGGAAATGGAATATCATTCGGTGTAATGACGGCTGCCTGCCCGAAATTGGCACGCATAAAATCGACAGTATGCAGGGAGCCAATTGTTCCTGTAACCACAACATATACCTGATTCTCAATTGCTCTGGCATGGCTTGTATAGCGGACACGGTGGAACCCATGGCGATCGTCTGTACAGGAAGGGCAGAAAATAACATCTGCTCCTTTGGCTTTTGCCATACGGACAATTTCCGGAAACTCAATGTCATAGCACGTCAGAATGGCTATTCTTCCTTTATCTGTATCGAATACACGCAGGCCTTCGCCAGGTGACATGTTCCACTCATGAACTTCAGTAGGCGTGATATGCATTTTAGCCTGCTCTTCAATTCGCCCATCCGGATAAAATAAATGTGCCACATTATAAAGGCGTCCATCTCGGTTAATAACGTGTGTACCGCCGATTATATGCATGTTTGTTTGTTTAGCAAAATTGGAAAATAGGTTTTTATATTGTTCAGTAAAACCAGGCAGTTCGTTAATGGTCAGACTTGTTCCCTGCTCACTTCCTATTGATAAAAGCTGTGTGGTGAAAAACTCAGGAAATAAAACAAACTCAGACCCAAACTCCTGGGCAGTTTTAATATAATGCTCACATTGGCTTGCAAACTCTTCAAATGAACGAATGGTGTGCAGATGATACTGCACAGCGGATACACGAATTTTCAATGTACTCCCCCTCATCAGAAAAATGTATAGATGAGTATCACTCTATCTTTAAAAGATTATCAATGATTTTCCTGCCTTGCACAATACTTTTTTATCGGTTTTCGAAATTTTTTATTTCACAGTATTTTATTTAACTAACTTTTTTTTCGTTAGGAGTTTATTAAACTAATAAAGTAAGTTGTTAAACAAAAAAGCATCACTTGGTTAAAGTAATGCTTTAATGCTCTTATTTTATTAGCTTGCTTAATCCTGTAATAAGCCCGACACCTTTTTGAAAGTCTTGATTTGCCGCTTTTACCAGTCTCATATAGATGCCAATTAGGGATCTATTTTGTTTTTTTAATTCACTAACCTCTTTTTTGAGAGTTATCAGTTCAGCTCTTAAAGAGGCCATTTGTTTCTTTACGTATACGATGTCTCCATTTTCGCCGATTTCCTCACCTGCCGCTTCTTCTTCATGCACCTTTAAACCTTCTGAAAGATTCAGTATAGAATCATCTTCTATAATTTTACCGGCCAAACTCAATAATGATTTAAAATCTATAGTCTGTCCGTCTTTCAGCAGTTCAACTGCCAGCTTTTCCAGGTTATCCGAATCCTCAAAAACATCTTTCCCTTTAGTAGGTTGATCCATATTTAGTCCGCCTTTCATAGTTTCTATCCTATATTATGTATAAGCTTAATAAATGGAATGGACAAACATACAAAAAAATGCAGAACGATGGAAAACACATTGAAAAACCCTGGACAATTACCAGGGTTTCAAAGGACTCAACTTTTTAACTATTTTGAAGAGCCTGACAACCTAAAAGACTGCAAATTTTATCCCTAAGTCTGTCAGCTAAACACGGTGAAATAAGTCTTGCCAAAACCCATAAAATTACTAGTCCTAGCACAATTAACGGTGTTAAGGATCCTGTTAACATACGATATCCCCCCTTTTATTCAATTAATAAGGGTACCCTTACGTTTACATCGTATGTTCCAAACTTGGACATGCATAAACAAATATCCCGGCCATGCAAAAATTGGCACTTGTCCAATCACTGCTACAGAATAAAAAATCCGGCCCTTTATCAGAGCCAGATTGCAAATTTTATAGTTTTTTCTTCATTTCATTTGAAAGGAACTCTACATCCGTTCCCACAATGACCTGCAGACTGGTTTTGCTGAGTTTGATGACTCCTTTTGCACCCAGCTGTTTTAATTGCACTTCATCGACAAGAGCCATATCTTTTACCCTTAAACGAAGGCGGGTAACACAATTATCGATTTCTTCAAGGTTTTCTTTACCGCCCAATGCCGCCAGGTAAGCATCTCCTGCTTCAGCATATTTGCCCTTTAGAGCAGAATTCCCTTCAAATTCACCTTCAATTTCATCTTCCCTTCCAGGTGTTTTCAAATCCAGTTTCTTGATCAGGAAATAGAAAACTGCAAAATACAGAAGGGCATATAGAATACCTATCCCGGCCAGCAGAACCGGCTTCTGAGCTATTCCAAAGTTTAGTATATAATCGAGGGCACCTGCCGAGAACCCGAACCCATGATGAATATCCAGGACATAGGTAATGGACATAGCCAGACCTGTCAAAGCAGCATGAATTAAATATAGAACCGGCGATAAGAACATAAACAGGAATTCAATCGGCTCTGTAATACCTGTCAGGAAGGAAGTAAATGCGAGTCCGGCCATCGCCCCTGCCACTGCCTTCCTTCTTTCCTTCTTTGCAGCCGCAACCATGGCAAGAGCCGCACCAGGCAGCCCGAACATCATAATTGGAAAGAATCCTGTCATAAAGATTCCAGCAGATGGATCCTTGGCAAGGAAGCGCCATAAATCTCCTTTGATGACATCCCCTGCTGCATTGGTAAACTCGCCGAACTCAAACCAGACAAGTGTGTTCAGTATATGATGGAGACCAACCGGAATTAATAGACGGTTCAGGAATCCAAAGACCCCGACACCTGCTGCACCTGCACCGATTATCCAATCGCCGACACTGTTAATGCCTGCCTGGACCGGCGGCCACACATAGCCGAACAAAAATGCAATAACGATCATAACGAGTGAAGTGATAATCGGCACAAACCGTTTTCCCCCAAAGAAACCAAGCCATTCCGGCAGCTTAATATCATGATATTTATTGTATAATAGCCCTGCAATTATACCGGAAATGATCCCTCCAAAAACGCCCATATTGACCGTATCGTTTATCGCTGCGGCACCTTCAGTCAGTACAAAATAACCCACTGCACCAGCAAGGGCAGCTGCCCCGCTGCCATCCTTAGAAAAACCGATGGCAATTCCAATGGCAAACAAGAGAGCCAAATGTCCGAAAACAGCATTTCCGGCTGCAGATATAAATGGTATCCCTAAAAGGTCATCCTGTCCCAGCCTCAGCAAAAGTGCAGCAGCAGGCATAACTGCAATCGGCAGCATTAAAGACTTGCCAATCTTCTGTAAAAACCCCAGCATTTTCACACACCTCTTTCTCCATGGATTATTACATAATATGAACAGGCTTTATAATTCAGTACCAGGGACCATCAGTGCTGCGCTGACCCGCAAAAAAAGAACCTGGAGCATAATGCCACCAGGTTCTTTCCTGCAAATTTAATAGAGTAAATATTCTTCGCGTGTCTTTTTGAATTGTTTTAATTCCTTTTCCCATTTGGAGGAGATTTCTTCAACAGTTTTTCCTTCCTCAATGGCTTCACGTACCCAGCCATTACCCATCAGGTTGTCAAAGAATGAAATTCCAGAACTGTTCTCTGCACGGAATTCGAAGTCTTCCGGATACATATCATGGATCGCCTTCACAATGTGAAGGCCGGTCTCGACAGGCTTGAATGCATCACGATGTGTAACATGAATCTGAATCCCGTGGGAAAGCTGTCCTGCATGCTTGGAGAAGCTTGGTGTAAATGATGCAGCTCTAAAAGTTACCCCGGGAAGATCTAGACCGTTCAAATGTCCAGCCAAATCATCGGCATTGATAAATGGAGCACCAATCAGTTCAAACGGCTTTGTTGTGCCGCGCCCCTCAGAAACATTCGTTCCTTCAATCAATGCCGCTCCCGGATATACTAACGCTGTTTCGAGTGTTGGCATATTAGGAGACGGCATGACAAACTGAAGTCTGGTGTCATCGTAATACATATTGCGCTTCCATCCATTCATCTTGACAACAGTTAAATCTGCACCTATTTCAAACTCTTCATTAAACAATTCGGCCAGTTCACCTACAGTCATCCCATGGCGAAGCGGAATCGGGTAATTCCCCACAAAGGAGGAATACTCCATATCAAGCACCGGTCCTTCAACCTTTGTACCACCTTGAGGATTAGGCCTGTCCAGCACGATGAAAGGGATATTGTTTTCTTTTGCTGCTTCCATCGCGTAAGCCATTGTGTAAATATACGTGTAAAAACGTGTTCCGACATCCTGGATATCAAACAGAAGCACGTCAATATTTTCAAGCATTTCAGGCGTAGGCTTTTTGGTTTTTCCATATAAGCTGTAAACAGGAAGCCCTGTCTTTTCATCGATATAATACTCAACATATTCTCCCGCTTGCGCACTCCCGCGGACTCCATGCTCCGGACCATATAACGCAGTTAACTCCACGTCCGGATCATTGTGCAGAATATCAACAATACTGTTTAAATTCGAGTCGACCCCAGTCGGGTTTGTAATTAGGCCAACCCGTTTTCCTTCAATAAGGTCTTTTTTATCATCCAAAAGGACTTCAACACCAAGCTCGAATTTCTTTTTCTTGCCTTTTCCTTTGCCATTGCCGTTATCTGCTAGCACAACAGTTAAAGAAGAGAGTACGAGAATCATTGTCAAAAAACCCATAAACCATTTCTTCATTATTTTCCCCTCCCAGGTTAAGGATAGGTACATGCAAGAACTAAACCTGCATGTACCCATTCTGTTTTTTATGCCTCATCCTAATAGCTCAATCCATGCCCAAATTCATATAGTACATTGCCATCTGTACCCGGAATTGTTACAGGCAATTTGCCTGAAGGATTAATCTGGCCAAAGATAACACCTGCTGCTGCATCAAAGCTCGCCGTTCTGAAGCCATATTGTGCAATGTAAGCATCAACTTCCGGATAGGCCATGATGTCATATGGGTTACGGATGCCAACCGAAATGACTGGAGCTTCTGATTCAGCAATGATGGAATTAACCATCTTCATCTGGGCGCTATCTGGTGATCGTCCTGATACATTAAACGTATAGGAGCCCACAATAACCGCACTGGCATTCCTGATTTGTTCCTTCTGCTCTTCCGTTAATACATAGCTTGAGGTCTGGATGACCGTTGTTTTTGCATGAAACTTGCCCATTGCGTTCTTTAAGTCTGTAATATACGTATTGCCGACAACGACAATCTTATCCTCAGGAGATACTTGTAATGGCAGTGCATCTCCTTCATTTTTCACCAATGTGATAGAACGTTCTGCTGCTTCTTTTTCTATTTGTTTATGTTCTTCTGATCCGACTGTTTTAAGAGCGTTTGCAATTTTTTCATCAATCGGCTGGGGTTTCTCTTCTTTAATAATTCCCCGCTTTAATTTCAGTGTTAAAATTCGTTTGACTGATGATTCAATGCGTTTTTCTGATATTTCTCCATTCTCCACTGCATTCAGTAGCCCTTCTGCAACTTCTTCGAGTCCAACAGGCATTAGCACAATATCTGTTCCAGCTTTAACTGCCCGAATAGCTGCGTCAACTGGCCCAAAGTGTTCAGCGATAGCGTTCATATTCATTGCATCTGTTGTAATTACCCCTTCATATCCCATTTCTTCACGCATAAGTTCTGTCAGCACTTTATGGGAAAGAGTGGCCGGGACGGCGATTTCTTCACCTGTTTTTTTCGAAATTGCTTTCGTGTCATCAATCTTAGGGAAGGTAACATGGGCAGTCATGATGGCATCCACTCCTGCTTCCATTCCTTTTTGAAAAGGATACAATTCAACTTCCTTTAGACGTTCTTTATCATGAGGCACTTCAGGCAATCCAAGATGTGAGTCAACTGCTGTATCTCCATGTCCGGGAAAATGCTTTGCAGTAGCAGCAACACCTGCTGATTGCAATCCTTCAGTATAAGCAACACCCAAGTCAGCAACAAGCTGCGGGTCCTCCCCAAATGAACGAACGCCAATTACAGGATTGTCGGGATTATTATTTACATCCATGACAGGTGCAAAGTTCATATTAATACCGAGTGATGAAAGCTCCTCCCCAATCGCCTTTCCGACCTTGCGGGAAATTTCTTCAGAACGGGCAGCCCCTAACGCCATATTGCCAGGCATGTCAGTTCCTGATTGAAGACGTGTAACAATTCCGCCTTCCTGGTCAATCGTCATCAATAAGCCGAATTTATGGGCAGCTTTCTGATAATCTGAAACCAATGTGGCAGTCTGTTCGGTTGTCACCACATTTTCACGGAATAATATTACCCCGCCAAGATGATAATCTTTTACCAGCTTCTCTATTTCCGGCAGCATTTTAGTGACATTTTGTCCCTTCCAGGTGCGGAAATCCGGCATCAGCATCTGGCCTACCTTCTCTTCAATGGACATATTTTTCACTGCCCGGCTGATGAGGTCATACCGTTTCCCATGCTCTTTTATAATTTTCACTTTAAAAGCAGGCTTGCCTTTGCTGCCCTTTTTATGGTCAGGTTTTATTTGAAGTCCGATACGGTCCTTATATACTCCGTCTGTTACACTGATAAAGGTTTTTCCCGGCTTCCCTCTTAAAGTAATATTCCCTGACTGATCAACTGCTGCAGCAGTTTTATTGCTGGAATTCCATTTCAGCCCTTCAGATACTCCCATGAAATGCCCTTCTTTATATACATGAAGCGCTTTTAATTGGAATGCATCTCCACTGATTTCCGTGCTGGCCTGGGGTACATTCTCCAGGAGTATTAAATCCTTTGCTGTACTTTCTGCCGCTGCGTTTTTCAAGGATCCTCCCATCCATAATTGCGAAACGGCAAGTGTAATTGTGAGAAGGAAAATAAACATAACTTTGCTGACTTTACCCATTTCTTCCACCGTCCTTACTGCTTTTTCATATGAGCTTACTTTTTACTAAAAAATCGAATACTAGTAATTTCTTTTTTCCCAACCGTTTCCTGAGAGGGCAGGCTTCACTTTTTGTCCATCTGAAAGCTGGAGTTTTACATTATCAACATACCAGCCTCTGCCGTTTACTGTACTATCTGTCACGAAACGGAATCGGATGTGGGAAGTTCCTGCCGGAATCATCAGCTTTTCCTTTTTCCAGTCGATGCTGCTGCCTGTATATGGCTGTGCTGCCTGTTTCCAATTAACGCCATCTTCTGAGAACTCAACCACACCCATATCTGCATTTGTTTCAGTTCTGTACCAGGTATCGAACGACAGGACCGCCTTTTGTTTGAGATCCACTTTAGCGGTTAACTCATGCTGAACTTTATCTCCATATCCTGAGAACCACGCCGGCCCTTTTCCCGGAATGGCTACAGGAATTGAATCCGCCACTTGTCTTGCAAATGCACGCCTTGCAATATTCGTTGTAACCGTATTTCTTGAAGGATGCACACGGTTTGTTAAGAGAATTGCAATCGTGCCATTATTTCGGTTTATGACAATGGATGTTCCAGTGTACCCTGTATGCCCAAGCGAAGTCCCCTCTGATAAGGCATCCATGAACCATCCCTGGCCAAGCTCCCAGCCCAGGCCATGATCATCACCTGGAAATTGAGGGATTTGATTTTGAATCAGCATTTTCACCGTCTCTTCTTTTAATATCCGCTTGCCGCCATACCGCCCGTCATTTACATACATATGGGCAAACTTGGCAAGATCGGAGGCAGTGGAAAAGACACCCGCATGTCCGGCAACTCCATCAAGCGACCAGGCATTTTCATCGTGAACCTTTCCCCACACAAGCCCCCTGTTGATAGCAGGCTGATATTCCGTGGCTGCAATCCGATGCTTCAAAGATTCAGGCGGATTATACATCGTATCCTTCATACCGAGCGGTTTGGTTATGCGTTCTTTCACAAACTCATCCAGGCTTTGTCCTGAAAGGCGTTCGATTAGTGCACCGAGCGTAATCATATTCAAATCGCTGTATGTATACGCTTCACCCGGCTCATTGGCCAATGGATGTTTAAAAACGAGTTGCATGCGTTCCTCTCTGCTGCTTCCTTGTGAATATAATGGAATCCATGCAGTAAAGCCTGAAGTATGTGTCATCAGCTGGCGTATCGTTACATTTTCCTTTCCGTTTTCGGCAAACTCGGGAATATATTCCGCAACAGGATCATCCAGCTGAAAGCGGCCTTCATCATAAATTATCATCGCAGCTGTTGTGGTAAAAATTTTACTGATTGAAGCCAGATCAAAGATGGTATCTTCTGTCATTTCAATCGGGTTCTGAGCCTCAGTAAACTTATCATCCGTGTAGCGGTACGAATATCCGTATGCATCATGCTTGACGATATGGCCGCGCCTTGCCACAAAAGTGACAGCACCCGGCATGACGCCTTCTGAAATCATCTCCTCCATTAATGGATCGATTTTATCAAGGGGCAGCTGAACCATTCCGGCACCCACTGCAGAACCAGGATGAAGAATAGGAGAAATCGGCCCAGGACGATCCCACGAAAAAATAGGATGAATTTTGTGTTTCACATCTTTATTGTTTTTCATTTCCATCGTTGGCTTAACTCCTTCAGCGCTTTGCGCAGACGCAGGATATGCTGCCGGAATAAAGAGTGATGTGCTAAGTGCGGCAGATAGCGCAACAAGCATAGTTTTATTTTTCATATTACCTCCTTTATTTTTATGAATCTTCATCAGCCTTTAACCTCCTCTTCTTAATGAAAGGGTTTACATATTGTAAGATTAATAGAGCTAGAGTATAGTTGTCTATACCACATAAGTCCTGTTCTAGTTAAAAACTTCCATATAAAGCAGAAAAACCAATAGTACTTTTTGACTGTTCTGAAAATTAACCTCAATTTATTGGATGATTCTCAGATTTCGAAGTAACACAAAGAAAGCAGAATCCAAATCGGATTCTGCTTATCTTTGAAACTGTACATTATGAAGACCTGCAAAGATTCCGTTCTTTTCGATCAGTTCATCATGTGTGCCTTCTTCAGCAATCCCGTCTTCTGTGACAACGACTACTCTGTCCGCATTGCGGATGGTTGCAAGCCTGTGGGCAATGACCAGTGTGGTGCGGTTTACGGCAAGCTCGTTCAATGCCGTTTGAATAATTTGTTCGGTTTCAGTATCCAACGCCGAGGTTGCTTCATCCAGGATTAAGATCGGCGGATTTTTAAGGAACATTCTCGCAATGGCGATTCGTTGTTTTTGTCCGCCTGACAGTTTTAATCCCCGTTCCCCAATTTGTGTTTCCCAGCCATCCGGAAGAGATGTGATGAAGTCCTGCAGGTGTGCTTTTTTTGCCGCGTCCGCAATCTGCTCATATGTAGCTCCAAGCATTCCGTAAGCAATATTCTCCTTCAGGGTACCGGTAAACAGGAAGACATCCTGCTGGACAATGCCAATATGCGATCTCAGTGATTTTTTCGTCATGTCCCTGATATCCATTCCATCGATCTTAATACTTCCGCCATTCACATCATAAAAGCGTGGAATCAAAGAACAAATCGTTGTCTTTCCGGCTCCGGAAGGTCCGACAAAAGCAACTGTTTCACCTGCATTTATTTGAAGATCAATTCCTTCAAGCACCGATTTATGCTCGTCATAACTGAACGATACATCCTGAAAACGGATTTCACCCCTTAAGGATTCAACCTCTATGGCATCTTTCGTATCCTCAATTTCCGGTTCAGTATCAATGATTTCTAAAAACCGTTTGAAACCAGCCATTCCCTTTGGATACAGTTCCATAAGGGCGCTGATTTTATCAATTGGCTTTAATAGCACATTCACATAGAGCACAAATCCAACCAATTCACCGTATGAAAGCTGCCCGCTAAAGCTCAGCCAGGAACCATATACAAGAACAATCAGCGTAACTAATCTGGTCAGCATGTAGACTCCGGATGCACTGAAGCTCATAATCTTGTAAGCTGCAAGCTTGGCAAGACGGAATCTGCCATTGTTTTCCTTAAATCTTTTAATCTCATAGCTTTCATTTGTAAAAGACTGAACCACACGAACACCAGATACACTATCCTCTACCTGTGCGTTGATATCGGCAATTTCACCGTACATTCTTTTCCATGCTTTGTTCATTTTAATATTGCAGAACGTAATCAGCCATACAAGAAACGGAAGAACAAATATGGTTACAAAAGCCAGCTTGACATTGATCGTCAGCATAATCCAGAATGCACCCACAAACGTCATGACCGCTATAAATAAATCCTCCGGTCCATGATGGGCAAGCTCTCCGATATCCATAAGATCGTTTGTCACCCGGCTCATGATATGCCCTGTTTTGGTATTATCGAAAAAGCGGAAAGACTGCCTTTGCACATGCTGAAAAAGCTGCTGCCGCATATCTGTTTCGATGTTGATGCCGAGCTTGTGGCCCCAATAGTTAACCACAAACTGAAGAAGTGTGCTCGTCACATAAAGAGCAAGCAGGCCGGCACTGACAGAAACAATCATGGACCAATTCCCGCTTGGAAGCAGGCTGTCGATAAACCACTGAACCGCAAGCGGAAAGCCCAATTCAAGGATTGCAACGAATACTGCTGAACTGAAATCAAGAATGAACAAGCGCTTATGCGGCTTATAGTAGCTAAAAAACCGTCGGATCATTTTATTCTCCTTTTTCTGAAAAAATCAAATATATTTGATTATAAATTCACCAGGAATATATTACAAGAAAAATCCGTTCCTTTTATTTCCAGAACGAGTCTGGCTGTACCGCTTTATAAGGCTGGTGTTAAAGCATCAGCTGAAATTCAAATCCTTGATTTGAACTGAACTTTGCGGATCATTTGATTGATTACTTCTGAAATGACAAGTCCTACTGCGATGGCTCCGGAAATCATGAATGCTTTTGCAGCGAGCTGAATGGCCGTATTGTAATCATTTTCAACAAAATTCCGCATCGCATCATAAGCAATCCCTCCTGGAACCAGTGGTATGATGCCGGCAACACTAAAAATAATAATAGGTGTTTTATACATTTTGGCAAAAATCTGGCTGATCACGGCGATCGTAAAAGCTGCAATTAATGAAGAAATGACAGCATCATACTGCCAATTGACAAGCCAAATATAAACGAACCAGCCGACCATCCCGACAAAGCCGCATTTCAGCAGCGATTTTTTCGGGGCATTGAAAAGCACTCCGAACCCTGCTGATGCAATAAAGCTTGTAATCATATGAGTCAACATAAACATAGGCATATTCCTCCGCTATTGCATTTAAAAAGTGAAGACCAGAGCAATCCCAGCACCAATGGCAAAAGCTGTCAAAAATGCTTCAGCACCTTTTGACAGTCCGGAAACAAGGTGCCCGGCCATTAAATCCCTGACTGCATTTGTTATCAATAGCCCCGGAACAAGCGGCATCACTGACCCGATAATGATCTTATCAAGCTCTGTGCCCACTCCTGAGTACACAAAGAAATAGGCGATAAGGCCGATTAATAATGAAGCAATAAATTCAGAGAAAAATTTGATCTGGACAACTCTATGTACGTATAAAAATGATACAAAACCAAGACCGCCTGCAATCATGGCTGGAATAAAATCAGTCCAGCTTCCAAGGAACATAATTAAAAAACAGCCGCTTGCAATTGAGGCTGCAAGAATCTGCTGATATACAGGGAAGGTATAGTCGGCACTTTCAATTCCCTTCAGCCTTGCCAATGCTTCCTTTCCATCCAGTTCACCGCTGCTGATCCTGCGCGAAACTCCGTTCACCAATGTCACTTTGTACAAATCCGTTGAACGTTCTGAAATCCGGATCAGCTTCGCCGGTTCAGTTCCATCTGTAGAAAATATAATTCCGGTTGGCGTTACATAGCTATGTGAGTGCGGTATGCCCAGGGAAGCAGCAATCCTTGTCATGGTGTCCTCTACCCGATACGTTTCTGCCCCGCCCTGGAGCATGATTTTCCCTGCAAGCAAGCATATCTCAATTACTTCTATTGTCGGCGGGTATTCTTTCCCCATTTTTCCACCTGCTTTATAAAACTAAAATTGAAAACTCTCTTATATAGGGTTACATCTTAACGGAAATGGTAAACGAAAGAAAGACCTTTTGTCTAATATTTTATATAAAAATGTTCGCTAAGATCGGAGCATACCATGTAAGGCTGAATAGAAATTGAATAAAAAAAAGCGATTATTGCCTGCAGAATAATCACTTTCTCATTTATTTCTTCGGTATTCCAAACTGCGCATTAATCTGACCCTGAATCATTTTTGACCGTGATGCTTTATCGTCTTTTTTCTTTTTTCGCTTCAATTCAGAGCGGATTTCTTCTGTTCGGACTCCCTCCTCCCTTTTGTTGGCTATGTCAATGAGCGTCTCCACATCGAGAAAAGAATATTTTCTGCTTCCTCTTTCTGACCTTTCAGGGAAAACCAATTTCCTCTCTTCGTAGTAACGAATCTGCCGTTCACTAAGTCCTGTCAGTTCGCTTACCGTCCCAATCGAAATGACTTTTCTGGTTTTATAGGATGTTTCTCTATCCAATCGCGTCACCTCAATATATCCAATTTCTTTCATTATACTAATCTTTCAAAAGTTTTCATTACTCCTGTCAGAAAATCTAACAAAACAGCAAAAACCATGTCAGAAAAATTAACATAACAACTGAATAAGAGTTGCATTTATTTTAGAATAAACAAAAACTTAAAGAGAAGGGGAGACAATAATGCAATATTTACGGAAAGCCATTGAGAAAAAACGGCAATATATAATTGATCTGCTGGTCAAATCAGGGAGCGAATATCAGCATTCTGAACCTGCTTTACAAAAGCTGACCCTAACAGAACTTGAGGTTATATTAAAAAACAGCAATTCATGCCGTTATTAATCAGGGGGCCATTATGGATTCAAAAAATACAATAGATCTGGCGAGAAGGATTATTGAACTCGATTTACTGCGTGATCAGCTGTGGGAAAAGTTAACGGCAGAAGCCGGTTATCAGGCTTATGAAATTTTAAGAAATGAACAGAATAGCTGATAATGGAACGCTTTAAAAGCGTTCTTTTTTATGCCTATGTTAAAGTTTTGTAAATTTAAGATGCTCCCCCTTTTCCTGTCACCTTTATTTTGGTATCATCCAATTATCGAAATCCGATATCGATTTTCGAAATTAACAAGGGAGGCTTTTGCTTGGAAGATAAAATACTGCGAAAACTTTTTCTGGGGTTTATTCAAATCCATATTCTTCATCATGCAAAGGAGCACCCTGTCTTCGGCGCATGGATGGCTGAAGAACTGAGAGAGCATGGGTACAGCATCAGTTCCGGAACATTGTATCCGATCCTGCATTCAATGGAGTCAGACGGACTCCTTCAACAGGAGAAGAAAAATGTAGATGGCAGAATCAGAAAGTATTATACCGCAACTAAAAAAGGGATTATTGTTCTGGAGGAATCGAGAAAAAAAGCTTATGAGCTTTTTAAAGAAATCAAGGATTAAAGGAGATGCATATGAAAAAAAACAAAACTGGCCTTAAAACTTTACTGGAAATATTAATGGTTTCAACAAGGCTTGGACTAACATCTTTCGGGGGACCTGTAGCTCATCTCGGCTATTTCCACGATGAGTATGTCCGCAGAAGAAAATGGATGGATGAGAAAAGCTACGCAGACTTAGTAGCACTTTGTCAGTTCCTTCCCGGTCCGGCAAGCAGCCAGGTCGGGATCGGCATTGGTGCCATGAGGGCTGGAGCAGCAGGCGGCATTATGGCATTCCTTGGTTTCACCTTGCCATCTGTTATAGCTCTGATTATTTTTGCCATTCTTCTTCAAGGCATTAATCCGGCAGAAGCCGGCTGGATCCACGGACTCAAAATTGTCGCGGTGGCCGTAGTGGCTCACGCTGTCCTTGGAATGGCACAAAAGCTTGTACCTGACCTTTCCCGAAAAACGCTGGCACTGCTTGCAATTATTGCAACACTTTTATGGCAGACAGCCATTACGCAGGTTGCGGTCATCCTTGTCTCTGGTTTTATCGGATTTTTAATCTATAAAAAGCATGCAGATAACGATAATGCACCGATGGAGTTCCCAATCTCCAAAGGCTTTGCCATTGGCTGTTTAGTGTTGTTTTTTAGCCTTTTAATAGGGCTTCCGATTTTAAGGGAGCTAACCGCAGTGGAGTGGGTTGCTTTATTTGACAGCTTTTATCGTTCAGGATCTCTGGTTTTCGGCGGCGGTCATGTTGTCCTTCCTTTGCTGGAACGAGAATTCGTCCCAACAGGCTGGCTAAGTGAAGAAGCCTTTCTGGCAGGATACGGTGCAGCTCAGGCAGTACCGGGGCCGTTATTTACTTTCGCAGCTTATCTTGGAGCAGTGATGAACGGGTGGCAGGGCGGTTTGCTTGCAACGGCTGCAATCTTCCTGCCTGCTTTTCTGCTGATCTTAGGAACACTCCCATTTTGGGACACACTTCGCCGCAATCCTAAAATCAAGGGCGCATTAATGGGTGTGAATGCGGCAGTTGTCGGCATTTTAATCTCTGCCTTTTATCATCCCATATGGACCAGCAGTATCCTCGAGCCGGCGGATTTTGCCTTTGCCGCAGTATTATTCAGCATGCTTGTTTATTGGAAACTGCCGCCTTGGATCATTGTTGTGACTGGAGCCCTTGGCGGAACTTTATTAGGATATGTAATTTAGAAACGCATCAGGAAAAGCTGCCAAAACTCGGCAGCTTTTTTCTATAAAGGAATTTCAAGTATAATTTTTGTCCCTTTATTTTCTTCTGAATAAACATTTATGGAACCGCCCGCAGCTCTTGCCCGCTCTTCCATGCTAAATAGACCGACTCCTCTTGAAACTTCATTAACATTGAACCCTTTCCCTTTATCTTCAATGACAATACGGATTTCTGCTTCCATTTGCCTGATTGTAACTGCTGCTTCATCTGTCTCAGCATATTTCCTTATATTCGTCAGTGCTTCCTGAATGATTCTATAGATGGTGATTTCTTTATTTGAACTAAGGCGGGAAGCCAGGTAACAATCAAAATGGACATTGATATTATGATGTTCTGAAAAACGGACCAGGTAGGATCGGATCGCAGGTATCAGACCCAGGTCATCAAGCACTGAGGGACGAAGCTCCCATGAAAGATTCCGCAGCTCTTCAATGATTTCAGTAGCCTCATCCTGCATTTGATCAAGCAGCGGATGGCTTATTTCAGCCTGAAGCCTATTAATGGTAATCAGATGGCTGTACAAATTTTGTCCTATTCCGTCGTGAAGTTCCCGTGACAGCCTTTTCCGCTCATCCTCTTGAACATCTATTATTCTTGTCATCATTTTCTGCAGCTCTTCTTCTGCATTTTTTCGCTGTGTGACTTCATGTCGAATAGCAAGGTGCTGATAGGGTTTCCCTTTTTCATTAAGGAATGGGACGATCGTGGTATCCACCCAATAATAAGTTCCATCCTTAGCTCTGTTCTTGATCTCGCCTTTCCATACCCTCCCGGAAGTAATGGTCCTCCATAAATCTCTGAAAAAATCTCTGGAATGGTACCCTGAGTTTATAATTCTATGATCCTGTCCCAGCAATTCTTCCCTTGAATATTTTG
Source organism: Cytobacillus sp. FSL H8-0458 (assembly GCF_038002165.1). NCBI lineage: Bacteria > Bacillati > Bacillota > Bacilli > Caryophanales > Bacillaceae > Cytobacillus > Cytobacillus sp. FSL H8-0458. The sequence goes on along the minus strand of NZ_JBBOBR010000001.1, from coordinate 894,986 downwards.
AGATGCTGCAGAATTGATCATTCACATACGTAATCGTTCCTTTCTGATTTGTAATGGCCACAATGGATGAAGAATCCAGGGCAAACTTTAAATCAATCAGCTCGTTCACGGAATTTTTCAGTTCCTCGACAACCCGCTTATATTCTGTTACTTCCTTCCGGATTGCCAGGTATTTATACGGCTTCCCTTTTTCATCAATAAAAGGAACGATCGTAGTATCTACCCAATAATAAGTTCCGTCTTTAGCTTTGTTTTTTATTTCTCCGCGCCAGACTTCCCCGCTCGAAATGGTAGTCCAAAGATTTTCCATAAAATCCTTGGAATGGTATGAGGAGTTGATAATTCTATGGTCCTTGCCAATCAGCTCTTCTGCAGAATATTTCGATACCTCACAGAACTTTTCATTCACATAGGTGATTTTCCCTTTTCTGTCTGTAAAGGCGACAATTGTTGATTCATCCAGGGCAAATTGCAGGTCAACCAATTCCTTTAACGGGTATGACTGCTGCTTTTTTAAGCGGGAACGGTCTTTGACTGAGTGAAAGACGATTAGATAATAGCTTTCTTCTGCCAGCTTGAAAGAATTAATTCTATAAAAAATTGAAAATACGCCACCATTACGATGATGTCCATACTGGTGAACCACTTTACCCTCTTCTGTTTCAAGAAGAGTGATCTCAGGAAGCAGTTCCTCCAGACTCTTCCCCTGCAGCTCCAGTTCGCTATATCCAAATTGCTTCTGAGCCTGCTCGTTCGCATAATAAATATTCCCAAATCTATTTACAAGAATCGTTGCATCACTGGAATCAGGAGCAATCTCTCTCTTTTTCGCCAGCTGATTATTCCTGTCCATTTACGTTCCTCCAGTTGCATTATTTTAACCATTCAGCTTTTTTTCAAGTGTCCTGGCTGCATCCCTTGCTGAACTTTGCATGCTTTCATTTATAGGATGAGCCGACCGGTTCCCGATCAGGAGGACCCCCTTGGGGATACCATTAAAATGAATGGGAACAGCATATGCATGCTTCAGGCCTTCAGCAAGCATAATCGGGTATTCCAATGCTTTGCCGGCAATATTTTCGGGGAAGTTGTCCGCATACATCGGCCTTCCGGTTGAAATCACTTTCCCTGCAATGCCTTTGCCGTACCTTACTGTTATCCGCTTATATTTCTCGTTGCTGTTTCCTGCGGCATAATGCCATTTCACATCCGGGCCATCAGTATTTTGCAGTGCCAATCCAACAAAATCACATTCAAGCTCTGTCAGCACCTTCTCACAAGCCTGATCAATTTGGACGCTTTCGCCAGGACTGCACCCCTTATATTCCATAGCCAAGCAGCCCTTTCTTTAAGGCGTAAGCAACGAGCTCAGGCCGGGTTTTCATCTGAAGCTTTTCCATTAAATTTCCTTTATGTGTTTCAACTGTCTTGACACTGATCACAAGCTGTTCAGCAATTTCCTTATTGGAAAACCCTTTGGCTATTAATGTAAGAACTTCTTTCTCCCTGTCGGAAAGAAGGTTGAATGTATCGGTGTTCCCCTGCTTCACACTTCCGATATATTCTTCCATAAGCCTTTTGGTTGCAGAAGGATGCAAATACGCATTCCCGCTTGCAACAGACCGGATTGCTGCGAGCAGTTCATCATGAGGTGCACTCTTTAAAATACACCCGGAAGCGCCCGCTTGAATCGCCCTGAATAAGTATTCCTCATCATCATGCATGGTTAAAATAAGGATCGCTATTTCAGGCATTAGTTTTTTTAATTCTGAGGTTGCCGACATGCCATCTTTCCCATGGGGCATGCTTAAATCCATGACAACCACATCAGGCTTTAATTCCAGGGCCTGCTGAATCCCCTCATTGCCTTCAGAAGCTTCACCAACCACTTGCATGTCATCATGGTTATTTAAAAGCATTTTCAAACCCATCCTGACCACCGCGTGGTCGTCGCAAAGTAAAATATTGATCAAGCCCGCTCCCCCTTAGTATTTGTCCGTATATAAAAATCTGAAATAGGCAACAAGGGAGCCGCTATATGCAGATCCCTTGTTAAGTATAATCTTAGTATAACGGAAGGGTGATATCTATTGAAGTCCCTTCACCGATTTTTGAGCTGATTACGCATCTGCCGTTGATTAACAGCATTCTCTCCATCATGGCAGCAATGCCGGCTGAATTTTTCATCGCGGCATCTACATCAAAGCCCTTCCCCTTATCTTGAATAGTGATCGAAAGCTTTCCCGGTTCCCACCGAAGAATAATGCCTGCACTCATTGTGTCAGCATACCTTGCTATGTTAGCCAGGGCTTCCTGGCAAACACGGAACAGAGTAATCCTTTCCTGTTCCCTGATTTGCACTTCCGTTCCCTCATTTTGAAGATCAACGATGATTCCATAGGTGGAAGTATATAATTTCAGATAACTTTTCAGGGCCGGCAGCAGACCGAGGGTTCCTAAAGCAGGGGGATGCAATTCCACAGCCAGAAGCCTGATTTCCTGAATCGTTTTTTCCATCATTTGAGCCATATCCCCTAAATAGCCCTTCACCTCAGGCTGATCGACAGCTGTCTGAATGAACTGCATGCCTGTATATAAGCTGTAAAGCGTCTGCCCTACCCCTTCGTGAAGCTCCAGAGCGATACGCTTGATCTCATCTTCCTGAGATTGAATAATATATGAACTGATATTTTTCTTTGCTGGCTGGGTTTCCATTTCATCCCTCCTCCTTTTGAATTTATTATTTTGCTTTTTTTAAGCTTTTTTTACCCGATGGCTGGAAATATCACTGAACATGCCTGCATATTGGACTACATCACCTGCATCATTTTTTATTGCACTTATGGTTAGCCACTGGAGATATTCTTCCCCATCCTTACGGGAATTCCATATTTCCCCTTGCCAGAATCCATTCTTTTCGATTGAAGTCCACAAGTCCTGGTAGAAGCCTTTAGACTGCCTCCCTGATTTAAGTACACTTGGGTTTTTTCCGACTACTTCCTCTTCCTTATATCCGGTGATTTCTGTGAAGGCAGGGTTTACAGAGATTATTTTTCCATTCTTATCCGTAACCAGAATGCCTTCGATTGTATGATCAATCACCTGGCTCGCAATTTCCATTCTTCCCTGGAAGTACATCCATACAACGAGAATCAGGCTGGCGAGCGCCACTTGAGACAATGCCATAAAACCAATCGCGTAATGACCAGTAATGTTAAATAAAAGAGTCAAAATCAGCGGAGGGAAAAATCCTCCCAGACCGCCCATCGCAGACACAATTCCGTTTACGATGCCGGCCTGCTTCTGGAAGTACATAGGCACAAGCTTAAAGATAACGCCGTTTCCAATTCCTGCTGATAGAGCAATGCTTAAGCATCCGAATGTATACCATGTAATAGACGGGGATAGAGATAGGATCACCGCTGAAATAGTGTAGACTCCAAAAACAAACATCAGCAAAATTAAAGAGTGAAAGCGGTCAGCCAGCCATCCGCCTATTGGCCTCATGGCAGTTGCAAGAACAATGAAACCTGCAGTTCTTAAGCCCGCATCAACTTTATCAAGTTCAAAATGAGCGACAAGGAAGTTTGGCAGATAAATAGTAAATGCCACAAATGAACCGAAGGTAATAAAATAGAATAAACTCAATAGCCATAGTTTTTCATTTTTGTAGACCCCTTTTATTTGCTCAAGAAGCGGAGTCTGTACCTTAACTTCTTTTTTATCTCCCAGGAAGAAGTTAGCCGCAATGAAAATCCCCAGCAGAACAAGGTAAATCTGTACAGTTAGGGACCATCCAAATTTTGTGGCAACAACTGGTGCTGCAAAGGCAGTGATGGCTGTTCCAAGATTCCCTGCCCCGTAAATGCCATTAACAAACCCATGGCGCTCCTTTGGGTAATACTTCGGAAGAGAAGTAACACCAACAGAGAATACCGCTCCTCCAAGGCCGAGGAATAATCCCCCGATAAGCAAATCAGTAATCGAATCTGCTATGCTGATATAATAGACTGGAAATAATAGAAGAATAAAACTCAGCATAAAGATTACTCTTGCGCCAAACTGATTAGCATAATATCCCAGAGGTATGCGGAGCAGCGATCCGAGGATGACCGGAACAGCTGTTACAAGAGCAAGCTTATCGGCAGGTATATTGATATCTTCCTTTATAAATGGCATAAGAGAGGATATCAGCACCCAAACCATAAACCCGGCCACTAAGTTTAACGTCTGCAATGGAAGCTGTATTTTTCTTATCATTTTGTTCACGCTCTCTTCTTAATTACATATTTTAATCCGGCTTCCTGATCAATTGCAGCCCACTGGGTCTCAGATGCTTCTGCAGAGGAGGTCAGCGGGACCGCAAAAAAGTTCATTTTATCGAAATAAATCCGTAAGTGTGTTCCATCAGGACATAGTCCGGTTTTTTCAATGATCTTAGGAACAAATGGTGCTTTGTCATTTCCATCTTCATCTAAGATTGCCACCTGAACCTTCTCCCGGACAAATCCATCCAGATCCTCTTTTTTAATGAGTTCCACAGCTGCCGCACCCTCTTTTGGCAGGATAAACATACATCTGGTATCCCTGCAGATATTTCCAGAAAGATTCTCCTGCATTTTCTTCTATAAATTCAATGGTTTCCTCTTCCGATTGCCATTTGCTCATGCCTTTTACCTCCGCTACAACAATGTCCATGCCGTCATGTGACTTTTCATCCAAGTACCAGTTGAGGCGGACTCCCTTAAAGAGTTCGGAGAGGAGCTGATCAACTTCCGGAGCAAAATCCCCGGATCGTTCTCTTACAAAACAAAAATCAAGATATGTTTCACTGTTCATATGAATCACGCCCTCATGTTAATCGTCTTTTTATAAGCGAATACAGCCAGGGGAAAAAGAACAATATTCAGCCCGCCAAAAATTAGTACATTTTCATAGTTTTCGTAATAATATTGGTGGACCATATATTGAGTAAAGATAATATTCATCATTAATATCGCGGCCAAAATAATGACTCCAAGGTATCTACGCTTCATAACGCTTCACCCTGACCGCATAAATTGCGCCATTCTCCACATTAACCTGTATTTCCGGAAGCGGCCTTCTTGGCGGTCCCGCAGTCGGCGCACCAGTTTCCACATTGAACTTGCCGTGGTGGCAAGGACAAATCATTTCTCCTTGCTCCTTCACCCAGAATACCGGGCAGCGCAGATGTGTACACGCGTTCTGATAGGCAACATATTTGTTCTCTGATAAGCGGATTAATATTGCATCATCATGATCTCCGGGAAACTTGAACTCCACTGCATCGCCGATTGGAAGCTTGCTTACTTCGGTTATTTTCTTATGAGGATATTCCTTTTCGCCAAGCCCCATCAATTCTTTGGCAGCTACCGCCCCCCAGGGAAGGGAGGAAACCGCAAATACACCGGCCGCACCTACCAAAGTTTTCATGAATCCCCGTCTATCCAGTTTTCTTTCGTTATTCCGTTCGATATTGTGCGTATAGTTATCTTCATTAAAGGGAATCTTGTTATTCTTATCAGACATCCCTAATCCCTCCTAAAACAGCTTTGTAATCCCCTGAAGGATTCCCGGCAGATTTACTTTTACGTTTGTTTCACCTTCAAGATATGGCATACTTGTAACCCATTTGCCGTTATCAAGGTTAAATTGCTTCTTCTTGTTTTCTATTTCTTCATCTGTCAGCCATTGAAGTGTATTGGATGGACACACACTCGCACACATAGGAGGAATTCCATCTTTTGTACGATCAATGCATAGATCGCATTTATACATTAGGTTCTGCTCGTGATCAAACTTTGGTATGCCATATGGGCAGGCAATTGTACAGTTCTGGCAGCCGATACACTTTTCGACAAGTGCAGATAAAACAGCCCCTGTCTCATGAATCTGAATAGCCTGGGCAGGGCAGCTTCGCGCACATGCCGGGTTTTCACAGTGAAGGCACATGAGAGGCATTGTCTGCCGGTTCACAAGAGGATTTACATCATACACATAGTTTCTGTTGCGCTCCTCATGCCCCCCGCATTGTGTACATGCTGCCAGACAAGAACGGCATCCTATACAGTTTTCAAGTTCCAAATACAGCCTCTTCTTCATTTATTGCACCTTCTTTAGTTCGACTTTTTCCAGCTGTGCAGCACATGCCTTGAATTCAGGCATACGGGAGATTGGATCTAACGCTGCAATCGTTAATAGATTAATAGAGTCTTCATGTCCAAAATGGTATGGAACAAAGACTGTATCCTTGCGGATGGCTTCCGTAATTTTGACTTTATAGATAGCCTCGCCTCTTCTTGTAAACAGACGGACTCTTTCTTCATGCTCCATATTATATGTTGATGCTGTTTCCGGATGGATTTCCACATATGGTTCAGGACACATATCGTGAAGGAAAGGAATTCTCCTAGTCTGATTTCCTGATAGATAATGGTAAACCACACGGCCGGTTGTTAAACGGAGCGGATATTTTTCACACGGTTCTTCCGCTGGCGGACGGTATGGCAGGGCGCATATCTTTGCTTTGCCATCCGGATGATAGAACTTTTTATCAAGGAACATATGCGGTGTTCCTTCATCTTTTTCGTCTTTGCAAGGCCAGAAAACCCCGTCCTGCTTATCGATCTTATCCCATGTGGCACCATAATAATCAGCATAGCCGCCCTTAGTTGCCAGCCTGAACTCATCTGCAACATCTCTGGCTGTTTTCAGATGAGAAAAATATTTCCCTCTGCCTAACCGCTCAGCCAGCTCCACTTGAATCTGCCAGTCCGGCTTTGATTCACCAACAGGCTCCTGTGCTTTGTTGATTTTTATAATACGTCCTTCAATATTTGTTACTGTCCCTTCATCCTCTGACCATGTAACGGCTGGCAGGATCACATCTGCAAATTCTGCCGATTCAGAAAGATAGAAATCGGAGCAGACCATGAAATCCAAGGCTTTAAATGCTTTCCTCACAAAATTTTGATTTGGTGCTGATACAGCCGGATTCGAACATAGAAGGTATAAACCGCGAATGGTCTTTTGCTCCATCAGTTCAATCATTTCATAAGCAGATACACCAGGCTGCGGCATTTCTTCAGGTGTGATTCCCCAAACGCTGCATACTTCTTCAACATGTTTTGGATTAGTAATTTTCCGGTAGCCTGGAAGCAAATCTGACTTTTGCCCATGCTCTCTCCCGCCCTGTCCATTGCCCTGTCCAGTGAAAGTGGCTACTCCGGCTTTAGGGCGGCCGATCTTTCCAGTAACAAGCGCCATGTTGGTGTAGGCGGAAACATTATCAACACCCTTATGCTGCTGTTCAACACCCCGCGCAAACATAACAACCGCATTTGGAGCTTTTCCGTATATTTCAGCAGCGCGAATAATTTTTTCAGGCGCCACACCAGTCAGCATGCTTGTATATTCAGGTGTAAAATCCTTTACAAGATCCTTTGTTTCTTCAAATCCGTTTGTATGTTTGTTAATGAATTCTTCATCTATATAGCCCATTTCAATCAATTGATTTACAATCCCGTTTGCAAGTGCAAGATCTGTTCCAGGCTGCAAATCAAGATGAAGGTCCGCCCTTCTCGCAATTGGCGTTTCACGGGGATCCACCACAATGATATAACCGCCTCTTTCCTGAACGTTCCAAATACGGAACATGGAGGTTGGATGGCATTCAGCCGTATTGCTTCCGGCGATAAACAGGCAATCCGTTTCGTGAATATCCGTCCAAGGCAATGTTGAGCCCCTATCTACTCCGAAAGAACGAAGGAATCCGCCGGCTGCACTGGACATACAGAATCTGCCGTTATAGTCAATATAGCGCGTTCCCATAGCAACCCGGGCAAACTTGCCTGTCAGATAACATTTTTCATTTGTCATGGAAACTCCGCTGAAGACGGAGAGTGAATCTTTTCCGTATTCTGCCTGAAGCTCTTTGAATTTTTTTGCGATCAAATCATATGCCTCATCCCAGCTTGCTTCACGGAATCCTTCTGCAGTTCCTTTCAAAGAAGCATCATCCCGGATCAGCGGCTTCAGCAGGCGGTCTTTGTGGTTGGTCTGCTGGTAGGCGGTAACCCCTTTCGGACACATTTTGCCGACAGTAACCGGCCAGTCATAACGGGGTTCAACCCCGATGATTTTGTTTGTCTGTGTATTAACCCTCAAATTCATTCCGCATTGCATGCCGCAATAGCTGCAGTGTGTTTTTATCAATTTTTCATTCGGATGGTTCAGATTTTCAATTTCTTTAAAAAACTTATCCCTTTGCATTCTGATTTGCCTCCTTGACCTTCACTTCATGAGTAGGGAATCCGGAAAATTGTGCAATCCGGTACTTTCTTCTGCAAGGGAGGCACATTTCTGCAAGATGATGCCCTTCCTTCGCTTTAAATTCAATAGCATTTACGCCGAGTACATCGACGACATCTTTTGATTGCTCAACTGAAACAAAATGATCTCCGCAGACCTTACATTCCTTCATGCCCTGTTCGGCATAGTGTTCCCGGTAGTTTCTAGCCAAAACACTCATTGGCCGGAAAGGAATATGCGCAAGTTTACCAAATGGCAGGTAAATCAGAGTAATGATAACTGACCATTGATGGATCAGTGACATTGCCGGCTGTCCCGCACCGTGTAAAAAGATATTCATAAAAGTTAAAGCCAAGCCTGTGATGCTGACTAGAAGCAGCATGTATAAAGGCATAAAATCATACAGGAATTTCTGCTCTGCTCTTGCCTGCATATTTTTCAGGCGGCGGTAAAGCGCCATGCAAACACCGGCGATTACCATTACTGCTGTAATATTCAGTGCGTTGTAAGAAAGGTTGGCGATAACGCCATCCGCGGGGACAGTCATTACCTTCATGCCCATTGCAATTATGTTGTAATGGCCATTGTCATCCATCGTAAAATACATCCAGCCGAAAACGAGAGGGAATGTAACGAAGCAGGATAAGATACAGCCCCAGCCGATCAGCACGTGCTGTGTCCATCGGTAAATTCCCCTATTCCAGATGAAATTGTATGTTGCCAGATGCTCAACAGATGTCTTTGGCGTTGACTTTCTAAATAACAGTTTCAATCCTTTTTTCAGGATAAGCTTTGTTGGCGGCCTTTCGCCCCAAGCGATGAATCTATAGAAGAACCCTCCAATAAACACAATCGTTCCGACCATATATCCGTACAGGTTTAAATCAACATGTGTAAACATTCTTGTGCCAATAAAAGAAAGAATAGCTAATGCTGTTACAGATAAAAACATCGACTTGGCAAAATGTGATGCAAACGCATTGTTTAATGTGTGCCCTGATTTTTGATTGACTGCAGCTTTTGCCTGCATAATAACTCCTCCTCATTCACAAACAATTACCTTAACCTTATTGTATAAGCGGGAGGTTTTTTTCCATATCGGGGAACTTCCCCATTTGGAGGGGAAAATTCCCCTATCTTAAAAAAATTTGAGAAATGACAGACAAAGCTTTTGACAAAAAAAAGACCACTCACGGTCTTTTTGACTGGCAGTAAATCTGTCTGCCGGGGATGGAGTTATCTAGGAATTAATGATACAATCCTAACAAAAGGAGCTGGTAATATGGCTAAATCATCTGCTAAGAAGGTAAGGGACAAAGCAGTGCGTGAGGGAACAAGAAACCCTGAATGCAATCGAAGCCCATTTGTGTTTAGCGACATGCGCACAAGGAAAACAAAAACTAAAAAAGATCAATTATACAGGAACAAATATAAAAACCGTCATTCTGATGAAAGCAGAATAGACGGTTCTTTTTATGTATTATTTTATTAAAAAACAGCCAGTCTGTTTAAGACCAGCTGCATTTTTCCGATTACAGTATCCCCATTCCTTCTATATGTTTCCGGGCTTCCTCATCACCCAATTTATAAATCATTTTATATATGCCTTCCATGGATGCATCGTATTCATCATTTTTCGATTCTTTGTGGTACTCGAGGAACGGCACATGGGCACGGGCAAATGTTTTAAGATCTGCATCATAATTCTCATTAATGTATTCATTTAACTGAGCCAATTCTTCGTCAGTCGCAAATATTTTAAACTGCCATTCGGCAGCTTCTACAGGTTCGGAGTAAATCTGCGCATTTTCAATATCTATATAATAGGTATTTTTTGTTTGGTCCATAGTTTTCATCTCCTCTGCTTTTATACGTTATTTACCACAAATTAATGAAAATTAACCATTTAATATTGATTACATTTTCAGGCTCCGAATGGGCATGATATAGCTGTGCATTATAAGGAAGGTGGCACAATAATGAATTTTCTCAGGAGGTATACTATGGGTATTTTAAGCGGAAATCCAAAAGATGAACCGATGCACTATGGTGAAGTCTTTAGTACCTGGTCTTACCTGCTCGCAGGCAAAGGTATGGCTTCTGCCTACCAGACCATGCTAAGTCACTCTGGAGATGAGGACTTAAAGAAGATGCTTGAAGAAGCAATCCGCCTCTCCAAACAGGAAGAAGAACAGGTTGAGGCTATGTTAAAGGAGAACGGGATTGGCCTTCCTCCTTCACCACCGGACAGACCTGATGCTTGTGTGAATGATATTCCTCCAGGTGCCAGGTTCATGGATCCTGAGGTAGCTGCAAAATTAGCAGGAGACTTGGCTGCAGGAATGGTTGGCTGCAGTACGATCATGGGTCAATGTGTACGCGAAGATATTGCAGGCATGTTTGGCCAATTTCATACTCAGAAAGCTGCTTTAGGCATAAAGGTTCTTCGCATGAACAAAGAAAAAGGCTGGCTGATTCCTCCGCCGCTTCATCTACACAAATCAGATAATTGCTAAAGGGTTGCATATAAAACATTGCTGTATGGAAAAGAGAGCAGAGTACATTGTCTGCTCTCTTAGTAATTTTCTGATGAATAGGTAAACTGTTTTCCGCTTTTAGGAGCCCTAACCTCAATAACGATACTCCTCCAAACAGATTAATTCCTTTTTAATAATAAAAAACCTTAGTCTGCAATGTGACTAAGGCTAATATTCTTACTCAGAGTATTTGCTTTCACTGGAATCAGGGGAGACCATGCCTCCAGCACCGCTGGAATTGATATCAGGTTCTGCTCCTTCAGGCTGAGATGGCAAAACCTTATTTTTCTTTTGACTTGGAAGGCCAGAATTATCCTTTAGATATTGGTCATTTTCCATAATCGTTACCACTTTAAATCCTGTGCCTTCGAGATGGCTCTTCAATTTATCAAATGCTTTTGTCTGATTATTATTCATTTCCTGATCATCATATTGAAGCTCTACATTTATTGTTTTCATGTCAGGACCTCCTTTTTAACTTATTTTCCCGAATGCCCTTTCATTAAACTACACAGTACCTTAAAGAAGCAGAAGTTTATTTTAGTAATAATAGGTTATTTAAGAAAACAACCAGGACATGGTTAAGCCCGGAGAATGAATGGGTTATTTTCCCATTCACATCATTATCTGTACATTCCTGAATATAAATAAATTGTATGCGATCAGACGAAAGGAGCAGAAGCAATGTGGTTTTGGTTTCTGGTAATCTTCATCCCTATTATTATCCTCGCAATTCTGGAAGAAGCGATTCAATTCATGGTTAACCGCAAGATCTTTGAAAAAAATGACGAACCGATTTTGATTAAAGATAAATTCAAACACTTTAAAAATAAATTCAGGTATAAAAAAAGCCATTCCCAATAAGGAAAGGCTTTTTGTCCAGCCGTCTTAGGCCAAAAAATATTAGTTTTCTTCTGTTTCTGAATCTTCTTCGGCAGGCTTCTCCTGTTCTGCACCGGACATCCGCTTCTTTTTCAGCTCAAAATATCTATCTAAAACTTTCCTGCCAATTTCATAATTGGCAGTATGCCCGCTTCTTCCCTGGTATGCCCATGGAACAATGACTGACATGGCGATTTCAGGATTATTATGCGGTGCATAGGCAACAAGGCTCAAGTTCATAACATCTATTAATTTATCACCCTTTTTTTTGAGCGGGCCGTCATAAAATGCTTCCGCTGTGCCAGTTTTTCCTGCTGGAGAATATGGTGCGTCTGCGAACCTTCTATATGCAGTGCCTTCTGGATGCTGCATCACCTGTCTTAGTCCCTCTTTAACAGTCTTTAGCTCTCTTTCGCTTACATCTATCGTATTTAAGACAGTCGGCTGAATATCCTTCCAGATTGGGCCAAGTTCCTCCTGCTCCGTTGCCGGCTCGCGAATTTCTTTTAAAAGCCGCGGCTGAATGCGGTATCCTCCATTGGCTATCGTTGATATATATTGGGCCATTTGCATTGGAGTATAGGTATCATACTGTCCGATTGCAAGGTCTAACAGGAATCCCGGCAATCTGAGAGGACCCTCATAACCTATTGCCTCATTTGGCAAATCAATGCCAGTTCTGACACCAAGGCCAAATTGGCCGAAAGATTCTCTCATATCTTCAAATGCATTAGGATTTTTAAATCCAAGTGGCTGATCATAAGCATAACGCGCATCCGCAATTTCAATGGCTGTTTTAAACATATATACGTTTGAGGAGATACGCAATGCCCTTGTTTCGTTCATGATTGCCTGAAAGTTAAACCATGATTTTTTCACCTGCGGGGTTCCTGCAATTTTCATCGGTGCATCTAAAAAGGTCGTTCCGGGTGTAATTGCACCCGTTTTATAGCCTGTTAAAACAGTTGCCCCTTTTACAGAGGATCCCACATTGTAAGAAGATGAAATGGTACCCAGCGCATAATCCTGCAGAACGATTTTGCCATTTTCATCCTTGCCAATCATCTTTCCTGCCATTGTCAGAACTTCACCTGTATGCGGATCCATTAGGACGACAAACGCACGATCCATTAAATAAGTTCCCCGGGTCCGCTTGGCAGCCCAAATTTCCTCTTCCAAAATTTCTTCCACAGCTTTCTGAAGGTCCATATCAATCGTCAGGACAAGATCTTTGCCTCTTTGTCCTTCAGAAACCAATTCACTTCCGAGAATTTCCCCTTTTTTCGTAATAAGCTTTTCCTTTGATTTTTGGCCATGCAGAACATCTTCATATTGCATTTCCAGATAGCTCTTTCCAACACGTTCATTTCTGCTGTAATCTCTGGACAGAAAATAATCAAGCCGCTCCTGGGGCAGCCCTTCACTGGAATCCGTAACCCTGCCAAGCACTGTCTGGAGCGTACTTTCAAAAGCATAAGTCCGGTCCCAATCAGTCGTTGTATTGACACCTGGAAGATATTGGAGATTCTCGCTTACCGCCGCATATTCTTTTTGTGATACACCTTCATTCTTAACAATTTGCGGTGTCATCGCATAGCCGCTCGTGAATTCACGAAAGATTGCCAGCACTTCCATATCCTTCTTACTCAGCTGCTTCAGATCTTCTTCTGTGATTCTTTTTAGCTGCAGCTTATAGATTTGCTTATCATCCAGTTTTTTTTCTTTAAAAAGCTTCCATTCCTTTTCAGTTATTTTTTTCCGGGCAGCTTCCGGGTTTTTCAAGATCCAATGATCCTTCTTATCCCGTTCGGTCACTTTATCAGTCTTTTTATCAATCAGAACAGCCAGCCGTTCTGCCACCTGAAGCATTTCGTCCTGTTTGGCATTCCGGTTGGTATATGTAATCGCACTCTTTGGGTGATTATCCACAATAACCTGATGGTTCCGGTCAAGCATCCTTCCCCTTGGAACCGGGTTAGATACGATGACATCTTCCGTCCTGTCGACTTCTTTTTTGTATGTCTCGCCATTTACAATCTGTACTACACCAAGCCTTAAGATTAATAATGAAAATAAAACAAAAACAGAGAAAAACAATAAATTGACCCTAAAAGGCACATGGCTTTTCTTTTTCTTCTTTTTCCCCATATTTGAATCTCCCCCCTATGAACAATACGTCTGCAATATAGAGATTCTTCCAAATCTTCCCCTGTTAAATAATTCCACCATTTTCGCAAAATTCCTGCCAGCTATAAAATTTTTGTAATATAAAGGGATTTACACAGGTTTAGTTGAAATTTAATTCTGATAATCTTTTTAGGAGGGAACTTATTTGGAAAGAGCACAAAAATACTTAACCTATTTTTTATCACATAGAAAGGTGACCAATGAGCTGATCAGGAAAATTGATGACAAAGATTATGGTTACAGACCAACTGAAACTAGCATGCCTGCCGGCAAACTGGTTACCCATATGCTCACCTCTTTTTATATGTTTGCCAAAACAGCAAAAGATGGCTTCCCGGCAGTGTTTGGTGAAAAGTTCGATGAAATTGCTCCAAATCTATCAGAAGCTGCTGAAAATTTTACAGAGAAAACAATTGAAGTGATTTCATCCTTAACCAGTGAGGAATTGGAAAGAAAAATTGATATGACCGGAATTTTCGGAATGGAACTTACCGGCAGCCAGCTGCTGCAGATTGCAATGGATCATGAAATTCACCATAAAGGGAACCTGTTTGTTTATGTACGGGAAATGGGCCATACGGATCTTCCGATGTTTGTGAGCAAAGGGTAAGGAGACGGACGCATTGCGCGTCCGTTTTATAAACTATTAAGTGGAGAAATTAATTCTGCCAGTTCATTCTTGGGTGAATTCACTTTAGCTGATACCGGATATTTATCCATTTTTTCAGCCGGGTAAGGTACAAGTAAAGACTTCAGGTATTCAGTGTCATGAAAACGGGGATTCAGCCAATCCTCAAAATCATCTTTCTTTAAGATGACCGGCATCCTGTCATGAACTTCTTCTGTTACTTCATTAGGTCCCGTTGTAATAATTGTACAGGTTAATAAAGGAGCTTTGTCTTTATTACAGATATCCCAAATTCCTGCAAAAGCAAAAGGCTGTTCATCATTCATGATAAACCTGTAAGGCTGCTTTCCTTCTTCGGTTTTCTTCCATTCATAAAACCCATCTGCCAGGATTAAGCATCTTTTGCTTCTAAAGGGAGCTTTAAAGCTTGGTTTCGAGTCGATGCCTTCCGCTCTGGCGTTTATCATTTTGTAACCTATTTTTTCATCCTTCGCCCAGAAAGGAACCAGTCCCCATTTCATCTGTCTGCCGATTCGCTGCTTGCCGTCAGCAGTGACTGTTAAAATATTCTGGCTGGGGGCAATATTATATCTGGGCATAACCTCACCTTCTGCATATTCAAACCCAAACAGCAGCTGAAGTTTATGAATTGTTTCCGTTAAAGTAAACCTGCCGCACACTATAATCACCTCTTTAAGTCATTTTTATAATATATTGTTCATCTATTCCCGGTTATAGCGCATATTAAGACTGTCAGCTATTTTAAGGGAGGAATGAAATATGACAAAACAAGGCAGACAAAATTCAAATCAAACGAGAGCCCAAATTGAAAAACAGGATAAGCGAAACGATATTGAACTCGGAAATGAGTTTCAGGCGGGAAACAATAAATCTCAAAGCCAGAAAAAAAGCGGGAAACAAATTAATAAGAAATAACTAAGATAAAATCCCCCAGTATTAGGGGGATTTTTTAAGTACGGATTGTATATAGCTGGCCATCTACTGCAAAAGAAATGCGGCCTGTTTCCTCTGAAATAACTATGGCAGCCGCGTCTGATTTTTCAGTGATGCCAATTGCAGCTCTGTGCCTTGTCCCAAGTTTCTTTCCTTCAATGGTTTTATTTGTAAGGGGCAGAATGCTTCCTGCAGAAACTATGATGTCTTCTCTTATTAATGTACCTCCATCATGCAGCGGGTTACCCGGATAAAAGATCGTTTCAATCAATGTGTTGCTTACTTTTGCTCCTATCGGCGTCCCGTTATGTATATATTCTTCAACCGGCTGTCTTCTTTCTACAACAATCAGCCCCCCATGCCTTTTTTCAGATAGATGCTGGGCAGCGAGTGATACGCTTGAATATTCCTTCGTAAAAGGAGCTAAATATGACTGCAGATAATATGTCGAAGCAATGGTGTGGGCTTCTGCAACTGTCTTCTGCAAGGTTTCGAAATCAGATAAAATACAGCAGCTGAATTCCTCAAGAGTTTTGGAAAGCGAGTGAATTTGATCATCAATATTTCCTATATACCGATTTAGATCTTTTCGGTATTGATCTTCGCCATAAATCACCGGACTTCCTCCTATCTTAATTCATAATAGTACCTTTTCCAGTAAAAAATTATTTATCCATTTTACGGAATAGGTTTAGAACCTCTATAAAGAGACTAAATATAAGTATTAAACACCGAGGTGAGGGACATGTTCGATATTTTGGGAAAACAATTTGAGAAGCCAGAAGGATTATTGGGAAAGCTTGCCGGTAAAATCATGTACTTTGAAAACCGCAAGATTAACAAATGGACAATAGAACAATTACAGATTAATCGCAGGGACTCTATTTTAGAGGTTGGCTTCGGTCCCGGCTACAGTATTAAGCATATTATGGATCACTGGCGCCATGCAGAGACGGATGGAGTCGATGTATCCGAAGATATGAAGGCAGCTGCAGCCAAACTGAACGATGACTATATTCAGCAGGGAAAGGTCAGATTGTTCCTTATAGATGTTCACGATTACTTTCCGGATAAAAAGTATAATAAAATCTTTTCAGTCAACAATTATCCACTCTGGACAAAACCAAGAGAATCCCTTCAGCATCTGCATGAGATGCTTGAGAAAGACGGAGTAATTGCCATTACGGTTCAGCCGAGAGAAGAAGGTGCAGATGAAACCATTGCTAAAAATCTGGGGCAGGTAATCAAAGCTGATATGGAGGCTGCAGGGTTTAATTCCATTTCCATTTCATATAAAGAGGCCCGGCCCGTATTAACCGTTTGTGTAACTGGAATAAAATAATAGAAAAGAGCGGGGAGCCCCCGCTCTTTTCCGCTTTCACCAGCCCCGGCTGGCTCCTCCACCGCCTGATGAGCCGCCTCCGCCTCCCCGCGGACCGCCTCCTCCTCTGCCTCCGCCTCTTGAGAGAATGGAAAGTATGGCATATGAAAAGGCTCCGCCAAAGAATTTAATATCAAGAAACAGCAAACCGACAGCAATGATAATCAACAGCCAGGACGGTATGCCAATGCCTCCATCTTTTGACCCGGCATCAGCATAATCGCCGCTATTCCCTAAATTCACTTCTTCTCCGGCAGCTTCCTGTACAAGCACCTTATAGGTTTCAATTACAGCTTTATTGGGCTGGCCATCCTGGAGATATGGAATGGTAACCTGATCCAGAATTCTGCCGGCTTTTCCATCAGGAATTCGGCCTTCAAGCCCATATCCAACCTCAATGCGCACCTTCCGATCCTGCATGGCTACAACTAATAAGACACCATTATTCTTAGCAGCACTGCCTATGCCATATGACCGGAAAGCTTCATTCGCATATTCTTCAATCGGCCTGTCCCCAATTGTATCAACGGTTAACACTGTCACCTGTGCAGTTGTCTGATCCTCCAATTGTCTCCCCAGGTTAATCAGCTCAGATCTTTCCCGTTCATTTAGAACACCTGCAAAATCCTGGACATAAATATCTCCAGCAGGCTGGGGTATGGATTCATCTGCATGGACTGAGAATGCACCCATTATCAAATTTACTAAAAGAAGGGTCAAGAAGACCCTGCGGATGATCATTCTCCATTGCCTCCAAAGTCAACTTCAGGTGCTTCATTCGCCAGAGGATCCGCCCTAAAATACTCTTTTTCATCAAAGCCTGTTATCCCGGCTACAATTGCACCCGGAAACCTTTTTACTTTTTTGTTATATACAGAAACCTGGTCATTATAATCCTTGCGGGCAACCGAAATCCGATTTTCCGTACCGGCAAGCTCGTCCATTAATTGGGTAAACTGCTTATCCGCTTTTAGGTCGGGATAGTTCTCAACAACGACAAGCAGCCGGCTCAGAGCTCCTGACAGCTCGGCATTTGCTGCTGCTTCCTCTTCAGGCGAACGGGCTCCCGCCAATCTGGCACGTGCATCTGATACCGCTTGAATCGTCTCCTTCTCGTGTGCAGCATACCCCTTAACTGTATTTACCAGATTAGGAATCAAATCCAGCCTTCTCTGCAGCTGGTTCTCAATCTGTGAATAAGCCTGATCCACATTTTCCTCAGCACTGACAAATCCGTTATAGCTTGACATCAGCAGCATACCTGCTATGACTACTGCCGCAATTACGGCAATTAAAACTCCCATACCTTTTTTCATTTTCGCCACTCCTGTTTCTATGTTGTTTTTGTCACTTGCATGATATTTTTCCTTTTTTGGGTGAAAGTTAAACCAGGAGATTGGGTGGGCAGCTTTTGGTTTGCGCAGGTAATACGTTTTTATGCGCGGGCTGCATTTTCTTTTGAGCGGGAATGGTACTTTTGGGCACGAATTTTAGTGTGTTTCACGCGAGGCGACCCCTTCTGAGCGGACAAGAAAAACCGGAACCCATCCGGGCTCCGGTAAAATTTGCTTATTTAATAAAGTTCTTCGCAATCAGTTCACTGAATTCCGGTTTATCCTTAAGGAATTTTAACGTGTAGGATGAATCTGCAAATTCCTGGATTGTGTCTGCATCAACATCGTAAGTAAACCCAATTCTTTCCCAGGCGCGGTCTACTACTTCTTTTTCCAGCTCCTGGCCGGTCACTTCTTTAATGTCTTTGATTGTAATGGCTTTTGCTTCTTCAGGATTTTCTTCGATAAATTTTACAGCATCTTTATGTGCATTAACGATTTTCTGTACTTTTTCCGGGCTGTTCTTCACTTCGTCGCCCGTTGCAACTAATACGGATGCTGGAAGTGTTTCACCAAAGGAAACTTCATCCCATCCGATTACCACTTCTGCATTTGTTTCCTGTTCGATGACGGCTGCCCATGGTTCTGGAGCAACTGCAATATCGACTTTACCTGTTTTCAGCATGCTTGCATATTGTGCAGGGTTACCTGTTAAATGCTTCATAGTACCGCCGATGCGTGCTGATGTGATGCCCGCTTCTTCAAGATATGTTTCATACTGAACATCATGTGTGCAGCCTACACCAGGTGTGATAAATGTTTTTCCCTGGAAGTCTTCCAGGGAGTTGATTTTTACCCCTTCTCTGGCAAGGACAACGGTTCCGCCAGTTGAGGCACCTGCAATAATTTTAACATCAGCCCCGGTTGAGAAGTTGTTCATGGCTGGTCCGGGTCCTACAAGACCTGCATCAATGTCGCCCGTTTTCAAAGCTGTCATGAAAGAACCGCCTTCAGCAAATGTCTTATATTCGACTTTCGTCCCATCGCCAAGCTGTTTTTCAAAATATCCCTGATCTTTCGCAACCATTGCCGGCACATGATTGATATTAGGGAAATAACCGATGACAATCTTGTCTTCCTCACCGCTGCTTTTCTCAGATGATCCGCAGCCCGTAAGCAGCCCGGTGAACATAAATAATACAGCGGCCCATAAAAACGCCTTTTTCATAAATATCCCTCCAAATTTAAGACTCAAGTCCCCATTTTTTAATAACAGATTTTTCAATGCGCTGGAATATGAATTGGTCAACAATCATTCCGATTGCTCCAATAATAATCATGACACCGATTACGATGTCCATTCTTCCAAAGTCTGAAGCATAACGAAGTGTGTATCCCAATCCAGGTCCTGTACTTAAAAGCTCACCAGCCATCAATGCCCGCCAGGCAAATGCCCAGGCAAGACGGGAGCCGGTTACTACGTAAGGAATGGATGCAGGAAAGATGACTCTTGTAAATAAGTCAATTCCAGTCGCACCCATTGTCTGGGCTGCTTTGATATATAATGGTGAAACATTTTTAATCCCTGTTCTCATGTTCAGAGCCATTACAAATGTACCGCCAAGAATGGTTACAAAAATAACAGCCTTTTCATTCAAGCCAAACCACATAATCGCGATCGGCAGCCAGACGATGCTTGGTACACTTTGTAAAGCAAGAATGACAGCACCAAGTGTTTCATCAGCCGTTTTGGATTTCCCTAAAAGAATTCCAATCAGAGTACCAATAATAAGGCTGATCGTTAAACCGACTGCGAGCCGCTTAAAGCTTGCGATTAAATCATAGATTAATGTTTTATCCTGAAACCCTTCAACAAGAGCACTGAATACACTGGACAGAGAAGGAAAAATCAGAGGATGCCAGAGCTCAAGCCGTGATCCAATTTCCCAGAAGGCAATGATGGCTGCAAAAAATATGATCCGTTTAATGGCTGTTTGCATATTGGAGCTCCTCACTGACAACTTTATCTATTTCCTTTTTCAGGTATTTCATAATGTGATCCTCGATTTCGAGCATTTCTTTTTTGTGGTCCTCACGGGGTCTGGGAATATCAACGATTATATCCTGTAATATAATTCCCGGCTTTGTCCCCATTACAATGATCCGGTCTGAAAGTTTAATAGATTCTGAGATGCTGTGAGTAACAAAAAGAATCGTTTTCTTCGTCTCAGTCCAAATGTTTTCCAGCTGTCCGTGCAATCGCGTTCGGGTCTGTTCATCAAGAGCTCCGAATGGTTCATCCATTAGAAGTGTTTCAGGGTTCATGGCAAGTGCTCTTGCGATTGCTACCCTCTGCTGCATTCCTCCTGAAAGCTCATGAGGATAATGGGATATATATTTTCCCAGCTGAACCATTTGCAGATACTTTAGTGCGGTTTCCTCTGCATCCTTTTTCTTCATTTCTTTTTTCAGGGGAAACGTAACGTTTTCCATGACTGTCAGCCAGGGAAATAACGCTGCCTGCTGGAAAACCATTCCCCTGTCTTTTCCGGGTTTTGTTATGGTTTTTCCATCAATTTGAATGTTGCCTGAAGTGGTTTTAGTCAGCCCTGCAACAATTGATAGAAGTGTTGACTTTCCGCATCCTGAAGGTCCTAAAATCGAGACAAATTGCCCCTTCTCAACCGATAGATTAATATCTTTCAGGACGTCAACAGGCCGATTTTCTTTATCGTTATATTGTTTATTTACATCGTTTATCTCAATGAACATTCAAAATCACCTATTCCTATAAATCTCATTAATTTACTCGGATTACTTGTAATTATAATGTATTCACTTTGCATGTCAACCTTTACACCAAATATTTTTAAAAATGGGCATAATCAAATAAAAAGCTTCCTCCATAAAGGAGGAAGCTTTTGTTTCACAATTTAATTTCTTCTATTCTAGATGAAGCGATCAGCTCTTCCACTTTTGCTAACTCACCGCTTTGAAAAAGCTCTATGATCCTGCTCCCAACAATAACCCCGTCGCAATGCTTATTCATTTCTATTACATGCTCAGGCTCCGAAATTCCGAAGCCTGCCAATACCGGAATCGGACTAATTTCTTTAACCCTTTCCAAATGCTTTCCGAGTTCATCTTTGAATCCTTTTCTTGCGCCTGTTATGCCATTAACAGTTACAGCGTATAAAAAGCCTTTCCCTTTAGCTGCAATCTCTTGTATCCTCTCTAATGGACTGGTCAGTGTCACAAGCCGGATGATCTCGATTCCCGCTTTCTCAGCAATTGGTGCAATAATTTCCTCTTCCTCTGCAGGAAGATCCGGCAATATTAGGCCGTCCACCCCAGATCCTGAGGCATCAGATATAAAGTTGCCAATGCCATATGCCATGATCGGATTCATATATGTCATAAAAATAAGCGGAATATGAACAATAGGCCGGATTTCCGCAATTGCAGCTAATACGCCCCTAAGTGTTGTTCCGGCTTCTAATGCCCGAATGCCTGCCTGCTGGATTACCGGCCCATCTGCGACCGGATCCGAAAACGGAATCCCGATCTCAATGGCTGTTGCTCCCGCTTTTTCGAGGAATGTAATTTTCTCAGCCAGTGTCTTCAAGCCTCCATCACCGGCCATAATATATGGCACAAACGCCTTTTCATTGTTTTGCTTTAGGTTCTGAAAAACTTTTTCAATCCGGTTCATTGTCCTTTCCCTCCTAATCTTGCTCTCACAGTTTCTACATCTTTATCTCCTCTGCCGGATAAACAAATGACAAGGCCTTCATCTTTTTTCATTTGCGGTGCAAGCTTTAATGCATAGGCAATGGCATGGGAGCTTTCTAAAGCAGGAATAATGCCTTCCAGCTTGCATAAAAGCTGTAACGCCTCGAGTGCCTCTTCATCTGTGATCGATTCATACTCGGCTCTTCCGCTGTCTTTTAAATAACTGTGCTCGGGACCTACTCCAGGGTAATCCAGGCCCGCTGAGATGGAATGGGCTTCCTGAATCTGTCCGTGTTCATCCTGCAGCAAATACATTAATGCCCCATGAAGAACTCCTGGAGTTCCTTTTGTTAAAGAGGCAGCATGTTTTTCAGTATCTGTTCCCAATCCTGCTGCTTCCACCCCAATCATGCGGACCGTTTCATCTTTTATGAAAGGATAGAACATGCCCATTGAATTGCTGCCGCCGCCAATGCAGGCTACAACTGCATCAGGGAGTTTTCCTTCTTTTTCAAGATATTGCTCCTTTGTCTCATTTCCGATAACACTTTGAAAATCCCGGACAATCATTGGAAAAGGATGCGGGCCCATGACTGAACCAAGAATGTAATGGGTATCCTCAACATTTGTCACCCAGTAGCGGAGGGCTTCGTTGACAGCATCTTTTAGTGTGGCACTTCCTGATTGCACACCTACAACCTTCGCTCCAAGCAGCTCCATTCTGAAGACGTTCAGCTGCTGTCTCCTGATATCCTCTTCACCCATAAAAATAATGCATTCAAGATTTAAAAGCGCACAAGCTGTGGCTGTTGCGACTCCATGCTGCCCAGCACCCGTCTCAGCTACGATTTTTCTTTTGCCCATTCGCTGCGCCAATAGAGCCTGACCGAGTGAGTTGTTGATTTTATGGGCACCTGTATGATTCAAATCTTCTCTTTTAAGATAGACCTTCGCACCGCCGGCATATTTTGTGAGGTTTTCTGCAAAATACAGAGGAGTTTCCCTCCCGACATAGTCTTTCAGCAAACCTTGAAGTTCCTTTTGAAACACTTCATCAGCTTGTGCTTTCTTATACTCCTCCTCCAATTCAAGAATGGCCTGCATAAGTGTTTCAGGCACATACCTGCCTCCATATGTCCCAAAATGCCCCCGTTCATCAGGCAATGTATAAGCTTCGTTCATTTTACTTCCTCCCTCTCCACACGTTTAGCGTTATCTATGAATCTTTTTATTTTCTCAGGATCTTTCTTTCCTTCCGTTTCAACCCCGCTGCTTACATCAACCATATAAGGATTGGCTGCTTTAATTCCTTCCCCGACATTCTCAGGATTGAGTCCTCCTGCAAGGATGGTTTTGTTGTTTTGTTTGGGATTTTTGTTTAGAATCGACCAATCAAACGATACCCCGTTGCCCCCCCGATATTTTCCTTTTGGACTATCAAGAAGAACATATTCACATGCATATTCATCCAGTTTAGATAGATCACCTGATGATCCAATGCTCAGAGCTTTTATAACCGGTAAAGAAAATGAGCAGCAAAATTCCGGCGTTTCATCTCCATGAAGCTGGATGACATTTATTCCTGAAATACTGGCTATTTTCTCAATGTTTTCTTTCGTTTCATTCACAAATACTCCGACTTTTAAAACGTCCAAGGGAAGCTCTTTAATTATTTCGCCTGCCGCCGCAGGTGTAATTTTTCTTTTGCTTTCAGCAAAAACAAATCCCAGAGCATCCGCACCGCTTTCAATGGCAGAAAGTGCCGTGCTGATATCTCTAATTCCGCAAATCTTAACCTTCATTGTCTTACAGCCCCCTGCAAAGGAAGCTTCATGGCCTTCAAAAGCCCTTCCAGATTCTCTGCTTTCATAAATGCTTCTCCGACAAGGATGGCATTTGCTCCTGCTGCAATGACACGCCGCACATCGTCTTCCGACTGAATTCCGCTCTCGCTGATCAGAAATTTCCCCGCTTTCTTTATTAGCGGCGCAAGTTTTTCTGTTACACTCAGATCCACTTCAAAGGTTTTTAAATTCCGGTTGTTTACTCCGATCAGTTGTGCTCCGGTTTTTAGCGCTATTTCCAGCTCTTCTTCATTATGAACCTCCATTAATACTTCAAGGCCTTCACCCTCAGCAAAATCAAAAAGCTCTTGAAGCCGTTCTGCATCCATGGCAGCAGCAATGAGTAAAATCAGGTTTGCCCCTGATGCTTTTGCTTTTAAAATCTGCACCTCATCAACAATAAAGTCTTTGCAGAGGATCGGCAGGTCCACTGTCTCTCTGACAGCTGACAGGTCATCAAAACTTCCTTTAAAAAACCTATTGTCTGTTAAAACGGAAATCGCATCCGCACCATACTTTTTATAAAATAATGCCTGGTCTTTCGGATTTTGACCGATATTTATATCACCTTTTGAAGGTGAAGCTCTTTTGAATTCGGCAATCACAGCCAGTTCACTGCCTGACCCAAGCTTATTAATAAATGAGCGTTTACTTGCGGTTTCTGGAGCATCGATAATTTCCTGCTTCAGCACGACGACTTCTTTTCTTTTTTCAGCCAGTATTTGATCTAAAATCGTTCCCACTTATATCACCTCTTTATGGACACTTCTGCTTGTCTCAATTAACTGATGAAGCTTTTGTAATGCAGCTCCTGAATCAATGCTCTCTTTGGCTAAATTTATCCCATCTTGAATTGTTTCAGCCTTGCCTCCTGTAAAGATCCCAATGCCGGCATTAAGGAGGACCGTATCTCTTCTTGCTCCCTTTTCTCCCTTCAGGACACTCAGAAGTATTTCAGCATTTTCCCTGGAATCTCCCCCTCTGATCGCCTCATTGCTGCAGACGGATAACCCAACTTCATCTGGGTGGAGGACCTTTTTCGTTACCTTGCCGTCAGTCAGGATAGCCAGGTGGTTTTCCCCCTGCAGGGATGCTTCATCCATAAACCCTGCACCATTTAAAACAACTGCTCGCTTCCTTCCCAAAGTTTTCAGGACCTCTGCAAACATTTCAATATAATCTCTTCGATAGATCCCGAGAAGCTGATGATCAAGTTCAACCGGATTGGTTAATGGACCTATCAGATTGAAGGTTGTCGGTATTCTCAAATCCTTGCGCACTTTCATGATTCTTTTAATGTTCGGATGGACATGAGGGGCGAAAAGAAAGGCAATCCCGATTTCCTCCAATATTTCCTCTGTGCGCTCAGGCGGGTGATTTAGATTGATTCCCAAATGCTCCAGAACATCTGCACTGCCTGTTTTGCTGGATACACTTCGGTTACCATGCTTAGCAACAGGAATTCCGGCACCTGCAATCACAAAGGCAGAAGTGGAACTGATATTAAAGCTGCTTGAACCATCTCCTCCTGTACCGCAATTATCCAAAACATTAGGAATCTTCTTACTAAATGAAAGGGATTTATCCCTCATTGCTTTTACGATGCCTGCAATTTCTTCAACTGTTTCCCCTTTTGTTTTAAGACCCACCATAAATGCCGCAATTTCACTGTCCGTCACATCATGGGCAAATAAATTTTCCATTGCTTCCTTCATTTCTGCCTCTGTTAATGACTCCCGTTCAGATAACCTCTGCAGTATTGTTTTCACTCTCTTCTTCCCTCCTGATTGTTTGTAAAAAGTTTTCCAAAATCCTTTTTCCAAGGCCTGTTCCTACTGACTCCGGATGGAATTGCAACCCGTATAAAGGATAGTCTTCATGCTTGATTGCCATTATTTCATTATCATCCATTGATCGGGCTAAAACCTTAAATATGCCAGGCAGTGTTCCCGACTGTATTATTAAGGAATGATAACGCATGATGCTGATTGGCTGCGGCATGTATTGAAACAGCTGTGATCCGTTATGCTTCAGATTAGACACCTTGCCATGCATAATTTTCTTGGCTTTTTCAATCCTTGCCCCAAAGGCGTAGCCGATTGCCTGATGGCCAAGGCAAATGCCCAGGATAGGAAGCTTCCTGTAAAATTGCTGAATAACTTCAACAATGACTCCCGCTTGTTCCGGCCGTCCCGGTCCAGGTGAAAGAACAATCGCTTCAGGATTTAATTTTTCAATTTCTTCGATTGTTATCTGATCATTTCTTACAACTTTAATTTCCTGTCCCAGTTCACCCAGATACTGATAAAGGTTAAATGTGAATGAATCATAATTATCAATCAGCAGAATCATTTTTTGTCCTCCAAAAATGCTTTTAATTTATGAAGTGTTTCTTCGTACTCTTTTTCAGGGATGGAATCATGCACTATGCCCGCCCCAGCTTGTATATAGGCAAATCCATCTTTAATCACCATTGTCCTGATTGCCAGTGCGAAATCCATATTGCCATTCCCGGAAAAATAGCCGACTGCTCCTGAGTAAATTCCTCTTTTCACAGTTTCAAGTTCATTGATGATTTCCATTGCTCTAATTTTAGGAGCACCTGAAACTGTTCCGGCAGGCAGACACGCTATTAAAGCATCAATCGATGTGTTGGGATTTTTCAGCCTGCCGCCAACTTCGGATACAAGGTGCATGACATGCTTATATCTCTCAATTACCATGTTTTTTTCTATAGCGACCGATCCAAATTCGCAGACACGGCCGAGATCATTTCTGCCCAGATCGAGCAGCATCCTGTGTTCGGCAAGCTCCTTTTCATCTTCTATCAGGTCCCTTTCAAGCTGTAAGTCCTCATCTTCTGTCTTGCCTCTTGGCCTTGTTCCTGCAATCGGGTTCGTGATTACTTTGTTTCCTGCTGTTTTTATAAGACTTTCCGGTGATGCCCCTGCAACTGCATATTCATCAAAATCAAGATAATACATATATGGGGAAGGATTTTGTACTCTTAACTTCCGGTAAAATGCGAAAGGATCTCCGGTCAATTCTGCTTTTAACCGCTGAGAAAGCACCACCTGGAAGATGTCTCCCTCTTCAATATAGGACTTAGCTCTGTTTACCTTTTTAACGAAGTCTTCTTTAGATATGGAAGCTTTGAAAGCTGACAGTGTGGCTGCTTCCGATCCAGCTCCCGCTGTCCCCTCTTGTATTTCGGCCTTTCTTTTCTTTATTTTTTCACGCAGCTGAGATTCATCGGTTTCTTCCAGTAAAGGCATGGCTACGAGATATACCTTTTGCTCCAGATGGTCGAAAACCGCCACTTCCTCAAAAAACATAAGGTGAACATCCGGAACATCCAGTTCATCATGAGGAATTATTCCGATATCTTCGTATTGTCTGATGACATCATAGCCTGCATAGCCAACAGCTCCTCCACAGAAAGGGAAACGTTCAAGGGTGGGCACCTTTTCCTCAGGCATCAGCCTTCTTACTGCATCAAGCGGCTTTTCAGCAAAAACTTCTGTCTTCCCCCCGGCCGTAACAGCTGTCCGGGCCCCTTCCCCTTTTAGTTCCATCACAGGGTCTGCGCCAATAAAGGAATACCTTCCCGATTTTTCATGCTTTAGCGAGCTTTCTAACAGGAATTTCTTTCTTCCGCTCATTCTCTGATAGATTAAAATAGGTGTTAATGTGTCACCCTCTAGCTCTTCGATCATATACGTCCCAGCTAATTTTGTTTTCACTATATCTCTCCTCCAGTTCTTTAAGGAAAATAAAAAAGTCCCCTATACCCACAGCAGCTGCAGGTATAGAGGACGTATCTTGTGAACGTGGTGCCACCTCTTTTTAGAGCAAAATACTGCTCCCTTTCTCGGGTACGGAAATATGTCGATACCCCATCCTCTTAACGGCGGAAACCCGTGCTTCCCTACTATCGTTCAGGAAGCCTCTCGCAAGTCCATTCGAATGACTTTCCGTACCGGGCTTTCACCTTTCCCCGGCTCTCTAAAACGGACTCCATCAATCTACTCCTCTTGCTCAGCGATTTAAAGTATTAAAGTTGTATGAAAATAAAAAAGGGCTCCCCGTCTAAAAAGGACGAGAAACCCGTGGTGCCACCTTCGTTAGCTGATCAAACAGCTCACTTAACAGATATCAAAGCGAAAATCGCCTGAATATCTGTCCCTTGTAACGATGAGACCGTTCGCCAAAGCCTACTGCTTAAAAAAGGTTCGGTTTGGAGGCTCGAAAGTCCATTCACTGCTGTTTCCACACTGATTTGCACCAACCATCAGCTCTCTTTAGCTTCAACCGCAGTTACTACTCTTTGTCATTGCCGATCGATATATTGCTTATTATACTATTCCGATAAATGAAAAATGTCAAGGGGAAAATTTCATTTTTTTTATAATAATGCTTTTTCCAGCTTTTCTCTCCACACATCTGCAAGCTCCTCAATCCGAAGCAGTTCTTCAATGGCTTTAATGTTTTTGCGGTCATGGAACATGATATAGTTTGATTGCAGGACTGATAGTCTTTCCTGCTTCCGTTCTTTGAGCTTTAGTACGCTGTCTGCTGTTACAGTTCCTTCTTTCAGCACTCTGAAAAAGTAGCCTGTGAAGCCTGTTTCCACAATTCTTCCTAAAAGCCGATCTTCTCCGTTATGCTTTGATATTGTGGAGCATGGGATACGCCCCTGAGTTATTTGGATGACAGATTCCCCCAGTGAAAAGGTGTCACCTATAAAAACATCCTTTTCGAGCATATTTCCCGCACAAATATTTTCCCCAAATGACGGCGTAGAGAATGTCTTTTTAAATTCTTTCTCCCACATACCGTAATGTTCGTAGGGATATAGGCACACTGCACGGTCTGGACCGCCATGAAAATCAGTATTTGCCACTCCATCCCCCATAAAACCTTCCTTTGTTAGAAACACACTGTGGATTTTTTCTTTGCCAATTCCCGAAATTTCCTCATTGTTTTTCCAGCTGTGCTTTTTTGGCTTTCCAATGCTTAAGGAAATAATCACCCCCACATGATTCCCTCCCCGTATTCGTTTTTCTTTATAGTGTAACGGTTTCTTTTTAGGAAATCGAAACAAATTTTTCCAGAATTTGAACTTTCCCATAAAAAGACAAAGCTTTTTCTAGTTTGTTTTTCTTGATTTAGCTCATATTAAGACTAGTTTGATTAACGAAAAGGAAGGTCAGAAATATGGAGCACATTGAAAATTTACAACCTGTAAATTCAAAAGCTAAAAAGAAGTCAGGTGATGATGTTCATAACCAAAAATGGGCCATTCTTTCACTATCTTCCATTCCTCTCGTTATGACACTTGGGAATTCCATGCTGATTCCCGTTCTGCCGGCGATGGAAAATAAACTAAATATTTCTGCATTCCAATCCAGCATGATTATTACGGTATACAGTATTGTAGCCATTATATTGATTCCAATCGCAGGCTTTTTATCCGATCATATCGGCCGTAAAAAAGTCATTATACCCAGTCTTCTCATTGCAGGAATTGGCGGGCTGATCTCTGGATGGGCGGCATGGAAAATGGCGGATGCTTATTGGATCATATTAGCCGGGAGGGCATTGCAGGGTGTTGGGGCAGCAGGTGCTGCACCAATAGTTATGCCTTTAGTCGGGGATATGTTTAAAAATGATGATGATGTCAGCAGCTCCCTTGGCCTTATTGAAACTTCCAATACTTTTGGAAAAGTTTTATCACCTATACTTGGCGCTTTTCTTGCAGGGTTTATATGGTTTTTGCCGTTTTTTTCTTTTCCAGTTTTTTGTACCATTTCAATCCTGCTGGTTTTCTTCCTAGTAAAAACGCCAAATAAAAGAGAAGAACCTCTACAGCTAAAGAAGTTTTGGAGCAATATCATGGATACTTTTAAAAACGACGGAAAATGGCTTTATGCTATTTTCTTAATTGGTGCTATTCTTATGTTTGTACTTTTTGGAATCCTTTTTTATTTATCTGATGTGCTTGAAAAGACATATGATATTAAAGATGTTAAAAAAGGGCTGCTACTGGCTGTCCCGCTTGGCGCACTCTGCCTATCATCCTATCTGACAGGCAAAAAAATAAAAGAAAATAAAATACTGATGAAGTGGATCATATTCTTAGGATCAGTGCTTGTGGCAGCTGCCACTGCCATCTTAAGCTTTTCAAACAATATGTGGTTTATGATCAGCATGTTCCTGTTTGCCGGTATTGGCATAGGCGTTGCATTGCCTTCATTGGATGCGCTGATTACGGAAGGAATTGCAAAAGAAGAACGTGGTACCATTACTTCTTTATACAGTTCTATGAGGTTTATAGGCGTTGCCGGCGGCCCGCCGGCCATTGCTATTCTGATGAAGCATTCTGATCAAGGGCTCTTTTATATTTTAAGCGGAATAACCATTCTTGCTGCCCTTGCAGCCATTATAGCAATCAAACCTGACGCAAATGACAGCTAAAAAAATCCGTATCGTTCAATGACGATACGGATTTTTTTATTTAAAGTTCTGCTGTACAAAACCAGTTACAACCTGGTTGAATAGCTGCCACTTTTTAGTTGGCACCTGATGGGAAACACCTTTGATTATGGCTGCCTGAAAGCTGACATATCTTCTATAGCTCCTTATATGCTGATTAACAAAATCTCTTGAGCCATATATAAGGAGAAGGGGGACACTTAAGTTCCTAAGGCGGTCGGTGCAGGAATAGTGAAGTGATCTATCATAAAATTGAAACCACATGGTGTGATTTGCTTTTTTCATATGCTCCAGAATCTCGTCTCTGACTTTTTTATCTTTTGTATGGCTCGATGCTATTACATACTGCAGAAAACCAGGAAAGTGCTTCACAAAGTACATTCCCAGAATATGCTCATATTTGAAGGTTTCTGATAACACCTCAGGAAACCCGCCTGAGAGAATGACACCAAGTGTCCTTTCCGGATATGAGAGGGCAAACTCCTGAGCTATTATGCCGCCTGATGAATACCCCAGAATAACAGCTTTTTCAATATCCAAGTGGTCTAATACAGCTTTTATCTCTTCTGCATATCCTTGTATGGTTACTGTTTTTTCGGGGCCAGCGGTATCTCCATTCCCGCTTAAATCAGGAAAAATAACCTGAAAATGCTCTGCCAGGAGGCCTTGATAATAAAATACCTTTCTCCCCATAGCAGGCGGATGTATAAAGATGATCGGCACACCCTTGCCCATCGTTTCATAAAAAATCTTTGTATCCTCATAAATAAATGCCGGCAATTGAATCGTCCTTTCCATTGACAAAACATAGATGGCTTTATGCGGAACGCTACACCCTTTATTGTTCAAACTAAATGGTACTGTGCTGCCATATTAGTATTGCACCCCAGGCTAAAAATCATTATGGGATTTTTAATCGAGATCTGCATATACTATAAGTGATCATGCGATTCTGCTTATTTCCGTGACTTTCTGAGACGTATATGATATCCTTGAATTAAGAATATGAATAAAAAAAACGACCGCAGGTGTTGCCGCACCCACGGTCATTCGCAATAGTCGTTCCCTTAGGGGATCGGCCTGTCAAAGACGTAGACCTCTCCCTCAATTGTCAGATCAAGGGAGGTCTATTTTTTATGGTTAAAAGTCATGACAGCAATGATCAGACTTGAAAAAGAAATCATCATCATGATCGATTCGAAAACTGTCAAAGGCATCACCCCCTTTCAAATACGGGGCTAGCCGACCACCCTTGAGAAACTCCCACTGCTTCTCTATTATAACACAATCCTGTCCATTTAGTCGAACGTGTGTTCTATTTTAAGTAAATTGATTCTTCTTTCCTATTTTTTCAAATCTTTTTTATCTGCAGATTTCCTTTGAAGATATCCATGAAGAAAACCCATCTCCTGATTAAGCAAATACTCCATTTCCTTCAGCTGCTGCTCAGCAATTAACTGGGGAATGCCTCTCCATTCCACACTATGGATAAAATAATAACTTTTTATTCTTTTAAAAATGATGATTGCTTCAGGATAACAGTCAAAGAACCCCTTTACCTGATTTCTCCTCATATAACTCCATTTAATCAGTTCCATGATATCAGCCTTTTTAATATTCATTTACCCGGAAAACATGGTTTCATGTTCTGAATGCAAAAAAACTGCCGAAAATGGCAGCTTTGAAATTATTCCTTAAGCCTTGGTTTGGCTGGATCACATTTCGGCTTTTCTGACTGCGTGGACTCTGCAAGCTTTGAGAGGTAATAGCATTCTTCACGATACATGTGATCAGCCATTAGAGCTGCAAATGTTCCCAATGCCTCCTTGCTTAACTTAAGCTCCTCAATTTCATTGAGAAAGTTCATAAACAAAGACATTTCCAGCGTAACATCGCTGTTAAACTTTTGCAGTGCGGGGAATGATTCAACCTTAGTCCGAAGGAAGCCGGACATTTCTACGGCCTTTAAATAAAATGCTTCAAAATCCTTTGTATAGCCATCACTGATTTTTTTAATTTTCTTCTCAACCCGATCCATATTGTCAGATATGGCACCTGCATGGCCAGCTGCATCCAGAAGCCAGATTAAATGGTGATGGAGCTCATGAAATACGGGCGGGGCTTCCCCCTTTTTTAAATATTGGAGGACAAGCATATATTCTTCAAGTTCATTGACCATATGGTTAATAAATACCGGGCCAAGATGAATGGATATTTTCCCTGTCAAATGTCGTTCAATCAGGGTCAGTTTAAATTCCCGCAGCTTATTAGCTTCCTGTTCAGCCCTCCGGCTCAATTGCTCCAGATTATCCACTTCAACCCTTCCTAATAGCTGATCAAAGGTTTGTATAAAGTACTTTGCCCGTTCAATGCTGTCTTTTTCCTTTGGTGATAGCGAATCATGTATAAAGCGTGCATGGTCACCCAAAATCTGCAGCCAAAACCCGTGTTCAAATTTTGCAGCATTTTCAAATCCAGCAGCCAATTATATCTCCCCTTTCAAGCTTACTCATAAAAACATATCAGAAACCAGCTGAAATTATGCCTAAGCACTAACCTCAATTATAGATCGGCAACTTAGCTTTTGGCAGAAAGGGGAAAATTGAAAAGCAGGAATACTATAGGGGCTTTTCCATCATTACTTGGCCAATCTTCTTTTCAAATCCCATTTTTATTAAAGCTTTTGAGACAGGATTGGAAACAGAAATATTAACTGCAGTGAAATCAATAGAATTATCTCCATCAAGGAACAGATGGCGAAGAATGCTTTCCGTCATTTTTTCATAGTCATTTTCGTTAGTAACCCTTAGCTGATAGATGATGATACGGTCTGTTCGTCCTCCCGCTTCCAGTATTCTTTTGTATAAAATGCAGCCCTCCTCTTTCCCATCTTCATTTAATAGCACAGCAGCTTCTCCATTTTTTGCGCTTTGCCACTGGCACTGCCAGGCAGCTCTGCTGTCATAAATGCTTAGTGACTGCAGCTGTTCAGGATATAACTTTTTTATGGCAAAATGGCTTTCCTTTAATAAGTTTGGTTCTTTACGTATAAGCTTCTTGTTTAAATAAAGCAAGTGATCAGTAACCACATAGCCGGCTTTTTTGTAAAGCCTAATCGCTCTCTCATTTTCTTCAATTGCTTCAAGAACAGCGGTGTGGGCTTTTTCAGCTCTGTAGATGCTAATTACCTCTTCCATCAATGCTGCAGAGAGGCCTTTACCCCTGAATTCAGGTGCGATTCCAGTGCCTCCGTTCCATGCAATTTTCCTGCCGTTAATCTCCCGGAATCCATTCATTATAATTCCGCAGGGCTCACCGTTAATAAAGACAACAATCGATTTTTCAGGCGAAAGATCCTCAGATATCATTCGATTAACAAATGCCTGAAGATCCATCTTAATGGGAACTATATAGCCTTCAAAGCCTTTGTTCCAGGCAGTCAGCGCCTCCTCCAGGGTGCATTGGGAAAGTCTTTTTATTTTCATAGCCGCTCTCCTTCATGATTTTCTGGTGGTTAGTTATTTATGTTTGTTCCCTCTTTTAATTACAATGATAATGGCCATCCTTCTACACCTCCATCTCAAAATAGACTGAGTAGTTTATTTAATAACAAAAAATATATAGACTAATGAGTTTATTTTAATTAAAGCATTTATTTTCAGTTTTTTCAATCTATTTTAAAAGCTTTTTTAAAAATGAAAGCCGATACATCTAGTACCGGCTCTGGTTCATACATTATTTATTTATAGGCTTTTTCAGGAGTCCAATAAGGACAGCGGACAAAAGAGCACCTGCTATTATTCCTGCAAGGTAAATTCCCCATGGTCCATCGACTAGAGGGACGACAAAGACTCCGCCGTGCGGCGCCCTTAATCCGATTCCAGCCATCATAGAGATGGCACCTGCCACGGCAGATCCTGCCATGATGGATGGGATAACACGCAATGGGTCCGCTGCTGCGAATGGGATTGCACCTTCTGTAATAAACGAAAATCCCATTATATAGTTTGCTTTTCCTGCATCCTGTTCCTGTTTAGTAAATCTATTTTTAAATAAAGTCGTGGCAAGCGCGATGGCAAGTGGCGGAACCATACCTGCCGCCATGATTGCTGCCATTGGTTCATATACTCCATTTGCAAGCAGCCCTGTACCAAAAACGTATGCGGATTTATTAACCGGGCCGCCCATATCAAATGCCATCATCAGCCCAAGGACTGCTCCAAGCAGGACAGCATTTCCAGTGCCAAGACCTGAAAGCCACTCAGTGATAGCAGAATTTAATGCGCCAACTGGTTTGTTGACAACATAAAGCATCAGCAATCCTGTGACAGCAATTCCAAAGAGCGGATAGAGCAAAATCGTTTTAATTCCTTCAAGAGATGAAGGCAGGCCAGCAAAAACTTTTTTTAACCCAACTACCACATAACCAGCAAGGAAGCCGGCAATAATGCCGCCAAGGAAGCCGGCGCCTCCAGATGCTGCCAGCATTCCGCCGACTGCACCTGCCGCAAAGCCGGGACGGTCCGCAATACTCATGGCAATGAACGCCGCAAGGATTGGAACGATTAATCCAAATGCATTCCCCCCGCCAATCGTCATCAGTGCTTCAGCGATAGGATGGTATGACGGATCATTAGGATCAGCTGCTTTATATCCGAACATAAATGAAATGGCAATCAGGATTCCTCCGCCTACAACAAATGGAAGCATGTTGGATACGCCATTCATTAAGTGCTTATAAATTCCGGCTTTTTGTTCTTTTTGATTCCCAGCAGACCCGCTGTTGTCCGCACTTCCGCCCTTGTATACAGGAGCATCCTGGTTAAGCGCTTTTTCAATAAGCTCCTGAGGTTTACGGATGCCGTCAGCAACTGCCGTTTCAAGAACATGCTTACCGCTGAATCGCTCCATTTCAACCTTGGTATCAGCTGCAACGATAATTGCTGCTGCATTCGCGATTTCCTCTGGTGTCAGAACGTTTTTAGCACCGCTTGAGCCATTGGTTTCAACTTTAATATCAACACCCATTTCAGCTGCCTTAGCCTTTAGTGAATCAGCTGCCATATAAGTATGGGCAATTCCTGTTGGGCAAGCTGTTACAGCCACAACAAATCGTTTGCTGTCTGCAATATTTTGGACTTCCTCTTCTTCTGTCCCGTCATAGCTGTCAATGATTTCAATAACTTCGTCCGCAGAAGCAGCATGCTGAAGTTTTTTGCGTGCTTCCTCGTTCATTAATATCGATGAAAGCCTGGATAGAGCCTCCAGATGTGTATTATTTGCTCCTTCCGGGGCTGCAATCATAAAAAATAAGTGTGCTGGCTGACCGTCAAGCGATTCATAATTTACGCCTTCTTCTGATTTGCCGAACGCAATAGCAGGTTCTTTGACCGCACCCGTTTTGGCATGAGGAATGGCAATTCCATCACCTATGCCTGTTGTGCTTTGTTCTTCCCTTTTTAAGATTGCATTCTTGAAGGCATCCCGGTCATGAAGCTTTCCAGCTGCATCAAGCTTGTTTACCAATCCATTTATGGCATCCATTTTGCCTGTTCCGCTCAATGAGAGCAGAATCGTATCTCTTGTCAGTAATTCTGTTATTCTCATCCTAAATCTCCCCTTTTAGGCTAACCTTTTCAATTGAAACCTGAGAAAGCAATTCCTCCGCTTTTTCCTTTGTGCAAAGACCTAGCGAAAAAGCGGTAGCACTTCCGGAAGCAACACTGTATTGAAAAGCCTTTTCTATATTTTTGTTTTTTTCATAAGCTGCAAGGAAACCGGCTACCATGGAATCTCCGGCGCCAACTGAACTTTTTACTTTTCCTTTTGGAACGCTTGAAATATATGCAGCATCAGCAGATATCAAGACTGCTCCCTTGCCTGCTAATGAAACAATTACATTTTGGGCGCCCATTTCAACAAGTTTCTGTCCAAAAGGGATGACTTCTTCAGCGGAAGTAAATTCTGTGCTGAATATTTCCCCCAATTCATGGTGATTAGGCTTTATTAAAAACGGTTTGTAAGGAAGGACCTTTTTCAATAATTCTCCCTCAGCGTCCACCACAAAAGCCGCTCCATTTCCTGAACAGATCTTCACCAGCTCTTCATATGTTGTTTCAGGCAGGGTTGATGGAATACTGCCTGCGAGGACAAGCAAATCTTCTTCTGACAGGCTGCGGATCTTATTTTTAAGATCCTCAAAATTCCTTCCTGAAATGGCCGGCCCTTTGGCATTGACTTCTGTTTCCGTCTCAGCCTTGATCTTTACATTGATTCTTGTGTCCTCAGCAACTTGTATGAAGTCACTTTGGATATTCTCCTTATTTAAGGAATTAACAATATAATCTCCTGTAAAACCGCCTGCAAAGCCAAGGGCCTTGCTTTCAACATTCATTTTTTTCAGCACTCTCGAAACATTGATCCCTTTTCCTCCAGGAAACTTTGAATCATGCTTCATGCGGTTAAGACCGCCGACTATAATTTCATCCAATTCGACGATGTAGTCCACTGACGGATTTAGCGTCAATGTGTGTATCATGCTGTCACGACCTTTATTGTAGTTTTGCTGCTATAAGTCTCCTTCTGATCCTCATTCAGCTCATTTGTAATAATTGCTGCTGTATGCAAATCGGCAATCTTCGCAAACGCGATTTCTGAAAACTTCGTATCATCAGCAAGCACGAATGCCTCCCTTGAAAGCGAAATGGCCATTTGCTTGATCATGGCCTCATCCTGATCCGGTGTGGTGTAGCCAAATTGAGGATGGATGCCGTTAACCCCCATAAAGCATTTATCAAATCGATAATTTTCCAGACTGGCCAATGCACCCCTGCCGATGATCGCTTTTGTCTGTTCCTTGGCAAATCCGCCGATTAAAAATGTTTTTATATTCCGTTCCAGCAATGCTTGGATATGCATTAATCCGTTCGTCACAACCACAATTTCTTTTGCAGGCAAAAAGGGAATCATTTCAGTTACTGTCGAGCCTGCATCCAAATAGATGGAATCCCCCTCTTCAACAAGGTTTGCTGCGTATTGTGCAATTTGGCGCTTTTGCTGAAGGTTTTTGGATGATTTTTCAGACATGCTGGGTTCCTGAAGCTTGCCCTGAAGCCTGGCTGCACCTCCATGAATTCTTTTTAGGTACTTTCCTTCCTCGAGCTGGGTAAGGTCCCTTCTGATTGTTGATTCCGATGTTTCTGTCATGTCAACGAGATCCTGAATTTTCACTACACCTTTCTCTTTTATAAGCTGCAGTATCAATTTGTGGCGCTCTGGTGTTAACAAAACATCACCTCCCTGGCTGTGTTGTTCTTCTTGAATTCATCATACTGAAACCGATTGCAAAAATCAATCATTTTCGCTCAAAATAAATCAAAACCAATCATAATTTGAACGTTTTTGATTGTTTATAGAATATTTATTCTTTTTATTAGAATATTTTAAATATATCAAGATAATAGTTTGCTCTCTATGATTTATTATGCTAGAATCTAAAATAACAATATATAGTTTCTTCTTACAACTAACGCTACTATATATTGTTTAATTTTTAGAATTCACTCGTTCCAAGGTCTCTTTTTTGAACCGCTTTCTTATAGAAAGCGGAATTTTTTTGTTTTAGGAAAAAATCACATTTTCTCCAAAACAAAAGAGCACTACACAAAGGTAATGCCCTTCTCTAAGATTATTTATCTTCATAATTTAGCAGATCTTCAATTTTTCCATCTTCATTGTGCAGAATCGCCATTGTGCCTGCTTCTTTAGCCATGCGCTTTGCTTCCTCAACAGCATCTGACTGTGAATCTGCAGTGTACTCTGGCTCGTCTTGACCTTCCTTTTTGACTGCCCACCCTTCTTCATCATGCGGTACTACATGGAATCTCGCATCATCTGTGCCTGCCCGGTCTTTAAAATATTGTTTTTGTTCGTCACTTTGAATGTTGTTATTATTATTTGCCATGTTTATACCTCCTTATATTGTGTGGACATCATCTAATTGATGAGCAGTTTCACTTTACCCTCTCAGGAAAAATAAAAAACACCCAGCTTTTAATAAATATAGGAGTAATGTACCGAAAACTTTGTCGTTTAACATATAGATTTAGCAGATGGTGTCGGAATAATGGGTATGCCTCATAGGAACTATTACTCTATTCATAAAATACCAATATCTACTAAACTAGGAATCGTTAGGTAATCGAAAAATACTTATTTTCAGGAGGTTATTATGTCAAGAAAAAACCGAAAATCCGCCAGGATACTCGCAGTAGCTCTAGCAGCTTCATTAGCTTATGGGTCAGTCGGGTATGCTGCCCCGGTAAGTACTGAAAACGGAAACTCATCTCACTCGCAGGATCAGAAGATTATTGCCAGAGTTAATGCTGAACGTGCTATTGGCCACGTAAGGTATTTATCAGAAGAAATTGGGACAAGACCGGGCGGATTAGAAAATGAAAAGAAGTCTGCACAGTATATTGCAAATACACTTAAGAGTTATGGTTATGATGTCGAATTTCAATACTTTCCTGTTGCAGATCAATACATAGGCAGTGTTGCATTTGGAGACGGAACTGTTTGGGAAATGGGTGCTGCCCCGAATGGAGCAATCAGCGAAGCACCAGTTCATGCTGAAGTGATCTTTGTGGAAAATGAAAATTTCCAGGGAGCCGAAGGTAAAGTTGTACTGCTGGCTCGCGCAGATACTACAGCCGGATACCGTGAGCAGGTAGAAAAAGCAGTCGAGGCAGGAGCAGCAGGTGTAATTCTGCAAAGCCTCGTTGGAAGCCGCGGCAATTACGGACAAACTTTTAATCCCAACCTTACTGCGAAATATGATATTCCGGTTTTCGGGGCTTCCTATATTCATGGTGAGTGGCTTAAGGAACAAATGGAGCAAGGTGCAGTTGAGCTCTCCCTGACAGCAAAACATTATAAAGATCTTAAATCGGTAAATGTAATTGCTACAAAAGAAGCTAAATCAAAAGATAAAGATACAAAAGAGGTTATACTTGGCGCCCATCATGATAGTGTAGTGGGTGCTCCTGGTGCGAATGATAATGCTTCCGGGGTAGGGTTAATGCTTGAGCTAGCCAGAGTTTATAAAGGTTATAATACAGACAAAACCCTCAAATTCATTGCATTTGGATCTGAGGAACGCGGACTTTTAGGAGCAAGATATTATGTAGATCAGTTAACAGAGACACAAAAAGATCAGATAGAGGCTGTTTTTGTTCCTGATATGGTTGCTACAAATTATGACAAGGCGACAAACCTATATGCCATGACACCAGACGGCAGCCAAAACATTGTAACTTCTTCAACTGGTGAAGCTGGTGCACGCTTAGGCAATTCGGACATTCTCCCAGGCAAATTCGGATCGAGTGACCATGTTCCTTTTCATAATGCCGGCATTCCTGCGGCCCTTTTTATCTGGATGGGCATAGACAGCTGGGATCCGCTTGTTTATCATATTGAAAAAGTATACCATACACCTCAGGATACAATTGAAGATAATATCTCTGAAGAAAGAATGCAATCAGCACTTGATATTATTGGTTCCGGACTTTTTGATGTGGTTCGAAAAAAAACAAAGGGCAATAATTAATACTTCAATATAGCCGCTGGCGAATTGCCGGCGGCTATTTAATTCGGAAAAATCAAGCCACCCAGCCCATTCGCTAGTTGTCCTCCCTCCCTTCCGATACCTTCTTTAACACGAAATATATGTAAACCTTAATTAAAATTAGGTTGACAATTGTCATCTGCTGCTATTATTCTAAATTGTATAAAGTGGAACTTCAATCAGTGGGGGTTTTCTTTATCTCCTACTGATTGTTAGTTGAATCACTCGGGCCTTTACGGGCAGTTAGATCCCCCACTTATCCTCCATTTTTTCATCTGAGTTTTGAAGTGGGGGTCTTACTGTCCGTAAGACAGCGATAAATACAAATCTAGCAGGAGGCTTTTTATGAAGACAGGTTTGAGGACAATTGATTTAACATTGGCTGGAATGTTTGTTGCCCTGATGGCGGTTGGGGCAAACATCACTTCATTTGTTCCATTTTTGGTTATCGGAGGAGTACCAATTACTTTACAGACCTTTTTTGCCATTTTGGCAGGGGCTATTTTAGGAAGCCGATTGGGAGCTATTACAATAGCTGTCTATGCTTTCGTTGGGCTTGCAGGCGCCCCGGTCTTTTCAAAATTCGGCGGCGGTTTTGCATCATTACTAAATCCGACTTTCGGTTTTATCCTTTCATTTATTCTAACAGCCTATGTCACAGGAAAAATTATTGAAAAGAAAAAATCAGTTCCGGTGTATGTTACTGCTGCTCTAATCGGAATGGCGATTAATTATGTATTCGGGACAAATTGGATGTACCTGGCTTATAAACTCTGGTTTACGGCACCCCAAGGATTTACCTATCAAATGGCATGGCTATGGATGGCAGTCCCTCTTCCAAAGGATATCATTCTCTCTGTTTTTGCCGGGTTAATGGCATATCGACTGGAGCATAGAGTATTTGCCCGCAGTCATTTCAGAAAGATGAACCGTGCAGCTTAACAAATAGTATAAAGGAGGATACATATGGATTATCAAAGATTAGCTTTTGATGTATTGGAAGGACATGAATTGACAGACTTGGAGGCAATGTCCATATTAAATTGCCCAGATGATGAGCTTCTGGATTTATTGCACAGTGCCTATAAAATCCGCCATCATCATTACGGGAATAGAGTTAAATTAAACATGATTATAAATACAAAATCCGGATTATG
The DNA here is from genome assembly GCF_038002165.1 of Cytobacillus sp. FSL H8-0458. Classification (NCBI taxonomy): domain Bacteria; kingdom Bacillati; phylum Bacillota; class Bacilli; order Caryophanales; family Bacillaceae; genus Cytobacillus; species Cytobacillus sp. FSL H8-0458. Next base: position 853,899 of record NZ_JBBOBR010000001.1, on the reverse strand, counting down.
CCCTGAGAACTGCGGCTATTGTTCACAATCCAGCATCTCAACTGCACCTATTGAAAAATACCGTATGATGGATAAGGACTCCATCATACAGGGAGCTAAACAGGCGCATCAGCTTAATGTTGGAACATATTGTATCGTTGCTAGCGGCAGAGGACCAAGCAACAAAGAGCTAAATGAAGTTGTATCTGCTGTTAAAGAAATAAAGGACCACTATAACATGAAGGTCTGCGCCTGCCTCGGACTCCTGAAGCCTGAACAGGCTGAGAAGCTGAAGGAAGCCGGAGTAGACCGCTACAATCACAATATTAATACATCTGAAGATCATCATGAGAGCATTACTACATCCCATACATATCGAGACAGAGTCAATACTGTTCAATTAATAAAGGCGGCAGGCATCTCACCATGCTCCGGTGTAATCATCGGCATGAAGGAAACCAAGGAAGATGTCATAGCGATGGCCAGAAGCTTAAAAGTGCTTGATGCCGACTCAATTCCTGTTAATTTCCTCCATGCCATTGATGGGACGCCATTAGAAGGAACCGATGAGCTGAATCCCCGCTATTGCCTGAAGGTGCTTTGTCTCATGCGTTTTATCAATCCATCAAAGGAAATCAGAATATCCGGGGGCAGAGAAGTGAATCTCAGGAGCCTACAGCCACTTGGATTATACCCGGCCAATTCCATTTTCGTAGGAGATTACTTAACCACCGCCGGTCAGGAAAGCACAGCAGACCATCAAATGCTGAAGGATCTGGGTTTTGAAATTGATTATGCAGCCGGGGAGCCGGTATTATCCTGATCAAAAAAAGATTCTGCGCCGAAGCAGAATCTTTTTTAATATATATCTTTTCTATAATTCGTCAAACCCATTATCTATTTGAACTTTAGTATATTGCCGTGATTTTTGCTCAAAGAAATCGGACTTCCCGTGATCAACCTCCTCATAGGCTACTATCCAGCGGAGAGGATTGGTCCTATAGCCTTCAAATGGCCGTTCATATCCCAGCTGGTTGCAGCGGACGTTGGCATAAAATTTGATATAAGCTTCAACGTCAGACAGCAGGATGCCTTCTGTTTTGCTGCCGATCACATCGCGGGCCCATTCAATTTCCAGTTCAGCTGCTTTTTCAAAAGTCTCCTGGACGAATTCACTTAATTCATTAGTATTAAGCTCCGGATTTTCCTTAAGAATTTCTTTAAAAATTTTAACAAACAAATCTACATGGATTTGTTCATCCCGGTTGATGTAATTAATCATTGTTGAGGTGGCAACCATCTTCTGATTTCTTGCCAGGTGATAAAAGAATGCAAAGCCTGAATAAAAGAAAAGCCCCTCCAGAACGACATCAAACACAATGGATTTCAGCAGGTTCTCCGCACTTGGATTCTCTGCAAAATCTTTATATCCGTTCACAACAAATTCATTTCTTTCAGCCAATATAGGTTCTGTCCGCCAGAATTCAAAAACCTCATCCTGTTTTTGTTTGGCAACAAGGCTTGATAGAACATAGGAATAGGAATGATTATGAATCACCTCCTGCTGTGCAAGTATGATCATGAGTGCTGATATGCTTGAATCGGTAATATAATCAGCAACTTTACCGGCATAATCCGTCTGGATGCTGTCGAGCAATGCAAGCAGCCCAATAATTTTCAAAAATGCATCTTGTTCACTTTTCGTTAAATCCGGAAATTGCTTAATGTCCTGTGACATGTTTATTTCAAAGGGCGTCCAAAAGTTAGCAAGCATTTTTTTATACTTTGGATAGGCCCATGAGAAGCGGACATCATCCCAATTAAGGATATTGGAGCATTCTCCATTGATGATTGAAGTTGATTTATTAGGCGCCGATTGATTAATAATTTGGCGTTTTTTTAGAGTATTCATAAGGGTCCTCCTTTAGCTTGAGCAAGATTCGCAGTCTTCAACCTCTGATGAAGTTGAACGGATATAGTAAGTTGTTTTTAATTTATTCTTCCATGCTGAAAGATGCAGATTTAAAAGATCGATAGCTTTAATATGGTTAGGTATATAGAAATTAAATGAAATAGCCTGATCTATATGCTTTTGTCTGTTAGCATTCTGCCTGATGCTCCACTCCTGGTTAATATGATAGGCAGATTTGTAGTACCAGATGGTCTCACTGTTAATATCAGGGGCTGTAACAGGGATTCGATAATCCTTTTTCTCTTCGGAATACTGCTTGTTAAATATAGGATCAATACTCGGTGTGCTTCCTGCAATTAATGCAGTAGATGCATTAGGGGCAACCGCCATCAGATAGGCGTTTCGGATGCCGAATTCCTTTACCTCCCTGCTCAATCCTGTCCAGTCCATTTCTGGCTTTGCCTCCAGATATCCCCGCTTTTCAAAGTAAGCACCCGTTTCCCAATCAGAGCCTTTAAAGGCTGAATAGCTACCTTTTTCTTTTGCCAGATTCATAGAACTTTTTATCGCTAAAAAAGCAATTTGTTCATATAGAATGTCAGCGAATTCTTCTGCTTCTTCGCTTTCCCATGTGATCTTTTTCAGTGCAAGAAGGTGGTGCCAGCCAAAAGTCCCCAGTCCAATCGCACGGTACTTTTGATTTGTTATATGCCCCTGAGGAACTGGAATTCTATTTATATCAATAACATTATCAAGCATTCGCACCTGAATGGGCACAAGCCTTTCAAGGACTCCTTCACTTATGGCCCGTGCAAGATTGATGGATGAAAGATTGCAGACAACGAAGTCTCCCGGCTGTTTTTCGATAATAATTCTCCCATCCCTTGTATATTCTTCAACCCTCTTAGTAACACTTTGGTTTTGTACGATCTCAGTGCAAAGGTTGGTACAATAAATCATTCCGCAATGTGAATTGGCATTTTTCCGATTAACCTCATCCCTGTAGAACATGAATGGTGTCCCGGTTTCAAGCTGACTTCTCATAATGGATTTCATGATCTCGATAGCAGGAACTTTTTCCCTTGATAGATTCGGGTTATCAATGCATTCTTTATATTTCTGGCGGAATGAACCTTTGCCTATTCCTTCGTCATAAAAATCCTCCAGAGAAAAGCCCATGACTGTGCGGACTTCATGGGGATCAAATAAATACCAATATCCGCGGCTTTCCACTTTTTCCATAAATAAATCAGGAATGCAGACACCTGTGAATAAATCATGTGTCCGCTGCCTTTCATCTCCATTATTAAGCTTTGCATCAAGAAACGAGAAAATATCTTTATGCCAGACATCCAGATAGACGCTTATAGCACCCTGCCTTTGTCCAAGCTGGTCGACACTGACAGCTGTGTTATTCAGCTGCTTCATCCAGGGAATCACACCTGAAGATGCCCCCTTAAACCCTTTAATATCACTGCCTCTGCTGCGGATTTTCCCCAAATAAACTCCGATTCCTCCGCCATTTTTGGAAAGTGATGCAATATCGGTATTACTGTCATAAATGGCATCAAGACTGTCATCAACGGTCTCAATGAAACAGCTTGAAAGCTGACCCCAGTTTTTCCCTGCATTAGAAAGGGTCGGAGTGGCAACAGTCATGTACAACCCGCTCATTGCCCAATACGCTTCTTTAACAAGCTTAAGACGCTTGTCCTTCGGCTCCTTTTTCATCAGAACCATGCTGATGATCATGAACCGCTCCTGTGGAAGCTCATAGAGTTTTCTCTGTTTGTCCCTGGCAAGATACCGATCTGCCAGCATTTTCAGCCCCAAATATGTAAATAAACGGTCATTTTCTTTTTTAATAAAATGGGACAGCTCATTTATCTCATCCTTTGAATACACATCTAATAAATCCTGTTCATAAATTCCCAAAGCGGTCAGACGTTTAATTAGCGTATAAAAATGTGTGTAGGAATCATCCGGCTCGCATCCTCTGTTTTTTCCGGACTCGATATAGAGCTTTTTAAGAAGCAGACGTGAAGCGGCAAACGTCCAATCAGGCTCTTCAATGCTGATAAAAGATAAACAATCAAGAATAAGCTGGTCATACATGGCCTCTGCTCTCAGCTGACTCATATCTTCATACCTTTTTACCAGTTTTTCAATGCCAAGCTGTGGAAATTCAGTCTTAAGTTCTTCTAAAATTTCTATCGGTTGTATGGTTTGGACCATTTTACTTCCTCCTAAAGGCAAAATAAAAATCCGCCCGGAAAATGAGCGGATCAAACGATAGTATAATAGCAGGAAGCAGATGAACAAACGGCCATTACGCGATCGTTTCATCATCTCAATCCCCGGAGATAAGAAACTTTCGATCGCCCTGGCAGGTCTCCTGGCTTGTGCTTCACTCTACTAAAAGCCCTTCCCATACTAGCGCCATGAAGCGCTTTGTACAGTGGCATGCTTTTTTCGTCTGCACTTACAGTTGCGGGGACAGCTTCGGTTTTTCACCGAATTCCCTATTAAGTCCATATAGGACACCAATCACGATCTATATGTAGTTTTTACTTTTAAAAATCCATACTATATATTGTAGACGATTCTATCATATCGAGAAATAAATTACAATTTATTAATCTGCGAAAAACGGGCAGAGGAGGATTCCCCTCTGCCCGGTCATTTATTATTCATGATTTTCGATTTCAATATCATGTGGTACCAGCTCTGGCTTAGCCCAAAAAGAATCATATGCCGCATAACCAGCTATTACAAGTACCAGATAAGCAATCGCTGCACCTGCCCATTTCTTCATTTAAATTTGCCCCTTCCAATTAAACGTTTTTTTCACTTACTTTTACTCGTTGTAATCTAAGTGCGTTTAAAACGACAGATACGGAGCTGAAAGCCATTGCTGCACCGGCAAGCCATGGAGCAAGGAACCCTAATGCAGCTACTGGGATGCCAAGTGTATTGTATGCAAATGCCCAGAAAAGATTTTGTTTGATATTCCTTATGGTTTTTTTACTCATTAGGATGGCGTCTGCGATACTATTCAGATCCCCTCTCATTAGAGTAATATCTGCTGCTTCCATCGCAACGTCTGTACCGGTTCCAATCGCCATTCCTATATCAGCAACAGCAAGTGCAGGAGCATTGTTTATGCCATCGCCGACCATGGCGACTTTTTTTCCCTGGTTTTGAAGTTTTTTTACTTCTTCTGCCTTGCCTTCAGGCAGAACCTCTGCAATTGCAAAGTCTATCCCCACTTCCTCAGCTATTGCCTGTGCTGTACGTTTGTTATCACCGGTTATCATAATGACTTCAATCCCCAGTTGTTTTAAGCGATTGATTGCATTTCTGGAAGTTTCCTTTATTGTATCTGCAACTGCAACGATACCTGCATATTTGCCATCGACCGCAACAAGCATTGCCGTTTTTCCATTTTCCTCAAGTGTCTCCATTTTCAGTTTGGCTGATTGGGCATTGATATCGTATTTGTCCATTAATCTTCTTGTACCGATTAGAAGCTTCTTGCCTTCCACTTTTGCTTTAATCCCATAACCGGGAATAGCCTCAAATTCCTGCGGATTAAATAGAGTGATTCCTTTATCTTTTATTCCCTTCACAATCGCTTCGGCCAATGGATGCTCAGACTGTTTCTCAGCAGACCCTACAAGCTGGAGAAATGCCCTTTCTTCAACGCAGGCTTCCGTAAACACATCCGTTAAAACCGGTTTGCCATGTGTTACTGTTCCGGTTTTATCAAGAACGACTGTAGTGATTTCATGTGTAAGCTCCAGGTGCTCCCCGCCTTTAAAAAGAACTCCATATTCCGCTGCCCGGCCAGAACCTGCCATTATAGAAGTTGGCGTAGCCAGACCCAGGGCACATGGACATGCAATCACCAGGACGGCTATCAATTTTTCCAGTGCTTCTGCAAAATTGCCGGGACTTACCCATATATACCATACCAGGAATGTAACCACTGCTATACTCACAACAATAGGAACAAATATCCCGGAGATTTTGTCTGCCATTCGCTGTATCGGCGCTTTGGAACCTTGTGCTTCTTCCACTACTTTAATAATCTGTGACAGTGCTGTATCTTTGCCAACTTTAGTGGCTTTAATTTTCAGGAAGCCATTTTTATTAAGGGTGGATCCAATGACTGTGTCGCCTGCTGTTTTATCAACAGGTACGCTTTCCCCTGTCAGCATGGATTCATCCAATGCTGACTGTCCCTCGATAATCTCACCATCAACCGGAATTTTTTCACCCGGTTTTACAAATAAGATTTCTCCAGCAATAACTTCTTCCAGGGGAATTTCAATTTCTTCCCCTTCCCTTAAGACAGTTGCTGTTTTTGCCTGAAGACCCATAAGCTTTTTGATTGCTTCAGAAGAACGCCCCTTAGCCCTCGCTTCAAACAGCTTGCCTAAAATGATTAATGTTATAAGGATCGCACTTGTTTCATAATAGAGCTCCACCATATGTCCATTGCTGCCAATTGATAATAATGATTGGTATAAGCTATAGAAAAAAGCGGCAGAAGTACCCAGTGCAACCAGCACATCCATATTGGCGCTTTTATTTTTTAATGCCTTATACGCCCCAACATAAAATTGTTTTCCTATGAAAAATTGCACGGGAGCTGCAAGCGCCAGCTGCACCCACGGATTCATAAACATATCGGGAACGTAAATAAAGGATGTAAACTCGAAATGTCCCACCATGGACCAGAATAAAGGGATGGAAAGAATTAATGAGAAGATGAATTTGCCTTTTTGCTTCTCGATATCCTTTTCCCTGTAACCTTCGATTTCTTGGTCTTTATCCGTTTTTACTTTTGCCTGATACCCTAAATTCTCTACTTTCTTTATCATATCCTGGATTGAGACTTGCTCGGGATTATATTCGACAGTGCCCGTTTCAAGAGCCAAATTGACCACAGCATGTTTTACCCCAGGAAGTTTATTAAGTCCCTTTTCAATTCTTCCGGAGCAGGCTGCGCATGTCATCCCAAGCAATTCGAACTCTGCTTTCTCCGATACTACTGCATAACCGAGATCCTCAATTTTTTTCTCAAAAGCTTCAACAGAAGTTACTTCTGGATTATATTTTATCGCTGCTTTTTCCAATGCAAGATTGACACTTGCTTCCTGGACACCATCCAGCTTATTCAGCCCCTTCTCAATTCGAGATGAACAGGCTGCACATGTCATTCCCGATATTGGAAGGTGAACCTCCTTCAGAGCCGCATCACCCATCACTCCCACTCCTTTATCAAACGAAGTACCTTACACTAATATACTATACCCTCCTACCCTATATGTCAACCATATATAATTAGACAAATTTCTTAATTTGTAAAAAAAGAGAACGTGCATTTAGTTCACACGTTCCTTCCCAATTAGATTACTCTACATCATAGCCTTGATCGTCAATTGTTTCTTTGATTTGTTCAAGTGAAACTGCAGATGAGTCAAATTGAACCTTCACCTGACCATTATCAAGGTCCACTGCTACCTTATCCACACCATTTAATTTGCCGACACTGCCCTCTACCGCTTTTACACAATGTCCGCATGACATTCCGCTTACTTTTAAAGTTACGTTTTCCATAATAATGCAGCCTCCCGTTATTTTTTCATTAACTTCTGGATTGTGACTAAAAATTCATCAAGCACTTCTTCATCGCCTTCGTGGATTCGATCCACAACACAGCTTTTCAAATGGCCTTCAAGCAATAGCTTGGCTACGCTATTCAAAGCGGACTGAGTTGCAGAAATTTGTGTTATTATGTCGTCACAATACACGTCTCTGTCAATAAGTCCTTTTATCCCGCGTATTTGCCCTTCAATTCGATTTAATCGGGTAGTCAAATTCTTCTTAACTTTTTCTGAATGATGACTTTTTCGCTCCGACTCAACCGAGCAGCTGGCAGCAGATAAATCCTCATTTTCCAAATCAAAAGCCATTTGATCAGCCTCCTTAATATTAATTATATTATACCCCGGTACCCTATGTAAAGTTCTGAATTCAAAATGGTATAAATTTCGGATTTTCAAGTATAATTTCCCTTTCATGTTATTGAAAATCTCTGTTTATACTAACGGAAACACTTAAAAAGGAGGCCGATGATGTGGATAGAAGGCATGAAAATTTAGAAGACACGGGCAAAGATCTGTATGGAATTGACAAAGAAATTAGCCTGCAGTCAGTAAACTTTGCTTCTGCTGAGAATAAGTACTTAAATGAACGGGCAGAAACTGAATCCAATCAGGATATATAGACGAAAAGCCGCCAGTGCTGGCGGCTTAATGTCATATTACAATTCAGTCAGTTCTCCTATTTCCACCTCGGACCTTTCTTCAAGCGGGCCGCGTAAATGTACTGTCGCTGTTCTCCCATCTTCATTAAGCTTATCGATCCACACGGAAGCACCATTGTATCTTACTTCGATATCTGCTGATGATGAAAGAATTTGCTTCACTCGCTTTGCATCCATAAGAAACACTCTCCTCTGCTTTTTTCAGTTTATTTTTTGCATCGCTGAGAAATTTATGCTTGCTTTGTTAAAAGTGTGAAGCAGTCATTTTTGATAGCCCGCACACGGGAAAACTTAGGACACAGAATGCTGGAAAGCGCGAGTCAGAGTTGGAACTTGGGACAACTTCAAATTCAGAATGCTGGACCACTCCTGTTTGAGTTCGAACTTTAGATACCTTCGGACACAAAACTCACGAAAGCGCCTGTTAGAGTCAGAACTTGGGGCAACTTCAGACTCAGAGTGCTGGAACACTCCTGTTTAAGTCCGAACTTTAGATACCTTCAGACTCAAAACTCACGAAAGCACCTGTTAGAGTCAAAACTTGGGACAACTTCGGACTCAGAGCGCTGGAACACTCCTGTTTGAGTCCGAACTTGAGATACCTTCGGACACAAAACGCATTAAAACTGCAGTCAGAGTCCGAATCCGCCCAAGTCAAAAACAACCCCAAGCCTCAATCACCAACAGATTGGTGTTATTTCCGCCTCCTGCGAAACTGAATGCTCTGTCTATGGTGTGATAAATACAATACAACAATCTTATAAGTGTGCCCCGGGCAGGTGCACCTTGCTCCGGATTAAATAGTTGTCCTATCCTTCCTATATTCTGAATACACTTTGTACAAACATGTTTTGGCAGTTAGGGGTTGTACACATATGAGCATATTTCTAGGCTATGTTTTCTTGGGTCTATCGCTTGCGGCACCAATTGGTCCAATAAATGCTGCGCAATTGGATAAAGGGATAAAAAATGGTTTTTTCCACGCCTGGCTTGTGGGGCTGGGAGCTATAACAGCAGATGCAGTTTATATGGCGGCCGTATATTTGGGTATAGTACATTTTCTTGAGATTCCATTTATGAAAGCTTTTTTATGGTGCTTTGGATTCTTTGTCCTGGTATATACAGGTTTGGAAACCTTATTAAGCGCCGGCAAAGTAGTATCAAGCGTAAGGACTAAAAATGAATCTAAAGTTAAATCCTTTATGTCAGGATTTCTCATGTCATTGTCAAATCCTTTAACAATACTGTTTTGGCTCGGCATCTATGGTTCCATCCTTGCAAAAACAGCAGCTGAGTATGACAAGGCCCATGTTGTTTTATACAGCGGAGCGATTTTTACAGGTCTTCTTCTCTGGGATGTAACAATGGCAGCTGTCGCCAGCAGCTTTAGAAGATTTTTAACCGGAAAAATTCTCGCTCTTATTTCAGTTTTATCTGGAATGTCCTTGATTGGCTTTGGGATTTATTTTGGATTGCAGGCTTATAAACTTTTGTTTTAAATACATATTCCACCCATTCGGTAAATAGAGAAGAATATATTGAGTAGTATCTTTAAAACTGCGCTGCAGACAACCTTTGCAGAGAACATATTTCGTTTATTTAGAAGCCGGAGATATATGGAGTGGCATATAAATATATATATGAGAGTGGCACATATGTTGACCAGATTTGCACGGATTTATAATTCCTCTGAAAGAGCCCCAATACAGTTTTTTTAATCGAAAAATCATGCAACTGCACAAAAAAGAGCACCCAACAGGTGCTCTTTCTTTTGCCCGGCAGCGTCCTACTCTCACAGGGGGACAGCCCCCAACTACCATCGGCGCTGAGAAGCTTAACTTCCGTGTTCGGTATGGGAACGGGTGTGACCTTCTCGCTATCGCCACCGGACTATTTGGTTTGAAGAAACTTCGTTCCCTCAAAACTAGATAATGCATGAAGAAGCAGTTGCCGAGTAATTACCAATATGACTTGGTTAAGTCCTCGATCGATTAGTATCAGTCAGCTCCACATGTCGCCACGCTTCCACCTCTGACCTATCAACCTGATCATCTTTCAGGGATCTTACTAGCTTGACGCTATGGGAAATCTCATCTCGAGGGGGGCTTCATGCTTAGATGCTTTCAGCACTTATCCCTTCCGCACATAGCTACCCAGCGATGCCTTTGGCAAGACAACTGGTACACCAGCGGTGCGTCCATCCCGGTCCTCTCGTACTAAGGACAGCTCCTCTCAAATTTCCTGCGCCCACGACGGATAGGGACCGAACTGTCTCACGACGTTCTGAACCCAGCTCGCGTACCGCTTTAATGGGCGAACAGCCCAACCCTTGGGACCGACTACAGCCCCAGGATGCGATGAGCCGACATCGAGGTGCCAAACCTCCCCGTCGATGTGGACTCTTGGGGGAGATAAGCCTGTTATCCCCGGGGTAGCTTTTATCCGTTGAGCGATGGCCCTTCCATGCGGAACCACCGGATCACTAAGCCCGACTTTCGTCCCTGCTCGACTTGTAGGTCTCGCAGTCAAGCTCCCTTGTGCCTTTACACTCTGCGAATGATTTCCAACCATTCTGAGGGAACCTTTGGGCGCCTCCGTTACTTTTTAGGAGGCGACCGCCCCAGTCAAACTGCCCACCTGACACTGTCTCCCGCCCCGATCAGGGGCGCGGGTTAGAATTTCAATACAGCCAGGGTAGTATCCCACCGACGCCTCCACCGAAGCTGGCGCTCCGGCTTCTCAGGCTCCTACCTATCCTGTACAAGCTGTACCAAAATTCAATATCAGGCTACAGTAAAGCTCCACGGGGTCTTTCCGTCCTGTCGCGGGTAACCTGCATCTTCACAGGTACTATAATTTCACCGAGTCTCTCGTTGAGACAGTGCCCAGATCGTTACGCCTTTCGTGCGGGTCGGAACTTACCCGACAAGGAATTTCGCTACCTTAGGACCGTTATAGTTACGGCCGCCGTTTACTGGGGCTTCGATTCAAAGCTTCGCTTGCGCTAACCTCTCCTCTTAACCTTCCAGCACCGGGCAGGCGTCAGCCCCTATACTTCGCCTTGCGGCTTCGCAGAGACCTGTGTTTTTGCTAAACAGTCGCCTGGGCCTATTCACTGCGGCTCATCAGGGCTATTCACCCTAATGAGCACCCCTTCTCCCGAAGTTACGGGGTCATTTTGCCGAGTTCCTTAACGAGAGTTCTCTCGCTCACCTTAGGATTCTCTCCTCGCCTACCTGTGTCGGTTTGCGGTACGGGCACCTTTTCCCTCGCTAGAGGCTTTTCTTGGCAGTGTGGAATCAGGAACTTCGGTACTAAATTTCCCTCGCCGTCACAGCTCAGCCTGTGTGGTAACGGGATTTGCCTCGTTACCGGCCTAACTGCTTGGACGCGCTAATCCAGCAGCGCGCTTACCCTATCCTCCTGCGTCCCCCCATTGCTCAAACGGTAAAGAGGTGGTACAGGAATATCAACCTGTTGTCCATCGCCTACGCTTTTCAGCCTCGGCTTAGGTCCCGACTAACCCTGAGCGGACGAGCCTTCCTCAGGAAACCTTAGGCATTCGGTGGATGGGATTCTCACCCATCTTTCGCTACTCATACCGGCATTCTCACTTCTAAGCGCTCCACCAGTCCTTGCGGTCTGGCTTCAACGCCCTTAGAACGCTCTCCTACCACTGACATCGGAAGATGTCAATCCACAGCTTCGGTGATACGTTTAGCCCCGGTACATTTTCGGCGCGGAGTCACTCGACCAGTGAGCTATTACGCACTCTTTAAATGGTGGCTGCTTCTAAGCCAACATCCTGGTTGTCTAAGCAACTCCACATCCTTTTCCACTTAACGTATACTTTGGGACCTTAGCTGGTGGTCTGGGCTGTTTCCCTCTTGACTACGGATCTTATCACTCGCAGTCTGACTCCCATGGATAAGTCTTTGGCATTCGGAGTTTGTCTGAATTCGGTAACCCGATGGGGGCCCCTAGTCCAAACAGTGCTCTACCTCCAAGACTCTTACTACATGAGGCTAGCCCTAAAGCTATTTCGGAGAGAACCAGCTATCTCCAGGTTCGATTGGAATTTCTCCGCTACCCACACCTCATCCCCGCACTTTTCAACGTGCGTGGGTTCGGGCCTCCATCCAGTGTTACCTGGACTTCACCCTGGACATGGGTAGATCACCTGGTTTCGGGTCTACGACCACATACTCATTCGCCCTATTCAGACTCGCTTTCGCTGCGGCTCCGTCTTATCAACTTAACCTCGCATGTAATCGTAACTCGCCGGTTCATTCTACAAAAGGCACGCTATCACCCATTAACGGGCTCTAACTACTTGTAGGCACACGGTTTCAGGATCTCTTTCACTCCCCTTCCGGGGTGCTTTTCACCTTTCCCTCACGGTACTGGTTCACTATCGGTCACTAGGGAGTATTTAGCCTTGGGAGATGGTCCTCCCTGCTTCCGACGGGATTTCTCGTGTCCCGCCGTACTCAGGATCCACTCTGGAGGGAACGAAGTTTCAACTACAGGGCTTTTACCTTCTCTGGCCGGCCTTTCCAGACCTGTTCATTTACCTCGTTCCTTTGTAACTCCGTGTAGAGTGTCCTACAACCCCAGGAGGCAAGCCTCCTGGTTTGGGCTAATCCCGTTTCGCTCGCCGCTACTCAGGGAATCGCGTTTGCTTTCTCTTCCTCCGGGTACTTAGATGTTTCAGTTCCCCGGGTCTGCCTTCCATATCCTATGTATTCAGATAAGGATCCCATCCCATTACGGATAGGGGGTTTCCCCATTCGGAAATCTCCGGATCAAAGCTTACTTACAGCTCCCCGAAGCATATCGGTGTTAGTACCGTCCTTCATCGGCTCCTAGTGCCAAGGCATTCACCGTGCGCCCTTTCTAACTTAACCTACTTCGGCCGCTGATCGACTGCGGATCTCTGCGTCAGCTCTCTCGCTCCGCTCCTCACGTACTAAAGTACGCTTCGGTGCTCACTCGGTCGCTTCCTTAATCTCCTTGCCGCTCATCGTCCTCATGGTTTGTGCTCTTACTTATTTTTAAATAAGAGAAAAAAACTAAGATGGCGATTACTCGGTTATTGCTTCTTCATTAACATTATCTAGTTTTCAAAGAACGAATCTTTCATTGAGAGATTGAACTCTCAAAACTGAACGAACAAAGAACGTCACGTTTCTTGTAAATATTCCTTAGAAAGGAGGTGATCCAGCCGCACCTTCCGATACGGCTACCTTGTTACGACTTCACCCCAATCATCTGTCCCACCTTAGGCGGCTGGCTCCAAAAGGTTACCCCACCGACTTCGGGTGTTACAAACTCTCGTGGTGTGACGGGCGGTGTGTACAAGGCCCGGGAACGTATTCACCGCGGCATGCTGATCCGCGATTACTAGCGATTCCGGCTTCATGCAGGCGAGTTGCAGCCTGCAATCCGAACTGAGAATGGTTTTATGGGATTCGCTTAACCTCGCGGTTTCGCAGCCCTTTGTACCATCCATTGTAGCACGTGTGTAGCCCAGGTCATAAGGGGCATGATGATTTGACGTCATCCCCACCTTCCTCCGGTTTGTCACCGGCAGTCACCTTAGAGTGCCCAACTGAATGCTGGCAACTAAGATCAAGGGTTGCGCTCGTTGCGGGACTTAACCCAACATCTCACGACACGAGCTGACGACAACCATGCACCACCTGTCATCCTGTCCCCCGAAGGGGAACGCCCTATCTCTAGGGTTGTCAGGAGATGTCAAGACCTGGTAAGGTTCTTCGCGTTGCTTCGAATTAAACCACATGCTCCACCGCTTGTGCGGGCCCCCGTCAATTCCTTTGAGTTTCAGCCTTGCGGCCGTACTCCCCAGGCGGAGTGCTTAATGCGTTTGCTGCAGCACTAAAGGGCGGAAACCCTCTAACACTTAGCACTCATCGTTTACGGCGTGGACTACCAGGGTATCTAATCCTGTTTGCTCCCCACGCTTTCGCGCCTCAGCGTCAGTTACAGACCAAAGAGTCGCCTTCGCCACTGGTGTTCCTCCACATCTCTACGCATTTCACCGCTACACGTGGAATTCCACTCTTCTCTTCTGCACTCAAGTTCCCCAGTTTCCAATGACCCTCCCCGGTTGAGCCGGGGGCTTTCACATCAGACTTAAGGAACCGCCTGCGCGCGCTTTACGCCCAATAATTCCGGACAACGCTTGCCACCTACGTATTACCGCGGCTGCTGGCACGTAGTTAGCCGTGGCTTTCTGGTCAGGTACCGTCAAGGTACCGGCAGTTACTCCGGTACTTGTTCTTCCCTGACAACAGAGTTTTACGATCCGAAAACCTTCATCACTCACGCGGCGTTGCTCCGTCAGACTTTCGTCCATTGCGGAAGATTCCCTACTGCTGCCTCCCGTAGGAGTCTGGGCCGTGTCTCAGTCCCAGTGTGGCCGATCACCCTCTCAGGTCGGCTACGCATCGTGGCCTTGGTGAGCCGTTACCTCACCAACTAGCTAATGCGCCGCGGGCCCATCTGTAAGTGATAGCGAGATGCCATCTTTCAGCTTTTCCTCATGTGAGGAAAAGAGTTATCCGGTATTAGCCCCGGTTTCCCGGAGTTATCCCAGTCTTACAGGCAGGTTGCCCACGTGTTACTCACCCGTCCGCCGCTGACTTCAGGGAGCAAGCTCCCATCTGTCCGCTCGACTTGCATGTATTAGGCACGCCGCCAGCGTTCGTCCTGAGCCAGGATCAAACTCTCCATATAAGAGTTGATTAAGCTCTGATTGTCTTTTCAAAAAAGACTAATGATTAAACGTTGACGTATTGTTCGTTCAGTTTTCAAAGATCAATCTGTCAGTTGCTATCTTTAAGCAACTTTAATACAATATCATTTACAGCCTTCCGCGTCAACAAAAATCAATAATAGTTTTTTAAGATGTTTTTGAAAGCTGTTCTTAAATAATATCATCGTCTATGTTTGAGGTCAATGTTTTAAACGTGGTATATTATACCAATTTATTTCTATACTATATATTACTTAAAAAAAAACAACTTTAAGTGTTTCGCGCTAATCGCATGGACGGGAACATATAATTATTTAACTTCCTGATTACCATAAGCAATAGTATAAGTATCACACTAAAGAAAATAGGATTCCAAAAAGAGCTTATTTCTAAAATGCCCACCTTTTCCATAATAATATGAAATGCAAAATCAGCAAAAAATAATAATGAGAGCCATTTAAATTGATAATATTTTATTGTCACAACTGTCAGCAGCAGTGCATAAACAATCCAGATTAGAACACTGAAAGCTACATGGTCCTGATAAGGAGATTCAAACCAGCCGATTTTATAATGATGAGATCCAACGATAGCCGTCAATCCAAAAGAGATTCCTTGAAAGATTGTGGTGATAGCCATATACACAGTTATAAATTGGATAAAAAAAGATGGCCCCTCGACCCTATTCCTCCACCATTTTATTACAAACACAGACGCAAACAATATTACAGGGGTAAACCAGGATTTCCACCAGTTATGTTCATAGATGCCAAGCCACAGAAATAGCTCTTCTATTCCATATATAGAGGCTATTATTAAAATAATCCACTTGAAGGGGATTCTAAAAGCCGCTATTGCCATTAAAACACTAGGAATAAAAAAAGCCTGTGAAATACTCGAACCAAAAACATCATCATACCAATGGATTGAAAAGACATTCGGATAATAGGAGTAGGCGTTACCTAAAATCAATACGACATATTCCATTAAAAAAGCAAGACCCATAGTGAAGAAATAAACCGCCAAATTAAAACGAAAGTCTGTTTTCTTATAAGTTATATAAATAAGGCCAATGCTAATGAGCACTAATCCAAGAAACCAAAGCAAGTTTGACATTCTTCCACATCCAGTTTCGCTCGTTTCCATTATTTTGTTCATCTCGGACAAACATATACTTTTTCAAGGAACGAGAAAATTTTTTATGAAAAAACGCCTACCTTGAATAACAGCGCTTTCTGCGGAACGAATGTAAGACAGGGAAAGTAACTTAGACAAGACTTTCTCTTATTTATTATGATGCAAAAAATAAAAGGGCGATTTAGATCGCCCTTGCAACTATTTAGAAAATATGCTGTTATTGTTAACGACTTGCAATTCTTTAGTCGTTTCTTTCATTTCACTTTTGCAAATCGGACAAAGAGGCACCTGGCTGCTTTTGAAATTGTCCCTTACCCAGCAGTTGCAGGACTCAGATGTACACTCCCAGATTTTCACTTCTTCAACCTTGATTTCTTCCATGTTTTTTCTGCCAAATCCCATTGCCATATAGAGGCACCTCCCAAAGAGTAAGACCCTTACCCAAAATAAAAATCACTTGCTATATAAAGTGACGAACCACTGGCTCTATATAACAAGTGTTTATGGGCAATATTATATTCTTTTAACTAAAATTAGTATAACATATTTAAATGCTTCTGTCAAAAAGTTCTAAACCTGCAGCTGTAATCATTGAAACACAGCAAAAAATTGTTAAATACTATTAACCCAATCCGGGAAAAGTGTATAATGACATGTACAGCAGCGATAGAAAGGGTGAAGACCATGAACATTACAAGTTATACTGTTGAGTACATACAGGATCCTACTGGCATTTTAACAGGTGACCGCTACGAATTCTTTTTAGATATTGATGTGGATGAAGAAGATGAATTATATTCAGAGAATGGGATTAAGCTAAGAGTGCTTTACTTTAAAAACGGAGAAGACGAGAGGATTCTTAATTATCATTTTGTTGAAGGCGGTTCTGGAACGGTTTTGGATTTCGCTTTAGATGAAGACGAAGAAAAAACAGTCTCAGCTTTCTGCCGGGACAACCTCTCCCATGCAGAAGAATAAGAGCAGGGTTCCCCTGCTCTTTCACTTTATTTAAACTCCCTTTCCCTCTTCAATAATGTGATACATTAGATGCGCTAAATGCTGTATAGGTGTATAAGCCTCTTCCCTGTCCACATTACTTCCTTCATTAAAATCGAGGTCATTCAGATAAAGAGCTGTGAATTGGTAGAAGTCTTTTAATTCAAAAGCAAAGCATGAATTGGGTTCTTCCGATTCGCCTTCATATTGGAGAACCATGTAAGACTCTTTACCTTCCTTGTCGACAGCATCAAAAAATATAAAATAGCCAACATTTGAGTTCAATTCAAATAAATGCCTTGTTCCGCCTTCTGTATATTGCTCAAAATCATTTTCATTCAGCTTCTGAACAGCCATCTGCTTTATATTGTCTTCCTTATGGAACTTCACTGTGAAATTTTTCATTCAATCTCCCCCTAATCCATACAATCCTAACATATTGCTATATTTATTAACATAATTTCAATCCGCACTCAAATGTATTCAATTTTATGACTATTCGTTTGAACCTTTTTCATATATTATTGGTTTATCAATTTTTTATACAGGAGGCTGCCTGATTGCTGACAAAAAAACAATTAGACGATATTCGTTCTCTACAGCAGATATGCGAAGAGACAGAGAATATCGAATTAAAATTAAATTGGGATACTTTGAAATCGAGACCTGCAGATGAGAAAAATGACTATTTTCATTATGATAAAAGCGGAAAATTATTGGGCTACCTTGCTCTTTATAGTTTCGGAGGCCCGGCGGAATTATGCGGAATGGTTCATCCGGATCATAGACGCAAAGGCATCTTCTGCAGTCTGTTCAATGAAGCAGCTAAACAATTGACCCAGGCAAGCAAATTGCTTATTAATGCACCAGCCACTTCTGAATCTGCGAAAGGTTTTATAAAGTCATTTCCTTGCAGCTATTCTTTCTCCGAGTATCAAATGAAACGCCATAAAAGCGCGGAGATCGGAACAATAAACCAGGAAGTAACCATGGAGAAAGCAGTGAGAAGTGACCTGGATTTCATTAATCATCTGGATACAGTATGCTTTGATGTTCCAAAAGAAGAGGCAGCGGCATTTAATAAAAATATCTTTGACTGCGAAAATGAGAAGACATTTATAATTAAATACAAAGGCGTAAAATCCGGCAAAATCAGGATTCAAATAGAAGAAGGTGCTGCCTGGTTTTACGGTTTTGCTGTCGATCCTTTATTCCAGGGAAAAGGAATCGGCAGAAGCGCCCTTACTAATGCTGTTAACCATCAGCACAGCAAGGGAATCAGCTGGGTGCATCTTGAAGTCGCTGCAGAAAATGACCATGCTCTATCACTATACAAATTATGCGGCTTTGAACCATACGGCACACAGGATTATTATGAATTTGACCTTAATACACTTAAGATTTAATGAAGTTTTATTCCTTAGAATTGAAAAAAACATGATTGAATATTAACTCATCTGTAATTTCCAGGATGCCGAACGAATAATTCGGCATCCTGCGCTTGTCAGTTGGAGACCCGGGATTAAACAGGATAACTCCATTATGAAGTTTCTTGACCGGGATATGCGAATGCCCGAAAATAACAGCATCAACCTCTTCATCATCGAAAGCCTCAATACTTCTTTTTTCAGTTGTTTTTCCCCTTCCATGCCCATGGACAACACCTATTTTATAACCTTCTATTTCAAGCAGAATTTTTTCCTTCAAAATAGCGCGCAGTTCATCATTGTCAGTATTTCCATATACCCCCTCAACCGGAGCACGTTCTTTTAATTCCTCATAAAGTTCGATGCTCTGCCAATCCCCTGCATGAATAATTAAGTCACAGCCATTCATTTCATTCAGCAATACTCCTGGCAGCTTTTTTGATTTCCTTGGCATGTGGGTATCGGATAAAATGATGATTCTAATCACTATCAGTCCTTTCTCCTTACTGTAGTATCTTATTTACCCCCAAAATTAAAAGAGAGCCCCCATTAAGGGACTCTCTTATCAGTCATTATAACTTTGTTACATTTACAGCTTGCGGTCCACGCTGGCCCTGCTCTATGTCAAAGTTAACTTCCTGGCCTTCATCAAGGGTTTTGAAACCTTCTGTCTGGATTGCAGAGTAATGAACAAATACATCTTCTCCGCCTTCAACTTCGATAAAACCAAAACCTTTTTCTGAGTTAAACCATTTTACTTTGCCTGTTGCCATGTAAATTTCCTCCTAATATCAATAACTCACAGAGTGATTAATTACCCTGCATTTACTAATATGGGTAAAAACTTCAATTTTTATAATAAAATATTCAAAAAGCAGTGAAAAAAATCTTTTTTTCGCTATTCAGGCCGCATTATCCCTTATTGCTATTGCTGCGTGGCTTACTGCTCCGTCTGTCCCGGCCGCCTTTAAAATCTCTTCTATCGCGTCCGCCGCCTCTGGATCTGTCGCTGAATCTTCTTCCTCCGCGATCACCTTTAGGTTTTCTGACACGGATAGGTTCAACCGCAGTTAATTTAACCGGTGTTACATCAGGACCTTTAGTCAGTAATTTCATTGCTGCAGCAAGCAAGGTTACAGAATCTGTCTCTTCAAGAAGGTTTTCGGCTACTCTCTTGAAGTCTGCATGTTCCTCTTTTTCAATAACTTCCATGAGCTTATTAATAGTCGACTCCTGATTGCCAGCTACTACATCCTTAAATGAAGGTACAGGCTTTTTCGCCATTTTGCTCTTTGTAACATTTTCAATTATTTTCAGGTGGTCGATTTCTCTTGGTGAAACGAACGTGATCGCAAGCCCTTTGTTTCCTGCACGGCCAGTACGTCCAATTCTGTGAACATAGCTTTCAGGATCCTGCGGGATATCGAAGTTATAAACATGGGAGACGCCTGAAATATCAAGGCCTCGGGCAGCAACATCAGTTGCTACCATAATATCGATTGTCTGCTCTTTAAATCGGCGGATTACCTGATCTCTTTTCGCCTGTGGAATATCGCCATGAATTCCTTCAGCTGAGTATCCTCTCTTAATGAGTCCTTCCACCACTTCATCTACACGCTTTTTTGTCCGGCCAAATACAATCGCCAGCTCAGGTGATTGAATATCCAGCAAATTGCAAAGCACATCAAATTTTTGTTTTTCATGCGTTTCCATATAATACTGTTCAATATTTTTAACTGTCATTTCTTTCGCTTTCACTTTAACCATTTCAGGCTCCTGCATGAATTTTTCAGCAAGGGACTGAATTCTTCTTGGCATTGTTGCCGAGAAAAGCAGGGTTTGGCGCTCCCCTTTAATTTCACTTAATATTCTTTCGATATCCTCAATGAATCCCATATTGAGCATTTCATCCGCTTCATCTAAAACGACCATTTTGATATTGCTTAAGCGGATTGTTTTTCTTTCAATATGATCAATTAATCTGCCTGGTGTAGCTGCAATGATATGCGGGTGTTTTTTAAGTGCACGAATTTGGCGGCTAATATCCTGACCGCCGTAAACAGGAAGTGTCCGCACACCTTTTACCTGTCCTATACGGTTTAATTCTTCAGCTACCTGTACGGCAAGCTCCCTTGTTGGAGCAAGGACAAGTCCTTGAATTCCTTCGTTTAAATCAATCTGCTCTAAAAGCGGTACACCGAAAGCGGTGGTTTTTCCAGTTCCAGTCTGCGCCTGGCCAATCATGTCCTTCCCCTGCATTCCGATTGGAATAGCCTGTGCCTGAATTGGTGTTGGTTCCTCGAAGCCCATATTGGAAAGAGCTTTTACTATTTCATTACTTAAGCCAAAATCTGAAAAAGTTGTCAAAATATTTGTTCCTCCTTGAATTATATATGTTATTAGGTACTGAAAGACTGTTTTGTATAAAGACAATGACACTTTACTAGGCTTTCCAGTTTGCATCTCTTTTTTACATTTCCGTTTGCACTAATTTTAAACTTTTTGTAAGTGAAGAATTTTAATTGGGTGAAATGAAAAATACATATCCTAAAAGCAGGTATTGCAGAAGATCTGTTTTGAGGAATGCTGAAGGCTACAAAGTGGATAAGCAAACATAAAAAGGTGATGCATGATTAGACATGCATCACCTCATTTAAGCAAAATTATGCTTTTGTTACGTTAGCAGCTTGAGGTCCACGGTTACCTTCAACGATTTCGAAAGTTACGTCTTGACCTTCTTCTAAAGTTTTGAAACCTTCAGTTTGGATAGCGGAGAAGTGTACGAATACATCTTGACCTTCTGAAGATTCGATGAATCCGAAACCTTTTTCTGCATTAAACCATTTAACTTTACCTGTGTTCATTTGTGTTGCCTCCCAATAAGTTGTTTTTCACTATAATGTACCATATAAACTTAAACATAAAAAAGCCGCAGCTGCCAGAAATGAGGATGAACGATCGCCTACATTTCTTTGCAGCTACGACTACTTATCCAAAAAGTATATTACGAACTTTACAGCGTTAACCTAATAATAAACGACACCCATCTATAAGTCAATCCTTTTGAAGATCAATTTTTAATTAGGGATAAATTGACTATTTACGATTTTCTTGTTAGTTAGCGTCTTTTCCGCAGCCTGAACTGTATGTTTCAAAAGCATGGAAATCGTTACAGGTCCTACTCCACCAGGTACAGGTGTAATAGCAAATGCTTTTTCGAAACAGCTGTCATACTCTGCATCTCCAATATTTCCTTCATTATATCCGGCATCAAGAACAATGGCCCCTTCTTTAATCCATTCACCCTTAACAAAGTTAGGTTTTCCCACAGCTGCAACTACAATATCAGCCTGCTTTACAATCCGGGGCAGATCTTTGGTATATGAATGGCAGGTTGTGACCGTTGCATTTCGATTGAGTAAAAGGGCAGAAACCGGCTTGCCAAGGATTGGGCTTCTGCCGATGACAACAGCATGCATACCTTCAGCATTCAATTTATAATAATCCATAATCTCCAAAATAGCTGCAGGTGTACAGGACGGATATTCACCAAAGCCGAAAGCAGTTTGACCATATCCAAGGCTTGTAACACCATCTACGTCTTTTTCAATTGCAATGGCTTCAAAAGCTTTACGTTCATCGATATGTCCGGGTACAGGATGCTGGAGAAGGATTCCATGTACTGAAGGATCCTCGTTCAGTTCTGCAATTTTCTCCAGTAGTTCTTGTGTTGTTGTATCCTTTGACATATGAATACGTTTTGATAAAATACCTAGCTTTTCACATGCATTCCCCTTCATCCTTACATACGTTTCAGACGAAGGATCATCCCCCACTAAAATTGTGGCTAAACATGGCTCAACACCTTTTCCCTTTAATTCTTCAATTCGATTCTTTAATTGGTCTTTCACATGTTTTGCCACAACATTTCCATCAAGAGTAATTTTTTTTTCCGCCATGCATATTCCTCCTATAGGAAAAGCACCTATTCGGCTTGCGGGCTTTTCCATTTTGTTATGAAAAAAAGAGACAAGGGTATCCCTTATCTCTGCCCAGACGACCGGCTATACATAGACGCAGCTCCCCAGCGGTTGATTCCGCATTGTCGTCAGTCACTGCGATTTTGAAAAGCTATTCTATTAAGTAGATAATACCACAAAAACACAAATGTTCAAACTGAAATTTATTCAAATGTTCGTGTTTTTGCAAAGTAAATAAAAAAGGACAGCAAATACTGTCCTTATAAGTGATATATTTGAGTTAATTAATTATTACCTAAAACAATGAAAGCCCTTCCTCTCTTCCATCCTTGCGGCTCCGAGACCGCGCCAGTGGGAATCAGGTTGGTCGGAATCCTTTCCGACTTAGATGCTCTCTGAGATTTTAATATTAAATGGTAAGAAACTTACTGAAGTAAAAATACGGAGAAGTGTCTGGTTTACAGAAGATGATTAAGAAGAACATTCAGCATAAAGCTGTCCACACAAATTATTCTTAATTACAAACACATACTTACTCTTTCAAAATCCTAAAGAGCATAAAACATAATAAAAAGCCGCAGTTTCACTAGCAAGAAGGTTCGGCTGCCGAACATTCCATGTGAATTAACGACTTCAACAATATACCTCAAATACTTCAATCACTATATTATCTTATATGCGGTTATCTGTCAAGAAAAAATCTTGTCACCCTTAGATTAGCTTTCTCCTTTATACTCGGTTACATCAAAATAATCGGTTGTATCTTTATAGTCATTAAAACCTATATCCAGATCATGAAAATACCGGTGCAGTTTGATTAATACGTCTTTTTCCTTGGTGCCTGACTGCACAGTTTCTGCCAGACTTTTAATTGTGCCCAGGTCTGTCTGAAGGTCTTTATTCTCCGCTGATATTTTTTTAAGGGAGTTGACGATTAAATCAGCCTGCTCTTTTTGCTTAGGCCAGCTGACTTTACGGTCTCTTCCCCATCCAAGTGTTTCATTATAAAAAGTATGATTGGAGGCAATAAAGTCCCCTAAATCTTCGTACATTAATCCCTGTGCGGGTGCCTCCGCATTTGCCGAGGTCTTTTGCATCTTAGATTCATCCTTATTTAAAAAGACAAGCACACTGTACGCCAGGGCAATGGCTATGACCATTCCGAGAATTGAAAGAGTCATGTTTAATTTTTTATTTTTCAGCAATTTGAGAGCCTCCATTTGATTTTGATTAATGTTGCCGAAGAAATGGATTTATTGCCATTTTAATTATTTCGAAATAATCTTCCACTCACTGCAAATGTTTTCCATGTTAATACATTCTATGTGAACTTCCCATTCCCCTTCAACACAAATAAAAAAGCTTTTAACACAATGTGTCAAAAGCTATTTCTGATTTTTCTGAGAGAGAAAAACCTCCATAAAATCAATGATAAAAGGTTCCATGTCAAGCTCCATAGCGATATTATCAATTGTTTCCGGCGGTTCCTCTTCTGGTTTAGGCCTAAAATCAGCTATGCTTTTTCCTTTGGCCTTTCCAAACTGTTCAATTCTCACTCTTCGTTTAACATAGTTGACCAGATCGGGATTTGTAAGAACACTTAGAACAAGAACATCATGGAGAGGTGCACCCTGAATTCCCGGAACAAGCTTTTGGTAAGCTTCATAATAATAATCATAAGCCGGTTTGATTAAATCTTTAAAAGGTGACTGGGTATTACTTACAATAAAATTAATCGTCTCAGGCCGGATAATCGCTTTATTTGTTACATTCAGAGGAAATATATAAATGTTTTTAGCTTTTTCCAGCACTGAATCCGCTGCGATGGGGTCAGCATAAAAGTTGGCTTCTGCCTCTGGCGTTACATTTCCCGGAACCAGAAACGCACCGCCCATTAAATAAAATGCATTTACATCTTGATATGCATCCTTTCCATACAGAATGAGCGGCAGTGCCAAATCTGTCTGCCTTCCAACACCAACGATCACAAGATCATTTTTGTATTGATTCACAATTTCAATAATTTTGTCAATATCATATACCTTTATTTTGCTGCTAAAATTCTCCGGAGGCTGAATGGGCCCCAGTCCTTCCTCCCCATGAATTTCAGGATAAAAGACAGCGGTCTCACCCGATAATGGCCCGCTTGCCCCTGCTATAATAGGAATGTCCTCTCTGCCGGCAAGGTTCAGCAAATAGGCAGTATTATTAATGGATTCTTCTTTGGTTATGTTACCATAAGCGCTGACTACACCAACTAAATTAATCTCAGGATGCTGAAGGGCATACATTAGGGCAAGTGAATCATCAACCCCCGAGTCAACAAACATGAGAACATTGTACATAACCCACCTCCGCTACCTATTTATAATATAGTATGCCTGTGGAATGTCCCTTTTGTTTAAATTCACCTATTAAAATAAAACTCCCCGTCCGGAGAGTTTTATTCCTGATCAGCAGGCTTTATTGCAAAGCTTAGTTCCTGGTTCAGCTGGTTCTCAAAATTTCTTTCAGAAGCCTTATCCCATTTAAATGCATCAGCCATATATGATATTACTTGCCTTTGATAATTTCTTACCGTTTCAATATCAAAAAGAAGCGCTCCTGTTCTCCGGTTAAAAAAGTCAACAGGGGTGGCAGCCATTTCATGTTCAATTGCATATTTCAACTTTGCCCACAATACAATCGGCAGACCGTATTTCTCAGCTTCACTCCTGTCCGCTTCAATCATATTAAAAATGATGCCAACGTTAGAACCATACAAATTAACAAGGTGTTTGGACTGTTCAGCTGTTAAACCGATACTTGTACCTTTTTCAGTCTGGAACCCAATAAATTCCCGGAACTTGGATGATCCCCCTACATTTCCACCAGAAATGGGCAATGTTTTTGTAATACTGCTGCTAAATGTCCTATTCGATTCCTGTTTGAATTTTTCAGCAAGCAAATCAACAATGGTTTCGGCCATTTTCCGGTAGCCGGTCAATTTCCCGCCGGCAATTGTCAGCAAACCAGTATCAGACTCCCAAATTTCATCTTTACGTGATATTTCGGAAGGGTCTTTTCCTTCTTCCCAAATAAGCGGACGAACACCAGCCCAGCTTGATTCAATGTCATTCTCCGTTATTTTCACAGAAGGAAACATAAAGTTAATAGCGTTTATGATGTATGTTCTGTCACTTGCAGTCATTTTTGGATTTACGGGATCTGAATCATAGAATGTATCTGTTGTCCCCACATATGTTTTTCCGTTTCTAGGTATGGCAAATACCATCCTTTTGTCAGGAGTATCAAAGTACACAGCCTGTTTTAAAGGGAACTTTGATTGGTCAATTACCAAATGAACACCTTTAGTCAGACGCAGGGTCTTTCCTTTTCTGGAACCGTCTTTCTCACGTATAGAATCAACCCAGGGACCAGCAGCGTTGATGACCTTGTTCGCTCTGATTTCATGAATCTTTCCAGTCAGCTGATCTGCAGCAGCAGCTCCGCATACTTTACCTTGTTCATCATATAAAAGGTTCTCGACCTTCAAATAGTTAACTGGAAGAGCGCCTTTTTCTGCAGCAGCTTTCATTACCTCTATTGTAAGACGGGCATCATCGGTGCGGTATTCCACATAATAGCCCCCGCCTTTTAGTCCATCTTTTTTTATAAGCGGCTCTTTTGTTAAGGTTTCCCGGACATTGAGCATATTTCTGCGTTCAGACTTTCTGACGCCTGCAAGAAAATCGTAAACTCTCAGGCCGATTGAAGTTGAGAATTTTCCAAAGGTGCCCCCTTTATGCATTGGAAGCAGCATCCACTCCGGTGTAGTCACATGTGGGCCATTTTCATATACGATCGCCCGCTCCTTGCCGACTTCAGCTACCATTTTAACTTCGAATTGCTTAAGATATCTTAAGCCTCCGTGAACCAGTTTGGTTGAACGGCTGGAAGTTCCGGCTGCAAAATCCTGCATTTCAACGAGCGCCGTTTTCATTCCCCGTGTTGCAGCGTCCAAAGCAATCCCCGCTCCCGTTATGCCGCCGCCAATAATGAGAATATCAAATTCTTCTGCTGTAAGTGTATTTATCATGTCAGTACGATTTAAATTAGAAAATGTCATTGCTGTCTCCTCCTTGTCGAATAGCTGGTAGTTGTAACTACCCTTTTTAAGCAGGTAATAAAAAAGAGACCACAAAATACATTATCGATAAGACGATAATGATTTTGTGGTCTCTCCGCATCTCCTGCCGAACTATTAACTTAAGATTATTATAACATAAAAGATATAATTTGTGTAAACAACTTGCGTCTGATTATTTAAAGGCTATAGCTGCCTTTACAGCCTTTTTCCAGCCCTGATAAAGATTTTCACGCACTTGATCATCCATCGATGGATGATATGATTGGTCAATTGCCCACTGCTCAGCAATTTCCTCCTGTGATTTCCAGAACCCGACAGCCAATCCCGCAAGATAAGCTGCCCCAAGAGCGGTCGTTTCATTAATTACCGGCCTCTCTACAGGAACATTTAAAATATCTGACTGGAACTCCATCAGGAAATTATTTTTCACGGCACCGCCATCAGCTCTAAGCGTCTTAAGTTCAATGCCAGAGTCTGCTTCCATCGCAGAGAGGACATCTTTTGTCTGATAAGCAAGTGACTCAAGTGTCGCCCTGATAAAATGCTCTTTGGACGTTCCCCGCGTGACTCCGAATACTGCTCCCCTTACATCACTATCCCAATACGGAGTCCCAAGGCCTACAAAAGCTGGAACTACATATACTCCATCAGTCGAGTCCACTTTTTTGGCATAGCTTTCACTGTCCTTCGCATCCTTGAGCATTCTCATTCCATCACGCAGCCATTGAATAGCTGAGCCGGCAACAAAAATGCTGCCCTCCAATGCATATTCAATTTTCCCATCAAGCCCCCAGGCAATGGTTGTTAGAAGTCCATGTTCAGACTGCACGGCTTTTTCACCTGTGTTCATAAGCATGAAACAGCCTGTGCCGTAAGTGTTTTTAGCCATTCCTTTCTCGAAGCATGCTTGTCCAAACAGCGCAGCCTGCTGATCCCCCGCCGCCCCGGCGATCGGTACTTCCTTTCCGAAAAAGTGATAGTCAATGGTCTTGGCATACACCTCGGAAGATGGCTTCACTTCAGGAAGCATCGCTTTCGGGACTCCAAGAATATTCAGGAGCTCTTCATCCCACTTAAGTTCATGGATATTAAACATTAATGTGCGGGAGGCATTGGAGTAATCGGTCACATGTGCCTTCCCTCCAGATAGCTTCCAGATTAGCCATGTATCAATGGTTCCAAACAATAATTTTCCCTGTTCCGCTTTTTCCCTTGCCCCTTCCACATGATCCAATATCCATTTAACCTTTGTTCCGGAGAAATATGCATCAATTAATAGGCCGGTTTTTTCTCTGAACAGGTCGTTATAGCCTTTTTCTTTCAAGTCATCACAAATTTCGCTGGTCTGCCTTGACTGCCATACAATCGCATTATAAATCGGTGCTCCCGTTTCTTTATCCCAAACAACAGTTGTTTCCCTCTGGTTTGTGATGCCAATGCCGGCAATCTGTTCAGGCTTTATGCCGGATTCTGAAAAAACACCTGCTATTACCGATAAAATTGAACCCCATATTTCATTAGCATTATGTTCAACCCAGCCAGGCTTAGGAAAATGCTGTGTGAACTCTTTTTGTGCCGTGTGCACAATTTCCCCTTCTTTATTAAAAAGAATAGCCCGTGAACTTGTAGTTCCCTGATCTAATGATAAAATATACTTTTCCATTTTGGACCCCTCCCAATCTCGTTCAATACTCTTATTTATGCAGCCACTTTTGAAGAATCAACTTCTCCCGGCTGTTTTTTGCCAAAAATATACGAAAGAATTAATACTATTATATTAACACCCAGCACTGCCCATAACATACCTGATGCTTTGCCATCGAACATAACTTGATAGAATGCTGATCCCATTAATCCCCCAAGGATTGGCCCGGCTACCGGGATCCATGCATATCCCCAGTTCGATTTCCCTTTGCCTGCAATGGGAAGAAGAAAATGAGCAATGCGCGGCCCCAAATCACGGGCCGGATTAATTGCATAGCCGGTTGTCCCGCCAAGCGACATGCCGATAACAACGATGAGAAGGCCAACAGCAATCGGATTTAATCCTTCAGTAAATTGATTTGCTCCTATAAACATCAAACCCAATACAAGAATGAACGTCCCGATTATTTCACTCAATAAATTTGAAAATGTATGGGGAATGGCAGGACTTGTTGAGAAAACAGCAAGCTTGGCACCCTGGTCCTCTGTTTCTTTCCAATGCGGCAGATAGTGAAGAAATACAATCACCCCTCCCAAGAACCCACCCAGGATCTGAGCCAGAATATACCCGGGCACGTCTTGCCATGGGAAATCACCGCTAAGCGCAAATCCAATGGTTACAGCAGGGTTCAAGTGCGCACCGCTGATCGACCCTACAGCAAAAACCCCCATCGTTACAGCAAGTCCCCAGGCAATCGTAATAACAATCCAGCCTCCATTAAAAGAGAAGGTCTTTTTTAAATTCGCCCCGGCAACAACTCCTCCTCCAAAAAGAATCAAAATCATCGTTCCAATCATTTCTCCCATAAAAGCAGACATCTGAAAATCCCCTTTCCATTTTTGCTGATCGGAAACAAAAAAGGAGATTCACGACAGATTAACCCTAAAAAGGCAAAACTGTGTGAATCTCCTAATCTCCGACACATAAATTAACTTGTTAAACCGAGTATACAAGTCTATGAAAACGTTGTCAAACATTTCAAGAACATTTTTATGAAAACCTTTCCCATAATTCTATTTTTGATGTTGTAATGGCAGCTGCTCCTGCATCAAGCGCATTCTTCACTTCTTCTTCTGAGCGGATGAGTCCTCCGGCAAATATAGGGGTATTCAAACGTTCATTCACTTCTTTGATCATCCATGGCATGGCTCCCGGCAAAACTTCTATATAGTTCGGCCTGGTTTTCTCGATTAATTTATAACTCTTTTCAAGTGCGTGCGAATCGATTAGGAAAATCCTCTGGACAGCAATCACTCCCTTTTGCTTGGCTTTCAGGATGACGCTGGATTTAGTAGATATTAACCCATACGGCTTGTATTCCTGGCAAATATATTCAACGGCAAAGTCGTCGCTTTTCAAGCCATGAATCAGGTCAACATGATAAATCATTTTTTTGTTATGTGTTTTAGCCATCTGCGAAATATGTTTCAGCTGTGAAATATGCATATCGAGAAATACACCAATTTCATAAGGGCTTCTCAGGAACTTTTCAAATTCTTTCATATTTGTTGATGCCGGCAAAATTTTTTGGTTCATTCTTTCCACTCCTGTTTCTGTTATTTCCCTATGTTATTAAGAATGTGCATATTTCTCAATACCCATTATAAATTTTTACGGTACTCATAATAGCGGAATCCAATAATCATGATGGTAAGCCAGACACCTCCGGCTGCAAAACCAGCTATTACATCACTTGGAAAATGAACACCTAAATAAATGCGGCTTAATCCAATCATTATAATAAAGCATACCAGCATCACTGTCCAAGCAGCCTTCCAGCGCTTTCTTTTTGCCAGATGGATGATCATATAGGCAAGTGAGCCATAAAAAATAAAAGATCCCATTGAATGTCCGCTAGGAAAACTGAAGCCCTGCTCTTCAATCAGAGGTCTGATATCCGGACGTTCTCTTTTGAAAATCCATTTTAGCAGCAGGTTAAAAAGTGCTCCTAGACCCGATGAAAGAACCATGAACCATGCAAGTGATCTCTTTTTAAACAGGAACAAAAGTACAGCTGCTAGAAGTACAGAAAAAGCGAGCCACTTTACCGACCCCAAAAAGGTAACTACACTCATATATTCTGTGAGCCGGGGAGAAATAAATGCCTGTATATATTGGATCACTGACTCATCGAAATGAATTAGCTCCTCTTCCTTCAGTTCGTCCACTATTTCGATAAATAGCATCAAAAACCCGCCAATGATAGAAGCAGCCAACGATAAGTAAAGTATATTATTACGTGTTATATTTCTCCAGTTCATTCACTCAAATCCTTTTTAGTTAGAATTACCACAAAATATCATAATCGGAACATTTTTGCGAATAGAGTGAGCCGCATCCACCCAAATTATGATCCGCCCAATAAAAAAACCGAGTCTGCATCAGCAAATTCGGTTTTTGTTCATCAAGCTTGCTTTTTAGCCTTTGTTTTTATTGAAGCACGTTTCTTTTTAGCTGCAGGTTTTTTCTTTGTTTCCGCATCAGCAGGTTTAGTTTTATCAATTGATGCCTGAAGGGCAGCCATGAGGTCGGTAACATTTGCCGCAGGCTCTTTTTCAACAGGCGTGACGATATCTTTGCCAGTCCGTTTTGCTTCGATAAGCTCCAAAAGGGCTGTCCGGTAGTCATCATTATATTTTTCTGGTTTAAATTCTGTGGTTAATTGATCAATCAGCATGATGGCAGTATCGATTTCCTTATCCGTCACTTTGTCTTCAGCAGGCACATTTGGCACATCCGCAGCTTTCCGTACTTCATCAGGGTAATGGATCGTCTCCATGACAAGAGTGTTTTCATATACACGGACAACAGCCAGCTGTTCTTTGGAGCGGATAATAATTTTTGCCAGACCTACTTTTTCAGACGTCTCGAGCGCTTTTCTCAAAAGGGAATACGCTTTCCCTCCCCCGTCCCCTGGAGACATATAATACGTGCGATTGTAGTAAATTGGATCAATTTCCTGTAATTTTACAAAGTCCATTATTTCTACAGCTTTATCCTCATTTTCCTGTTTAAGCTTTTCTAAATCCTCATCCTCTAAAACAACAAACTTTCCTTTTGTGTATTCATAAGCTTTTACAATATCCTCGTTCTTAATTTCCTTTTCACAAACAGGACATGTTTTCTCATACTTAATTGGCGAATGACATTCCTTATGAAGATTTCTCAGCTTAATATCCTTATCTTCTGTAGCCGAATGCAGCTTAATTGGTATATTCACCAGCCCAAAACTGATGCTTCCTTTCCACATTGTATGCATAGTCAGACTCCCATTCATTTTGATGTAATAATCATAATTTGTGTATTAATAAAAACTGAGATACGCAAAAAGAATTGGAAACTGAGTAGTTTTAGCGGCAACTGCTAAAACTATAATGACGATTGTAAAGGAGGCCAAATTGCATGAAACCTATGCTTCCTACATTAACTTTCGATGTTCCGGAAGAGAGAGAATGGCTATTTGAAGCAAAATATGATGGTTTTAGAGCGATCCTGCACTGGGACAAGGAACTCAGACTGACAAGCAGAAACGATAAACCCTTATTAAATCTTTTCCCGGAGATAAAGGCTTTTTTGGAACAGCACAAAGATAAAATTGCACAATACCTTCCGCTTATATTAGATGGAGAAGTAGTCTTGCTGGAAAATGCCTATAAAGCTCATTTTGGGTCGATTCAGGTCAGGGGAAGAATGCGATCTGAAAAAAAGATTCTTGAGAAAGCCAAAACAGCTCCCTGCCGATTTCTTGTTTTTGACATCCTGATGATAAAGGGCAGAAAAATTGCCGATAAAGAGTACTCTGCCAGAAAAGCAGAGCTTGAAGCTTTGTTTAAAAGCTGTGATTTGCCTTTAAAACCTGACGAGAAGGATTCAAGGCTAATGCAATTAATTCCTCCATACCCCAGTTTTAAGGAGCTTTGGGAAAAAATCGTTCTACATGACGGTGAAGGAATTGTGGCCAAGCAGATGAAGAATAAATGGGAAGAAGGAAAAAGATCTTCTTTATGGCTGAAATTCAAAAACTGGAAATACGTTTCCTGCTTTATCACTGCTTATGAAAAATCAAATGGATACTTTTATGCCGGGGTATATCAGGGGGATGCTGTCATAGGAATCGGACAGTTTCTTTTTGGCTTGAAGCCGGATGAAAAACAAGCCTTATTTCAAATAATTAAAGAAAATAAAGCAGATGAAAACAGCCAATTCATATTTGTAGAACCTGCAATCTGTGTGGATGTTAAATACCTCGAGATCTATGAGGAGCAAATGCGGGAGCCGCACTTTCACCAATTTCGTTTCGATTTGAAGCCTGATGCCTGTACATATGATCAATTTATACAGCAGCAGAAAAACCTGCCTCCAGAAATAGAAATCACCCATCCGGAAAAGCCATTATGGGAAACTCCGGCTATTCAAAAGATTGATTACATTCATTTTTTAAGAGAAGTTGCACCCTATATGCTGCCATTTTTAAAAAACAGGCTTTTAACCGTTATCCGGTATCCGCATGGGATATTTGCCGAACCCTTCTACCAGAAAAACTGCCCGGATTACGCACCTGACTTTGTAGAAACCGAGATGTCTGAAGGTATTGATTATATTGTCTGTAATAATTTAAAGACCTTGTTGTGGCTTGGCAACCAGCTTGCTTTTGAATATCATATACCGTTTAAAACGATCGCAAGCTCCGGACCAAGTGAAATCGTTTTTGATTTGGACCCGCCGTCCCGGGAGGCTTTTCCTCTCGCCATTAAAGCCGCTGTTTATATTAAAGAGGTGCTGGATCAGCTTAAATTAATCAGCTTCGTTAAAACATCCGGCAATAAAGGGCTGCAAGTTTATATTCCTTTGCCGGAAAATGCTTATACCTTTGATGATACACGGCTTTTCACTGAATTCATTGCCCAGTATCTCTTAAACAAAGACCCGGATTCTTTTACAATTGAAAGGTTAAAGAAACACCGGGGCGGGCGGCTTTATGTAGATTATATCCAGCATGCAGAAGGTAAGACGATTATAGCCCCTTATTCACCCAGAGGAAATAAATCGGCAACAGTTGCAGCTCCGCTGTTTTGGGAGGAAGTTAACGAAAAGCTCTCTATGGAAAGGTTTCAAATAACCAATATGATTAAAAGGATAAACAGTGATGGCGATCCTTTTACCACTTATTTTCAAACAAAGGAAATTCAGCCGTTTTCACCAGTGCTGGAGTTTTTAAAGGAACATAATAAAAAAGGATAAGGCTCTGATGCCTTATCCTACAACCACTCTTTAAGTACTGCCTGAGCATATTCCTGAAGTTTAGCATACTGCTTAATTTCTCCAGTATATTCCTCTTTCGGGGAAAGGGAAAACTCTGCAGGGTTTTCCATGTTAGTCTCTGCTTCACAGCGGTAAACATAGCTCGCATTTCCAATTAAGTCAATGGATTGCCTGCCATTCTCTTCATGGACTACACAGCGCACCTTTCCGCCATTATTATATACCTCTACAGGCTCTTCGATTTTATTCAGCCCATTCATGCAAGTGACAAGTGTCGAAGCGGACATCGCTGTACCGCAGGCATTGGTAAATCCTACTCCCCGTTCAAATGTTCGTACATAAATCTGCCCTTTTTTTAGCGGCATTACAAAGCTGACATTTACTCCATCAGGAAAGAATTCATTTGGCCCATTCAAATATTCGCTGATCTTTTTTTGCAGGTCTGATGCTATTTGCTCTTTCTCCACTATAGAAACGAAATGAGGATTAGGGACTGCTAAGGCTGTAAAAGCTAATTCATCTGAAATCCCGCTCACTTTTTCATTAAATA
This sequence comes from Cytobacillus sp. FSL H8-0458, assembly GCF_038002165.1. Taxonomy (NCBI): domain Bacteria; kingdom Bacillati; phylum Bacillota; class Bacilli; order Caryophanales; family Bacillaceae; genus Cytobacillus; species Cytobacillus sp. FSL H8-0458. The sequence goes on along the minus strand of NZ_JBBOBR010000001.1, from coordinate 819,710 downwards.
CAGTATCTTTATCAAGAACTAAAGGAAGATCCTTCAAATCGAATGAAACAGGTGAGATTTCAACAAGATAAGTCGGAATGTCCACAAATATATCTTCTTGCTTTTTCACCTGTAAATCAGCTTTCATGGTCTCAATGATAGCTTCTTTCAGCCCAAGAAGTTCACAAACATAACGGGCAACGCATCTTAACCCATTTCCGCACATTGAGGCTTCAGAACCATCCGGATTAAAAACACGCATCCTGGCATCTGCTTTATCGCTTTTTAATACGAAAAGAATTCCATCTGAGCCCAGCTCAGTGCTGCGGTCGCATATAGCTCTGGCAAGCTCCGCACGATTCTCTTCTGTAAAATGATACGTATTGGATATCTCATCTATAATATAGAAATCATTTCCTGATCCATGACATTTCAATAGTTCAATATTCAATGTAATACCTCCAGACCAATAGTAATTCAACTTATAGATAAGAGTGCCATAAAAGCTTTTATTATTCAATAATTGTTTTCTATATTATATAGACTCTGAGAATATAATTCTACAAACCTTGCGGCTTTAGTTTGTGATCTTTTCAGGATTCAGCAGCTGACTGGACCAGGCTAATGCTTCTGAATAGATCTTAAAAATGGTTTTTTCATCAGCATTCAGCTTCTCGCACATTTCACTGATTCTGCTCCATTGTGCTTTCTCGACTGCAACAGCAAGATCGAGTATCTCTTTAAGATGATTATTTTCCCCGCGGAGGGCTTCACAAATATCATCCTGCAGGGGAAGCTCATCCAGAATTTGCTTCATCGGGATATTAAGCAATGAATCCATTAATGAAAACATTCCAGTCATAAAATAGCTTGACGAAACGCTTTTTCCGGTTTGGAGTCTGCCTATTTCCTCACACATTTTCGCACGAGTCATTGATAACCTGATGGTCTCTTCAGCCATTTGGGAATGATGAACGATATTTTCCCTTACTGCCAGTACATAGATCCACTTTTCAAGCTCTATCAGACCCAGGAGAACGATGGCCTGCCGGATAGAATTTATCTTTTGCTTAGGACGGTAAGCCGGTGAGTTTATTAGTCTCAGCAATTTATAAGACAGTGATATGTCACGTTCTATTAACTCGGTTATACGGTCAAGACTTGGCTCCTCTTTTGACAGGTTTTGGATCATCTCATAATAGGATTGAAAATATGCCGGCACATCATGTGTAGACATAATGACAGGCTTCGCAAAAAAGTAACCCTGAAAATAATCATACCCCTTGCTTTTGGCTTCCTCGTATTCCTCTCTTGTCTCAACCTTTTCAGCTACTGTCTTTATTCTGAGCTGGTTAACAAGCAATTCTATTTTTTTCCGCATCTCCTTTGGGGTATTAAGAAAATCCACCTTAATGATGTCTGCATATTTCAGCAATTGCCTTGCAAATGGATTGGTTTCATTAAATACATAATCATCCAGCGCTACCTGATAGCCAAGCTCCTTTAAATCCCTGCATATCCTGACAAGTTCCGCGCTCGGCTCTACAGTTTCCAGGATTTCGACAACAATTTCCCGGGGCCTAAAATAGGCAGGCACCCTTAGCTTAAGCAATTTTTCCGTAAAATTTATAAAACATGGCTTCCCTTCAGATAGCTGGTCGATTCCTATATTTAAAAAACTATTAATGATAACCTCAGCTGTAGCCTGATCTTCATCTATATCAGGGAAGGCATTCACCTGATTATTTCTATACAGAAGTTCGTAAGCGAACACTTCTTCCTTTGAGTTGAAAATCGGCTGTCTTGCTACAAACACTTCCATTAACATACCTCCGAAAATACCTAATACTATAGGCCTATTTTAACTCAGGTTAATTATTACGCTTGTCGAAACTTGTTGAATAAATAGAATTTTTTTATTTTATTTATAATATTTTCTTTTTTTCGCAGGCTCATTTTTCATATTTTTTCAGCTATCAATGTTGTCCGTTGATTTCCGCTCTAATCAACTCAGCAAATATATATATAAAAAGCAACAAACCTTGCGAATAATTGCATTTCCAAAAAAAAGAAAAAGGATGCCCCATTATAAGGACATCCCATTATCTATATTAACTAATCACATGAAAAACAAAGTTGAATAAAAACAAAGCTGCTATTACATATAAAGCAACTGAAACTTCCTTTGCTTTGCCTATCGAAATCTTTAAGATTGGATAAAGAATAAATCCAATTGCAATGCCGTCCGCGATACTGTAAGTGAACGGAATCATGGCAATGATAAAGATAGCCGGGAAGCTTTCGCTCATATCCTTTAAATCAAGATTGCGGATGTTTTGAAGCATCAGTCCGCCAATAATGATCAGAATAGGGGCAATCGCGCTGTTGGGGATCAACTTAATAACAGGAATAAAGAATGCAGAAAGCACAAACAGCATCCCGGTTGTAACTGCTGTCAATCCTGTACGTCCCCCGGCAGCCATACTTGCTGCACTTTCAACTGTTGCTACAGTTGGACTTGTCCCAAAAATACCGGACAATAGTGCTGAAACAGAATTTGCCTGAAAAGCACGCTTAAACTGTTCGGGCCTGTTAATAAAACCAACATGACCATGGACTAATCCGATATTTTCAAATACCAGAACCATTGTCAACGAAAAAATTGCAATCCAAAAAGTGACGGAAAGAAAGTTATCAAATGACATTGCTCCAAATACATCCATATAGTCAGAGAGTGCGAACGACTTTTCATCAGTCTTCTGCACATCTATCAGCCCAAAAGCCCATGCGATCATTGTTCCTGCTACAACAGTAATTAAAAAGTTGCCAGGTACATTCCGCATGAATAAAATGATGGCCAGCAGGAACGTTAAGATGGTTGCAAGCACTTGCGGGTCTCCAAGCTCACCTAAAGCAATAATGGAGTTTGTCCCTTTTTCAACGATTCCGCCTTTTTCAAGTCCGATCAGCATCAGGAAAAGACCCAGTCCCACTGTTATCGCTTCTTTAAGTGAATGAGGAATCGATTCACTTAATGTCTGTGCAAATCGCGAAAAAGCCACGAACATAAAGATTAGACCGGATATGAAGACTACAGCCAATGCTTCCTGCCAGGATAAGCCCATGGATTGGACCATAGTATAGGAGAATAACGCATTTATTCCCATTCCAGGCACAAGGAGGATCGGTACATTTGCCCAAAACCCCATAATCAAGCAGCCAACCACCGAAGTTAAAATGGTTGCAAAGATAGCTGCTTCCAAAGGTATTCCTGCTTCAGAGAGAATTAGAGAGTTAACTGCGATAATATAAACAATCGTAAAAAAGCCGATTGTCCCAGCCATAACCTCCCTTTTAACAGTTGTTCCATTTGAATTCAGCTGAAAAAGCCGGTTAAACCACTTATTCATATATACTACCTATCTATTCAATTAGCCCTCTCCCTACCCGCTCTCCCCGCAGATCTAAACACGGGTGAGCCACAAGCAGTATTTTAACAAAAAAAATACATTCTGCCAATAGAAAGGTCAGACGTCTGTTCAGATATACCTAAAAAAAAACCGGCGAATATTATCCCGCCGATTTTGATTGATAACAGGTCAACATAACTGCACCTGTATACATATATATTATGAAACCTTATTCACCAACGGATAACTGTCTATATAGATTGCCCATTTCAATGGCTCCGACAGCTGCTTCCCATCCTTTGTTTCCGGCTTTGGTGCCAGCACGCTCAATAGCCTGTTCAATTGTGTCAGTTGTCAGAACTCCGAATATAACTGGGACACCGCTTTGCAATGCTATGCTGGAGACCCCTTTTGCCACTTCGCCGCTGACATAATCAAAATGCGGAGTTGCTCCGCGGATTACTGTGCCAAGTGTAATAACTGCATCAAATTTTCCGGATTGGGATAGCTTTTTAGCTGCAAGCGGGATTTCAAATGCTCCAGGAACCCATACTACTGTCACGTCTTCTTCACTCACTCCATGGCGCTTAAGTGCATCTTCCGCTCCGCTTAAAAGCTTGCCCGTAATAAATTCATTAAAACGCGACACGACAATTGCCATTTTTAATCCTGTTCCTACTAAATGTCCTTCGATTACCTTTTTCATCTCAAATCGCTCCCTTAAAATTGTAATAAATGTCCAAGTTTTGTTTTCTTTGTTTTTAAGTAATTCTCATTTTCAGATTTGGCAGGCATTTGAAGAGGAACCCGTTCGGCTACCTCCAGCCCATAGCCGCCCAATCCCGCAATCTTGCGGGGATTATTGGTTAGGAGGCGCATTTTTTTCACTCCCAGATCCCTTAGGATTTGTGCACCTACCCCATAGTCGCGAAGATCGTCCTTAAACCCGAGCTTATGATTTGCCTCGACGGTATCATAGCCTTCTTCCTGAAGCTTATAGGCTTTCAATTTATTGATCAGGCCGATGCCTCGTCCTTCCTGTCTCATGTATAAAAGAATGCCCCGGCCTTCCTTTTCAATCTGTGTCAGCGCTGCTTCAAGCTGCGGTCCGCAATCACAGCGGTTAGATCCGAATACATCTCCGGTCAGGCACTCGGAATGAACACGAAGCAATACCGGTTCATTTTCATCAATTTCTCCCTTTACAAGAGCAACATGGTCTTTTCCATCGACAGTGTTCGTATACCCTACTGCTTTAAAATCTCCAAATTCTGTTGGAAGCTGAATCTCCACTTCCCTTTTCACAATGGAGTCATGTTTCAATCGATACTCGATCAATTGCTGAATCGTAATCATTTTTAAGTTAAACGTTTCTGCCACTTTTTCAAGGTCATCCACGCGCGCCATTGTTCCATCATCTTTCATGATTTCACAGATAACCCCGGCAGGTGCAGCACCGGCAAGACGAGCCAGATCGACTGCCGCTTCAGTATGGCCTGCCCTCCTAAGGACTCCTCCTTTTTTTGCAACTAGCGGAAAAACATGTCCCGGACGGGAGAAGTCTGAAGGCTTAGCGTCACCCTCGAGCATTTCTTTTATTGTGAAAGCACGCTCAAAAGCACTGATGCCTGTAGTGCTTTTCACATGATCAATACTTACTGTGAAGGCTGTTCCATGGCTGTCAGTATTTACTTCTGCCATCGGATTCAGTTCCAGTTTTTCAGCCAGCTCCTCAGTGATGGGTGTACAAATCAGGCCTCTGCCTTCTTTGGCCATAAAGTTGATGGTTTCCGGTTTCGCATATTCCGCGATTGCCAGGAAATCCCCTTCATTTTCCCTGTCTTCATCATCACAGACTATGATGACTTTTCCTGCTTTTAAATCTTCCAAGGCCTCATTTATTTCACTGAACATGGTTTATTGCCCCTCCTTTTGCTAATTATAAGAAGCCGTTCTCCTTAAGGAATCCTTCTGATATTCCTTCTTTAGGCGGTGTGGTCTTCTGATGCTGCCTGTTCATAAAGGAATATAGATACTTGGCAAGCATATCGAATTCGAGATTAACAATGTCTCCAACTGTTTTGAAGCCCAATACCGTTTCACTCGCTGTATGGGGAATGATCGAGACTGTAACTGTATTGTCTTCATTTCCGAAAACCGTCAGTGAAATCCCATCCACTGCGATAGAGCCTTTCATAATAAGCAAATGGCTTAAGGCAGCCGGCACAGATATTTGTACATAAATAGCATTTTCACTCGATGTCTTTTTAAGAATCTGACCTGTACCATCCACATGCCCTGTCACAAAGTGCCCGCCATAACGGCCATTTGCCGACATCGCCCTTTCCAAGTTGACTTTTGTTCGTTCTTTAATGGCTGAAAGCGAAGTACTTTTGAACGTTTCAGGCATGACATCTGCTGAAAATTCATTATTTGCAAATTCCGTAACCGTGAGACACACGCCATTTACCGAAATGCTGTCCCCCAATTGAACATCTGATAAAATTTCGGAGGCCTGAATCGTCAGTTTCATTGCCTTGCCTTGCTGAACTACTTTTTTTACTGTTCCCAGTTCCTCAATAATTCCAGTAAACATTATTCCCTGGCCTCCCTCAGCGGTTTTGCGGTAATTCTAAGGTCTCCGCCAATCCTTTGAATTTCTGTGAATTCCAGTACAGAGCCGTCTTTAACATAGTCGGCACCATCCCCTCCAATAAATGGAATAGCCTTATTGCCTCCAATAATTTTAGGAGCCATATAAAGGATTATCTGCTGAAAGAAACCACTTTTTATAAATGAAGCATGAACCTCTGATCCGCCCTCAACAAATAAAGTCATGATATTTCTTTCACCTAAATTTTTTAATACTTCTTTAATCGGCACCTCAGTAGCAGGAAAAGAAAAAACTTCAGCATTATACTTCTTAATCTCTTCTGCCTTTGACCGATCTATTTCGCAGCCGGTAAAAATTATGGTCTTTACAGATTGATCTCGGATGACATTTGCGTCAGCCGGAATTCTCAGATTTGTATCTAATACAACTCGAATGGGATTTTTTCCGCCTTGGGGCAGCCTGGCGGTTAAAAGGGGATTATCGTGAATGATGGTATTTACACCTGTAAGTATTGCGTCATGTTCATGCCGTAGACGGTGTACATCCTGCCTGGATTCTGGAGAGGTAATCCATTTGCTGTCACCGGTTTTTGCAGCTGTTTTCCCATCAAACGATGAAGCTGCTTTAATGGTTACGTATGGCGTCTTTGTTTTTATAAAATGGAAAAATGGTTCGTTTAGGGCATCTGCTTCCTCCTTCAATAGACCGGTCACCACGTCAATACCGGCATCCTGCATCCTTTCGATTCCTTTGCCTGAAACCAGAGGATTTGGATCGGCAGAAGCAATAAAAACCCTATTAATTCCCGAATTAATAATTAAGTCTGCGCATGGCGGAGTCCTGCCAAAATGGCTGCACGGTTCAAGAGTGACATAAATATCAGCGCCTTTAACCTCATCGCCAGCCGCAGCAATCGCATGGACTTCTGCATGAGGAGTTCCTGCTTTCAAATGAGCACCCATCCCCAGAATTTCACCATTTTTAACAACAACCGCACCCACCTGCGGGTTAGGACTTGTTTGTCCTTTGGCTGCCGCTGCCAGACTGATGGCTAACTTCATATATTCCTGATGGTTCAAATTATTTGAATCCTCCTTCCCTTACTATTTCTCCAAATTAAGTATGAAACGGCAAAACCCCGTACACCAAGTAGGTGAAACGGGGCAATAACACATGACGAAATAAGCGTTTAAAAATGAAATTTTCAACGCGTTACTATACTCATTCCTTCTCCCATCCAGACTTTCACTGTCGGCTTTGGAATTTCACCAAATCCACCGTTTTTATAAGAAAAGCGGAAGGCGCCTGGAGCTAGACACTTATCTAGCTTCAGCATTTTGCAAACTTATCTTTTAAAAGCGCAAGCACCTATCTCTGCTAATAAAACCGGGTCACGGACTAAGAGGGCGTACCCTCATCACCGCCGGTTGGGAATTTCACCCTGCCCCGAAGGAAATCCTATTCTATTATAAGAATCTTACCATGAATAGTCGGAATATACAAAGAGAATTGGTTATAACAGAATTGAAACTTTTGCTTTTACCAGCCGTATAGTTAAAATATAGAAGAAGGAAGGAAAGGGCGGTACTAATGATTGAACAGAAAGAACAGCTGATAAATGAATTGAAGAAATGCGAAGAATGGGAAAAAGACCAAGGTGATTTGTGGTTTTGGGAGAAGCTCGGGAGGCTGCCTTTCAAACTTATTGATAGATTCACACCGGAGTTCATACAAAAAAAGGTTGGAGTGATTCTTGATGAGCTTGGCACGTACATTCAATCAGGAGGAAGATATTTAAGTTCAGCAGCAGCGTTAAAGAATTATTATCCTGGACAGAATATCCATACCCTGCAGGATGTAGAAGCCCTGCCCATAGTAAAGATAGATGAAGCCGCGGAAAAGCTAACCGCAAACCGAAAAAGGACCGCTGCATTGCAGGGTGCTGGAACTGGAGTCGGAGGGATTTTCACCCTGACCATTGATATCCCCCTTCTCCTCGGCATTCAATTAAAAACACTGCAGGATATTGCGATTTGCTATGGTTTCGATCCTGCAGATAAAAATGAAAGAATGTTCATCGTCAAAATCCTTCAATTTGTTTCCAGTGACATTGTTGGAAAAAAAACCATTCTGCAGCAGCTTACCATGTTTGGCGCTAAAGAAGAAGGACCGAAGAGGGAAGTCGTTTCTGAGCTTCAAGGCTGGAGAGAGGTTGTGTTTTCGTACAGGGACCAAATAGGATGGAAAAAACTTTTCCAAATGATCCCTATAGCCGGATTGCTTTTTGGTGCTTTTATAAATCGCTCAGCTGTTAACGATATTGCCGAAGCCGGCATAATGCTATACAGAAAAAGAGTAATCGTTAATAGGCTTCACCAGGATATGATTGCAGATATAAAACCGGAGAGCTAATATGACTCTCCGGTTTGTTTATGGAAGCTTTTTGATCTCCTTCTCCATATATTCTTCATTTAAGGCTCCCAAAACCTTTTCTCTAATAACTCCATCAGAGTCAATAAAATAGCTTGTAGGATAGGCCATAATATTATAATCCGCACCAACAGCGCCTTTTACATCCATAGGGATTGTAAAAGTCAGACCCAGCTCTTTCACGAACTTCTCAGCATCTCCATTATTCTTTTCAGTGTTTGTGAGATTTACGGCAAGAATATCGAATTTTTTATCTTTGTACTTTTTATACAGCTTTTCCATATGCGGCATTTCCGCGCGGCATGGAGGACACCAGCTTGCCCAAAAATTCAGAAGTACAGCTTTGCCCCTGTAGTCACTGAGTTTCACCGGATTTCCTTCCATATCTGTCAGTTCAAAATCTGGAGCAATGTTGCCTTTCTCCAAACCAATAGGCAAATCCTCAGGATCTTCAATTTTATCGTATTTTTGCATTTGTCCAGCCTGCTCTACTACTCCCTTTTCCTTAAGAATGGTCTTGTCAACAATGAACAGCAAAAGGACAATAATTGCAGCTGCCAGTAAAAACTTTTTCATTCCAACACCTCTGTACTGATTTCCCTATACTTAAACTGAATTTATCATACTATATGGGGAATCCAGAATCTATAAATGTGCACATGGTTTTAATGATTGCGATAAAGAAACAGAGCCGCAAAAATGGCATAAATTCTGCGCTTTTCTTTTGCATCCAGAATAATATTAAAGGAAAGGACAGGTGTGTTTGGATCCTTAAAGCGCTTCCCCCACTCAAATGGCATCCACCCTTTGCGAAGACGGGCAATTCTTTTCGATTGATCATCCAAAACCTGCAGATCTGTGTGGAAAAAGGTTTTAGGAACGGCATACTGCATATCTCCATTCTGAAACAGCAGAGTGCTTCCATCCTTTTTAAATTCGACTATTTCCCTGCAGTGTCCATCTGAAGACAAGATTTCGATTCCCTTTTTACGGATGATGATTGATGCCTCAAGATTTTCAGTATGGTCATAAACCCCCAGTATTTTTGGGAAAAATTGGTCAATAAAATAAGGAAGGAACCAGCGAATCCTCCTCATTTTCATATCTCTGATTTCACCTATCATCATTCCTTGAGGATCAAAAATAACCATTCTGAGAGAAGGAGCCGGCAAAAAAGCGATCAGCACACTTGACTGCTCTAAAAACGATAGAGGGGCTTGTCCTATATAGAAATCATTACTTGCTGCTGCCTCGGCTGCCCTTTGTTTATTCAGCAGATACATTTGATGACACAAAAAACTATAAATAACAAAAGGGATCAAAATAACAATGAAATTAGCCCCTGGAAATTTGTTGAAGAATAACAAAAGTAAGAAAGATGGGGGCATAAGTGCTGTAAGGCTTGCATTCAAAGAGATGTCAGCTGTTTTCAGGTAATAGTGCTGGATATTCATCAGTAAGTCTCCCCTGTATTATTTAATTCTCTCTATATTCTATTAATCAGGTCCAATAAAAATGAATTATGAAAGGAATTAATTGATGGGAACTCTTAATAATTCATTTCAAAAAATAAAGCTGACGGAAAGTTTCCGCCAGCCTGATTAATAGATTATTTTAACGCATTAACTGCATTTATTAGCCCGTGGCCTGATTGCTCGTCATACCCAGGACTAAAGATATCTTCTGAAGAAGTTTGAATGATGTGTTTAACTTGTGCGGGAGAGATTTTGTCTTTCCCATGTTTTGCGATGATCACACCAGCAAGTGCCGCAACTTTCGGGGCAGCCATGGAAGTTCCTCCCTTATAGCCATAGCCTCCGCCAGGGATTGTTGCTAATGCCAAGTAAGTATTATCCCTGCCCGCTCCAGTATTTGGATCATAGTTTGGTCCCAAGTCTCCTCCTGGAGCCATAACATCAATTTTTCCGACACCATAATTGGAATAGAACGCAAGATTCTTTAAAGCTCCTCCCGCAGACACCCGAATCATCAGTTGACTGCTGGGACTTCTGTGTGTGGCACCAGTATCTGAACCTGACAGCTGCCCCGGACTCTTTAAATCAACAGCGTTATTGCCTGCTGAACCAACTACAGTAACACCTTTTTGAATCGCATATTTGATAGCTCTGTTAAACATTTGCACGTCCGCTACAGTATCTTTTGTTGCATACTCAGGATTCTGGAACCAATCATATCCGCCAAGAGACATGTTAACAACATCTACATTATCATCAGCAGCTGTCATTAAAGCTTCGGCAATATGGGAAGTAGCTGCTCCCCCTTCAGGACCGAATACACGGTAAGCCGCTACCTTTAAGTCTGGTCCAACACCCATCGTTCTTCCTTTAGCTGCGATGGACCCCGCAACATGTGTTCCATGGCTGTTTTCATCCATTGGATCTGGATAGCCGGGAACAAATGATTTACCATATGCGTAATTTTCCTTTAGATCCGGGTGATTATAGTCGATACCTGTATCGATTACCCCAACCACGATATCTTTGCCATCAGCGGCCTTTCCAGTTCCTCCTGGAAGGTTCCATGATGCTCCATCATTTGTTACTTGTTTGATATCCCATTGCAGACGATTATATAAATCCGCACCATCTAATGGAAGATCTGCTTCCACTGCAGGAGCTTCGGGATATATGACATTTTCAGCGCCGGCAGCCGATACAAGGGAAGACTTTCTGATTTCATTAAGAAAGTTAGGATTTGCTGAAGAAACTTCAACAGCTCCTAATTTGTTCAGCTGATTCTCTACTTGCCCTCCAGCCTTTTTCACTAAATCTGCATACCCTGCAGGAAGCTTTGCTTCATCTTTAAAAACGACTAAATAGTTTTTTTCTGCCGTTTGGGCTTGTCCAACACCCGCAAAAACAGCTGAGGCACATAATGCCAAACTTAATGCACCCGTTACGATGCCCTTTTTCATATTCATTTTGTAATTGACCCCCCTTATATTTCCTAATTTTCATTATATTCAAAATAAATATGCCGGCAATCTTTGTTATTCGACATATCCTTCTGTCCCAAGAACAAAAGCTGCAACTAAGAACTCATATTATTTACATTAAAATCCAAAGATTTAAACAAACACAGGCATATTAGCCTTATATTCTGCAAAACATTTTTTCTTTCCATTTCCTTAATGTCGAAAAGATAAGAGTTTTGTCCTAATAAAAATAAACCGCATCCTGATAGATACGGTTAAAATTGATTGATTCTTTCAAGTGATTTTCTGGCATCATCATATCCTTGGAGATATAACTTTTCCAATTTTTGAGGATTCCGTTCCATCCGTCCCACTGTTAACGGCTCCTGCGGCTGGACGACAAGGACTGTCCCCTTCTTTTCTTCCTGCTCTACATAGCGAAGGGTCTCGTTATAGGTCCGATACCTTTCTGCCAGTGCTTTTTGCAGCCCGGTAAAATGCGGATATTTCCTTTTTACCATAAAAGCAAATTTTGAGGGCTTTTTGGAATAGCCCCGGTTTCTTGTCAGGATTACTATATTTTTTTTGAATCCATCCTGCTGCGCTTTTTTGATTGGTATGGGATCGCTGATTCCTCCATCAAGGAGGACCCTTTTATTAAAATCTACCTCAGGTGCAATAAAAGGCAGGGAACTGGATGCTTTTAAAACCTTCAGCATATCTTTCCCATAGTCTTTTCTACTGAAATAAACAGGCTTGCCTGTATGGCAATCTGTTGTTCCAATTACAAATTCAGACTGGTTTTTATAAAACTCTTCGTAGTGATACGGGACAAGCTTATTCGGTATTTCATCAAAAATAAAATCCATTCCGAAAAACTGACGCGATTTAAAGAAATTGCGCCATGAGATATATCGCGGATCTGTTACATAATCCACATTTACAATTCTGTTTCTGCCCTTTTGTTTGGACAAATACGAAGCGGCATTGCATGCCCCTGCAGAAACACCAATAACATAAGGAAAGCTGAGGTCCTGTTCAAGAAAATATTCGAGAACACCGGCTGTATACACTCCACGCATTCCTCCGCCTTCAAGCACCAGGCCCGTTTCACTGATCACCTTTCATCTTCCTTTCTATCTTTTAAAGCAATACTACCAAAATAGCACCCTCCGATATACAAATATGCCCAAAAGGAAGAAACTTGCATGAAATCAGGCAAGTTCCCTCCGTTTAAAAATCGCAATGGATGCAAGTATGGAAAGCGTAATGGCAATCACAGAAACAATAATACTCGGCAATAAATCATCAGAGAAGTTACCGCCCATGATAAAAGTATTTGTATAAGCAGACAGAAGGGCCGGACTCCACTCCAGCAGATGAGAAAGCGAAGTGCTCAATAAAGTTGCTATGATTATAATGCCAATTGAGATAAATCCAACTGCCCCAGGCGATTTTATAAATGTATTGAAGAGGATGACTATAGTGATTATAAGGGTAAGCCAGATACCATAAACAAAGAAGGATTGAAGAAAATCCGCAAAAGGAATAAATTCAAATAATATGCCCACATAGTACCAGGAGAGGAAGTAACCTAGAAAATATGAGAACCATATGAGAATCATAGAACCCGCCCACTTTGAAGTTACAAACCGAGCGTATGAAACAGGCTTCACCAGTATAAGACCCGCCACACCGCTTTTCCTTTCCCCAGCAATAGTCCCCATTGTAATTAATATAATAATAAGCACACCAAACGTATTGAACTGGCTAAGACTTGCAGCGAGTGCTTCACCTGCAGAAGGAACAGGAAGCTCGATGACTGCCCCTTCCGGAAGACCGCCTAAAGAATCAATAATCTGAGGCATATAATATAATGTCAGCGGCTCTTTTACAGCTATCAAAATAAAAGTAAGAGGCACCCAGATCCATTTGTAATTTCTGGCCATTTCAAGCATCTCTTTTTTAAATAAAGTTAACCATTGGTTCATTTTCGCACCACCTTCATGAAGACATCCTCCAGGCTTGTTCTGCTGATTTCAAACTTAACCAGCGGCAAGTTCCGTTTCATAATCTCAGTTAAAAATAGTTTTCTGGCATATTCTATATCCTCAACCAAAAAACTCGCACACTCTCCATCCAATTTCATTGAAGAAACAGGCTGAAGCAGAGATAATTCTTCGGCAAATTGCGGAGTATTCTGCTTAAAAGCTAAGTCAATCTTTGCCTGCTGATGTTTAGCTCTCAGGTCTGCCATTGTTCCAGACTCAACCAGTTCACCATTATGGAGAAATAGTATTTCATCACAGATTTCTTCGGCATCATTTAAGATATGTGTTGAAAACAGGATGGCAGTTTCATTTTTCAGCTTATCCATCATTTCCAGCACTTCCCTGCGTCCAAATGGATCAAGCGCTGAAACCGGTTCATCGAGCATGACAAGCTTGGGGCGGTGAATGATCGCCTGAGCAATGCCAAGCCGCTGCTTCATACCTCCAGAGTATTTTCCAATCCGGCGGTTTTTAGCTTCGGAGATACCGGTAAGTTTAAGAAGCTCCGCTGCTCTGTCTTTTGCTTCTGCTTTGGGAAGGCCTGCAAGCTGCCCCGCGTATTCAAGAAATTCCCTGCCTGTCATCCATTCATAAAAAACAGGAAATTGAGGAAGATAGCCTATTAATCTGCGAAAATCCGCTTTTTCTCTCCCTTCATACACGATCGTGCCGGAATCTGGCTTCACCAGGCCGGCAAGCATCTTAAGTGTAGTTGTTTTTCCTGCTCCATTTGCTCCCAGCAAAGCAATACATTTCCCTTCAGATAATTGAAAATCCAGACCTTTTATTACCTCCTGATCCTTATACCGCTTTTTAAGATTTGTTATGCTTACAACCGGCATAATCAGCTTCTCCTTCCGAAAATAAAGTAAATGATCGGCCCAAGCAGATTAATAAATATAATGACGAGAGCCCATACCCATTTCGGACCATTTGCTTTTTCAATTTTTACGAGATCAATAATGGCAACGACCAATAATATCAGCTGAATGATGACTATAGGTGCAAGAATTGCCCAGTTAATGCCTTCTAAAATTTCCATTTCGATGTCCTCCCTTTGTACTGTCATTCATATGACGTTTAAGTACATAAATCGTTCAAAGGGATTTCAAATATTTTTCTAATAAAAAGACACCCCAATATTGGAGTGTCTTTAAGTTTAATAGCTGAGGTTAATCCATTTCTTTTTCATACACAGCCATCATATTTTTGATTTCGTCTGTTACCTGATCAATGAGTGAGGATGGTGAAAGCACTCTGGCCTGATTACCCCAGTTGAGGAGCCATTTGACAAGTCCATCACTCACAATAGCTTTTGCTGATAAAACGAAATGGTTCTCATCCTGTTTTCTTATGTCTGCATCCCGCCCAAATTTATCAATTATCACGTTGATTAAATCATTGTGGAATCGGATTTTTATCCACTCTTCAGATCCGGCATACATATGAAAGGTTGAGCTCACATACTTGGATACATCAAAGGGTTCATATGCGAATTGTTCTTCTGTTATTTGAACATTACGGAGACGGTCAATCCGATAATGGCGGATTTCTTCTTTTGCAAAATAGTAGGCTATTAAATAATAAAAGTCATTTACCCATGTGAGCGCCAGCGGTTTGACCCTGTATTGCCCTCCATTGTGGCTTAAAACAAATTCCTTGTTGAGATTATATCTTCCATATTGAAATGTGACGATTCTCCGTTCTGAAATGGCTTCATGCAAATCATTGATAGCCAGCCGAACCAGTTTACTTTCACTTTTCACAGAGGAATCGATCAATATTTCATTATGCAGCTTTTTGGCATGATGAATGCTTGTCAGCTTTTTAATTTTCCGGATCAGCTGTTTTGTCTCATCTTTGGTGATGAAGCGTGCAGAAGCAACGGCATCAATCAGCATGCGCAATTCATAAAGCTCGAATAGACGGTATTGATGGCTGTAGAACTTTGGCATTCCCTCTTTTTCCTGGTTAATGGTAATATCAAATCTTGCTTCAATTAGATGTTCAATATCGTCTCTTAATGAATTTTTGTTTAATTTCACATCTGGTCCATATTCCTTTTTAAAGCATTCAGTTATATCGTCCAGTGTATATTCATTTTCTTCATCGGTCTGCTCTCTTAAAATTCCCATAAGCTTGAGCATCCTTTGTTTGTTATCGAGTCTATTCATTACTTCACCCCGTGTCATTATTATCCAATAAAAAAAGCCCAACGGCAACTAGCCCTGGACTCTGTTCATCATTTTAAAATCCTGAAAACTAAAGGTATTCGGTATTTCTTGCCTTCATATGCTTTGACAGCAGCTACTATCGTAAAGATAAATGCAAGGATTCCCACCACCCAAATCGTAATGACCCCAATTAAAATGATCATTAACACTACGCTGATTGCGCTGTAAATCGTATAGGAAATTAAAAAATTTAAATATTCCTTTCCATGGTAATCTACAAACTCCGAATCATTCTTTTTCAAGAGCCAAATGATCAGCGGTCCCACAAAAACAGTAAAAAAGCTTGTTACATAGATAGCTGCTGCTATAAGCCTTTCATCATTGGAAGGCATTTTATAATCATTCATTCTGTTTCCTCCTAATTATCCTCAATATTAATGATGTTTCTTTATATTATTTACGTTATTCAACCTAAAAGGTTTCATGTATTTTTTATTTTTGCACTTTCCCTATGCAGCCTTAATTTCCTGTTCTCGATTGGGACAACTTGAATACACATGTTAAAGACAGGCATTGCGCTTAAGCTTTGCCAATTCTTATACCTGCTTAGGAAGGTGATAGAAAGATGATGTCAAAGCTGGAGGCTTTCATTCTGGGGATCATTCAGGGGCTTACCGAGTTCCTGCCTATATCCAGTACAGGACATTTATATTTGGGGAGACATCTATTTGGCCTTGATGAAGCAGGCCTCTTCCTTGATACAATGCTGCACATAGGAACTTTACTGGCAGTCCTTGTCGTATACAAAAACGAATTACTTCAAATTTTAAAGAAGCCCTTCGGCAAACTATCGATGCTTCTGATAGTCGGGACGATTCCAGCCGTAATTGTCGGACTCCTGCTGAGTGACATGTTCGATTCAATTTCAAAATCCGGTGTCACAATCGGCTGGGAATTTCTATTTACAGGGTTCATACTCTGGATTGCTGATGGTGTAAAAAAAGGAGCAAAAAAAATGGAGACCATTACGTACGGAGATGCCTTGTTTATCGGCACCTTTCAGGCTGCGGCCATTTTTCCGGCAGTCTCAAGGTCCGGCTTAACCATTGCAGCAGGCCTCTTCAGGAAGCTTGACAGGGAAACAGCTGCCTATTTTTCATTCCTGTTATCCATTCCTGCCATCGCTGGCGGCATTGTCATGCAATTTGGCGAATTGATGTCCGGTCACACAGAAGCCATAACCCTTGGCAGCATGTTAATGGCGACATTGTCATCAGCGATTTTCGGTTATGCAGCAGTCGTGTGGATGATTAATTTTCTAAAACGGAAATCCTTAAAGATATTTGCTGTATACGTTTGGGTATTAGGGTTCATCATTATATTCATGCAAATGACCGGGACTTTTTAAATATCTAATGGGGAGGTATCAGAATGGAAGAGATAATTGCCGGCATTTTTGAATTACTTTCCCAGCTGGGTTATGCCGGCATTGCACTTGGGTTAATGGTTGAAGTGATCCCAAGCGAAATTGTCCTGAGCTATGGCGGCTTTTTAGTCAGTACAGGAGATATCCATTTTATAGGAGCCCTCCTTGCAGGGATTGCAGGCGGAACACTAGCCCAGCTGTTTCTTTACTGGCTTGGCGCGTATGGAGGAAGGCCTGTTCTCGACAAATATGGGAAGTATCTGCTGATTCAACGAAAACATTTGGATGCATCAGAGAAATGGTTTGAAAAGTATGGGACTGGAGTGATTTTCACGGCCAGATTCATACCTGTAATAAGGCATGCCATTTCAATCCCAGCCGGAATAGCCAAAATGCCATTATCGGTCTTTACTATTTACACAATAGCAGCTATGGTGCCATGGACGGTTCTCTTTTTATTATTGGGAATGGAACTTGGTGATCACTGGAGAGATATTAAGGAATATGCAAAACCATTTATATTGCCGATCATAGTTATTGCTTTGGGCTCAGGCGCTTTTTATTTGTTTTATAAGAAGAGGAAAAGTTAACAAATCAACCAAAAGTGTAGAATTCTAATTTTACACTTTTTTTATTTGAGATATCGCTGGTGAGAATATTCTTCACACTTTCTTTTCGTTTTTGTAAAATAAAGCAAATACTTAGGATCAAAGGACGATATTGATGAAAATTTTATTGAAAAATGCAATCATATACCCTGTCACTTCCCCCACCTTCCATGGGGATGTAATAGTAGAAAACGGAAAAATAATAAAGATAGGCAAGAACTTAAAGTCTGATTCAAATGTAAAAATTATAGACTGTCATAGCCACCACCTGCTTCCGGGTTTCATTGATGTCCATACTCATCTGGGTCTTTATGATGAAGGCACCGGATGGGCAGGCAATGATGCCAACGAAACAATTGAACCCTTAAGCCCGCATATTAGAGCGATGGATGGTGTATACCCTCTTGATCCCGCTTTTGCTGATGCGGTGAAATATGGCATAACAACTGCCCACATCATGCCGGGAAGCGCCAACGTAATTGGAGGAACAACTTCTGTTATTAAGACATCAGGTAAAAATATCAGCAAGATGATTATCCAGGATACAGCCGGCCTTAAGATTGCCCTTGGTGAAAATCCAAAACGGATTCACAGTCATGGCAACAAGGAATCCATTACAAGAATGGGGATAATGGGAATGCTGAGGGAAGCCTTTTATGAGGCTTTACAGTGCGATAATCCCGACTCTCTAAGATTTGCACCACTTGTCAAGGCGCTTAAAAGAGAAATTCCCGTCAGAATACATGCACACAGGGCGGATGATATCATTTCTGCCATCCGCTTTGCAGAAGAATTCAATCTGGATCTTCGGATCGAACATTGTACAGAAGGCCATTTAATTGCGGACGAATTAGAAGACTTAAATTTAAAGGTATCAGTGGGTCCTACTCTAACAAGAAGATCGAAAGTGGAACTGAAAAATAAAACCTGGAAAACGTACCAGCAGCTGACAGAGCATGGAGTAGAAGTCTCCATCACTACAGATCATCCCTATACACCTGTGCAATATTTGAATATGTGTGCAGCTATTGCAGTCAGGGAAGGCCTTTCCGAACAAAAGGCCTTAGAAGGAATCACCATTCTGCCGGCAAGAAACCTCAGAATCGATCATCAGCTGGGAAGCATCGAGGAAGGAAAAGATGCCGATTTAGTTTTATGGAATCATCACCCATTTCACTTTCTTTCCAAGCCAAAATGGACAATGATAGGCGGAAATTTTGTGTATAGGGAGTCGTAGAATAGTGTCGAATATTGCTGGTGTAATTTGACATAAAATCGCAAAAAAAATAATCAAAAAACCTATTTCCTTTTTGATTTTTTTTTAGTATTATACCTAAAGTGAAGTGAAAATTTTGCTTCTTTATGACAGACAATCTAATATCGGAAACGATAGTAATAGGGAAGGCAAATGGTGCGCCACCAGTTATCTGGTTCTAGTGGGTTCGATTCCCACCCCGAAATTTTTTAGCAGCATAATAAAAAATTTCGAGGGTGGACCGAAGGCTCTATTTGGCATGGAGTAGGACTGCCCTCAATTGGAGGGATATCCTATGCTCAAGAAACGTGATCTTCACGACTGCCATGCTTTATTTGATTTAATGACGCACCCTGATGTCTTCCCTTTTGTTCGCCAAAAAGCCAATTGTTATGATGAGTTTATGTTTATTACAAAGCAGACAATCGAAGCAGAAGAACGCGGTGAATTGATTTCACGCACAATTCTTGATGAATGGGGCGCTCCGATTGGGACGATCAATTTGTATGACATCCAGGACAATGCCGGCTTCTTAGGTACATGGCTTGGCAAACCCTATCATGGCAATGGCTATAACAAATTAGCAAAAGATGCTTTCTTTGAGGAGCTCTTTTTTGAAACTGGCATTGAAACAATCTTTATGCGGATTCGCAAGGAAAATATCCGCTCGCAAAAAGCTGCAGAAAAGCTTCCTTATGTCATTCTTGCAAATGAAACGAGAAAGTCTGTTTATAATCAGCTGAATGCTAATGGGGATATTTACAATTTATATGAGATCCCAAAAGATTTATATACTCTTCATGTTATGCGTCATGGAGCAGCAGTCCAAGAATCGTCCCAATTATTGGAGGCTTAAAGAAAAGCAAAAATAATAACAACGCTAAGCACTTGCATAGAGCAAGTGCTTTTTATTTTTTTTCAATTAATAATATTGGTTTCCTGTTCATCTGTTTTTTCTCTTATTCCGTAATGGGACAGCAATTCATCCAGCTCTTCATTGGTAAGTGTTTCAAAACGCCCGTCCACAAATGATACTTGAGTCTGATTGGGATTAATCCTATTTATATTGAAGCTCATCTTTCTGCCTCCTTCAAGCCGCGTTTGGAAATGGCTGCTTTTACTATTTATACTCGCCGATTGAAGGATTTTTATTCCCGTTATGCAAAAGTTCACATAATTGAAACATTTTTTAGCGGATTACTATTACTGAAAAAAGACCTGCTTGGGGCCGGCTTCTCTTTAGTATGATATAATTCTCTAGTCACATTATAGAAAGAGGAAAGATTCATGAATCAGACATACAGCAAAAAACAAAAACTGCATCAGCTGCTGGTAATTTTAGTTCCAATACTAGTAACCCAGCTGGCGATGTACTCTATGACTTTTATTGATACTTTAATGACCGGCCGCTATGATTCACAGGACCTGGCAGGTGTAGCGATTGGGTCTTCTCTATGGGTTCCTGTATTCACCGGGCTCAGCGGAATACTCCTTGCTGTTACACCGATCGTGTCCCACCTCGTGGGAGCAGGGAAACAGCGTGAGGAAGTTGCTTTTTCTGTTATTCAGGGTGTTTATCTGTCCATCATTATGGCCGTAATTGTTTTTGGCGGAGGAGCACTCTCCTTAAATCCAATCTTAAGTGGAATGAATCTTGAAAACAGGGTCGAGGATACAGCTTTTAACTACCTTGCAGCCTTAAGTACAGGGTTGATTCCCCTTTTTGTCTACAATGTATTAAGGTCGTTTATTGATGCTCTTGGAAAGACCAGAGTCAGTATGATCATCACCCTTCTAACACTGCCAATCAATGCTTTTTTTAACTATATACTTATATATGGCAAATTGGGTTTTCCGGAACTCGGCGGAGCAGGTGCAGGCTATGCTTCATCTATTACTTACTGGCTGATCATGGTTATTTCGATTATTATTATTCATAAAAATTCCCCGTTCTCGAACTATGGAATTTTCAGAAGAATGCATGCTGTTTCTATCGGCAAATGGAAAGAAATCCTTCTTATCGGAATCCCAATCGGCTTATCGATTTTTTTCGAAACCAGTATCTTTTCAGCAGTTACTTTATTAATGAGCACATTTGAAACAGCCGTAATCGCAGCTCATCAGATTGCCCTCAATTTCGCATCACTTCTTTATATGATCCCCCTAAGCATTTCAATGGCATTAACAATCGTTGTGGGCTTTGAAGCGGGGGCTAAGAGATTCAGGGATGCTAAAGAGTACAGCTGGATCGGGGTCGGTATTGCTGTATTTATGGCATTAATTTGTGCAGCTGTTCTTTTGGCTTTCCCAAAAGAAGTGGCATCGATTTATACAAAAGACGACCATGTATTGCAATTAACAGCCGCTTTTTTAATTTATGCCATGTTCTTTCAGCTTTCAGATGCCATTCAGGCACCTGTCCAGGGAGCGCTTCGCGGATATAAGGACGTGAACGTCACCTTCATTATGTCGCTTATTTCTTATTGGATCATCGGGCTTCCGTTTGGCTATTACCTGGCCAATCATACGGATTGGGGAGCATATGGTTATTGGATTGGTTTAATTACAGGACTTGCAGCTGGCGCCATTACTTTAACAAGCCGGCTGATCTATCTGCAAAACAGAAAATACCCTGCATATATGGAAGCGAAGTAATATAAAAAGGCAGAAGAATACGGTTCTTCTGCCTTTCGCTTTCATTCCTGATAAATTTTCCCCAGGACGTCTTTTCCGCCAGTAACCGGGATTATGCTTCCTGTAATAAAATCGGATTTTTCATCGGTCAGAAAACTGATTACACGGGCAATATCCTCACCTGTACCCGGCCTTCCGACTGGTGATGCATGATCATGAACCTTCGCAGCTTCTTCGATATTTCTTTCCTTCCATTCACCGATAATATCTCCCGGACAAACCATATTTGCGGTAATTCCGTTACCGGCCTCTTCAATTGCAATGGATTTCGTTAAAGACGCTGCCCCCGTTTTTGCAGCCGCGAATGCAGAACGGTATATCCACCCAGATGCTGATTCTACACGATCAAAGCCTATCGTGATAATTCTTCCCCATCCATTTTCCCTCATTTTCGGTATAAACAACTTGGATAAATAAAAGACCGCATTTAAGTTGCCATTAATAAGGTAATTCCATTGTTCAAAAGAATAATCCAGCATCTCTTTTCTTTCGTGCACATAAGGACCGGCATTATGTATGACAATATCGATGATTTGAAATTCATTAAGAGCTTTTTCGGACATCTTTATACAGTCCGCCGGTAAAGAAATATCTCCCTGCAAAGCAATATTTTTAGTGCCGAATTTTTCGGTCAGTTCCCCGCACAATGAGACAGCTTCCTCTTGACTGCTACGGTAATTGATCACCAGATCGATGCCTTTAGCGGCAAGCATATTCGCCGTTCTTTTCCCGATCCCTGTTGCCCCTCCCGTGATTAAAGCTGCTTTATTTCTCACAAAATTACCCCTCAGTATTTAATTATTTTGTATACATCGATACCAATATAGTAGTAATTACAGTGTATTAATGCAAATAATAAGAAGCTTTCGCCCATGATGCAGCAGTACTAGCAAAAGAATCCATTATTAACAGATAGGCATTTATCTGCATAGAATATATGGCATAGTATTGAATCATTAGCCGCTGCGGCAGTTTAGCAAGGAAAGGATGAGAAGGATGTTCCCGTGGAATCTATTTCCATTTAATAAAGATATGAAGAATCCTCCCAGCCAAATGAAACCGGAGGAAATTGATAAATATATTAAAAATATCATGGGTCAAATGTTTCCTCAAAATATGCAGGGAATGACTGGAGCACCGGATTTTATGAAAGGCTTTAATGCTGCAGCCCCTGGAACTAATCAACATTCTTATTCTGCACCACTTAATTCATCCGTCTTCGAAACCCATGATTATGTTTATGTGAGATTTCCAATAAAAAACGAGGACTGGTTAAAGGAAATGAAGCTTTATCACACCTCCAATCAAATGATTATCGAACATATTCCCGAAAAAGACGATAAACACATCATAACCCTCCCTGCCATTGTCAGGAAAAAAGGATCATCCGCCAGCTGCAAAGAGGGCTATATGGAGATAAAAATACCTAAAAATGTCGATATGCAATATTCAGAGATAGATGTAACGGAAATATTATAAAGGGGGCCTCCTTATGGAACTGGAAAAATGGAAAGATTTAATCAAAATGACCGCACAATATCAGGATCAGGATTTCTGGGAAACGCTTATTTCACCTGGGGATTCCAATCATAATAAGAAACTTTCTTTTTCAGGCCTGGAGCAGGAAAAAATAAATCATTTTCTGTCAAATCAGGAAATTTTTCCGCGCTGTGACATGTATGAGAACAATGGCAATATCAAAATTGAAGCAGAGCTCCCCGGTATAAGCAAAAATGATATTAAAGTATCTCTTGTACAAAATGAACTAATTATTAAAGGAAAATGTTCAGCATTTCAGCAGCACTTGCGCTATTTTCTGAAAGAAAGACATAGCAGATCTTTTGAAAAAGTTCTGACCCTACCTATGCCTGTTGATAAATATTCGATAGAATCTTCATTTGAAAATGGGATACTTTCCATTTCTCTTCCCATCTTATTCGAAGAGGAAGAAATAATACCCATTATTGTAAAGAATGAAGAGCAGCTTTAATCAAGCAGCTTATCATAGCAGTAAAAAGGATTTTCCCGATCCATGAAGATTGTACCTGCTTTAACATATCCAGTTTTCTCAAATAAACTTTGAGCCTTTTTATTCAGCGAGTATGTATCTGTTCTCATATACGATATCCCATTATTCACTGCATAATCTTCAGCAAATGCAATTAACCTGCTCGCAATCCCCTCGCCTCTTATCTCAGGATCTACGGCCAGACGGTGAAATACAAAGCAGGGCTCATCTTTTCTCCATGAGGCATTTTTATATTCCTCCGCCTGGATTTGATCGACAGTAATGGAACCTGCAATATTTCCTTCAAAGATGGCAGTGTACAAACTGCCTGCTTCCACATCAGCTAAAAAATTTTCATCCCGGGGATATGTCCGGTTCCATTGATCATTCCCCTCAGATTCCATAATGCTGACAGTCTTCTGGACAATTTCCATTATTTCCTTCAAATCGTCTTTTGTTCCTTTTCTAATTTCCATTTAAATCACCTGTTGTTTTTCATTTTTAGCAGCTATTACTAATGTTCCAATGAATGATTGAATACATACATGGAGGGAAAGTTAATACTATACTGAATTAATTTCAGGTGAAGAAGGCAAAAAAAAGACAGCCTGAAGAGGCTGCCTTTTATTCAATCAAATATTACTTCCCAATGAACATTTGTGTCCAGTAGTTACCGTCAGCAACATGGCCAACACCAAGGTGTGTGAAGTTGGCATTCATGATGTTTTTACGGTGGCCTTCACTATTCATCCAAGCTTGTACAACTTCTTCAGGAGACTGCTGACCCATAGCGATATTTTCGCCCGCTGTAGTATATGAGATGCCGAATTGCTTCATCATATCAAATGGTGAACCGTATGTTGGGCTGTTATGGTCAAAATATCCTTTAGACTGCATATCACGTGATTTTTCACGAGCTACTTTGCTTAATTCTGTGTCCAATTTAAGTGCAGGCACTCCTGCTTTTACGCGTTCCTGGTTTGTTAAATCAAGTACTTTTTTCTCGTAAGCACTTACTTCAGAAGCTGCAGGTGCTGCTTCTTTTGTCTGTTCTGCAGGTGCTTGCTGCTGTGCAGGCTGCTGCGCTGGAGCTTTTGCTGTTTCTTGTGTTTTAGCAGGCTGCTCTGCTTGAGCTGGTGCTGGAGCTGCAGGCTTCTGAGCTTCCTGTTTATTTACTTGGGCATTTCCCCAATTAATATTGTAGTCTTTAAGGTATTTTTGAAGAATGTTATTAATTTGATCCTGGCTTAGGTTGCCAGATTGAGAGATTGCGATTTTTTTAGCTTGTTCAGGAGTAGGACAATTTGAAGCTGCGTCCGCTTGGTTTGCTCCCGGTGCTGATACTAATAATGCTGCTGCCGCTGCTACTGAGTAAATAACTTTCTTATTCATGTATATAAATCCTCCCTGTGTTTGTTTTCTTTGTTGTGTGGTGCTGTGTGACTTGCACAATCATCATAACACAGGGTTTTTCGTAATATTTTTGGACAGATTTTAC
Organism: Cytobacillus sp. FSL H8-0458; assembly: GCF_038002165.1. Classification (NCBI taxonomy): domain Bacteria; kingdom Bacillati; phylum Bacillota; class Bacilli; order Caryophanales; family Bacillaceae; genus Cytobacillus; species Cytobacillus sp. FSL H8-0458. Next base: position 794,628 of record NZ_JBBOBR010000001.1, on the reverse strand, counting down.
AAATTCTTGAATGCAGCATATCAGATAGACTTAGAAACTAGTAAAAATAAGCCTGCAAGTTTTCATAAATCCTTATTTTAATGGGTTTATGTTTACTTAATAATGGGTATATAGACCTCTGTATTTTTTTGTCTATATTGGAAGCTTCCTTTATACAGTACCAATTATATACTAAAATATCACTATTGACAGGTTTTAAGCCTGATAATATTCTTTACTTTTATTACACCAATGTAACAAATATTATAGGTATATATACCCGTAAATGGGTATATATGCCCCTATAGGAAAAATTCCTGCAGGATTACTCGATTCCAAAACAAAAAGCAGCCAATGCTGCTTTTTAATGGCTGCCATGATCATCGTCATTCATATTTTCTTCCTGGCTGCCTGACTCTTTTTCAGGTGCACTCGGCTTGCCGATAACAAATTCTTTTTTAGGCATATTATGCATCCTGCGCGCCGTTACATGTGAATATATATAATAGGTACCATCTTCTTTAAAGCTTTTCTCCAGGCGATAGATCCCGTTTTCAGCATGTTCAACAAGTATCATTTCGTGTTCTTCCGCATTTGCTCTCCAAATTTCAAACTTTACTTCGTCTGCATCTGTAACCTTTTCTTCTCCATATGTAACTTTTGCTTCAAAAACAACCGGTTCATTCGCTTTTGCTTTTTCAGGATTTATCGATAACTCGACATCCAGGAATTGCGGTTCTTCCTCCGCTGCATTATTATTGCTGCAGGCAGCCAGGCTAATAATTATCATTACAGGGAGCCAAATATACATTAGTTTTTTCATCAATAATCTCCTCTCTTACTTTATTTCGAGCAGCGGCAGCATGATTCTGACTGTCGTCCCCTTATTTAATTCACTGAACACAGTCAGCTCACCTTGATGAAGCTTAACCAGCTTTTCTGCAATTGCAAGTCCAAGCCCTGTGCCTCCATCTGATCTTGTTCTGCCTTTATTCACTCTATAAAACCTTTGTTTAATTTTGCTTAAATGTTCTTCTGAAATCCCTATCCCTGTATCCTCTATTTCAATCAGACATTGATCTCTCTCTTGAGATAAACGAATGCTGATTCTGCCTTCTGCTGTATACCTAATGGAATTGTCCATAATATTTTGGATAACCTGCTCAATCCTGCCTTCATCTCCATTTATGATTACTTCAGGATCCAGGCGATACTGCAGATCCAGGTTTTTTTCACGAAGGACCGGCTTGTATTTTTCAATAGCGTCCTCTATTAGCTGTGCCAATGGAAGCGGCATTTCTTCGAGTTTGTATTCGTCAGATTCAAGCTTAGATAAATCAAGCAAGTCTCCAACAAGACGTTCCATCCTCCGTGATTCTCTAAGTATCAGCTGCAAGTATTTTTGCCTGTCCTCTTCGGATTTTTCCATTCCGGAAATAAGCGCCTCACTGTAGCCTTTTACATAGCTTATAGGGGTTCTTAACTCATGTGATACATTTGCCAGGAAATCCCTTTTCTTTTCGTCTTCTTTTCGTATAGATGAGGACATATAATTGAAGGCATTTGCCAGCTGGCCAATTTCATCCTTTGAATCAATGTTTAAATGAATATCATAGTATCCCTTTGAAACATGTTCAGCTGCATCCTTCATATCCAATAGGGGCTTTGTCAGTTTTTTAACCAGCATCGTTCCTAAAATGATACTGATAACAGTAAAAACTGCCGCAGCTACGAGCCACAGATATGCAAAATCACGGGTAATTTCTGAAATCTTTGCAAGGGGAACATATAAATAAATAATGCCTTGAAGCCGATTATCATCAAGAAGAGGAATAATGACTCCCATAATTTTTCGGTCAAACCTTTTTTCATAGCCCAGTTTTTCAACTGGTATGCCTTTTAGAAGCTCTTCACGCTCTGATTTGCCAATTAGTGTCTGATAGTCAATTTCAAAAGGCAGACAGGCACTAAGCTCTCTGGGATTACTGACTATAAAAATCTCTGTTTCCGATTTGGAATTATACCAATCGATTTTTTCCTTGAGATCATCTGTCAAAGCCCCTCCCTGGTACTCTGACGCCAGGCTTTTCCCTTCAGTAAGCAGGGAGTCCCTGACATTTTCCACATAAATTTTTTCATAAAATAAATAAGACAAAAAATAGGAGTATAAGATCGTAATAATAATCGCGGCTGTTACGGTCAGCCACATTTTTTTAGCCAGACTATTGGTCAGGAATTTCATTCATCAGGCACCTCTAATTTATAGCCAACTCCCCAGACTGTTTGAATATAGTCACCAACCCCAAGCTTCATTCTCAGCGTTTTTATATGAGTATCTACTGTTCTTAAACTCCCTGTATAATCAATGCCCCATATATATTCAAGCAGCTGCTCCCTGCTTAATGCCTGGTTTTTATGTTCGATAAAAAACAGAAGCAATTCATATTCCTTAAGAGTAAGCGTGACATGCTTTCCCGCAACTGAGACTTTTCTTGCTTTCATGTCAATTTCGATCTTTCCAATTCGAATGGAATCCATGTCACTTTTTAAACCGCCTGTTCTTCGAAGGACAGCATTGATTCTGGCGACAAGCTCTCCAGGACTGAAAGGTTTGACAATATAATCATCCCCTCCTAACTGCAGGGCTTTCACTTTATCCCATTCCTCTCCCTTAGCAGAGAGAAATATAATTGGCACATTTGATTTTTCCCTTATTCGGGAGCATACTTCAAATCCATCCTCCCCAGGCATCATGATATCCAGAATAACTAAGTCCATCACCTTATTTTCAAGTATGCGATATGCTTCAAAGCCGCTTTCTGCTGAAAAGCATGCAAATCCTGAATTCCCGAGGTACATTTCAATTAAGTGCCTCATATCTGCTTCATCATCTATAATCAGGATATTCAGCATGTCATTTCACACTCTCCCTAATGACTATTTTAAAAGGACCCTCTCCAACCTTGATACTTTTAAGCGTTTTTAAATTTTCCGGCTCAAGTATATGTAAATCATTGCTGTCATAACCGGCCACTAATAGTTTATCTCCTGCAAAAGCCATTTCAAAAGGATTTGCCGCAATTGAAACAGAGGCTGCTTCTTCCCCTGATTCATTAATTTTATATAACATATTTGATCCATGGCTTAGGACATATACTTGATTTTCTTGTCCCAGAAAATTAATCGGCATCGAGGCGGCTGGAATTTTCTTTTTTAACTTTCCCGTTTCTTCATCATATACATGGATATTTTGTTCAATCTCTACACCTTCTCCATGTCCGCCAATCCAGATTTCACCGTTTTTCTCATTAAGCCACGCACCGGCTGCTGAAGGATGGATCGTAAATTCCCCGCTTTTTTGTTTTGATTCAAGGTCGATGATTCCCAGTTTTTCATGATTGAAGCTAAGGACAAATAACTTATTCTTTTCACCAGATTCCAGCAGGGTAAGCGGATCTATCTCAGATTCGATCTGTTTTTCTTCTTCTCCATTTAAATGAAAGAACCTAATTTCGTTTAAATGCTGATCTGCAAAGGCGATTTCATTCGTTTCAAGCAGGATTCCATTTACGATTCCTTCTCCTGTTTCCCAGCTGTCAATCAGTTTGCCTTCCTTTAAGGAATAAAGATCAGCCGTTTCAAGCTGTTTTCCATAAAGAAGGATGGAATCATTGTCCGGGAGAATTAAAGCGCCTGTATAAGGTTTTTCCATAGCCCATTCTGCCGCCAGCTCCTTTTTTTCCAGGTCCACAAAAGATATGGTCATATCCTTGATATTTACTGTGGCAGCAAAGCTTATATCCTCGGGTATTGCAGGCTGTCTCTTTTCTGAGCAGGAAGTAAGGAAGGCCGTTATAATCCATAAAAAGAAAAGCCAATACATTTTTTTTGACATACAATTTCTCCTCATGACTATCTTATCTTTATCTTACATTAATATTGTGAGATAAATGTGAAAGGATCTTGAAATCTGCAGTAAACCTATTAATTAAAAAGGCTCTTTTCGTATAAAATGTTGTTTTCGCTAACAATGTTGTCCGTTGATTTCCGCTCCAGGATGCTCAGCGAACCGCGGGGCAGGCGGTGAGCCTCCTTGACGCTCCGCGTCTGCGGGGTCTCACCTGTCCCGCTTCTCCCGCAGGACGTTGAATAAACTTCCCTGAAAAAACACCGCACGAAGAAAATGCGTTAGCATTTTCGAGGATCTCGCACCTTCCGCTGCAATCAACTCAGCAAATAAATAAAAAGTGGCGACAAACCTTGCGAAAACAGCCATTAAAAAAGGAGGCTTAAACCCCCCTATTTCAAACCTTCCGCTTCATGGATATGAATATGGATAAGTGCTGCTTTGGATGTGTCATCCAGGTCTGAATGCGCAATTCTCTTAACCGCAAGGTAAAATTTTTCATAGATAGTCTTACGGACTCTTGGATGGGAATTTTCGTCCCTTAGTTCCCTGGAGATTGCTTCCTTTAAAATGTTTTCTGCATTGGTATCCTCTTCGAGTTTCCGGTTATTCCAAAGCTTCCGGTATTCATTCAGAAGCTTTTCGTAGTCTGGACTCATAACTTGCCACATCCCTTCCAAAACAGGAAACAATTATATTTCCTTAGATGTATTTTTACATAAATAAATTTATAAATGCAAAAAATACAGCTAATATGCGAGAAAGGAGAATGAGTTATGAATTCACCTTATCGGTGTCCAAACTGTAAAACAAACAGAAGCCGATTCAATATTATTCAGCAGGTGCCTCAATCCATCAAAATGGATCCTCAGACAGGGAATGTTTTGGAAGAGTACAGCAGTGAACAGCTTTCCCCCTTCCATATGCCTTATAAAGGCCCTGATAAAAGGGTGCAATGTGCGGCTTGCGGACTTGTGGAAGACGAGCGGACATTCATCAAATTTGGCGAAAAACAATAAAACGAATAAAGGCCTGAGATTTTATTCTCAGGCCTTTATTTGTTCACTAACTTATTTTCCTTTAAGAATCTTTTATTATCCACTTTCCATGGATCTGCCTGTGAAAAACGCACAAGATAGATGCTGCCCCGAAAATGCTGTCTGCCGCGGTTTTTTATAAACCAATCCGCTTCCACAGGCACCTCCATACTCAACTCATCTGTCAAATCCTCTGCCGGAAGGACGGGCATCGCACTTAGCCTTACATTCTCAATTCTGGGCAGGAGTTTATTCCATGCTAAAGGCTGGAGGGAAATCGACTCGACAATTTTGGAATCCTGCTGTTTTAATCCAGCCATGAATGCACTGATCACTTCATAAGGATTTGCATTATAAAGATATCCATCAAGCTTTCCTGCTGCTTTCAAAATCATGAGCTTGTGTGATAAATCCATAAAGTTTGTTCGATGTGTTGTACTGCCGTAAAAATGAATGCAAAAATGCCCTGGAAAATTATTTTTCAGTGCACCTCCTCCATGGGGCATACCATGCATGGAAGCCGCAATCCATTGATTGCCATTAATAACTATGATGGCGCGCCGCTTCCAGCTCCATTTTCCGCCATAAATGCTTTTCATTATTTTTGTTTCTTCAGCATTTAATGGCTGAACATCTGCATGATGGCTTCCGGCACGTCTCTGGACCTTAAACTTCTTGCCTGTTTCAACATCCAGAACGGTAAAATTACTGTATTTCGGCAATATTCCATTTACTTTCTCCCATGGCAGCATCTCAATCCGCCAGCTAATCCCCTCTTCATCTGCAGATGTATGTGTGCCTGCTGCAAAAAGAAGATAGATGAATACAATGACTATGTTTAATGTTTTCATAAATCCCACTCATTTATATGTTTTTTCGGTTAGGCATTATATAATGAGTTTCCCAAAAAAAGGTTTTCTTCATTCATTCAAGTAATAAAAAAATCGCACCATAGGAATGCGATTTTCTATAAATATCCTGATTAATTAGATGCTTCCAGTTTTTTTAACCTTTGTTCTATTTCTCCCCAATCAATATTCTCCCCAATAAACACCATATTCAGGGGCATATTGATGTTTTCCTGCATATAGAGCGGCATTCCATAAGAAAACTGAAAAAGAAACGGGTACTGTGATGAATGCAGTTTCATATACCCTTTTATTCTGTACACAGTGTCTGGAAGTCCTCTTAGAAAATCCTCAAAATCATTCTGATTGACAGGTTTTTGAAACTGGTAAACAAACGTGCTTAGCTTAAGATCAGAAGAAACATGTGACCTGGAAGCCTTGCTTTTTTTCCCGGAGGACATACCTCTTACCTGCTTCACTGCGATCTTTGAGTATGAAGTTAAGATGGTGAACGCCTGGCTGTTAAGACCCTGAATCTCCATTGTAAGCCGCGCCTGTTCAGCCTCGGAAAGTTCATCTGCTTTATTTAATATAATTAAGTCTGCATGCCGAACCTGCTCAATTAAAAGCTGCTGCACCTGAGGGCTTAACACATTTCGATTAAGCCATCTTGGACCGTCAACAACAGAAATAATTCCCTTTACCTGCATCCTGTCTGCAAAAAGGGGGGAAAGGATGCTATCCATAACTTCAATGGGATGAGCAGCACCTGTAGTTTCAATATAGATCGCTTCCGGCTTTTCAACCATCAATAATTCCTGAAGCTGCGCTTCCAGCTTATCTGAGATGGTACAGCATATGCAGCCATCAAGCAGCTCTTTTAATGGCACACCCTCATCGACTGCGTCCGAGTCAATTGAAACTTTCCCAAGCTCGTTCATCATGACTGCCACTTTTCTGCCTTGCTTTTTTTCATCCTGAAGCAGCTGCTTTAGAAGCGTCGTTTTCCCGCTCCCAAGAAATCCTGATAGTATATATATTTCTGTTTTATTCATACTTTTCCCCTTCTTCACGATCTGCCAGCATTTCTTTAATCATAATCATCATTTTCTTCTCTATTGATTCAATATCCAGATTGGTTAAATAACCAACTGAATGAAACATTTCCTGTTTGCATTTCCAGATGGGAATATAAGCATTCGGAAAAAATTCATCCTCCGTCTCAATTCCCAGTTCCAGAATGGACTCATAATCAATTTCGAACACATCTTTTTCTGATGCATGCCGGCCTTTTATCGTTCTGACCAGATCCACTGCCAGATTTTCCTCTTCATTTTTAAAGTCTGTTTTGTACTTATTAAGAAGTTTTTCTGCAAGCTTTTCGCATTTATGTTCAATATCTGATATTTGCCTGCGCGTCTCTTCATTAAGCTTCACTACCTGCTTCAAAGGATCACCTCTTTATAGCTATCCTGTCTAATGACCCATTGTATATGATTTTACCAGTCCATACAAACCATAAGACAATTTTGCTATAATTTCTATTAAGGATGGTGGAGTAAAATGCTCGAAAATACCGGAGAAAGAATCATTCTGGAGGAAATGCCGGTTACTAATGGAATGCTTCTGGAACATTTGGCACGTTACTATTTTGCCCTTTATTACGCTAAAGGGAGAGTGCTTGATATTGCGTGCGGAACGGGGTACGGTTCAAAAATAATGGCAAAAGCCAAGAAAAAAGAAATCAATGAAATTGTAGCAGTGGACATTGATAAGGATACACTGAAATATGCCAGACAGCATCATTATCATCCTCTCGTGCAGTATGTAAAAGCCAATGCGGAAGATGATTCCCTCCCTGAACAATTGGGATTCTTTGATGTGATAACGAGCTTTGAAACGCTTGAACACCTGGCATCAGAAGAAATATTCCTTAACAGCCTTTTTAAGATGCTAAAGCCAGGCGGGACACTCATTTTATCCACGCCCTTCGGTGCCGGGAGAGGAAAGCCGACAAATGAGCCCTTCCATTTTCACCAGCTGACTGAAGATGAATTTATTGAACTGTTCAAGTCTTATGGAGAGACGGAATTTTATTATCAGAGAAGTGTTCTCATTGAACCGAAAAGAGAAGGCAAACACTACCCTTTTGGGATTGCAGTGTGCACAAAAAGCAAATGAGGAGCCCAGGGGGGCTCCTCATTTGCTTTTAAAAGCGCATTTCTTATTCTCTATTTCTTTTCAGCATCCAAAAACTGCTTAAGTGCTTCTGAATTTTCTTCAAAATCAAGCTGGAGAACCGAGCCGGCATGTTCATATGTTTTATTCTCATAACTATCTTCAACAGGTACCCTAAGTGTTTCAATGTCAGTGACAGGATTCATTAAAAATTTCACACCGAGTGATAATGCTTCTTCAATCTTTAAGTCGGTTTCAACATATTTCATTGCCTGGCTGATTACTTCCGGAAACCTTGCAAAACCGGCAGGTGATGAGAATTGGTTCAACACTTCATCTTTAAGTCCAATCAAAATTTCCTGCTGCCGGTCCACTCTCCCAAAATCACTTTGTCCGTCATGGCGAAATCTCACATATGATAAAATGTCGCTTCCCTTAAGCTTTTGTTTCCCCGGCTCCAGATCCAGTCCCATATCTTCAATCATAGCGGTACTGACTTCCGCTTCAATTCCGTCCGGGGCAATCGCATCAAGCATTGCTGTAAATCCCTTAAAATCAATAATTGCTGTATGATCGATTTGAACTTCGAAGTTTTGCTCTATTGTATCCTTTAATAAATCCTTGCCGCCTATATAATAAGCATGATTCAATTTGCTGTACATATATTGATAATCCGGAATTTTTACATAGCTGTCCCTCATTAGAGAGACCAATTTAATGGATTCTCCGGAAGGTTCATAGCTGGCCAGCAGAATGGCATCCGAACGTGAATCCTCTTCTCCTCTGCTGTCGACACCAATAAGCAAAAAGTTTTTCGTTTCATTTTCATTCGCTGAAGGCTCTTTATTCTCCTTTTCGGACTCACCGATCTCCGTCTCCTGCCTTGCATTGTTGTTTTCTTTTTGCTGAAAAGACGTGCAGCCGGATAATATAGCTGCAGCCAGTAAAAATAGAATCAATATCTTTTTCAAGCAAATCACCCCTGCGCTGCTTTATAGTTAAAGTTTACTACCATTGTGGGAAAGAGAAACGCATTCTATACCCACTTTCTGGAATATCCATACTTGAACTGTCCCTGCCGCTACTTGCTTGAGGAAGGAATCTTCCCGCTTAAAAATGAAAAAAACTCTCCGAATCGGAGAGCTTTTAGATTAAGACCCTATTTGTTCTTTCAGCACTTCAGCTGCTTTTTGAATTTGCGTATCATTTTGGTCGATTTTTTCACGGAGTTTTTCCATCAGTCTAAGTGTAGACTGCCCTGATAATACTCCATTTTGATCAAGCTTTTCAGCAGCCTGAAATTCCTTGACAGCCGCTTCCGTTTTTTCGTCAAAGAAACCGTCTTCTCTTCCAGGATTAAATCCCAGAGCTTTCAGCATAGCTTGAGCTGCTTTAACCTGAGCTGAAGAAGCAGAAAGCTTTAATTCGGTGTCTGGATTAATAAACGGCAGTGCAGCGTATTCCGGCAAGGCCACTTTGTGGTCAGGTGTAATTCCCTTTTTATGAATCCAATTGCCATCCGGTGTCAGCCATTTTTCAGTAGTGAATTTCATGTTTGAACCATCTGAGAAGTCCTGTGCACGCTGGACGGTGCCTTTTCCAAACGATTTATCACCGACAAGCGGCACATCTGCAGATTCGTGTACTGCCGCAGCCAGAATTTCTGATGCACTGGCACTTCCTTTATCAATCACAACGACTAAAGGTATATTCGGGTTTTCTTCTCTTTTTGATTTTACTTCTTCTCTGTTTCCGTTGCGGTCTTCAATTTGGAATAATATCTCGCCATCCGGGACAAACAGGCTGGAGATTTCCACTGCCTGATCCAGAAGGCCGCCTGGATTCTGGCGAAGATCAAGGATTAATCCTTTCATGCCCTGCTTCTGCAGTTCGTTCAGAGTTTCAACCAGTTCTTTAGAAGTATTTTCCGAGAATGTAGTAATCTGTACTTTTGCAATACCATCTTCAAGCATTTCGCCATATACTGTCTCAAGGGGAATAGTATCGCGTGTAATGGAAATATTCATAGGCTCATCTGTGCCGGGACGCTGAACAGCAAGTTCTACTTTAGTTCCTTTTTCGCCTCTGATCAGCATAACTGCCTCTGTAGAACTCATCCCCTGAAGGCTTTTTCCATCAACTGAGAGAACCTTGTCATTTGGCCTAAGCCCGGCTTTTTCAGCAGGTGAACCTTTCAATGGGGATACAATGACTATGTAGCCTTCCTGTTCCTGGATTTCAGCTCCAATTCCTTCAAAAGAGGATGAAATACTCTGATGAAAGTTTTCGGCTTCTTCTTCATTCATATAGTCCGAGTATGGATCATCCAGGGCTTCAAGCATACCGTTAATAGCGCCATTTATAAGGTTATTCTGATCCACTTCCTCGAAATAGTTTGCTTTCAGGGTATCATAAGCTGTATACAGCTTATCAAATTCCCTTCTTTCGCTTGTTCCCATATCTACTGCCTTTTCATCTCCAAAGGCCAGTGCAAAGGTAGTAATTCCAGCTGATAGGAACACAATAAAAAACAGCAGCATTACAAAATGAAACTTTTTCATGCGGATAAAACCTGAATGGTTATTATCTGGTGTTTCAGAAGTTTCTTTGTTTAAATCTTCATTTTGCAAACTTTTCACCACTTTCGTCACCGTAAATAACTATGTACAATCCTTAATGATTAGAATAACATTTATCGAATAAATAACAAAGAAAAATGTGTGCAGCGATTGAAAGAGCGCCAGCAAAGTATGCGTGGCGCTCTTTCTTATGTCAGGCTACCCCATAGCCCTGGTTTTCAATCGCTTTTATAAAATGTTCCATATCAGATTTTTCAGGGTCATATTCGATTTCTGCATGTTCATCATGAAAGGCAATCGAGACGCTTGCCACGCCATCGATGGAGAGAAGGGCATTTTTGACTGCCTCTTCACAATGGCTGCAGGTCATGCCTACAACTTTAAACGAAACTTTATCCAAAGCATGTGCCTCCTTTTTACAAGTAAACCTTACTTTATTAATACCTCATTGAAGGAGGTTTATAAACATCAGGTAAACAGACAGCCGGCCAGACAATACTTCACTTCAATTAAAGCGGCATTTTACATCAGGAAAATAAAAGATTAATGTTTTGCCAGCATATACATATTTTATTATATAGTCATTTTAAAACCCTCTAGCCATCCTTTTCAACGGCAAGCCCTCAGCTCTCCCATCACTTTCTTAAGGGGTGAACTTATGATGTTAACCGCAATATTATGGATAAGCTTCGCATTTTCCCTAATCAGCCTAATTGCCGGGATCATGAATCAGTCATGGAAACTTGCTCTATTAAGTTTTTTTCTGCTTCTGCCATTGGGATATTCTTTAACAGAGGCAGAAAATGTGCTCCGTTTTCTATCAGGCCTTCCCGCTGTACCCTTCATTTTAGCGGTTATATTCTATTTTCAATCAGGAAAAGGCAGTCTAAAGGAGAAAAGCAAATAAAAGAGGCCTATTTTGGCCTCTTAAATTTTTTTAACAATATCAAAGTACTCTTCCAAAGTCCATTTCTTTTCATAAATGACTTTCGCAGCTTCATGGCCCACATAACGGAAATGCCAGGGCTCATATTTATAACCTGTGATGGCTTCTTTTCCTTTTGGATAGCGGAGAATAAATCCATAGTTATGCGCATTTTCAGCAAGCCACTTTCCTTCCTTTGTTTCCCCGAATTCTTCGGAAAGCTCAAGGCCTGCACTTCTGCTTGAGATATCCATTGTGAGTCCTGTCTGATGTTCACTGCTTCCGGGAATCGCCACAGCCTGAACCGCTTTTTCTTTACCCACTCTATTTACTTCGGCCTCAAAAACTTCCGATTGCCGTGTAAATGAGCGATAGCCGGATACAGCAAATAATTCCACACCTTCATTCAATGCTCCTGTAAACAGCTTTTCCAGCTCTTCAGCTGCGTCCTGACGCATATAGCTCTTTTCCAAATCTAACTTCCCGTAAGAAAATGCGACATCCGGGATCATTAGCTTGGATGGTTCATAGCCATCCGGAAGGCTGAATTGTTTATTCACCAGGACCATCACATTATCAGGGTTCTGGATAATATTTCTGCCATCCACAGTTTTAATATCATTAAAATATAAAGCTTCCAATGAAAGAGGATCCTTTTGAATATCTTTCTTGTCTTCATTGTCTGCTTCCCCGGCACTGTTTTCTTCTCTATTTAGTGACTCATTTTCTTGAGAAGGTTCATCGAGGCTTTTATCTTCCCCAAGGAACGGAATTTTTTCAATAAGCGGCTTTGCTTTATCCAAATACGGATCAAGCTGGCTGCAGCCGGAAAGCAGAAGGCTGAGGGTCCCTGCCATAATTATGATCTTCTTCATTCAAACTCACCTGTCTTTTTATTTCTTTGCAACATTACTATTTTAACACTACACGTCAACTAGTCCATAATTGTGTTAAAAACAGGACAAACGGCACAAAATATCCTATTTAAGAATTTCAAAAACACACTCATCAAAAAAATAAAACTGGCTCAGGTGAACCAGTTTCATTCTATATTATTCCTTAACAGCAGCCTCAAGTGCCACTTCGATCATTTCATTGAAGGTGGTTTGCCTTTCTTCAGCAGTCGTTTCCTCACCTGTCAGGATGTGATCACTGACTGTTAGGACAGATAGTGCTTTGCGGTCAAATTTCGCTGCAAGTGTATATAGAGCGGCCGTTTCCATTTCAATTGCCAGGATCTGATACTTTGCCCATTTTTCAAGTTCCGAATTGTCATTATAGAACATGTCAGCTGTGAAGACATTTCCGACTTTAAGGTTTAATCCTTTTTCAACACCTGCATCATAAGCTTTTTTCAATAAATCAAAGTTTGCTGTCGGCGCAAAGTCAACTCCTCCGAAAGTAAGCCTGTTCATTTGGGAATCTGTAGAAGAGCTCATCGCCAGAATTACATCGCGAACCTTTACATCTTTTTGAATCGCACCGCACGTTCCTACTCTAATCAGGTTTTGGACATTATAGCTTTGCATTAGTTCATTAATATAGATGGAAATGGATGGAACCCCCATCCCTGTACCCTGAACTGATATGCGCTTCCCTTTATACGTTCCTGTATAGCCAAACATGTTGCGGACTTCATTGTAGCACTCCGCATTTTCTAAGAATGTTTCTGCAATATATTTTGCACGCAAAGGGTCTCCAGGAAGCAGGACCGTTTCCGCAATTTCATTTTCTTTAGCACCAATATGTACGCTCATAAATCTAACCTCCAAATTAGTTCTGAAGCTGCTGTAAATGCTTCCAAATCACACTATACCATATGTGCCATCAGTTAGAAACAAATATGACAGGGCATGTTTTTTCTCTTTGCGGGAAAGCTAATTTTAGCTTTTCCAAAGGAGGTTGTAATCATGCCGCAAAAAGGAATGAGCAAAAAACTCAGGCAGGCAGTCCAGCATGCCAATGAGACAAATCCATCTTCTAGGGCTAATACCGAGCCTAATACATCCAAAACAGTCAAAACAAAAAGCAATCGATAACCGGAGGGACTTAAGATGGGCAAAAAGCACCGCAACCGTATAAATTCACCAAAGAAGAATAATCATATTCCTGCTGAAGCGATTGTTGCAGAGCAGGAAGCGCATGGCAAGGAGTTCACAGCCAACAAACGCAAAAACAGTCCTGGTTCAAACATAACCGAATAAACTTTTTAATTAAAATAAACAGGAGAGCTTTTATGCCCTCCTGTTTTTCTCATTTATCTAATATGTATCCGATTAACTTCTTCCCAGCCGCCCGGCTTTAGCTGATAATAAAACTGCCCTCTTCTGCCTTCATCAATATAGAGTATATCTCCTGTGGAAATAAATCGGCCATCAAAATCTCTGGGGATCCGGTCATGCACATTAAACTTTCTAAAAACTGATTCAAGGCATTCCTCATGAGTCAAAGCTTCTACATTTAGGCGATATACTTGCTGAAAGCCTTTTTTGCCCCTGAATTCAGGTGTTTGAAATATCGTAACATCATACTCTCTTCTTCTAATTCTTGTTAATTCCTTCAGCATATGGCATCCCCCTCTTATTCCCAGCATCCGCTATTTTTGGCTGATTCTAATACACCAAGAGACCTGTCAACTATCGAATAAGGTCTTCAAAAGCATTCTTATGACGTTTTCCTGCCAGCTGCCTAAATTTCCGTGAAAAACTTTTTATTACTGTTTAATTAGCCATTTTTCTTGTCGTTTCCTCCATCAAAAAAATACTATTTTTGTCGATTAACGTTTTTTTTCGTTAAGAAAACGCTTTCAAAAATGTTTGATCTGCATATTATGTATAAAAGTCTTACCTGGAGGTGATGAAATTGCTGGTATCTAAAAAGCCTGTTTTAGTTTCAATCCTGATTGGAATGTTATTAATGACTATTTCTTATTTTTTTCAGCCTCTCATGCCATTTAAGTCTATCGCACACAGAGGGGCATCGGCACTTGCACCGGAAAACACGCTTGCATCGTTCGAAAAAGCTATTGAATTGGGGTTTGACTATATCGAGTTAGATGTAAGGCTGAGTAAGGATAAACAGCTGGTTGTTATTCATGACGCTAATGTTCTGCGCACTACCGACGGTGAGGGGCTAATTGAGGATTTAACGGTTAAAGACATAAAAAAACTGGATGCAGGCTCCTGGTTTTCTCCTGCGTATGCTGGTGAAAGAATTCCTTTATTGACTGAAGTATTAAAACAAGCCAGCGGAAAAATAGGAATTATAATTGAAATGAAATCACCTGAAAATCAGCCTGGCATGACAGAAATTCTTGCAGACATACTAAACCTTTACAAACCCGACAGTCAGGTTAAAGTCCAATCTTTTCATATTAATGAGATAAAAAAGTTTCACGAGCTGGCTCCCGAGATACCTGCAGGCCTGCTTCTGAGCAAACACCTGGACTTGTTTCATTTGGCATCCTACCGCGATTTTGCCTCATTTCTATCTGTTCACCATCTCCTGCTTTCCAAGTCCTTCCTTAATCAAGCTGAATTATTCGGATATGAGATCTATTCGTGGACCATCAGTAAACAATACCAGTTTGCAGACATGCAGAGGCTTGGTGTTCACGGCATTATTTCAGATGATGAGAAGAGAATCCCCGATTCAATCATGTACGTGCTCATTACCCCCTTTTTAAAAGGACAGGATTTAATTAAAACACTTCTGGCATAACAGCTATAGCGTTCCACCGCCACAGCCAGAGCAAAAAAAAAACGATGGGCAACACCCATCGTTTTCTCAATGAATTAAGCATATTTTGCAATGACCGACTGAAGCTTTTGCTGCATATAAGGAATATCTGCATTTGTAACAGTGAAACGGACAAATGTTTCATCCATTTCCAGTGCTTCTGCCAAGAATCCGCCTAATCCTCTCGCTTTACGGTCTACTTGCATCATAACCTCAGTCGCTCCGTTTGACTGTGGAAAAAATACAATCTCCAGTTCATCAAGCTTTCCTCTGAAAGGACCGGAAACTGGAACAAATTCAAACTCCTGGATAAACGGCAGCCTTCCGCGAATCCTGTGCGGAGCCTGTTCGCATTCTGCTTCCCGCAAGCGGAATCCCATACTTGAAACAGTGTTCAATACAGAATCCATCAGCGGGGTTGCAGCTACACGAATATAATCCTTATCTGCAGGATCCACCGCGTTTTTTATATCCAGACCTGTCGCCACCCATATTCTCGTTTTGCCAAAAGACAAAGGTGTGTCAGCTGGAAGGTTAAAGGTAAAAGGAATTTCCTTTCGTTCATTCGCAGCAAGGGTAAAAGATTGAGCAAGCCTGAAACGGTCAATCAGACCGGAGACTGTATATTTTTTATCATCTGATTCTTTAATATAAGTAGTATTCAATGAAAGGTAAATATCATCAATTTTCTGTTCGGTGCTGCCTCCTGTAATCTCAACCACGCCTCTAAGGGCTTCGCCCGGGACTGCTGAATCCTTTTCAAGTTTCGTATCCACTTTTGCTGATCCAATTCCCACACTTGCCAGAACCTTATTAAAAAATGACATATGCTTCTCTCCCTGTTTCTTTTTTATTTTTACTGCCATATATTAAGCAAAGCACTTATTTCACTTAGATATACGTGCTTAATAACAATAAGGTTTCATTTTAAGTGATGGCAGCACATATTTTTTTCGGAATTGCTGCGTTCACTGCGTACCCACAGAAAATGCTGTGTTACAAAATATGTATATGTAAGATGTTCCTGCTGTTCCGCAAAAAAATGACGAGCATCTTTCCTCGTCATTTTTCTATATCAGTCATCTTCAATTTCTTCATCAATGATGCACTTTTGCAGCAGGTACTCAAACGTGATATCTGCAAGTTCATCCAATTCTCCTTCAGTAGGCACATATCCCCTTTTTGCCAGCTCATGAAAGAAAAACTCAGCAATTTCTTCTGTATCTATTACCACTTCTATTTCCTTCACAGCAACGCCCCCTTTGTACAAAATGTATGAGGTACTCCCTGGATTCATGCAGAACAAGCCATATTCTTTATTTTATTTTCGATGCATTTTTCTTCAGTTAGGACATACATATAGGATAAACAGCCAGCAGCAATCCATTTTACACATAAATAAGGAGGCAGCGAAATGTCTAGTATATCCAGACTAGCCCTACTAATTAAAGAAGATGTCAATCGTGAAGAAAGCTCTATTATAAATCTTTATAGCAATCTATTAAATGCATGGTTCAAGCTCGTCATATGGTTTGGAATCCCATTTTTACTGTTTCTCCT
Source organism: Cytobacillus sp. FSL H8-0458 (assembly GCF_038002165.1). Classification (NCBI taxonomy): domain Bacteria; kingdom Bacillati; phylum Bacillota; class Bacilli; order Caryophanales; family Bacillaceae; genus Cytobacillus; species Cytobacillus sp. FSL H8-0458. Next base: position 777,877 of record NZ_JBBOBR010000001.1, on the reverse strand, counting down.
GGTCACCTGGCTCTAAAAATCGCTAAGACTTCTGTGCTTTTTACACAGTGCTCTTATCATCATTGTTGGCAATATGCTTCAGCTTTCTGAGTATAACCCGCATAATATGCTTATACTCATCATCCTGAAACATTTCATAAAGAATACGATAATCATTATATATATCAAGCAATCCATCAATCAGCACTTTTCTTTCTTTTATCCCTTCAAGCAATTCCTTTTCTGCCTTGCGGAATGAATGTGCCGATTCCTTTAATTCAGGAAGCTTTTCTTTTTTGTTGATCATATAAAGAAGTCCCAGCTTTTGAATAAATGCATCAGCACTTTCAGCATCCGCAACGAGTGTCAGCTCTTCTTCCCCTGCTTCCAGCCATTCCCCGTCATTAATTCTCGAAAGCTCATAAATAACATCTTCCCATGCATCTTCTTTGTATCTCCAAATTTCCGTCCTGAAGCCTACGATTTTGAAAAGATCCGAACCATACCCCTTGACTTGGACCAGGTCGCCAAAAAAGTATTTATATTCGATGTCAATATGCTCCTTTTCCATAATCTCACCTTCATACTCAGACAGCATTTGAAGGCTGGATTCCATATATAGACCTTCACTTTTATTGACTTCATAGACGTACATATCATCTAGCCATTTTACATCTGTTACTTTTCCGACTGTACCATAAATAGTGATCACGACTGTATCACCGATTTTGTACTTTGGTTTTTTCTTTTTGCTCATTTCCTCCATCCTCTCAATGACTGAGTCGTGAGTAGTGAATACAATAGTATATGCACTTTTTATGAAAATCGTCCGTACGTTCATCACAATCAATCAAAAGCTATTTTTCAAATTAAATTGCTTTTTTCTATTTGATGAAATTTGGCGTTTGAATATTGCCCGTTGATTTCCGGTCCAGGCACGCAGCGAACCCGCGGGGAGGAATGCGAGCCTCCTCGGCTTCGCCTGCGGGGTCTCACACTTCCCTCTCTTCCCGCAGGACATTGAAATAAGCTTCCTCGAACGAACACCTCACGAAGGAAATGTGTCAGCATTTTCGAGGATAAAGTACCTTCCGCTCCAATCAACTCAGAGGGTAAAATTAGTTACCTGCCCAAAAGCAACAAGCTTTACGAAAACAGCCAAATAAAAAACACTCCAGAGCAGGAGTGTTTCAAAGTGTTCATTCAGCTTTCAGAGAGTACATACAATTGCCAGGCTTCATCAAATATAGACATGGTCTCCAGATAGCTTCCGTTCAGTTCTAGGTAAGAGCTGACCTCATCATAATCATAGGCTGTTTTCGGAAAGCTGTGGTCCTCATATGCGTCATTGGCAAAACGGCTGATGTTATCTTTTGGTGCAGGATGCCTGTATTTCATTAAAAAGTGATAGAAAGTTTTTGACATATTAACGCCTTCCTTTTTATTCTGTCGTTCATTAATTTATTTTCTACTATAATCGAATTGTGCTAAGCCCGTCTACTTATTCATATTTAAAAACAGCCCGCATATCTGCGGGCTGCCCTTTTCCTCACTTATCATAGGAAGAGAAATCAAAATAATTTCGCTTCAGCAGCCTTGGCTGCTCCATCAATTTTTCATAATTTATTTCTTTTCCGATCTTTTTCACATCAATCAAAAATAGCTGGTCCTCAATCGACTTAACAAGTTCATCTGACTGGTAAACCATCTCACAATCCCTGCAGGAAATGGAAGGTGTATCATTTATCTGGATGGCCCTTGTTCCATCAGGGAGCTCCCAATAAACCGTTTCGCTGCTTTCATTTATATTTTGGCTTTCACACCAGGCACATTTGTTTCCCATTCCTGTCCTCCTATTCCTTGGCAGCCGCAGCTTCTGAACCCGCTTCTGCTGCAGGACTCTGCTTTGTCTGCTGGGCATTGAATTTCTTTTCCTTTAATTCATCCCGTTTACCCCGCTTATCTTTCAAAGAACTGTGCTCTGGGTCGCTGTCATATTTTTCGCGGCGATTCAGTCTTGCCAGGCCTTCAGGCACCAGGTTGAACTGCTGGTCATTCATTAACGCGGCAATGCCCACATTTGATTTTTTCTCTTCCATATTAGGATAAATTTCTTTAAAGTAGCCTTCTGCACGGCCTGGAACATAGTTTTCAGGCTCAGGATAAGTGGTGATTACACCTTCGAAATTACGGAGGACCACTTTGTCAGCACTTTGCGAGATTAAATAATTCGGCTGCAGTGATATCTTTCCGCCTCCGCCAGGCGCATCGACCACAAAAGTCGGAACAGCATAGCCGGATGTATGTCCCCTTAACCCTTCAATAATTTCAAGCCCTTTCGAAACCGGAGCGCGGAAATGGCCAATGCCTTCAGATAAATCACATTGATAAATGTAATAAGGCCGGACCCGGATTTTAACAAGATCATGCATTAGTTTTTTCATAATTGGTACGCTGTCGTTTATGCCCGCCAAAATAACCGATTGGTTGCCAACCGGAACACCTGCATTTGCCAGCATCTCACATGCTCTCTTAGAATCTTCGGTAATTTCAATAGAAGTATTAAAATGTGTATTCAGCCATACCGGATGATACTTCTTCAGGATATTGCATAAATTCTCGGTAATCCGCTGAGGAAATACAACAGGTGCCCGCGTACCGATTCTGATGATTTCGACATGATCGATTTCCCGCAAATTCTTCAAAATGTACTCTAGGATATTATCATTGATCAAAAGTCCATCCCCGCCAGATATGAGAACATCCCTGACCTGAGGGGCACTCCTGATATAACTGATCGCTGCATCAAGCTGTTTTTTCGGCACTCCCATGCCAATTTGACCGGAAAATCTCCTTCGTGTACAATAACGGCAATACATGGAGCATTGATTTGTCACCAGAAATAAGACACGGTCAGGATAACGGTGCGTCAGGCCAGGGACAGGTGAATCTTCATCCTCATGCAAAGGATCTTCAAGGTCATATTTTGTTTTATATATTTCTTTTGAAATTGGTACCGATTGCATTCTGATCGGGCATCGCGGATCATCCGGATTCATTAGGGATGCATAATAAGGTGTAATGTTCAGCGGAATCGTTTTAGTCGAGATTCTTACTCCTTCCTCCTCATCCGGAGTGAGGTTGATGACTTGCTTCAGATCATCAACAGTGCGAATCGTATTTGTCAGCTGCCAGAGCCAGTCATTCCATTGTTCTTCTGTGACATCCTTCCATAGCTCAATATCTTTCCAATGCCGATCCGGTTTATATAAAAAGTTCTTCATCTGGATCCCCCCTATATGAATTTCTATAAAATACATTGCAAGTTTCATGCCAATTCTGAATATTTTGTAGTATCATATGAAATCCCTTCCGGATTGGCGATTGTTAGCAGCTGAGGGGATATTTTCATTTTCTTTAATGCAAAAAAGTGCCGATTACTCGGCACTTTCATGAGTGTTACAGACCAGGATTCTATTATTGATTTCAATATTATACTTGGCCAGTTTATATTGCAGGGTCTGACGAGGCACCTCCAATAGCTTTGCGGCTTTTTTTATATTTCCGTTTGTCTCTTGAAGAGCTTTTTCGATTAAAGCTTTTTCCTGCTTTTCCATACTCGCCTTTAAAGGCTCAACTTTTATTAAACAATCCTGTTTATTCCTTTGAAGCTGCTGTTTCATTATAACTGGCAAATCCTCAGCTTTAAGAATATCCTCTTCACAGACATTCATCATGTATTCGATTGTATGCTTTAGTTCCCTGACATTTCCCGGCCAATGATATTGTCTGAAAAAAGCCAGCACATCATCCCCGATTCCCGAAAGGCTTTTGTGTAACACCTGATTAAATCGATTTATAAAATGATGTGCTAGAAATTCAATATCTTCCTTCCTCTCCCTTAGTGGCAGGAGCCCGAAAGTAAGAACATTTAAGCGGTAAAATAAGTCTTTTCTCATTAGGTTGTTCTCAAGTGCTTCCACTGGATGAATATTCATGGCTGCAATCACCCGTACATTGACCCGGGAGCTCTTCGGACTTCCTACTCTTCGGACAATGCCATCTTCAAGCACTCTCAGCAGTTTAGCCTGCAGCTCAATCGGCATGGCATGTATTTCATCGAGAAAAAGTGTCCCGCCATCGGCTAATTCAAAAAGCCCCGGCCGGTCAACAGCTCCTGTATAGCTTCCTTTAGCAGTCCCAAAAAGAATGCTTTCAAGCAAGGACTCCGGTATAGCCGCACAGTTCTGGGCAATAAATGGGCCTTCAGTTCTTGAGGAAGCATGATGAAGCCCCTGAACAAAGAGCTCCTTTCCGCACCCGCTTTCCCCAAACACAAGAATGGAAGAATCGGACTTTGCCAGTTTGGCTGCTTCCTTTTTAATATTTTTCATTTCCTTATTTATTGTGAGAAGGCTATCCAGTGTATACTGTACATTATTGACAGCAGCCTTTTTTTTGACAGGCGTTTTTATTTTTTGGCGCAAATCAAGAAGGCTCTCAGAAAGAAGCTTCAATCTGGAGTAGTCCTTGGCAATCTCGACAGCTCCCGCTACCTTCCCATTAACAGTTATAGGGAGAGTGGTATTGATGGTTTCTATTTGTGCACCATGGAGGTTTACATAGGACTGAGTCTGATTATAAATCGGTGTTTTTGTTTTCATAACTTTTAATAAAGTGCTTGTCTCTTCATCCAATGAGGGAAAGACTTTCAGCACAGGTTTTCCGATAACCTCAGAAACCTCGAGACCATCGTGTCTTGCAGCAATTTCATTATAAAAAATGGTAATTCCATTCAAATCCACTACATGTATTCCTTCATCAATGCCTTTTAATATGGCGGCCAGAACTTCTTTGGAAATGCTTTGAGTTTCAATCATTAAATCCCCCCTATATATGTATATATATGACAGGGTGCCGAAAACTTGTCAGGATGGTGCCGAAAATCTGGCGCTTCTTTTTTTGGCTTCGTCAATCCGAATAGGCCAAATTCTTTACCCAGACATTCATATTTTCAAGTTTATCAAAAATATAGCAGTTGTTAAGAAGACGGCCCCGATAGGAATAGCCCAGCTGATGCAGAACGGCATTCATACCGAATGACAGCGCCCTGGCAATGGAGTAGGCACAGAATACACCCTGCGATTTTAGATCTTTTTCCAATTTTTCGAGGAGTATTTTCATTAAGCCATGTTTACGGTGGGATGTGAGTGTAGCACAATCTGTCAGTTCTGCGTTTTTATAAAAAAGATTCACCTCCGCTGAAGCAGCACTGACAAGGTCATCTTTATACTGAAATGCGTAATAAATGGTGCCCTCCCGGATTGTCTTTTTTATATATGAGGGATCATGGAGAGGTGTCGGATAAATCTTAAATACTTCACGGTATAGTTCAGCCAGGTTTTCTGCATCCTGCTCCTTTATTTTTATAAGCTGATATTCAGAAGGAGGCATAAGGACATCCGGGTTTCCTTCAAGGGCGGTTACATTTTTAACGATGCTGTCTTCAGAGATCCAGTGTCCATTAGTTCTTCTTTCGTCAGAAAAATACTTGCAGAAAAAGTATTGATCAGAGCCGCGGAAATACCCGTCAATAACAGCCTCGCAATGAAATCCCATCGCAAGAAGATCAATATAATTTTCAACTCTGCCCCTGAAGATTAATTTCTCACACTGATGTTCTTTCGCAGTTTTCTCTGCTTCAATGACGGCATCTGCCAATTTACCTGAATAATCGTCTACCCTTAACCGTTTATTGAATGGATCAAGATAGAATTCGGCCACAAAGTCTTCTTTTTTTAGTGTCTTTACCGAAGCAGTATTATTCATTGCTAAGACCCCCTTTTATTAATAAAACTGCCCGGCCAAAGGGCCAGGCATAATAGATGTATGAAGGAATATGGGCCATTCAGCCATTTTTCCGGCCGAATCAGCAGTTTTATCAGCCATTTCAATTAAAATACCGGCCAATAACAGCAAATCATATTCGCAGGCTTCATCTTAGTCAATTTTAAAGCTGATCAGTTTCATCTCTGTCATTTCTTCAACAGCATATTTGATTCCTTCACGTCCCATCCCGCTCATTTTCACTCCGCCATATGGCATGTGGTCTACACGGAAGGTCGGGAAATCGTTCACCATTACCCCGCCGACATGAAGCTCTTTTGCTGCTTTGAAGGCTTTGTTCACATCCTTGGTGAAAACACCGGCCTGGAGTCCAAAATCTGAATCATTCACAAGTGCCAGCGCCTCTTCAAAGCTGCTGAATGAATTAATATGAACAACTGGTGCAAATGCTTCTTCACATGAAATTTTTTCAGATTTGTCAACATTCAGCAGGACGGTCGGATACAAGGTATTATCTGCAGCATTCCCGCCAAGAGCAAGCTCCGCTCCGCTTTCTACGGCACTCTTGATCCAGCTCTCTGCACGTTCAGTATCACTCCTGGAGATCATCGCTGAAATATCAGTATCCTCATTAAGCGGGTCGCCGATTTTCAGCTTTTTGGCTTCCTCAACAAAATGCTCGGCAAATGTCTGGTACAGGGATTCATGCACATAGATGCGCTGCACAGAAATACATACCTGACCCTGGAAGGCAAATGCCCCAGCTGCAATACGCGGGACAATTTTCTCCACGTCGGCATTCTCATCCACTACAACTGCCGAATTGGAACCCAATTCAAGCGTTACTCTCTTTAAGCCTGCATGTTCGCGGATTTGCCTGCCTACTGCCGGGCTGCCTGTAAAAGTAATCATCGATATGCGGCCGTCTGCAACAAGTACATCCCCGACCGTTCCGCCCCTTCCGGTTACCACATTCAGCACTCCGGCAGGAAGTCCTGCTCTGTGAAAAATATCAGCAATTTTGTATGCCGACATTGGTGTTTGAGATGCAGGCTTTAAAACAACCGTGTTGCCGGCAGCAATAGCCGGTCCCACTTTATGGGCAACCAGGTTCATAGGAAAATTAAATGGTGTGATGGCTCCAATAATCCCGAGAGGCTCCCGTACTGTATAGGAGACCCTGCCTTCGCCTCCCGGAGCTGCATCCATTGGGATTGTTTCTCCATAAAGTCTGCGCGCTTCCTGGGCAGCGAAGGTATATGTCATGATGGTACGGTCAACTTCTCCTCTTGCAGCCTTTATCGGCTTTGAAGCTTCGAGCGCAATAATTTTTGCGCACTCCTCTTTTTCCTCCTTCATGATGGCGACCACATTTTCCAGTATTTCAGCCCTTTTATGGGCAGGCATTTCAGCCATTATTTTTTTGGATTGTTCTGCCGCATCAATTGCTGACTTCACATCGGAAGGAGCTGCCATGGCAACTTCTGCAATAACCTCCCCGCTATAGGGGCTTTTTAATGCTTTGTAATTCTCTGTTTCCTTGAAATTTCCGCTGATCCATAAATGTTGTTTCAATGGAATTCCTCCTTATGTGCAGCATTCACCTATTACTTCTTCCAGTACGGAAAATCCTTCAATGAGCTGTTCATTGGTTGTGACAAGCGGACTGAGCAAACGAATAATATTGCCATATAAGCCGGCGCTCATTATGATGAGGCCGCGATTGTGTGCCTTAGACAGGATTTTCTGAACGATTTCTTTATTTGGTTCCTTTGATTCCTGATCTTTAACAAATTCAATTGCACACATTGCTCCTAAAGAACGCACTTCACCCACTTGCTTATATTTTAAAGGAAAATCAGAAAATTTTTCAGTGAAAAGGCTTCCGATTTCATTTGCTCTTTCTAATAACCCTTCTTCCTCAATTGTCCGAATCACTTCTAATGCAGCTGCACACCCAAGCGGACTGCCTCCATAAGTACCGCCGATTTCACCAATATTTGGTGAATCCATTATCTCTGCCCTTCCAGTTACAGCACTGATTGGCAATCCGGCACCGATCGATTTAGACATGGTCATAAGATCCGGCACAACATCATAATGCTCCATGGCAAACATTTTGCCTGTCCTGCCAAATCCCGTCTGTACCTCATCAGCGATAAAGAGGATTCCATGTTTTTCACAAAGCTCTTTAACACCTCTTACAAAACGGGACGACGGCATAACAAAACCTCCTTCACCCTGAACAGGCTCCATAATGACAGCAGCGACTTCTTCAGGCGGCACCTCGCTCAGAAAAAACGTTTCGAATCTTTTAAGTAAAGCATTATCATGGTCTTTATCCTTCAGGCCCTCGCTGCGGTAATAATAAGGATATGGCCATTTATACGTTTCCGGCGCAAATGGCCCGAATTCATATTTATATGGTTTTACCTTGCTCGTTAAACTCATGGACATATAGGTCCGGCCATGAAAGCCCCGTTCAAATGATATAATTCCTTTTCTGCCGGTATATTTCCTTGCTATTTTAACCGCATTTTCCACGGCCTCTGCTCCGGTGCTTAAAAAGAAGGTTTTCTTGCTGTGATTGCCGGGTGTAATGCTATTGAGTTTCTCTGCCAGCTTGATATAAGGCTCATACATCATGACATGGAAGCACGGGTGAAGATATTGGTCAATTTGGGCATGCAGGGCTTCAACAACCCTTGGCGGGCAGTGTCCAACATTCAGTGTCCCGATTGCCCCTGCAAAATCAAGAAAAGTATTTCCATCTATATCTGTCAGAAGTGCACCATCCCCTTTATCCGCAAATGTCTGCATCGTGTTAAATGGCCCCTTTGGGACATTCTGCTCTTTTTTAGCCAATAACTCCTTCGCTTTTGGTCCCGGTATCTCTGTTCTTATATTAATCGATCCCATCCTTATATCCCCTCTCCCTGATTAGTGCCGCACCATTCCAGTATGGCTAGAGCAATAATTTCAGCCGCTTCAAAAACTTCTTCTAAGGAAATAAATTCGTTAACATCATGGGCGGCTTCCGTCACACCTGGGCCGAAGACAACTACAGGTGTATTTCCCACTTTGGATAATATGCCTCCATCCGTGCCCCAGGGTGATGCCTCAACTGCCGGCTGTTTTCCTTTTACAGATTCAAAGGATTCCGATAATACAGCCATTAAAGGATGATCCTGCTCCAGATTTCCAGGCAGCCAGCGTCCGCCAAACCATTCAACTTGAGGAGGATTCTTTTTAAGCCACGCATCATTTTGTGCTGCTTCCTTCAGGCAATTCTCCAGCTCTTTTTCGGCCGATATCATCTCTTCATCCGGCGCTACCCCCATCCTTCCCTCTATGACCGCAATATCCGGCACGGAAGATGGCCATTCTCCGCTGTATATTTTTCCGATATTAATAGGGATCGGAATAGGAATCTTTGAATAGAGCGGGTCTTCAATTTTAAGGTTTCTTAACTTCTCAAGCTCCTGAAGCTTTGTCATCACATACATTGCTTTTTCGATTGCATTGATGCCCTCATATCGGGTTCCCCCATGGGCTGAACGCCCTTTGACTGTTATCCTAAACCACATCGAGCCCTGTTGTTTTGGGAAAATTTTCATATTGGTCGGTTCGGGAATGATTGCCCCATCAGCTGAATATCCCCTGAGGACTGCTGCCAATGTACCCGCCCCGCCGCTTTCTTCTTCTATGACACTTTGAAAAATCACATCGCCTTTAAGCTTGATTCCAAGCGCAATAATGGCTTCCATGGCAAGCAGGAGCGAGACTGTACCGCCTTTCATATCGGTCGAACCCCTGCCAAATAGCTTTCCATCTTCAATTCTGCCGCTAAATGGATCATGTTCCCAATCATTTCGGTCTCCCTCTGGAACAACATCAATATGGCCATTGAGGATGATGGATCTTCCTCCGCCTGTTCCTTTCAATTTTGCGACCACATTGGGATTTCCGGAAAAATCCTTTCGATCTGAACAAAAGGCAGGATGTTTGATCAATTGTTCCTTGCCTATTTCCCAGATATCCAGGGTTAGTCCAAGTTTGCGGCATTTTTCAATGATAACGGCCTGTGCACTGCTTTCATTTCCGCGGATGCTTCCTTCCTGGACTAGCTGCTGAAGAAGTCTTGTTCCTCTTTGCTTATTCTCTTGCAGCCATTGTTTAATCTTTGCATGAGTATGCATATTCTCACTCCTTTTTTGAGACCAAAACAAATAAATCTATCAATTAATCACTCTCACATTCTCAGCAATTGTAAAACGGCAGCCTGTTTTTGCCCTTACTTCATTTATAGAATGTGGCGCAAACAAGTCAGTCAGTGTGAGTCCTTTAGCTGATATTTGAAAGACAGCCATGTCTGTAATAATCATGTTTACACAGCGTGCTGATGTAAGAGGCAGGGTGCACTCGTCCACAATTTTTGAATTCCCGTACTTGTCCGTCTGGTTCATAAGGACAATGACTTTTTTTGCTTTTTGGGCAAGCTCCATTGCACCGCCCATACCAGGAACTTTTTTTCCCGGCACAATCCAATTGGCCAGATCCCCTTTTCCGCTTACCTCCAGGGAGCCCAGAATCGTCATATCAACTCTTCCTCTGCGTATCATCCCGAAAGCAATAGTGCTGTCACAATACGAAGCACCTTTTACAACGGAAACCGGAAAACCTCCAGCATTACAGAGATTTTCATCTTCCTTTCCATTCTCCGGACTTGGACCCATACCTGTAATGCCATTTTCCGCATGAAACATTACATGTGCCCCGGCAGGCAAATGATTAGGTACAAGCGATGGGATTCCAATGCCGAGATTTACAATCATCCCGTTCTTAATTTCCTCCGCAGCACGTTTGGCAATACGATTTCTAATTTCTACTCCCATGCCCATTTCCAATTCACTCCCTTCGAAGGCACGATATAATCGACGAAAACACCCGGTGTTATAATTTCATGAGGATCCAGACTGCCAAGCGGGACAATTTCCTCCACTTCCGCAATCGTTACATCACCAGCCATGGCGACAAGCGGGTTTGTGTTTCTGGCACTTTTGTCATAAATCAAGTTCCCGTAAGGATCAGCTTTCTTAGCAAAAACAATCGATATATCAGCAGTCAGGGCCGTCTCCACAAGATACCTTTTTCCGCCAAGGCTGCATGTCTGCTTATTGCCGGTCACAATGTCGTTATCAAGGCCAATATCGGAAAGGATGGCAGGTATGCCGACTCCGCCTGCACGTATTCTTTCTGCCAATATCCCCTGGGGTGAAAATTCCACTTCCATCTTTCCATCTGTCATTAGTTGGCCGGCAACGGGATTTGAGCCAATATGAGAAGCAATCATTTTTTTTGCCCTTCCCAGGCTTACCACCTTCCCGATCCCAATATGGGGAAAGCCTGAATCATTGCCAATGAGCGTTAAATCTTTGAATCCATTATCCAGAATGCCGTCGATAAGGGATGGAGGGGTGCCAATGCCGCCAAAGCCGCCAAACATAATGATCATGCCGTCCCGAAAATGCTTCATTGCATCATCAAGTTCAATAATCTTATTAAATGTGTTCTCCATTGTTATTCAGCCTCTTCCTCACCAGGGATCAAATGATTCTCTGAGAAAACCTGCAAAGTCTTTTCAAACCGCTTTACCAGATCATCGATTTCCCTTTTGGTAATAGTCAGCGGCGGTGCGATCAATACGGCATCCCCGTCTGTGCCATTTGTGCCCGCACCTGCAGGGTAAATAAGCAGACCCTGTTCCTGTGCTTCCTGTATTAACCTCTGAGTCAGACCGAAGCTTTTTGTAAACGGCTCTTTTGTCAGAGGGTCCATTACAAATTCAAGTCCGACCATCAGCCCTTTTCCCCTTACATCTCCAATAAAGGAAAATTTGGATTGCAGCTTAGTCAGTTTATTTCTTAAATACACTCCTTTGCTTTCAGCTTCCGGGATAATATTGTTTTTCTCAATATATTCAAGCACTGCGAGAGACACTGCACATGACTGCGGATTTGCACTCAACGTATGACCGCTCATAATGCTTTTTGAACCTGCCAGTATGGGCTCCATTACTTCATCGCTTACAAGTGCAGCTGCAATCGGAGCATACCCGGCTCCCATTCCTTTTCCAAGTGCGACAATATCAGGCTTTACATTCCAATGCTCACAGGCAAGCATTGTGCCTGTTCTGCCAAAACCAGTCATTACCTCATCAGCAATAAATAATATGTCATGCCGGTCACAAATTTCTTTGATTATCCGGTAGTAATCCTTGGGAGGTGTAATAGCACCCCCTGCAGCCCCAATGACTGGCTCTGCGATAAACGCAGCAATATTCTCTGGCCCTATCCGTTTAATGACGGTTTCAAGTTCATGTGCACACAGATAACCGCATTCAGGCGCTTCCAAATTGTAAGGGCACCTATAGCAATATGGCGGATGAATGACTGGAAAATCCTCAAGCAGCGGTATGAAGCGAGCCCTTCTGCCCGTATGTCCTGACATTGATAAAGCTCCCAGGGTTATGCCATGATAGCTCATCCACCTTGAGAGCACCTTTGTTTTTGTCACAATACCTTTTTCCTGCCAGTACTGAATCGCTATTTTCATAGCTGTTTCAGTGGCCTCAGACCCGCTGTTCACAAAAAAGCTCCAATTCAAATCGCCAATCGCAGCCTCGGCTATTTTATGGGCAAGCTTTTCAGCTGCCCCGCTCGTAAATTGCGATCGATATACAAAAGAAACTTTTTTTGCCTGTTCATGCATTGCCTCAATGATTTCCTCCACACCATGGCCAATATTGGCTGTTATCGCGCCAGATGATGCATCCAGGTATTTCTTTCCGTTCGTGTCATATAAATAAACTCCCCTGCCATAATCAATGATCGGGTACTGTGCATCAAGCATCGGCTTAATTAAGTTCGACTGGTTCATCAGCGTACTCCCTCCAACTATAATTGCGAAATTCGCCTGCGGCTAATGAATATCCGCCGATGGCTTCATGAGCTTTCACAGCAAATCTTCAATTCTGCAAGCCAAATATTCTCTACCATTTGGCAATATAGTAAATTGTATGAAGTCACTTAAGAAATCTTTCATAAAAGAATTTTACAGAGTGATCTATTTTTCGCTGAAAAAAAACAGCCGCTGGATAGCGGCTGTTCAAAATTCATTTTCCTAATTCTGTTCGATCCAAATTTCACTTTCAAAACCTTGTGCTTTTATTACTGCTTTCCCTCCAATTGGGATAGTAGCATAGGGCTGTACATGGCCGAAGTTCACATTTGCGATTACAGGGATGCCTTGGAGCTCTTTTTTGGAACCAATAATTTTCTTCAGTGCTTCTTCTGTCACTTGGGAATTTTTCTGAAACCTTCCAATGAGGATTCCTTTGATGTCACGGGCATCAGGCAGGTGCAGAAGTGATTGAAGATCCCGATCAAAGGTAAGAGCATGTGATTCCTCATCATCTTCAATAAATAAGATTGAATCCTTTAAAGAGGGCATGAACTCTGTCCCCTGCAGCAAATTAAGCGTGCATAAATTCCCTCCAATTAATCTGCCTGCTGCAGTCCCTTCCTGGATTACCGTATACCCATTATTTTTGATGAAATGCCTGTCTTCCTGGTCGAGATACCATGGATCATCACTCCAATGTGATGATGCTGCAATTTCATATGGGGCATCGTTTGTAACTGCGTTAATAAAAGATTCCAAAGTGTACTCAAACCCATGCTTTACTCCGAAGCTTGAAAAATGCGGGCCAGAATAGGTGATCAAACCCGTTTTTTTATAAATGGCCCCCTGCAGTGCTGTGATATCACTAAATCCGCAAAAGATTTTTGGATTATTTTTTATAATCCCGAAGTCTATGTAATTTAAAAGCTGGTTGGCGTTATAGCCGCCGATCACTGTCAGGATTCCCTTTACATTAGGATCAGTAAAAGCATCATGCAAATCTTCAATTCTTTCTTCTATAGAAGTACTGAAAAACTCATCATGATCTTCTGCATTTTTTCCGTATGTCACTGTGAATCCCAGCTGATTCAGCCGCTCCTGGGCAATTCGCAATTGCTCGCCTTTTATGATGGCCATACTTCTGGACGGCGCAATGACCCGGATCTCATCGCCGGGCTTTAATCGCTCTGCAAGCATTGTGTCCTCTCCTTTTCCACTTTCAGACCTAGATTGTTTTACATTTTATCAAATACAGGGGTGTTTGGAAATAACTGTTTTTTATATAAAAAAAGGCCTGCTTTTCAGCCCGGCCTCCTTTTCTTATACTAATGCAGGTTCCCTTCTTGGTGCATTACTTGTCTTTTCGATAATATCCCTTGCAATCCAGACACCGCAGGCACCTGCCTGTGCAAGTCCTCTGGTGATGCCTGCACCATCCCCTCCGACATATAGTCCGCTTATTTCCGTTTCGAAACGGTCATTCAACTTGGGACGTGCAGAATAGAATTTTGCCTCCACACCGTAGAATAGGGTATGTTCTGATGCAAGGCCGGGAGATACATGGTTTAAAGCCTCTGTCATTTCAATCAGGCTTTTCATTGTATTATATGGAAGCACAAGTCCCAGGTCGCCAGGCACCGCTTCCTTTAAGGTTGGTTCAAGGAAGCCTTCTTTAATTCTCTTCTCGGTAGATCTTCTTCCTTTTAATATATCTCCATACTTTTGAACAATGATTCCGCCGTTTGAAAGGCTGTTGGCAAGCCTGGAAATTTCATGCGCATATTCATTTGGCTTATCAAACGGTTCCGAGAATGTATGGGATACCAGCAGCGCAAAGTTCGTATTCGGGCTTCCCAGCTTAGGGTCTTTGTAAGCATGGCCATTCGCAAGCATGATTCCTGAGTGGTTTTCCACTACAACATGGCCGGAAGGATTGCTGCAGAATGTCCGCACTCTTGTACCAACAGATGTATTAAATGTGAACTTTCCTTCGTAAAGATGTTTATTAATCTCTTCCATGACTATATCCGAAGTTTCAACCCGCACGCCAATATCGACCTGATTATTGATCATCTTCAAGCGGCGTGACTTCAGGAGGTTTGCCAGCCAAACTGATCCATCTCTCCCTGGTGCTACAACTACCTTATCAGCAAGAACTTCATTTCCGGACTTAAGCTTAACTCCCATAATGCGATGGCCATCAGGGGTTTTCTCTGTTATGAGATCTTCAACCTCTGTCTTATAGGACATATCAATTTTTTCACGTAAATATTCATAAATGCTCTTTAGGATTTCAAGATTCTGCTCGGTGCCCAAATGTCTGACCTGCGCACGAAGCAGTTTAAGTCCTGCTGCATATCCGCGGCGCTCGATATCCCTCACTTCATCTGTCATTGGGTCTGTAATGCTTTCAGTCGCGCCGTGCTTCAAATTGATTTCGTCTACATATTTTATCAAATCAACAACCTGGGAGTCAGGGAGATAATCGGTCATCCAGCCGCCAAACTCACTCGTAATATTGAATTTTCCATCTGAATAGGCCCCTGCTCCGCCAAATCCATTCGTGATAGAGCAAGCCGGCAGGCAGCCGGCAAATTCTTTTCTTCCTGCTGCCGGCGGGCATTTAGCAATCTTTTTCTGTAAAATCGGACAATTTCTTTTATAAATATCATGGCCTTTATCAATTAATAAAATTTTTGCTTCAGGCATTTTCAATGTTAATTCATAACAAGTAAATATTCCAGCCGGTCCAGCACCGACAACAATAACATCATAATTCTCATTCATCGTCCTATTCCCCCAGACGCATTATTCGTTAATTTCTTCTACCAAAGGTAACTATATCAAATACAATAGAGCAGGTCAACATTTTTACGAACTATTTATTTAATTTTATAAATAATGTTCGTATTTACAATAATTTATGTAAAATTCCGTTAATAATTCCGTGTCCAAAAAACAGAAGGCTGCTCATTACGAGCAGCCTTCACAATATCCATTTATATTACCAATTTCCGCAGCAGCATGCTCCTATAATAATCAATAGAATGAACAATACGACGATCAATGCAAAACCGCCATATCCACATCCTCCATAATGAGCACCAGCAACAGGATAGCCATATCCCGGATAACATTGGTCGTAGCCAGCACCGGCAACTGCACCTTTATACATAAATAATCACTCCTCAACAAGATTTCTTGGGCATTTTCAATATTAATGTATGTAGGGTGAACTTGACCCGCATGTGCATTTGCCCATTTTTATAAAAAAACGCTCTAACTCCATTTTAAAACCTTCCCCCTTCACCATTATTAGGGTACGATAAACGTAAGAGATTCAGAAAAGAAGCGGGGGATTCAAACCAATGAAGAGAAGGAAGATTGGCATATATTTTTTTATCATCACTTTTATATATGGTTTGTATCATTTATTTGATAGCCTATCTAAAGTTGAAGGGGCAAATCCAACTAACGTGTATCAAAAGCTATCGTCAAAAGAGAATATCAATTACCTGATTATCGGGGACAGCATTGGCAGGGGGTCAGGTGCCAACTCCAAATCATCGGCATGGTTTACAAGGCTTGAGAAGCATCTGCATAGTGAATTTGGGATTAAAGCCAAAAGGCATTCCATCGTCCAAAGTGGTGCCACTGCCTTTGAGGGTTTATATAAACTTCAGCAATCCGAACATTTAGGGAAAATTGATTTAACTTTTATTGTATTTGGGGAAAATGACCGCAAATATATGAATGAGAAGCAATTTTCATATTTCTACGAAGGGCTTATCAGGAAAACAAAACAGCTTTACCCTGATACCGAGATCATTACCATTACAGAAAACCCGCTTGATAATGATGCGTTCGTTCAGGCGATTTCTCATATTTCTAACCATTATGGCGCAAAAAATGTGGATATGAGAAAGCCTTTTGAACTATCGGGATTACCGACAGAGGAACTGACAAAGGATCTGGTCCATCCAAATGATGACGGCTATGAAATATATGCAGATACCTTGATAAAGGAAATAAGAGAGTTAGCCGGCAGTCATGCAGAAATTGCAGAGCTTACTGCCCCCATTCATGACAATGCGGACATCGAAATCGCATCCATCCCTCATGTTACAGATATATCTGGATCATTTATTCACAAAGACGGCATTTGGGAGAGCCGCATGGCGGGTGACAGTCTTGAATATCAATTTAGCGGCCCTTTCCTAGGGGTCGACATGATTCGAAGCGAAAAAGGCGGGAAGATGGATGTGTTCATAGATGATGTGTATATAACATCCTTATCCGCATGGTGGCCACTGACTAAAGAAAGATATCAATATATTGTCAGCGGTCTCGAAGAAGGACAGCATTTAGTGAAATTTATTGTGACCAATGAAAAATCAGTGAACAACAGTACTGACGATGCCGTTATTCAAATTTCCTCCATCCTCACCAGGGCAGACCAATGAAGATGAAGAACAGAAAGCTGGGCTGCAAACTTAGACTTAAAAAAACGACTCGAAAAAAGCCGCTTAATTTTCAGCGGCTTTTTCTCATTATTTTGCAGTAACTGTCATTACTGCAGATGTTCCTCTCGTTACGGCTCCTGCTGCATTTTTCTCAAGAGAAGCGACCTGGTCGCCATTAGTGATTATCATTGGCGTTATTGTGCTCTTTGCCTTTTCTTTAACCAGCGCTAAATCAAACGTAACAAGCTTATCACCTTCACTGACCTTTGAACCCTCGGAAATATGGGTCTCGAATCCTTCCCCTTTCATGGAGACCGTTTCCAGTCCAATATGAATTAAAATCTCGGCACCATTCTCAGCACGAATGCCAATTGCATGCTTGGTAGGGAACACTTGAACTACTTCTCCATTTACCGGGGAAACAACCACACCTTCTGAAGGTTCAATTGCAATTCCGTCCCCCATCATTCTTTCTGCAAATACTGGATCAGGCACCTCTTCCAGATTAACGGCTTTACCCGTCAAAGCAGCCTTAACCTCAATTGCTTTAACTGTTTCCTTTTTGCCAAATAATTTCTTAAACATAGGAACACCATCCATTCTTAGTTTTCATTATTAAATAGCTGCAGGTATTCTTTATAGCCTTCTTCCTCAAGTTTTTCCTTAGGAATAAACCTGAGTGCAGCAGAATTAATGCAGTAACGGAGGCCCGCAGGTCCCGGTCCATCATCAAAAACATGACCAAGATGGGAATCGGCTGATTTGCTTCTCACTTCCGTTCTGACCATAAAGTGGCTGCGGTCTTCTTTTTCCACAACTTCTTCATCCTCTATGGGTTTTGTAAAGCTGGGCCAGCCGCACCCTGCGTCATATTTATCCTTTGAGTTGAAAAGAGGCTTGCCGGAAACGATATCAACATAAATCCCCTCTTTAAATTCATTCCAATACTCATTGCGGAACGGCGGCTCTGTGCCATTATTCTGAGTTACTTCATATTGCATGGGATTAAGTTTCTGCTTTAAATCTTCTCTATTCTTTTCCATCATTTTTCACCCCAATGGTTGTTAATAAATGCCTTTCTTCCAGAGCCTGTTTGATAGGCATTGTATCTTTCCGGATTTTTTTTGTAATAGTGCTGATGATATTCTTCTGCAGGATAAAAGTCTGAAGCAGGCAGAATCCTGGTAACAATCGGTTTTGTAAATGGACCGGTTTCAGCAAGCTTTTGTTTTGATTCTTCTGCTGACTGCTTTTGTTTTTCATTGTGATAAAAAATCGCTGTCTGATAGGATTGGCCTCGATCATAGAACTGCCCGCCTTCATCTGTAGGGTCAATCTGCTGCCAATATAATTCAAGCAGTTTGTCATATGGGTAAACCTCAGGATCAAATGTGATTTGAACCGCTTCATAATGGCCAGTCGTTTCCGAACAGACTTGCTGGTAAGTCGGGTTCTTTACATTCCCTCCGGTATACCCGGATAGTACCTCTTTTATTCCAGGCTGTTCATCAAAAGGCTTTACCATACACCAGAAGCAGCCTCCTGCAAATGTTGCCTTTTCGTATTGTTTCTCTGTCATTCTGCTCCACCTCTTTCCGGCACTTTTCTATCTTTTACTTTTTCCCTTAAAAAGATGATTTAAAGCTATATACATAAGATTAATGAAAAGATTCATTATATGCAAAAGAAACCTCTTCATTGAAGAGGTTTCTGAATTTTTATATTCTTTTGCTCTTTGCTCCGGCACTTATTTTTTTCCAGCGCTTTCGTTCTTCAGATTGGGCTCGCTTATCCTGCTTTCTATCCAGATAAGCGAGTTCCTTGAGAAGCTTCTTATAGCTGTTCAGACGCGCCCTTGATATGCTGCCTTCTTCTATTAGCATATGCACAGCGCACCCTGGCTCATTTTCATGTGTACAGTCCCTGAATCTGCAGTTTTCAGCGGCTTGTTCAATATCTGTGAAGCTTTCTGAAAGACCGCTTTCACTTTCCCACAGCTGAAGCTCCCGCATTCCTGGAGTATCAATCAATATGGCGCCTTCAGGAAGAAGGATGAGTTCCCTGTGAGTAGTTGTATGCTTTCCTTTGTCATCACTTATTCTAATATCCTGGACCTTTTGTTTTTCCGCGCCAAGAAGGTAATTGGTAAGTGTGGACTTTCCAACACCTGAAGAGCCGAGCAATGCGATTGTTTTTCCAGGCTCCAAAAACGGTTTAAGCAGGTCTATTCCATTCTCTTCCATCACGCTGATTGAGATAACAGGAACACCCATGGCAACGGTGGCCACCTCAGCAAGCTTTTCCTCAAGATTCTCACAAAGGTCAGCCTTGGTAAGAACAATCACAGGAGCTGCCCCGCTTTCCCATGTCAAAAGCAAATAACGTTCCATTCTTCTTAAGTTTAGATCCTCATTAAGTGAATTAACCAGGAAAATAGTGTCTACATTAGCAGCTACAATTTGTTCTTCCGTATTCACCCCTGCTGCCTTCCTTGAAAATTTGCTTTTCCTTGGAAGGACTGCATGAATGGTACCCCGCTGTTCATCCGCTCTTTCTTTGATGACAACCCAGTCACCTACAGCAGGAAAATCCTCCCTTGATGATGCATCGAAAGAAAATTTTCCTGATACTTCACAGAGCATTTCACCCTTATCTGTCCATACACGATACATTCTCTTATGCTCTAAAGCCACCCGGCCCATTTGATATTCTTTTTCTTCATACGCTGAAAAAGCGTCTTTAAAAAAGGGATTTAATCCAAGTTTATTGATTGTCAATGATTGTTCCTCCATGCTTATCGAATATTTTTTACATACAAAAAACCATAGGCAATCAGCCCATGGTCGGATCATGTAAAGTTCAATAAGCAGGGGAAAAACAATCTGGTCCGCTCGATTAAACGAATTCCATTTGGGCTGTGCCTGAATTATTTACAATGAACGTATTGGCGTAAAATTCTCTTGTCATAGCACATCACCCGCTTTCGTTTATTTGTTTATATTATATGGAATATTGATCCAGAAGTAAAGCCCTTTTATTCCATCATTTTTCCCAATGTGGCATTCACCCGGGGAGAAGCATATGTTATTTAAGCAGATTTAGGAGGGGGAAATATGCCTGCCGAGAGAAATCAGCAATGGTATTTACAAAAAGCAGCAAAGTATGATCTTTTGGCACAGTACTTTAAATATATTGATGCAGCACAGCATATTGCTTATTACCATAAACATTTACATTGCCTCAATCAGGCTTTTCGAATGATGCGTACAAATAACCCGGTGCCATCTGCAGAAGTTCATCAGGGACAGCAGGCAAGAGTGCGGATGTTCCATGGTTCCCCTAATGCCGGCCCGATCGATATTTATATAAATGGCACGCGAATTTTAAAGGACTTCTCATATAAAGAAGCAAGCGGTTATGCTGCACTGCCTGCAGGCTCGCACCAGATAGACATATATCCGGCTGGCAGCATGGTTTCCACACTTTTAAGCAGAAAAATTACTGCTGCTGCAGATAACATATATACAATTGCAGCTGCAGGAAATGCAGCAAACTTAAAGCTTGTCATATTAGAAATTCAGCCTGAAGTGCCTGCCGGGGAAACAAAAGTCAGATTTGCCCACCTGTCCCACGAAGCTCCGGCAGTTGATATTGCCGTAAAAAACAGGGATGTTGTTTTCCCCAATATTGCTTTCAGGCAGGCAAGCAAGTACATGGCATTAACTCCAATGACAGTCGATTTGGAGGCCAGGGTAGCAGGAACCCCTAATGAGGTGCTGTCAATTCCTAGAATGCAATTTAAAGCAGACCAGGCCTACACCTTACTGGCTGTAGGTTCCGTTGCCAAAGAGCCTGAGCTTGAAGCAATTATCATTACAGATTAATGTTTTCGCGCCAAACAAAAGGTCAAAAAAAGGGAACCCCTCCAAAGTTGCGGAAGAGTTCCCTTTTCTCATTTAACAGGAACAAGAAGGGTAAAACGAATATCATCCTGCTTTAAATTAAATTCATCCACTTTTACTTTTACATCACTTTTCAGCTTCATTTCCTGCAGTGACACATAGATTCTTTCTTTCTGCGGCTGAATGGTAACACCTTCCGGAAGATTGTAGCGGTCTTTTACCAGCTTCAGAACATGTGAAACAGGAAGTTTCAGCTGCCCAACAGATATAGACTTTTGCTGAAGGACAACATCCCCATTCTTCAAGGCTTCTGGTTCAAATGACAGTTTCATCTGCAGATCCTGGCTGAAGAAAGGGATTGTACCATATAAATCAACTTCATCATTTAGAAGGACCTTGTAATCTATTGCTCCTGTCAGTCCTTCTTTTTCAAGATAGTGGTTAATGACCCTATTCAAATCTTCTTTATTGGCTTTTATTTTAAAAGGAACATAATTATCACTATTCTCGGTGACCGCTGTGTAGTCTTCGTCATCTGCCGGCATACTGATAATAATAAACAGCACAGCTGCAATGAGTGCATTAATGGCCAGCAGTGCAAAAAACAGCTTTTTCCATTTTCTATCTTTCAATCAGCTTCTCTCCATTTCCTTCGGCATTCCTTTTATACGGAATATCTTTCAGCACTTCCTCTGTGAGGATTTGATGGACCCGTCCAGCTATTAATTCATAGCCTTTGTCATTTGGATGAAAGTAGTCTGTAAATAAAAGATTTTCATCGGTATTTTCAAAGATATCATCTATTTCAACAAAATAGGTACCTGGATAATTTTTCAATATATCCTGGCTTGTGTCATTCCAATCTCCAAGAATAGCGTTAATTTCCGTTATTTCTGAAAACCATTTCAGAAAGGGATTATATAAGCCTATTAAAATAATTTTACTATTTGGGTTTACCTCTTTAATAGAATCTAAAACCTCGGTCAGATTTTGTTCATAGATTTCTTTTTCTTTAGCAAAGGCCCTCAGCTTCAGGTTTGAAAAATTCTCACGGACAACTTTCATAACGTCATTGCCGCCAATGGTTATGATCACCGCGTCTGCATTTTTCACAACATCTTTTACTTCATCTGTCCCCAGCTTTTTCAATAATTGATCGGAACGATTGCCTTTAACACCGAAATTATAAAAAACAGCGTCTTGAACACTTTTGTCTTTTTCCAGTGACATTTCAAGATATGGCACGTAGCCTCCACGTTCAGTACTGTCTCCAACCCCCTGGGTTAAAGAGTCTCCTACTGCAGCAACAGTAAGGTTTCGAGGGAAAAAATCCAGTGGAATTTCTTCTTTAACTGTCAGGCGGGATTCTTTTTCAGAATGAATTATATCGCTGTGGTTAACTGAACTGCAGGAGGCGAGAAGCAGCATGATCCAAAGGATTAGGGTGAATTTTTTTATCATACTATCACCTGCCCATTTTTCTCATTCATATTATAACATGCAACTCCAATTTAAAAATAATTAGCATTGTCTCTGCAGCAGCATGGATTAAACTGAAAAGAAAAATAGACCTCGTCCAAGGTCTATTGCAATGCTTTAATATCATTCATAATTTCATCTAATGGTATTTCATTGAGACCAGTATAATATTTCATTACTTTTCCATTCTGGTCAACAAGAAAAAAGTCTGTTCCATGGATTACCTGATCACCTGTTTGCGGCTTCTTCACAATGGTTTTGAAGTATTCCATAGCATATTTCTCAATTTCTTCCTGTTCATACCCGGTCAGAAAATGCCAATTGCTGAAATCTGCATTATATGAAGATGCAAATTCCTTTAAAACTTCAGGTGTATCCACTTTTGGGTCTACACTGAATGAAACAAATTCAATATTTTTTATGCCTTCTTCCTCAGCCAAATCCTGAAGCTTCTTCATATTAGCTGTCATGGGCATACATACATCTTCGCAATTGGTAAAAATAAAGTCGGCTACCCAAACCTTGCCTTTAAGATCCTTTAAACCAAATTCTTTATTATCCTGATTTGTATACGTAAAATCAGCCAGTTCCCAATTTAACGCGTCCTTTATGCCGCTCTGTCCGCATGCTGAAAGCACTGCAAGCATAAAAGCAGATACCATTATTGCAAAAACTCTTTTTCTCATACATTCACCTGCTTTAATTAGATACGTTGCTAATTTTAGCAAATATTCATGAAAGAAGAAAGAAGTACTTATGACAAACTTGTGAATAGTATCTCGATTTAATGGATGATAAAAACTATTGAGTTGGTTTCGTTTTATGGTTAGTCATAATCTCATAAAATGTTCTGATGAAATTTGAATAATTAAATTGCACAGCAATCCGATGTATCCGGTATTTCATCTTGTTTTCCTGAGGGACATTTCTAAAGTCACCAATGCTCTGGCCAAACGCCTCCCCTTTGTCAGTAATTATCTTTACCGGTACATCCAAGTATTGAATGTCAGCCCCGTCAAGCATTGCCCAAAATGTAAATAAATCGTGCATGGGACTTCCGCTTATGCCTGGATAAGTTTCCTTATAAAAATTAAAATAATAATCAACCATAGGCTTCAGAATTAAGCCGACTTTATTTTGCACTTTCTGATAATAGGCATCAAGAGAGTCAATAATTGCAGGAGTAATGATTGCAGACATCGTTACATCCAGAGGAAAGACATGAATTTTATTTGGTGCATTGGCAAACACAACATTAGCCGCATATGGGTCCCCATAAAAATTTGCTTCAGCCACTGGAGTCACATTGCCTGCAACATTGAATGCCCCGCCCATAATATAAAAGTCACTGACTTTACTCATAAGTGCGGGATAAAGGATAAAGGCCGTTGCCAATGAAGAAAGTCTGCCTACATTAACAATTGTTATATCATCTTCATACTTCTCGATCAGTTCCTTAAAATCATCAAAGTTTTCAAACATATTATTGGAATTCTCCAGTTTAGGAATAATCGGACCGAGCCCTTCAATGCCGTGAACATCCGGGTAAAATACCGGAGCATCGCCGGTTAAAGGTAATACTGCTCCGCTGAATACGGGAGTATTTTGACCGGTTAATTCACGAAGGTATGCAGCATTTCGGATGGCGTCCTCCCTGGAAACATTTCCATAATCAGCAACAATCCCAACGATATTGATTTCCTCTGAGAAATAGGCAAATATAACCGCAACAAAATCGTCAATTCCAAAGTCACTAAAAAACAAGACATTTTTCCTCTTCAACCCTACACCCCCATAATTAATTTTATTCCGGGGATAATCAAGAATGGCAAATATTTTCAAATAGGACAAAAGTCTTTGAAATTAACTATTCCTTTCCATGATCAGACCGAAAAAAAACGCATAGCCTGATGAGCTATGCGTCCTTTTTATTTATCTTCCAGATGATACATGAACCCAATTGCACCTGGTCCTGTATGTGTACTGATAATTGGAGTTGTCTCCTCTATTTCAACCTCTGCGCCAGCATGCAGCTCTTCTATCATTGTTTTCAGCTTAGAAGCTAACTCAATGCCTTCTGCATGAACAAGGCCTACACCTTTTATTGTTTTCCCTTTTATATCTTCTGCAAATTGCTTGGCCAAATATTTTGCAACCTGGGTATGGCTTCTTACTTTAGCGACAGGTGTATAAACACCGCCTTCAAGGGAGGCAATTGGTTTTATATTCAGCAAGGAACCGATCATGGCCTTGCCTTTGCCAATCCTTCCGCCTTTTACAAGATTTTCCAATGTATCCACTACTACAAACAACTTAGTATTACTGCGAATGGTTTCCAGCCGGCTGACAATTTCCTGAATACTTTTCCCTTCCCTGGCCATTTTCGCAGCCTCCAATACTTGAAATGCCAGTGCTTTGGATATATATCTGGAATCTACCACTGTAACATTTGCATGTGACATAGCTGCTGCACTTTCTGCTGATTGAACAGTACCGCTCATTCCGCCAGTCATATGAATAGAGAGAATTTCATAGCCCTGGTCACCAAACCTGTCATACACCTCTGCGAATAATCCCGCAGGAGGCTGTGAGCTTTTGGGCAGCTCGTCCGCTTCTTTCATTTTCTTCATGAATTCAGATGGAGTAATATCAACCCGGTCCAAGTATGTATTACCTTCGATGTGAATAGATAGAGGGACGACTTCAATATCGAATTTTTCAAGCAATTCGCTGGATAGGTCAGCTGTAGAATCTGTAACAATTTTAATTTTAGTCATTATGCTTTCACTTCCCTTGCATTAACAATTAGTTCATATTATACATTCAAGCAAAATACAAATAAAGCAATAATATATAGCTTGTTCTTCTCTTCCAAGTGGCCAAAAAAATACCGGCTGGCTGCCGGCATCAATGTTGTTAAGCGTTATTTTTTAATTCTGGAGTCTCAAAAATCTCTTCATAGACGGGCCACTTTAAAACTCGCTTTAGATATTCTCTAAAAGAATGGTTCTTAAGTGTTTTTTCATTGGCATTAGTGGCCGCAATAAAAGTTTTTAAACGGACTTGGATCATAAAATAATAAGGGCTATCTTTTGCCAATACAGGAATTTCAATAATTTTTACCTTCTGTCCAACAGCATTTTTGAACTCTAGGCTTTTAAATAGCAAAATATCAATCCTCTTTTTCACCCGTTTGTTAATATTATACCCCAAATAAGGCTCGAAATGTGTCTGATTATGCTATCCCATTAATTTTTTTATGAAGATGCCTCTCCTGAATTTTCTTGCTTTTTCAGCTTTCTTTTATAGACAATTTTTGATAAGTTGATGCTTATTTCATAAAGCAGCAGCAAGGGAATGGTTACAAGAATATCAGACATGAAGTCTGGAGGTGATATAATAACCGAAATTACGATAAGAACAAAATAAGCATATTTCCTGATTTTTGTAAGCACATACGGATTAAGAATCCCAAGTGAAGTCAGGAACATGATTACGACAGGGAGTTCAAATAAAACTCCAAATGGCAAAGTCATATTAAGGACAAAGCGGAAATATTTATCCGCAGTAAAATTGGCCTCAAACATTTCTCCCCCCAGCTCTACAAGAAAGCTTAATACGGTTGGGAAAATAACAAAATACCCAAAGCAAAGGCCTGTAATAAACAGAATAAACAATGCCGGCACATAAGAAAGAGAAATCTTCCGCTCAGCCGCTGTCAGGGCAGGCTTGACAAACAGCCAAATCTGCAAGGCCAGAACCGGTATTGTTGCTGCAACGGCAATAACCGTAGCAAGCATAAAGTAAACCCAGATAATATCACTTGGGCCCAGGACAATCAATTTGACCTCCAGGTCTCTTACCAGCCACTTATAAATATCCTCCACAAAAACAAAGCCTGCAATAAAAAACAGGATAAATGCTGATGCCGTTATAATGAGCCTTTTTCTTAATTCATCCAGATGTTCGACTAAATTTAACTCTTTTTCTTCCATACAATTCTCCTGCTAATTTTATAAAAAGCCGGGCTTGACCAGCCAGATTTTTTAAACCAAAACAAAAAGGTGCAAGAAGTATATCCTTACACCTTATTTAACCGTTTTTTTCTTTGTATCCTGTTCAAGCTCATCCATCACGTCACTTGTCAAGTCTCGGGTAGATTTTTTAAATTCTCTTAGTGTTTCACCAAAAGCACGGCCAATTTCCGGCAGCTTTTTTGGACCGAATATGATTAACGCCAAAACAAGGATTAAAATTAATCCTGGAACACCGATATTTGAAAGCATATTCACATCTCCTTTAAAGTACTTCCCTTTTGAATCTAATACGATTATAGTACTTTTTAAAGGAAATGTCACAGATATCATAAAAATTCATATTTCAGTCACATATCTTATTAAAATTAGGGATCCGCCAGTCATTTTGGACTTATACAAGCAGATGAAAAAGGTTGCTGTCTTTGTTTATCTCCTTGTAGGAGAACCCCTTTTTATTCATTCTCACAATGAGATCGCTATAGTCCTCCCTATGCTTCAGCTCAATTCCTACAAGGGCAGGACCATTTTCTTTATTATTTTTTTTCGTATATTCAAAACGTGTAATATCGTCCGTCGGACCAAGCACTTCGTCAAGGAACTCTCTTAATGCCCCTGCCCTTTGGGGGAAATTCACTATAAAATGGTAAAGCAGGCCTTCATAAAGCAGGGAACGCTCTTTAATTTCCTGCATGCGACCAATATCATTATTGCCGCCGCTGATCACACAAACAACATTCTTTCCTTTAATTTGATCCCTGCACATATCCAATGCAGCAATCGGCAAAGCACCCGCAGGCTCTGCCACAATCGCATGCTCGTTATATAATTCAAGGATGGTCGTGCACACTTTCCCTTCAGGAACCATGAAAATATCATCAACAAGCTCATTGCAGATGTCATAGGTTTTTTCACCCACACATTTTACCGCCGCACCATCTACAAACTTATCAATCTTCCCGAGGGGTGCTACTGTTTGAACCCTGATTGCTTCGCTCATAGAGGGTGCTCCTTCAGGTTCAACTCCAATCATCTGCGTTTCCGGCGAGATGCTTTTTATGTAAGTGCTGAGTCCGGCCATTAATCCGCCTCCGCCAATGCTGGCAATAACAAAATCGACTTGTTCTTCACAATCGTTAAGCATCTCAACCGCTACTGTTCCCTGTCCTGCTATCACCATTTCATCATCAAACGGATGAATAAATGCCCTATCCTCCTCAGTGGCACATTTAAGAGCTTCGTGATAGGAATCATCAAAAGTGTCCCCAACAAGTATGATCTCTACTGAATCTCTGCCAAACAGCTCTACCTGGCTCACCTTTTGTCTCGGCGTGGTCGCCGGCATGAAAATCTTCCCCTGAACTCCAAGGTGTCTGCATGCATAGGCAACTCCCTGTGCATGATTCCCTGCACTTGCACAGACTACACCATTTTCAAGCTCCTCTGCAGTTAAAGATTTAACTTTATAGTAGGCGCCTCTTAATTTAAATGAGCGGACATGCTGAAGATCTTCCCTTTTCAAATAGACATTGCACTCATACTTTTCTGATAGGCGTTCATTCTTCTGTAAAGGTGTATGGGCAACAATATCCTTAAGCTGCTGGTATGCAATTAAAATATCTTCCAACTGCACCCATTTTTTTGTCATTACTTTCTGTTCCATTTTGCCACCCTCTTCTTTACAAGTTATTAATTTGTACATTATACCATGATAAAACACGATTTCAATCCGGTTTTTTTAAAATTTACATTTTTCGAATTATTTTATGGATAGAAACAGCTAAAACTGACATATAATAAGCAAAAGTTAATTTATATCTCAAAGGGGTGCAGGAATGGAGTTTTCTTTATGCAGTCTGGATAGCGCTTTGCCTGTGGAGGTAACAGTGGATGAAGATAACGGCAGGTATATGATTCGGAAAAGCGACACGAGTGGAGAGTACTTCAACAGTGCAGATGAATTAATAGAGTGGGTGAAAGAGAACTTTACCGCAGAAGAGTTTTGCGATCCCAAGGAATACCACGGAATGATTCAGAAGCTCACAGATTATTTAGTGAATCCGAATTTATAATTTACCGCTTAAAAGGCCCCTGACTGACTGGGGCCTTCTTTTTATGAAGCGATTTTTCTGTCCGAAAGACTGCTGCAGATTATCCCTCTTACTTCCTGTGCAAGAAACTTTGCATCCATATCTTTAACAATCCTGGCATTCACAGGCTTGCACACCCTAATTTCTATTTTAGCCGGCTTTATGAGTCTCCCATTCTTTTCAAAGGCATCTGCTGTCCCTTTAATGGATATTGGCACAATCGGAACACCTGCATCCTGTGCAAGCCTGAATCCGCCTACTTTAAAAGGCGCTACCTGCCCTCCCCTGCTTCTTGTCCCTTCCGGGAAAATCAGGAGAGAGTGTCCCTGTTTTAAAAGCTCTGCAGCATTCTTTAAAGAATTGATAGCACTCCTGCGATTGCTGCGATCAATAAAGACACAATTCATGACTTCCATCCATGATGAGATAATGGGTGCTTTCTTCATTTCTACTTTCGATATAAAACCAAAAGGTTTATTAATGGATGCAAGAAGGACTGGAATATCAAAATCCCCTTCATGGTTGCAGACAATGACTACTGGCCCATCCGGAATTAATTCCTGCCCCGTAATTTTTACTTGAGAGCCTGATATTTTCATAATCGTCCTGGACCACTTTTGGGGCACTTTATGGATGATGCGGTCGCGCTCTTCAACAGGGAGTGCCGAACTCAGGTTTCTCATCCGGGATAGTGCAGGAAGGCTATAAACTAAATATCCGCCCATATAAAGAAAAAAGATTATTAGTCGAAGCATACATACCTCCAAGGGTTGAGATGTTTTACATTATATATTAATCAGGATCCTTTCACTATATGTTTACAGTTTAATAATTAAAAAAAGCAGCCCGCCGGCGCGAGCTGCTGTTAAGGTTATTTTCTTTTATAAATGAGGAATTCAAAATCATACGGATTTTTTTCATCCCTTTTGCCTTTCTCCCTTGAGAGGAGGTCCCATTCTGACATGTCCAATTCCGGAAAGTATGTGTCCCCTTCAAATTGGTCATAGATCATAGTCAGATATAGACGATCAGCTGCAGGAAGAATGGCTTTAAAAATCTCTGCACCGCCGATGACAAAGATCTCATCTTCTCTCTCTCCGCTGAACTTCAAAAGTTCCTCAACTGTATGTACTACTGTGCATCCTTCACAGGAAAAGGATTTATTCCGGGTTATAACAATATTTTCTCTCCCCGGCAGAGGTCTCCCGATTGAATCCCAGGTTTTGCGTCCCATGGCAATCGGATGACCCATCGTCGTTCTTTTAAAAAACTTTAAATCCTCAGGCAAATGCCAGGGAAGTTTATTATCCCTGCCGATCACACGATTCTCATCCATTGCCCACATTAAAGAAATCATACACTGACAACTCCTTTAATATGAGGGTGCGGATCATAGTCTTCAAGCTGGAAATCGTCAAACTTAAAGCTGAAAATATCTTTCACATCAGGATTCATCTTCATTTTTGGAAGCTTTCGAGGATCACGGCCCAGCTGGAGGTTTACCTGTTCAAGATGATTCTGGTAGATATGCACATCACCAAAAGTATGAACAAACTCACCAGGCTCTAGATCGCAAACCTGCGCAACCATCATAGTCAGTAAAGCATAGGAAGCAATATTAAACGGCACGCCGAGAAAGACATCTGCAGATCTCTGATAAAGCTGGCAGGATAGCTTTCCATCTGCAGCGTAAAACTGGAACATGCAATGGCAAGGCGGCAAAGCCATCTTTTCAATTTCTCCCACATTCCATGCATTTACAATCAGGCGGCGGGAATCAGGATTTGTTTTGATTTGCTCAATCAGGCTGGTAATCTGATCAACTGTATTTCCATCAGCACCTGTCCAGGATCTCCACTGATGTCCATAAACGGGTCCGAGATTCCCTTCCTCGTCTGCCCACTCATTCCATATCCGCACACCATTTTCCTGAAGATATTTTACATTTGTATCTCCATTTAAAAACCATAATAGCTCATGGATTATGGATTTCAGATGCAATTTCTTAGTAGTAACAAGCGGGAAGCCCTCCTGCAGGTTAAAGCGCATCTGATATCCAAACGTACTTATTGTACCTGTGCCTGTACGGTCTTCTTTTTTAGTGCCATTTTCCAGAACATGCCTGCAAAGATCTAAATATTGTTTCATTTCCACCCAACCTTTTTAAAATACTCATTGCTATTGTACACAATTTCCATTCGTTTCACATCAGTTAAAAACTTTAAAGAAACAGGTAAATCAGTTTAATTCTTTTATAAAATCATAGGTTTTCGGAGCATTCTCGCTTAATAATCTCCTGGATTCCCCTCCTGAAAAATACATAGCAAAAGCCTCAGCGAAATATTCTTCAGGGAAGGAAAGAAAATAATTTTGACCCGGGAACAATTTAGCTTTTTCAGCTTTCCACACAGATAGAAACTTCTGATTAAATCGAATGCCATTGTAAACATGGCGATCAACAGAATGGGCAAGTTCATGAAGTTCCAGATTAACGGATCCATGACCTTTCCCCCTCGCGCTGAAGCCTATTTTTACAAGGACTGTTTTTGCCCCGCCAACCCCTGGGACGTCATCCCACGTAGTATCTCCTGTATAGCCGCGGGGAATTACCCCTGCAAGATGCTGGGCCGTAGGATTATCTGTCAGCTTTCCCACGAATAATTTCACCCTGATATCTTCATCCTCTATTTTGGAGAGCAGGGAGACAGGCAGATGATCAACCCGGGAAATCATTTCTGCAGCCTCTCTCTCATCAAAAGGTTCGAGAGGCACAATAAAGATCTCACCAAGCTGGCGTGGAGATTTCAAACTGAGAAACTCTTTAAGCTCGGAGGAGTGCGGGTAATCCTTTAGTTTTATGCCGCCCATGGCAGCTTGAGAGTTCCCAAGCAGTGCAAGGGAAACAATCATAATTGTAAATGTAAGTACCATTTTGCGCATGTGAAAAGCCCCTTCTGCTAATCTAAGATGTATAATTTGCGGGCAACAGAGCTCTTTGAAGTATATAAGCTGCGGAACTGCCTGAATGGAGAAAAAATCTAAAACCGTTCTGATAATCTATTAAAATTATAACATATGAAAGGAGGATTTGAAGGAAACAAATGATGGTAAACTTTTATGAAAATTCAAAAAGGACCCGAGTAATTTCGGGCCCCTGCCAAGCTTATTTTTATTAAGAATAAGAGCGCACTACATCTGAAAGACCGGGAGAAGCCGTTCCTGTACCTACAGCTGCGAACTTCCAATCGCTTCCATGGCGATAAATCTCCCCAACTATTAAACTGGTACTTCCGCTGTAGTCATCAGTCAGGTTGTAATGAATCAGTTCCTGATTGTTGCCGGAGTTTACCACTCTGATGAATGCATTCTGGATCATGCCGAAATGCTGCTTTCTCTTAACGCTGTCATAAATATTTACAACGAATACCATTTTATGAATATGTGCAGGCACTCTGCTTAAATCAATCAGCACCTGCTCGTCGTCTCCGTCGCCTGCTCCTGTGAGGTTATCTCCAGTATGCTGAACACTTCCATCGCCGCTCTTTAAATTACCGAAGTAAATGACATCTTTATTGCTCTTTAGCTTTTCATTTTCACCAAGCATGATTACAGAAGCATCACAGTCGATATTTGCTCCGCCGCCGCCTCCGAATAAAGATCCCAGGAGACCGCCGCCTCCGCTTTTTTGCACTGGGTCCCAGCCTAATCCTACCATAATTTTAGATAATCCCGGATTTCCTTTAGTTAAGTCAACACGCTGGCCTTTTTGAAGATTAATTGCCATATCAATTCCACCTCGTCATAATTTATATTATATTTTAAAATGAGCAGCTTCCTAACCCTGCTGCTTCATTTTTTTAAAATTGTCCTGCAGCTGTTCCAGTCTCCTGGATCCTTCTTCACGCAGACGCTTGTTTTCTTCTTCTATTGATTTAGTCTCCTGCATACCTTTCATGATGATATTCCAGGATTCCTCAATCGTTTCAATCTTAATACTTGGACCGCCTGCCAATCTTGCAATATCAGCACTTTGGTTTGAAATGTTCTGGGCATTGCGCACCAGCATCTCATTTGTCCGTCTGTCCAGCTCGCTCATTGAATCAGCAACAAGCTTTTGTCTTTTGGCTGCAACTGCCTGAATCAGACCGTTTTTAAAAATTGGAATAGTGGTTACAAATGCAGAATTAATCTTGCCGATAAGCTTGGTATTCCCTCTCTGAAGCAGCCGGATTTGCGGTGCAGTCTGAAGGGCAACCATTTTAGCCATTTCAAGATCATAAACTCTTTGCTCGAGTAAATCGACGGCATTTCTTAACGTATCAAGCTGCATTGAAGCCATCTGATCCCCCTGAGCCGCCCGCGCTTCCAGCTGTGGAAGCTGATTGGCTTTTAAATCATCGGCTTTCATTTGTCCTGCAACAGCATACTTTTCAAGCGTCAGATAGTACTGATAATTTTGCTCATACATTTGTTCAAGCATGGTTGTGGAATCGACCATTTCACTTTGGTATTTGGAAATTTCAACATACACTTTATCAATTTCCGCACCCATTGTCTGGTATTTTCCGAAAAGCTTCTCAATCATTTTTTCTCCGCGCTTGAAAAGCTTGCCAAAGATGCCTTTTGGTCCCTGTTGGAAATCCTTCTTGTCAAATTTGTCCATAATTCTGCCGAGCTGCTTTAAAAGTTCACCTGAATCTTCTACCTTCGTTGTTCTCATGTTGCTCAATATCTGGTCAGAGAAGCGTGAAATCTGGACAGCAGGCTCTTTGCCGAATTCAAGTATTTGTATTTGGTCCTTCTCATCAATGGACCTGGCCAGATTTTGCACCTCAGGCTCCTGCCTTAAAGCAAGCTTAATTTCTGAAACGTTATTTTCGGTTAATTTATCATCCTGCAGCTGGGCTGTTAAATTTAGTTCTGTTGATTTGGTCGGATTCATTTTCAATCACCCTTTAAATTTTTTAATAATCCTTGAAAGAGAACTTTTTTTAGAAAGGATGGCTCCTTAAATTCCTGTTCAAAAACAACATCCTCAAGCCAATGAACATCATATAAATCTTCCTCAATGAAATTTTCAATGTCGTTATGGCCAGGCGGATTATACAGTACAATATCTATCCCAAACTGATTAAGCAGCAAAAGGAGTGCGGCATCAGATCTTACCATCGTCCCGTTCAGCTCGTTGTTATAGAGGATAATCTTAGGAACTTCCTGCGAGTAATCAAATTGCTGCATTAACTTTACAATGCTCGGCGGAATTTGCAGGCTTTGGCTAAACAGATAAATCTTCAATTCTTCATCCGATTCACCCGGCAGCAGCTTTAATCGCGGACGTTCACACATATTTCTAATGGCCTTTGCAATTCCATTTTGAAGGCCGCCGGGAAGCTGCTGATACCTCCAATAATGCCCTGTAATGATTTTTTCAGGGTCAAGCTTCCCTTCCCTGTCCAGTGCATTGCGGTAATGGAACCGAAAATCATTGTTGACGCTGTTTGTAAAAGGAAATCTCCTTATCAGCAGACTTTCTTCATATTGGCTGATCGTTTGTATTCGATCCCAGTATTCCTTGCGATTCCTGCTGACTCCCTGGATCTTTGAAAAAATGGACGGTATCATGACTCTTCCATCTTTCACCTCAAAGTTTGGGCGGATCATGGCTTTCTCTTTAATTAAAATAAAAAGTTCATCATAAGTAGTTTTCAAGGTCACAGAAGAAGGAGTATACTCCCTAAGCTGCCAGGGTTTATAAAGGCCTGAACCCTCATGGTTAAGGATGGTTTCTATTTCCCTGGATGCCCTATAGGCGACTGTAGCAGTCCTTCTTCTCTTTTCCTGCGGGAAAGGTTCAGGCTTGTTCTTTTCAGGATAATGATGTACAAAAGAATCCCGTACTTCCTGACCCATCTCTGCAAAAAGGTCTTCTCCTGAAGGAGAAAAATAAAGAATATCGCACCCGATTTGGATTAAGTAGAACAAAAAGTAATAATGACTCTTTTTCCCGTTCCCGTACCAAAGGACTTTTGGCATACCCAATTTAGGGTCAATTTCTTTAAGTTCTGTGCCAAAATGATTAGCGGACCACTTAATCACATCAACAAGCACTCTTCTTATATCCTGGTTTTTTAAGCCGCCTGTTTCCTTTTCAGAAAAAAGGCTCAGCATACTGATCATCGCTTCTCTTATTTTCCTGTGCAGGGAAGGTGAGGAAGATTTGAGCAGCAGCTGTTCGCCATCAAGAAAAGCAGCAAATCGGTTTATGGATAAATTCTGTTCCCGGTTAATATTGAGGACTTTTTGTATCGCCTGAAACTGCTGGTTATCAATGGTTTTATCCAGATGTTCTTCACTGAGCAGGAGAAGGCCTGCATTCTCTGTGTGAATGAGATCAAAGAGACGATTATAATATTCATCTTCATCGAGGGGAACTCCAAGAAATCTGGCAACAATTTGGCCAACATGCAGCGTTTGCTGTTCCTCTCTGTAACCTTCACGTTCATGATTAGGCTTTGTTAGCTGAGAGCTCCAGTTCTCAAATGTAACCTTTAAGATGTGAGTTTTAATTTGACTGTACGACAAGTTCAATAGTTATCCCTTCCCTCTATGAGCGAAAGATGCATTCTTATCATTTCATTCAAAAATTGCGTTTCAGATCCCGGATAATGGCACGGGACAAAAATATGTAAACTTATTACCATCATATCATAGGAATACAGCCTTTTTCTAAAATGGTTAACTTTCTTTACGAATTAACAGTAAGAAAGTTTCATCTCAGCAATATTTTTCATTGCTGATTGACCTCAAAAGGACTTTTTCACCTTTATCCCTGTCCCCGCATAAAGTGGAGTACTTTGTAAGAGGAAGGTGAATCAGTATGAGGCTGCTTTTTCGAAGAGTGAGATATCGGGGGATTGATCATGATCTGGATATAATCAGGAATACTTTATGTTCAAGTTCCTTTGTATTTATAGACGTCTTCTTCTTGTCAATGATCCTTGCCGTCTTCTCTTTTGCCAATTACCAGTCTATTCCCATCAGCAGCATAATCTTTACAGGAAGCTACACCTTTTGCATCTGTTTATTTTTTGCTTTAAAAAAATGGCTGAGGGACCAGCCGGACTAAACTCTTTCTTTAATACTATTTAGTATATTATTTAGAATTTCTTCCCCTGCCGCTGTCCCTATATTAGCAGTAATCAAGTACG
Organism: Cytobacillus sp. FSL H8-0458; assembly: GCF_038002165.1. Classification (NCBI taxonomy): domain Bacteria; kingdom Bacillati; phylum Bacillota; class Bacilli; order Caryophanales; family Bacillaceae; genus Cytobacillus; species Cytobacillus sp. FSL H8-0458. The sequence continues at coordinate 741,912 of NZ_JBBOBR010000001.1, read as the reverse complement.
GAGATGAGATGGACTTTTCGGCTGCCAGTTCTCCGTGGCTGGGGACGTATGCATAGTCGCAGTACTTTAAAAAGTCATGATCAAGCATGGAATCCCCTGCCCCAAATACCATTTTCATATCTTCACGTTCATGAATGAATTTCACTGCCTCGCCCTTACAAATAGGATTTGGCATAAAATACAGCTTTCTTCCCTGATGGGATATCCTCCATCCAAAGGATTCTGCCAGACCAGCAATTGCTTTTTTGGATGCTGCTGTTAATTTTTCTTCCAGAATATAATAAAAGAAGAGATTTTCAGCCATTTTTATTTTCCCATTCAGTTTCAGGCTTTGTGATCTGTCAATCATTTCCTCAAGCAAAGCACACTCTGCCTTCAGCCGCTTTCGGACTATGACGGACCACTCCTCAAGAGGTTTTCCATGATAATGGATATTGGCACCATTGGATGTGACAGTGTATGGAATGTTAAGGACATCCTGAAAAATGAAAATACGCTTATATTGCTCATAAGTCCTCGTTGTAACAGGCACAAAGAGCATTTGAGCAGATATTTCCTTCAGTAATCTTCGAGCTTCTTGTGTCATAAAGGCAATTTCCCTGTCATCTTTACTCTCAACAGCTATTAAATCTTCTCCTGAGTGCCCAAAATCAGCAAGTGCTTTATTTGAGTAGATCAGTGTCCTGTCCAAATCTGACGCAAACATCCTCATGATTTTTCTCCAGTCTTTTTAATTAATCCGCAGCAGGTATAACTCATATCAGGATAATGGATAACTTCAACATCCCGCTCCCTGGCCAGCATGACAATATGGTCAACATATGGACTTTGGGGATCTTTCATCAGAATTTTCCATGGAAGCCTTCTCAGAAGAACTCTGGTTGTTTCGCCGACTCCCGGCTTTACAAAGTTAATAGATTCAATCTTAAATTCCTCTTGTATTTTCTGAATCTCTTCCATGCCCTTAAAACTTGCTTCCCCCGGGTTTTCCATAATCCTTTTCGCAAGTTCAGCAGCTTCCTGCTTAATAGCCGGGAACCCCTCTGCTACAGCTGAGAGATACTGGTTTGAAACATCTGCTTCTTCCAGCTCACTATAATATTTAGCGCCATGGAAATCTTCCGGCCCAATTAAGGATTTATTTAATACTGTTCTGCTAACCAATCCTGAAACAGTTGAGTTGAGACAGGCACTTGGAATCAGAAAGTCTTCCCTCGTTCCATATAAAGTTGTGCAGTAACCAGGATCAGCGAGAACGGCCAAGTTATCATCGAGAGGAACACCATATGCTTCATGGAATTGTCTGCAAGCCTTGGTTAATTCAATGGAAATAGCCCCTTTTCCTGTCCATCCATCCACAAATTGAATTTCGCAGCCGGGATGTGACTTTAAAATATGCTTTATCGCATTTTCGTCAATCCCGCGGTCCCTGATAATGGAAATGCTGTAATGCGGCAAACTGACACCATATACTTCAAAAAGATATCTTTTTATCAGGATTCCAACAGGTGTTCCGGCCCTCGCGAGGGAAACCAGCACTGTTTTTTCGCCTTTTTTCTTCCAAATTTGCTCAGAAACTGCTCCTGCAGACAATGCCGTTTTCCGTTTATAAACATCAAGTGTTTCCCAAAACAGGGAAAGATACTTTTCAGGCGGCTGATACTCAATAGGAAGTGTTTCACTGTAATGCTGACCGGACTGAATGTTTTTTTCTCTTTGCTCAATGGATCCCTCAAGTGAATATCCGCTTAAATCCTTCAGTAAAAAGACAACATCATCTCTGCTATATGAACCAAATTTATCTGCTGTTTTATTCATTTTTTCCACCCCCGTTAAAGTAGACTAATTTTATATTTTTAATATATTTTTTAATTTGATTTATAAGAGGCATAAGCGACTCTTTTTCCGGTTCTCTTTCAAAAAACAGGAATACTTCTTCATAACAATCTTCTGGAATGTTATAAACAAATTGTGCCATTTCAGGGTCTTCAGGATTTTGAAAGGAAATGCCGTATTTCGCTCCATAGGCTTTATCATTTCTTACAAAAATGGGGCTGCGTGTTGTTGAGTGAAATTTTACGCCTTCCCCCATTAAAGAGGCAAGCTTCATAGGGATATACATAAACTCCCCGGTTCCAAGACATAATGTATTTCTTCCATCCCGTTTTCGGGATAAGGATTGGCCGATCTCAGCTAATGACACACTTAATCCAGCCTGGCGTATTGCATCCAGCCCGAAACGGCCCGAATCTTTTAAATAGGGAATATTTCTGATTTCACCATTTAGGGTAACCGATGGTTCATTGGTCCGGTTTAATAATCCAGGAAATTCTTTATTTATATGAATATAGGTAATCTGTACAGTATTTCCTGATGGTTCGTCCGCTGACTGACTTTTACTCACTTCTGGAGTCCCTTTAACTTCGATCTCCCCTTTTAGAAGAGACACATTGTTAATAATAATGCCCAGCTCTTTTTCCAAATCATCAAACCGCATCTGATCTTTTGGGGAACGCCAATCCAGGATGGAGACGACAGTATACATTTTTCTGGGAAAGCGTTCATGAATAGAGCGGATGATATTAATGGCTGTTTTCCCTGTAGTCATTTCATCATCGACAAGAATGATCTCTCTTTTATTATTCAAAAGATCTGCATCTGCATAGCATCTGTGTGAAGTAGCATGAGAATGTTCTTCTTCAAATGTTATGACTGATTTTTGATTTGCCAGCTGATCCCTTGTTGTATGAAAGTAATCGGCACGGTTAAATGATTGAAAAAAAGCATGTCCAAGTGCAGTTGCTGTTTCGGCAAATCCAATAATGACCGGGTTATGGTCTTTATCAATAAAAGGACTGCTGTACAAGAAATCTGTACCGTTTTCAATAGCGGATAAAAGCTCTGCGGCCTTTCCGGTCTCCACCTTCTTCACCTTCTCCATATAACGGCTGGCGAGCAATTCTCCTGTCAGAAGTCCGATCTTCGGGTCTATCGGTATATGCTTCCCGAGTACTTTGCTGACAAATAAGAAAGATCTTTTCTTGTTAATTCTTGCTGCCATGACAAATAAATCTTCAGGGAGCAGCTCATAAGGGTTTTCGGTTATGTGAATATCAACGGTTAATGAGTTGAGTATCTGAATTGAATGTTTCGTTTTTGAGTAGGTCAATGTATGTGATCTCATCCTGCAGCACCCCGTATACTTCTGATTTTAATAATATTTTTTTAGCCCAATATAAATGGGGTTTAATTTCATTCATTTTGTTTTGATAATTGCTTTTCATAACCCCTATTTTTCCGCCGGCCTGACCGGCGATGCTCTGAGCATCCAGGTACTCTTCAAGTGTTACCGTATTCAATGCCTGTACAGGCCTAATATGGGTTGGATGAATAATGGTTTTCCCTGTTAAGCCATTTGAAATATCCATTGCAATTTCTCTTATTAAACCATCCATATGCCGATCAATTAAGTCCGTTCTCATTTTCAGTCCATCCTGTCCAAGACGTTCCATGAATGGTGTTTGCCTTATTTGAGGCTTTAGAAGACGCTCTTTTGAGGAAAAATACTCCCATACCGGACCTGAAATGACATACGGCTGGTCCGCACGCAGAAAAATATTAATAATATCTGATATGCAATCTCTAATTACAGCAATATCGTAAACTGTCGTATCAGAATTCCTTCGTATTCCGTAGAGTCCGCTAAAATCCGTAGCTCCAATTCTTACATTTAATATCAGCTCAAAATATTGATCCAGCACTTTCTTTATGCCGATCAACTCTTCAAGCCTTGTTTCTTTCTGAATAATTTCTTTCGTCTCCAGAATCGGCATGGCATATAAACAATACCCATGAGAATTAAGCTCTTTTATTTCAGTTAAAATTTTGCATCCTTCAGCTGGTGAAAACTTAGGCAGGACAAAGCCCGTCAGGAGATGCATTCCATTCGGAATTCTGCTTTTGAGTCTCATAAGCTGCTCATAGCTTCTGATTCGCACGAAGATCAAAGGGAGATCTTCTTCTTCACAAAGACCTTTCACAAGGTCTGAACTCAAATTTTCCAATTCCGAACAAAGCAGATCTTCCGCCATTTCCACTTCATCATCACCAATTGCATCTTCAAGGCATATAACCATGGATGAAAGGCCAGCATGCTTTTTTGACAGCAGATCCTGGTGAATATTTGGCCTTGTCGCCGGCATATATAAAGTTGCCCCTAGAGCATATGATAATAGCTCCCGGCCTGATCTCTTATTAAAATAACCAGGCTTCTTATAAAACATCTTATTTATTTTTTCACCCGGAATATCGGAAAATAGTCTCATTTTCGCAGCTCCATTCCTTCACTAAAATACTACTTTCTTCCTTTTTCATCCAAAAAAGATAAAAATAAAAGGGAGCGGACAAGTGTCTGTTCCCTTTCAAGATCTATGCAGTTACATATTTAGTTTGACCCTTGATCTGCAGCTTCTTTTTTTGCATTCCTCGCATGTACAATAAAAGTAACAGCAAACACGATAACCAATACGATAAAGAAGTAAATATGGTCGATGTGAATACCAGCAGCACTCGCAAGCATTTTAGCAGCAATAAGAAGGATCAGAATATATGAGCTGGTTTCCAGCTCCGGTACCCTGTCAATCAGCTTCAAAAATACGCCTGCTACACCACGCATCATGATAATACCAAGCATACCGCCTATCAACAGCACCCAGATTTCCTGGCTGACTCCAAGCGCAGCCAATATACTATCGATTGAAAATGCAATATCCATCAATTCAACTGCAATGACAGTTCCCCAGAAAGTACCGAAAAGGCGAATTAATAATCCTCTTTGATTGATGCCTTCTATTGCATGTTCATCGCCTTCCTCTTCAGCTTGCCTCTTATCAATAAAATACTTAATAGCAAGCCAGGCCAGGTAGGCAGCACCTAACACCTTGATATACCAGAATTCAATTAAAAATACACCGATACCGATAGCAATAAATCTGAAGAAGTAAGCACCTAAAAGACCGTAAAAAAGAGCTTTCTTCCGCTGTTTTTCCGGCAGATGCTTTACCATAACAGCAAGAACAAGCGCATTATCAGCAGATAATAGGCCTTCCAGAATTACAAGTGTACCTATCAGTGCCCAGCTTTCCGGCTTTGACAAAGCTTCAACCCACATTTCCCAATTAAAGAACTGGGAATATGTATGCATAATAGATTCTAAGATTTCCATTCTAAATTATTCCTCCCGGTGATGACTGCTTTTTCATATAAAAGACCCGGCATTGCCGAGCCTTATTAAGCAAATATACCTCTTATTTATCCAACCTGTAAACCAAAATCTTTTGCCAGTGCAGCAAGTCCGCCCTGATATCCGCTTCCGATTGCACTGAATTTCCATTCTCCGTTATGTCTGTATAATTCTCCAACTACTAGTGCAGTTTCAATTGAGAAGTCTTCACCCAGGTCATAGCGGATCAATTCTTCACCTGTATCTTCATTCAGAATTCTTGCATAGGCATTTGATACCTGTCCAAAGTTCTGATTGCGGGCTTCCCCGTCATGGATGGTGATTGTGAATGTAATGCGCTGAACGTTAGCTGGGACATTAGCCAGGTCAATTTTCACCTGCTCATCATCGCCATCCCCTTCACCTGTACGGTTATCTCCAGTATGTACAACTGAACCATTAGCACCTGATGTATTGTTGTAGAAAACAAAGTCGCTTTCAGAAGTTACTTTTCCAGTATCTCCAAGCAGAAATACGGAAGAATCTAAATCAAAGTCATTTCCGCCATCATATTTGTTCGTGTCCCATCCAAGTCCTACTATTACCTTACTCATTCCTGGATTTGTTTTTGTTAAGTCCACTTTTTGTCCTTTTGATAAGCTTACTGCCATTTCGACTCAAACCTCCATTATGTAGAATAAATGTATTTACGGTATAAATCATGAAAAGTTTCATAATCCATAAAAATATTTTTTCATATTCCAGAGTTTATTTCAATATTTTAACTCATCCATTTTGGCGGAGTATTTTTGTTCCAGTAAATTGACCCGAGTTCATGGTGGGCCTGAAATTGATCATGGTGTGTGTGATAGTGAAAATTAAACCAGTACCCCTGCTGAGGAGGATGGTCCCTTCTTACATGGAAGCGAATGACATCTTCCTCAGTCCTGCTGTTGGTAATGTGGAAGATTTTTTCCGATAATCCGCCCCCCGGAGTTTCTGTAACCTTTAACTCTGCAAGGCTTTCTTCCGGAAATTGCACTGCGACCTCCTGGATGGCTTTCTCAATTTCCGGAAGGATGACCTCGTTAAATTCATCTTCAATAACAGGGCCAATCTTTGTCCCAAACTTTTCATATGATTGTGCCTCAGCTATTGTAAGCATTTGCCTGACAAAGTCCTCTTTATCAAAATTACTATTTTCCTCTTCAGCAAGTTCTGCGCCCTTCTCTGAGCTTTCCACATCAGAAGCTCTGGATGCTTTTAACTGGTTCGTATTTTCATAAAGAAATGCCTGAGAAGGTGTAACAAGGCCAAACGTTAAAATGGTAACAAGTACAACAAAGGATTTTCTCAGCCAATTCGGCATGTTTTTCCACTTCCTTTCTCCTAAGCAAGGATTTTTTTAAATATGCCGCTGCCTTCAATTTTAAGGGCAGCTTGCCTCAATACATCTTCGGGCTGTACAAGAGCAATCCGAACGTATCCCTCACCCCATGTACCAAATGCACTTCCAGGAGTTACGACTACACCGGCCCGGTTAATTAAGTCAATTGCAAAATCTTTTGAGCAGCTGTACCCTGATGGGACCTCGGCCCACAAGAACATAGACCCCTCAGGTCTGCTGATATCCCAGCCGATAGTTTCAAGATCTTTTATAAATACATCTCTTCTTTTTCTATATGTCTCTCTCAAGTTCTGCAAAAAACCAGACTGATCATTCAATGCTTTCACCGCTGCTGCCTGTACTGGCAGAAATACCCCATAATCCAAATTGGATTTGAAATTGGCCAGCAGCGCAATAAGCTCCTGATTACCTGCGGCATATGCCACCCTGCAGCCAGCCATATTAAAGCTTTTTGATAGTGAATTCATTTCAATCCCTACATCATCGGCTCCTTCTACAGACAAAAAACTCAAAGGCTTCTTGTCATAATAAAGCTCCGAATAAGCAAAATCATGCAATACAGCAAAACCGTATTTTTTTGCAAGCCGGATCGCTTCAAGAAAAACATCCTCTGTTGCCATCGCTGGAACGGGATTGCCAGGGAAGTTTAAGATCATTAATTTTGTGTTTGCAAGGATTTCTTCAGGGATCTCATTAAAATCAGGTAGGAAGCTGTTCTCCTTTTTCAAAGGCATTCCGTACATTTCTGCACCAGCCATTGCTGCACCTGCAGCATATGCAGTGTATCCCGGGTCAGGAACAAGGATATAATCTCCCGGATCGCATAGAACCATCGGCAAATGTACCAGCCCATCCTGGGATCCCATTAAAAGCAGCACCTCTGAAGCAGGATCGAGATCCACTTCAAAATTTCGTTTATAATAGCCGCTGACTGCGACATGAAACTTATTTGTACCTGTTAACGAGTACCCGTATAGTTGTGGATCACAAGCTCCTCTTGCCAATTCCTCCATAACAAAAGCGGGAGGGGGCAAATCAGGACTGCCAATGCTCAAATCAATCACCGAAATCCCGTCTGAAAGTTTCGAATTCTTAATTTGGGCCAATTCCGTAAACACGCTCTCTGTAAAAGATGCCATTCTTTTTGAAATAGGAAATTTCATCGTATCCTTCCTCGCTATGTATCTCGTTTCTATTTTTCTATTATACTTCTTTTCGATCCAAATTAAAATTGATTTCATGCATCGGCAAAAAGAACAATAGAAATATAGTAATACCTTAATTAGCGGATTAATAAGCAGCAAAGCGGGGAATAATAATACAAATCATGTTCTTCAAGTTCAGAAGAATGAATAAGGGGGAAATTATCATGGATTGGTCTGTATTCTTCGTCATTGCAAGTCTTTTACTGATGGCTTACTTTGTTTATCTGGCCATAGCAGATTAAATAAGAAGGTGCCTGGTATAAATGGCACCTTTTCTTATTTTTCAATTATGCCAAAATGAAATTTCGATGACTTTCTTTCAATTACTTTGAAGCCATATTGAGCAAACCTGGAACTTCTAAAGTGATCTTTCAAGACCACCCTTTGCCTCGCTGCTCTTTTTGCATGAAAGATAACTTCCTCTGACAGATCCTCATAAACAGCAAAGTTCCTTAAAGCTTTAATCCCCTCTGACTCAAAGATCTCTTCTTCAAACATAGGATCAAAGTAGACAATATCAAAACTGTCCGGGGGCAGTTTTTTTAAATAAGGAAGGGCCATTGATGCTTCAACATCTATTCTTCCCATAGCCTGATTCATACTCTCAAGCCCGGAGTCCCACTGCCTGAGCCCATTCGCCACGAGGAAGGAAAGGTATTTGTTTCCTTCAAGCCCTGTAACTTTACCTTTACTCCCCGCAGCATAACTGGCTGTTATGCTGTCAGAGGCCAGACCAAGAGTACAATCGAGAATACTGCTGCCTCCTTTTAGAGCGGCAGCCTCAAGAAAAGGGTCACTCTCACCTTTTAGGAGGCGCTTCACTCTGAACATTGCTGAACTCGGATGAAAGAAGAACGGCTGAGTTTCGCCAATCGGATAAAGTTCCATCCGCTCTTTTCCAACTACTATGCAGTCTTCAGGAACTTGTTTTTGAATCGCTCTTACAGACCTTTTATTCCTGTCGATGTATTCTGCTCCCAATTGTTCTGCAATGTTTTTTGCTTTTTCTTTCATTGCTTCATTGGTGCGTCCGGATGTCGTAATTATCATTTATGTTCACCTGATTCCCTGAAATTGCTATAAAAAAAGGGTGCCAGCAGACACCCTCTTTGGTTTAAGCTTTATATTCTCAGCAATTCGCCTCAAAAGCTGCAAGCAGATTCTCCATGATTGCTTCCATGGAATGATCTTCGATATCATGACGGTGAATGAAGTGCACAACTTCCTTCCCTCTTAAAAGAGCCATAGAAGGTGATGAAGGCTCATATCCATCAAAGTACTCGCGCATTTTGGCTGTTGCTTCTTTGTCCTGTCCTGCAAAAACCGTGACCAGATGATCCGGTTTCTTTTTACTTCTCAAAACAGCCTGTGTTGCTGCAGGACGGGCAAGACCAGCGGCACAGCCACAAACTGAATTCACGACAACAAGAGCTGTTCCTTCAAGGTTTTCCATGAATTTCTCTACATCTTCTGAAGCCGTAAGCTCTTTAAAGCCTGCCTGTACAAGCTCCTCACGCATCGGCTTCACCATTTGTTTCATATATTCTTCATATGCCATTGACATAAGATTTGCCTCCTCCTTAACGTGCATTTTGTAAAGTAAGCATACTATATCACACGATCTTTATGCAATTTTTCTATGCCGGTTCTCGTCATAACGCAGCTAATTCAAAGAAAGCCGGTCCTAAAAGACCGGCTTTCTTTAGTATATTTAGATTTTCATAACGCCGCCTGTGCTGGCATTGGTGACAAGCTTCGAATAACGGGCAAGATACCCTTTTTTAACCTTTGGTTCGAAGCCTTTCCAATTGGCTTTGCGCTTTTCGAATTCTTCATCTGAAACTTCCAGATTTATTGTACGATTGTTCAAATCCAATTCAATGATGTCTCCATTTTCCACAAATGCAATAGGGCCGCCTTCAGCAGCCTCCGGCGAGATGTGCCCAATGCTGATGCCGCGGGAAGCACCCGAGAAACGGCCATCTGTAATCAGGCCGACCTTTGCACCCAGGCCACGGCCGACTATCTGCGAAGTCGGTGCAAGCATCTCAGGCATTCCAGGGCCGCCTTTAGGACCTTCATAACGAATGACAACAACATGGCCTTCCTGCACCTTGCCAGTAATGATTCCGGATAGTGCATCTTCCTGCGAATCAAAGCAGATGGCTGGCCCTCTATGGTATCCTCCTACTGACTCATCTACTGCACCCACTTTTATAATTGATCCCTCAGGAGCTAGATTCCCAAATAAAACTGCCAGCCCTCCGCGTTCAGAGTGCGGATTCTCCAGAGTCCGGATTACATTTTTATCCAAAATCTCACTGCCTGCTACATTCTCCCTTAGCGGCTTTCCGGTAACTGTCAGACAGTCTCCATTTAGGGCGTCCGGCTTTTTAAGCAATTCATTGATAATTGCACTCACCCCACCCGCATTATGAACATCTTCAATATGATAATCTGATGCAGGAGCGATCTTGGCTAAATGCGGAACCCGATTGGCGATCTCATTGATTCGTTCAATCGGATATTCAATTTCAGCTTCGTGAGCAAGCGCCAATGTGTGAAGAACTGTATTAGTTGACCCGCCCATTGCCATATCCAGGGCAAATGCATTGTCAATCGCATCAATGGTAACAATATCGCGCGGTTTGATGTCTTGCTTGATTAATTCCATCAGCTGCTTGGCTGAACGTTTAACAAATTCTTTTCTTTCTTCTGATACAGCCAGAATCGTGCCATTGCCTGGCAGTGCAAGTCCCAGTCCTTCTGCAAGGCAGTTCATGGAATTCGCAGTGAACATCCCTGAACAGGAACCGCATGTCGGACATGCTACCTGCTCGATTTCCAGGAGCTTTTGTTCGTCTATTTGGCCGGATTCGAAGGCACCTACACCCTCAAACACCGAGCTTAAGGATAATGGCTTTCCGCTTGAATCTACGCCGGCTTTCATCGGGCCGCCGCTGACAAAAAGGGTTGGAATATTAACCCTTAATGCCCCCATCATCATTCCGGGTGTGATTTTATCGCAGTTCGGGATACAGACCATTCCATCAAACCAGTGAGCAGAAACAACTGTTTCAAGTGAGTCTGCAATGATCTCACGGCTTGGCAGAGAATAGCGCATGCCGATATGGCCCATCGCAATTCCATCATCCACACCAATGGTATTAAATTCAAATGGAACGCCGCCTGCTTCACGGATTGCTTCTTTAACGATTTTACCAAATTCCTGCAAATGCACATGGCCAGGAACGATATCAATATAGGAATTGCACACAGCAATAAATGGTTTTCCGAAATCTTCTTCCTTTACTCCGGCTGCACGCAGCAGGCTGCGGTGCGGAGCCCGGTCTGTCCCTTTTTTGATCATATCACTTCTCATCTGTGAGCCAGTCATAGTATGTACCTCCTGTTTTACTTTAGATTCATAATCTCTTATTCTATGGAAATAAATTACTAACCTCCTGCCCCCCCAAATATTTTCTTTTCAATATAGACCCTTTTTCGGATAATTTCAATAATTATTACAAATTTAATATAATTTTTCGCTTTAAATGAATGAAACTGTAATACGTATAAGTTTTAAATTAATCAATTCCAATAAAAAAACCGCTCCAGAGCCTAAAATCTGAGCGGTTTAATTAGAATTATTTCTCACCTTTATTCCGGGATTCAGTCATTTGCTTCCAAACTGAACCCTTTGCTTCTTCTCCATGCTCAATCCTCTCAATAGCCAGTTTGATCTGCAGGCTGACTTCGAATTCCGGGTCCTCTTCGGCAGCCTTTAGAGCAGGCAGCGCTCTTTCATCTCCCACTTCGTAAAGGAACATGGCCGCACGCCAGCGCACAAGCTTGCTGTCATCCTGCAGTGCTTCGGTCATGGCGTCCATTGCTTCTGGAAACCCCAAGTCTGATAAACAGTCTCCTGCTGTGCGTCTTACAGTAACCGTTTTATCCTTTAATGCTTTGTATAGGAGCGGCAGGACATTTTTATCTTCAATCATTCCAAGATAAACTGTCGCAAGTCTCCTAATTGAAGCCTTCTCATCTTTAAGTGCTTTTTCAAGAACAGGCAGGTCCTCAAGTTCAGGATTATCCATCTGCTCGAGTTTTTGATAGCGCTCCCGCCAATCAGGTGAATCCAAATCTTCGGCTGAAAGTTTTAGAAGAGAACGCACATGCTTATCCTCCATTTTATCCGGGTTGTTAGCCGTTTTCACTAGGGTCTGAAGTCTTCCTTCCGGATAGGCAGCCATTAATTCCTCTACAATATCGTGGCCAACTTGGTCAAAATCTCCATAGCGGACTCCAAATTCTTTCCATTTGCGGACCATGACAACATTGTCAGCGGGATCCTGAGCTTTTGCAACGGCATTAATAAAGTTTTCAGGAAGTCCGAAGCGCTTTTCTTCCGTGCCGTCAGTCAGCTTCACCTGCATCGGAATTCCTTTATACATTTGAACTAAAACCTGAACTTCACCAAAATGTTCATCTATGCCGTTTTCTTCAGGACCGTCATTCTCCACTTCCTCGCCAAATGCTGATCGAACTTGAGGAAGCAGCTCTTTCCAATCATATTTTGCATTTCTTTCTACTGCCAGGAAATCAGCAACATGGTAAACCCCTTTTATGCCTTCGATCTCAAGAATATCAAGGATGATCCTTGGAGCTCCTTCTTTTTTATCTTTTTTATAATTATTGGCTTTCCCCATTGGAAGCTCTTCATCAAGAATAACCTTCATTGTATTCGGACTTGGTGTTGGTTCGATTGCTTTTATTTTCAAAAGTATCACCCTTTTTTATATATTCACGCTGGTAACTGATTTTATTTTAACATAAGGAGAATTTCGAGGCATTTTAGCTGTTTTAACTATAAAAAATAACCCGGAGATTCCCCCGGGCATGACATTATTCATCTTCTGCTGCTTCTGATAGATAGCTCCATCTCTCAATCAAGTATTCAAGTTCTTCATTCAGCTTTGTTTCTTCTTCTACTAAGGCCTGGCCCTTTTCAAAGTCACTTCCGATGCTGGCCATTTCTGAGGAAATCACTTCAAGACGGGCTTCAGCAGCCTCAATCTTTCCCTCTATTTCTTCCCATTCTTTCTTCTCTTTGTAGCTCATTCTCTTCTTTTTCGGTTTTGTTTCCCTCGTTTTTTTAGGGGCATGGTCCATTTCCTGAACCGGTTTGGCATTTTCACTTTCAAGAAATTCACTGTAATTTCCATAGTAGGATTCGATTTTGCCCTCTCCTTTTAACACAAGCAGCTGCTCAGCCACTTTATCCAGGAAGTAGCGGTCATGCGAAACAGTAATGACTACGCCGGGAAAATCATCAAGGTAATCCTCGAGAACCGTCAGGGTTTGGGTATCAAGGTTATTGGTCGGCTCGTCAAGAAGAAGAACATTAGGTTCAGACATTAAGATTTTCAGTAGATAAAGCCTCCGTTTTTCCCCGCCGGAAAGCTTGCGGATAGGGGTGCCATGAGTATACGGAGGAAAAAGGAAACGCTCCAGCATTTGAGCTGCAGAAATGGTTTTTCCATCTGAAGTTTCAACTACTTCAGCTGTTTCTTTGAGGTATTCGATCATGCGTTTACTCTCATCCATATCTTCGCTTTCCTGGGTATAGTACGCAATTTTTACTGTCTGCCCAATAATGCGCTCACCCGAGTCGAGCGGAATTCTGTCTGCCAATATGTTAAGGAGCGTTGATTTCCCTGTCCCATTTCTTCCAATAATCCCTATTCTGTCCCCCGGTTTTACGAGAAGATCAAAGTGATCCAGAATTGTTTGGGAACCATACTTTTTTGTAGCAGCTTCGAGTTCAAATACCTGTTTTCCGAGACGGCTGCCGCTTAGGGACATATCCAATTTTTCAGAGGATTTAACTGAGGCAAGCTGGCTGTCAAGGGTTTCAAACCGCTGGATTCTGGCTTTTTGTTTCGTGGTACGGGCTTTTGCCCCCCTCCTGATCCACTCAAGTTCCCTTCTGAACAGATTTTTCTGCTTTTCTATAGTGGCTGCTTCATTTTCCTCTCTTATCGCCTTGGCTTCAAGGAATGCAGCATAATTCCCTTTATAGCTGTAGAGATTTCCGCCCTCAAGCTCAAACATTTTATTTGTAACCCTGTCTAGGAAATAACGGTCATGTGTCACTAGAAGAAGTGCGCCCCTATATCTGCCCAGATATTCTTCCAGCCATTTTACCGATTCAAAATCAAGATGATTTGTCGGCTCGTCAAGAATCAGCAAGTCTGGTGACTGGATCAAAGCTTGCGCCAGTGCAACGCGCTTTTTCTGTCCTCCTGAAAGCTCACCGATTTTTCTGCTGAAATCCTCAATGCCCAGTTTAGTGAGAATCGTTTTGGCGTCGGTATTTACTTCCCAGGCATTAAGTGTATCCATTCTTTTTTGAAGTTCGAAAAGGCTTTCCTGGACAGCTGGATCTTCAGGGTGCCGGCTAAGCTTCACCAGTGCTTGTTCATATTCTCTCTGCAGCACAAGAATTGGCGCATCTCCTGCAAATACCTGCTCGAGAACGGTTAAATCATAATTCAGGTCAGGCTGCTGTGCTGAATATGAAATGGTGTAATCTCTCGGTTTGACTATTTCTCCTGAGTCCGGCAGGTCTACCCCCGCGATCACTTTCAGCAGGGAGGATTTTCCTGTACCGTTTACACCGATCAGTCCTGCCCTTTCTTTTTCAGCTATTGTAAATGATATATTGTTAAAAAGTTCTTTCTCACCATAGGTTTTTGTCACATTTTCCACAGAAATCATCTTCATGCTTACCATTCCATTCTTTAAAAAATTGATGCAGAAACTGTTCCATAAACTCATGCCGCTCTTCTGCCATTTCCTTAGCAGTGTCAGTATTCAGCAGATCTTTCAGCTTCAAAAGCTTTTCGTAAAAATGATTGATGGATGACGACCTGCCATTCCGGTATTCATCTTCAGTCATTTCTCTTCTGATATTAAGGGCAGGATCATAAATCAGCTGTCCTTTTTTGCCTCCGTAGGCAAATGCTCTAGCAATTCCCACGGCGCCGATCGCATCCAATCTGTCCGCATCCTGGACTATTTTGGCTTCTTCACTTAAAATCCTGGTGTTATAGCCGCCATTAAAGGAAACTGAATCAATGATTGCCTTAATACTGCTGAATGCTTCCTCTGTGATTTCAAGTTCCTGCAGAAAGTCCGACAGTTTCCTGTCCCCTGCTTCTCTGGAAGTGTTCAGCTTCGCATCAGGTATATCATGAAGCAAGGCTGCCATTTCAATGAAAAAAGGATCTCCTTTTTGTTCCCTTTTCGCTATGTAAAGGGCATTTTTCCGCACCCGCTCAATATGATGCCAGTCATGCCCGGTTGAATCATCCCCGAGTGTATCCCGGACAAATTTTTCTGTTATATGTATTATATTTTCTTTCATTATTTCACCCGCTTTCAAACTCCACTGTCCATTTTAACATTAGTGTCAAAAAGAAACGATAGCAAGGGAGTTCCCTTTCAACGTTGCCCGTTGATTTCCACTCCAGGCTGCCCGCTTTCCGCTCCAATCAACACAGTAAATAATATTCAACTTGCAAAAAACCTTGCGAAATCCGCCAATTTAAATAAAAGACAAAAAAAGTGCAGAAAACCAGTATTTGATTTCCTGCACCAGAGCTTATAATAATTTATTCCAGGCCATTCAGCCAGCTGATGCCGAGTGTATGCTCTCCTGCGTGGACGCCAATGGTGGCTCCTAAGGAATAGCACCCAAATTCAATGCCCGTAAATTCTTCCTGAAGTTCCTTCTTCCATAGCTCGGCTTCTTCCGGATGCAAACCGTACAGGATGAATACTTCCTTCAGCGGGTTTCTCTCGTGAGCGCTCCTCAGAAGCTTCACAATCTTATCTTTTGCCTTTCTCTCGCTCCTGGCCTTCTCCCTGACACTTAATTCTCCATCATGTACTGAGATAATCGGCTTTACATTAAGCATGCTTCCCAGGAAAAATTGAACTCCGGACATCCTGCCGCTTCGATGAAGCTGTTCAAGACTGCCGATGAGGACATATGTTTCGCCCGTATCGCGAAGCGTCTTAAGCTCGCTGATAATGTCTTTACTATCCAATCCGGCCTCTGCCAATTCCATCCCTTTAAGGATTAATCTTGTTAAAGGATATGATAATATCTTGGAGTCCAGGCTGTATACCGGAATATCAACCAGCTGGGCGGCCTGTTCACTGGAAGAAACAGTCCCGCTGAGCTTTGCCGATACTAGCACAGCGATGATGCAGTCATAATCCCTCTGCAGATTTTCGTATAAATTCCTGAAAGCGCCGATGGATGGCTGGGAAGTTTTAGCCGGGGTATCCAGGGTTTTTAAACTCGCATAAAGTTCTTCAGGTGAAAAATCAACACCCTCTGTATATTCTCTGCCATCCATAATGATTGTCATCGGAATCTGGTACAGGTCAGGATGGTTCCTTAACTCATTATTTAAAAAAGCCGTGCTGTCTGTTACCCATGCAATTTTAACCATTAAAGATGCCCCCTTTTAAGATATTTATACGTGTATGTATGTAAATAAGACTATTTAAAGGGCTGGAAGTGAAAGATTTCTCCCCCAGCCGCAGTTTCTATGGCAGAAAAGGCTTGATTTTAGGAAAAACCTTTATAGCGGTATTGTAAAAAACATCCTCATGAAACTCTTCAGGTATGAACTCTTTTATAAATTCAATATAAGGACCTACAGGCGCAAGCGGCCAATCGGTTCCAAAAAGCAATTTATCGTAAGAATCTGCAAACACTAAAGCATGCCTCAGATGGTCCAGAAATCGACCATCACTGCGCTTCTTCAATTCTTCTTCTGTTCCAACAATAATGCCTGAAAGATCGGCATAGACATTCTGATTCTTGTATATGATTTCAGCTCCGGTCAGTGTCCACGGATCTCCAAAATGAGCCATTATGAAATTGATATTCCGGTGTTTAACAGCAACCTCATCAATAGACAGGGGATGAGAATACTTAAGCAATCCCCTTTCCGAATATGTATCCCCTGTATGAAATACAACAGGAACTCCATATTTTTCAGCGAGTGCATACACAGGTTCATATACTTCATCATAGGCGTAGAAAGGATAATACCCCAGGTAAATCTTAATGCCCACAACAGCAGGCTTCTGCAGGTCTTCTTCGAGTCTTTCTAAAGCCCCTTCATTGAGATCATATGGATTGATGCCGGCACAGTAAACAATATTAGCCGGCACCTTGTCTTCCAGGTCTATACCCATGGGTGTTCTTGATTCATAATCCGGAAAGCCCATGTTATCTGTTTCTGTAAGTCCCATTGCGATGCTCAGGACTACATTGGCATTTTGGAACTCCTTTTGGTGCCCATTATATGAATAATCTACAAATGAGAGTTTATCGGCAGTATGATGAAATGATTTAATATCAGAAAAATGGATATGTGCATCTATGACTTTCATAATATCTCCTTTAGCGGAATTCCAGATAACGCAGTTTATTAAGCATTTTGCCCTCGAAGCTTCTTTCATCAAATGCGATAAAGCCCGGTTTTGCTAATGGGCCTGCCTTCCTTTCTGAAATAACTTCGAAGGCTTCTTTATTCATATATGCTCCCAGGAATTCAGTATCATTACTTTTCATTACATACATTTTTTCAGGAGAGCGGGAGCTGCTGATACGTGATCCATCAATATTAACAAAGGATTGTTCCTCAACTCCGGCCTGATAGGCTGATTCAGCACCTTTGTCATTTAGTGTAAGAGTAAGATCCTTTAATGAGCCTCCGGATAAAAAGATATCTGTGATCCACTTTTCATTAAACAGATACTTTCCTCCTGCATCGGTCACTTTTACCCAATGGGCAAGGATCGGCACTCCCGGCAATAACGCGTAATACTGTGTATATTCAAGTCCTTTCCAGACGGAGTGATGGACAACTTTCGTATGAATGGCCAATACAGACCATTCGTTTTCATACGAATCTTTAACATTGATAAATTCAGCAGAAGATTTCTCCTTCAATAGCGAAAACACACTCATTTGGGATGGAACAGTTTTCATGCCGCCAGCCCACGGATTCCACCACCCCTTGGCAACCGGTTCAGGAAAAGAAGAATCCAGCCATTCATTTTCTTTATACGATAATGAGAATAATCCAGGATAAAAATCCGGTGCTGCTTTTAAGCTAATAATGCCGTTATCCAATGTATATACAGTCTTGCCGCTCTGCTCTTCAGTTAATATACGGATTTCCCCCCTGGGCATCAGCAGAAGGTCTTTTACATACGTCTTACCACTGTCAAGTGTCATCTCGGCTTTCACAAGTGATAAGGGTTTCATGCCTTCAATAGGGAAATTCGCTTTAAATACCTTTAGTTCCTGTTGCTGGCCGAAATTTGCGGATAGTTTTTTATCCTCATTTAAATAAATTTCCATAGTGCCGTTAAGGTAACTTGAACGATAGGCTTTAAGAGTAAACTCTGCTGTTTCCTGTTCCTTTGCAACTGGATTACCCCCATTGATAATTAGCGCTTTTTCATTCTTTACCATTTTTCCAGGTTCAGCCGTCACACCTGCAAATTGCTGCAGTTCCTCCCAAGTACGGAAGGCTCCAATGGATAAATAACCAGGAGCTAATACCGCCCGATCTCCCGGTTCAAGACATCCAGTCTCCTGCTGATAATAAAATTGCCACCCATCAGGATTGGACTTCGCACTTTTTGGCCAGCAGAATCCAATCGGATCTCCATTATGATTGGCAAAAAACCAATTTTCGGTTATGCTTTCACCTGGTATTTCCATGAACCCCAATTCTTTTACATCAGAAAACTCTATCACTTCATTCTCCAGCGGAAAATATGGATGCTGCATTTCATGATATAACGGCTGGCTTAAATACAGGTTTTCGTATTTTTTATTCCCTTCATTTGTCAGTTCAGACCAAATTTTCACAAGGCCTTCACCATAAAGGGAGGTATACAAGGTTACAAGAATTCCCGGAAAAGCTTCAGACTTGAAAACCAATTTGAAGGTGATGGCCGTATCACCTGTAAACCATTCTGCTGCCAGAGGCTTTGCCTTTGAAAATTCAGTGGAATATGGCTTGCCAAGCTTAGGTACAAAAAACGCGAACGGCTGGTTAACACTTTCGTTCCTGCCGGCTGTTATCTTATAATCCATTTTCCGGATGTTCACCTGGCAGATCCCATTGCAGATATGCCAGTAATCCGTTGACTCTCCCCCGAATTTCTCACCGAAGCTTTTAAGGGGAATGCCAACAGGGCTGCAGATAAAAGAGAGTTCTTCCCCATTCTTCTTAAATGCCGATATCGACATTTCCGGCTGATAAAACCCATGTTCTTTCACGGTAAAAGGCACCTTCAGCAGCTGACGTTCTTTTTTGTGGAGCTGTATCCGATACTCCCTCTTTTCTAATTCAACCAGATCACTTTCAGGAAAAGAAAGGTGAAATACTGCGTCTTCCTCCAGGTTGTTTTCTACTTCCATTTCCAGTTCTGCTTCCTGATTCAAAAACCGGAGATTTCCTTTAGAAGCGGCTGTTATTTTGGCTGGCTGCTTTGGAAGAAATCCAAGGCGCAGTTCACATTCCTCACCATTTACCCAAACCTTTACATCCAGTGAAGGATGAGTTTTCCAGACACTGGGCTCTTCACCTTCATGTACAATGAATTGCCCGCTAATAACAGCGTCGCTTTCGACTGTCAAATCGTGCTCGAACATTGATTCGACTCTTCCCTGATTTTTCCCTTGAGCCTTAAACGAAACAGGATTTCCGGTTTTATTTACAAGTTTGAGCTGAAAGTTTTGAACCTCATTTTCAATTACTTCATGATGGCCCTTGCACAGTTCTATAAGATATTCATTTGTTTCTATTAAACTGATTCCTCTGCCGGTTCTTTCAAATCTTACTCTTGCAGACACTTCCCCGCTTCGCCATTTATACTCGTAAAATGTAAATCCATTTTCTTTGATTCCATCCGGCTTCACTTCGATATCTCTCAGGCTGCTGTTATACCAATCAAACTTTTCCAGGACAGGCTTTAAAAGCTGTGTCTGGTGAACAGCGGGAATGAAATTCATTAAATGGGTTGTATCATCTCTGTCTTCCCAGAAGAAGCCGCATTTTTTGTAAAGCGGGACAGCTTTCACGTTTCCTGGCCATGTATATAAGTCAAGACGCGGCCATCCCAATTCTATAGTCTTTTTCAGTGCTTTTAGCACCAGCATCTTTCCGATTTTTTGCCCATGGTAATCCGGCCTTACATTTAAAAGAGGGATATACAGGGATCCCGTATCCTCTTTAAGCCCGCAATAGCCTACTACTTCTTCCCCATCAAGGGCTAAGTATAAAATAATATTGCCGTTATTCGCTTCCTTCGTTTTCACTTGCTCTTCCGTCATTACACTGGTATCTCCGCCCCAGCTGTCTCTGCTCAGGTTCCACATTTTTGCGATTCCTGCAGCAAAGCCCTCATGATACTCTGCAATGATTAATTTGTCTGTACCTTGAATCATTCCTTTGTCCTCCTGACTAGGTTACGCATTGTCTACCCTTCTCCAATTCTTTTTGCGCAAAGATTTCCTTAATCATTTGCCTCTCCTCCTATTTTTAGTATTCGGAATGTTTTTCCATTCTTTCTTAATCGTATTATCAGAGCGATTAATTGTAAACATGATTTTGAATATTCCGTAAAAAATATCACAAAAAAACGCCTTGCTTTCAATAGCAAGGCGAGCAGGTGCTACAAGTAAATTTTTCTCAAAGCACCCATAGAAGCTGTCATATAAGTAATCATTTCATTCAGGTCATCTATCTGCTCTTCCTGGACCAGGCGGTTAAAGGAGATGATAGTTTCGATTTCGGCCAGCTCCTGCCTATTTTCAGGGCTGTATTTCACAGTTTGTCCGATATTCCGTCCGCTCCCCCATATTTGCTCCAGGACTTCCCGGATTTCCTGCATTTTTTGGTGATCCTGCTCGTGTTTAATTTTAAAATTCACCAAAATCCGGCATCCGGCCAGCATTTCAGATTTCCGTTGAGGCAATAGCTCAGCTGCAAGATTATCAAGTCCTGCTTCCATTGTAAAGGTACAGTGAATTTCCGTCACATCTTCAGCATGATCTGTGAAAGTAATGTCATATCTGCGGCACATTTTCGCTGAGTTTATAATATCATTCCGGTCAATTATTCTTATTTCTCCGCCCAGATCCCGGTCATAAAATCCGCCTTCCATTACAACCTTCATATTTTCAAAGGCCGTTGGATCAAACATGGTAATCCCCCTTAAAATAGGCCCACTGCATTTCCATCTTCATCTACATCCATGTTCATAGCTGAAGGGGCTTTAGGCAAGCCGGGCATAGTCATCACATCACCTGTGAGTGCTGCAATGAATCCTGCACCAATGGATGGCTTCAGCTCACGTATTGTAATGGTAAAATCTGATGGCCTTCCAAGTTTTGAGGGGTCATCAGATAAAGAATATTGTGTTTTAGCCATACAAACCGGAAGGACCCCCCAGCCAAAGCTTTCAAAGTCTTTTATCTGCTTTTTTGCTTTTGTTGAGTATTCAACATTATCTGCGCCATAAACCTTCTGGGCCACTGTTAGAATTTTTTCTTCAAGAGGCAGTGATAAATCATACAGATGATTGAAACTCGCTGCGTTTTGATCCAAAATTTCCAGCAGCTTCTCTGCCAGCTCAATTCCACCCTGCCCGCCTTTTTCCCAAACCTCTGTCAGGGCTACCGGCATACCTTCCTCACTGCAAAGATCTGTAAGGGTCGCAATTTCATTCTCGCTATCGGAAATAAACCGGTTAATGGCCACTACATACGGAAGCCCGAAGCTTTCAACTGTTTCAACATGCTTTTTTAAATTTGCAAAGCCTCTAGTGAGTGCTTCAGTATCTTCTATGCCCAATTCAGCCTTTGACAAGCCTCCATGCATTTTTAAAGCACGGATTGTAGCTACAATAACTACTGCTTCAGGGTCAATGCCTTCGTTTCTGGCTTTAATATTCAGGAACTTTTCAGCGCCAAGATCTGCACCAAAACCGGCTTCTGTCACTACATAATCAGCGAGCTTGGATGCTGCGGAAGTTGCAATCACACTGTTGCAGCCATGAGCAATATTGGCAAACGGGCCGCCATGAACCAATGCCGGTGTATGTTCTATAGTCTGGACCAGATTAGGTTTGACTGCTTCTTTAAGAAGCAGGGTAAGAGCGCCTTCCACTCCAAGATCGCTCACTGTTACGGGCTGTTTATCATAATTGTAGGCTATAACCATTTTCCCCAGTCTTTCCTTCAGGTTCTGCAGATCAGATGCAAGGCATAAAACGGCCATAATTTCTGAAGCCACAGTAATATCAAAGCCATCCTCCCTTGGAACACCTTGCAAAGGCCCTCCCAGTCCAATTACGATTTTTCTTAATGCACGGTCGTTCAAATCCAGAGCACGCTTCCAGACAATTCTTCTCTGGTCGATATTTAACAGATTTCCCTGCTGGAGGTGATTATCAATCAGGGCAGCCAAGGCATTATTGGCTGTTGTAATTGCATGAAGATCGCCGGTAAAATGCAGATTGATATCTTCCATCGGCAGAACCTGTGAATATCCCCCGCCTGTTGCCCCGCCTTTAATTCCCATTGTCGGACCCAGGGAAGGTTCACGCATTGCGACCATAGCCTTTTTGCCAAGTCTGTTAAAAGCATCTGCCAGTCCTACTGTTACTGTGGACTTCCCTTCTCCAGCAGGTGTTGGATTAATGGAAGTGACAAGAATTATTTTACCGCTGTCATTCGTACTTAATTTTTTTAATGCTGCTGCGGATAATTTTGCTTTATACTTGCCGAATAGCTCCAGATCATCCTCAATGAGCCCTAGTTTTTCAGCTATTTCCATAATGGGCTTCATTTCTGATGCCTGAGCAATTTCAATGTCTGATTTCACGATCGGTTTCACATTCATTTTTATCCCCCCAGAATCCAATATGTATAGGTTCCTTACAGCTATATTGTACCATCACTGATAAGAAATATTGCCAATTACTTTTGATATTTTCGCATTTTCACACAGTAAAGCATTGATACAATTTTGAATCGTCTTTATAATAAGTTTAATTGAATTTTTGTACAGGGAGATGATCACTTGCCGATAAAAATTCCTAAGCTGCTTCCTGCCAGGGAGATCTTAGAGGAAGAAAATATATTTATCATGGATGAGGACCGTGCCAAACAGCAGGATATTCGCCCATTAAATATTCTTATCCTGAATTTGATGCCTGAGAAAGAAAAAACGGAAGCCCATCTTTTAAGACTTCTTGGAAATACGCCATTACAGGTAAACATCTCATTTTTAAAAACTGCCACTCATCAATCAAAAAATACCAGTCCCTTGCATCTCGAACAATTCTATACTACGTTTGAGCAGGTTCAAAAAAGAAAGTTTGACGGGATGATTATAACTGGCGCTCCTGTAGAGCTTTTTGACTTTAAAGAGGTTGACTATTGGGAGGAGCTAACCGTAATCATGGAGTGGACAAAAACAAATGTTACCTCCACCCTGCATATATGCTGGGGAGCACAGGCAGCGTTATTCTATCACTTTGGGATCGGAAAATATGAGCTTCCTGAGAAATGCTCGGGTGTTTATCTTCATGAAGTTCATGACAGAAGCGAAAAATTGCTGAGGGGCTTTGACGATATCTATTATGCTCCGCATTCACGTAATACCGATGTTTATAAAGAACAGCTGCTGAATCACCGGGAAGTTAAGCTTCTGTCTTCTTCTGAGGAGGCGGGTCCTTTCATCATGAGCGCGAACGGCGGCAGACAAATCATGGTAACTGGCCATCTCGAATATGAAGCAGGCACACTCGCAGAAGAATACGCAAGAGACAGAAGCAGAGGTCTTCAGGTTCCCTTGCCAAAACACTATTTTCCGAATGATGATCCGAGCAAAAGACCCCATAATATATGGCGGTCACATGCCCATTTAATGTTTTCCAACTGGCTGAACTACTATGTATACCAGGAGACTCCTTTCGAGTGGGATTGATAATGCAGTGAGCGGAATAACTTAATATGCAGCTAAAAGCATGCAAAGCCGGTTTTTTTCAGGGTTCCCCCTCAAAAACCGGCTTTTTCTTTATACAAAATTTCGTATAGTGTCAAGCGCCTGGTAAGCAAAGCACTTCCGCTGTTCATTATGATTGCTGGGCATAATACACTTCTTCGAATGGCTGAACCACTACAAAGCCGCTTCCTGAGAACTTCATTTGGATCGACTCTCCGCTCCCTCTTCCAAGAAACGTTTTAAAAGAGATATCTGTTACGAATTCCGGCTGCAGTGACCCTGACCATGCAACTGTCGCATTGGGATCGGTATATACGGGATTATCAGGAGTAACCAAAAGTGTCAGGGGCTCATAGTGAGAAGTAATAGCCACCATTCCCGTCCCTTCTAAACGGACATTGAACAAGCCGCCTGCAAGCATGCCTGCCATCCTCTTCATTAATTTAATATCCCAGCTGATGGAAGGCTCGAATGCGAGGAGATCATTCCCATTTACAAAGATGGAATCCTCATCAAGATTCAGGATTGAAATCTTTTTTCCCTGGTCTGCAAGGTATAGCTTTCCGTTGCCTGTAGCTTTCATTAAAGCTGGGCCTTCTCCAGTGAGTGCCTTTTTGAACATTTTTCCTAACCCATGCTCGAGAATGCCTTCTCGCTCAAACTTTATCTGGCCGCGGTAGGAAACCATCCCGCCTGCTTTAGCCCAAATCTGGCTGGTTAAGTTAATTTCGAGCATCCTTGATGTTTCCAGTTCAAACAGCCCTTCACCTTTATCCTGCTGTTTCGTCTGGTTTACAAACTCTTCAATTGAATATCTGCTCATTCTCTTTTCATCCTTTCAATCCCCTATTTTCAAGCATAAAGACCCACATAAAAGATAATGATTGCTTTAGCTCATCAGTCAGCGAGCCTTTTGAAAGCTGCTCTGATGCTTTTTTATAAACACCCAGTTCATCAATCTTCAACCATCCATTTTCATTTGCAAGCTTTTCAAATTCCCACGGCATCATGGTATTGCAGATAACTTTTTCCTTATAGAGCCTGCGGTAGCTGTGAGCCCGGGGTGCAGCTGTTGGACCTAGAATGCCTATACACGCCCTTCCGCCCGGCTTAACAGTTCGCCGAATTTCTTTTAATACATCCAGCGGGCTCTCTGTCCATTCCAGTGAATTTATGGCTAGAACCGCATCAAGCGCATTTTCCTCAAGGGAAAGATTCGAAATGTCTTCTTTCTTAAACACCGCATCAGTTTCAGCGTTTAATTTTTCAGCTTTATGTATCATTTCTTCTGAGACGTCAATCCCAGTAACTCTATAGCCAGCCAACGCAAGCTTGTAGGAACCGTAACCATCCCCGCACCCAAGATCACAAACATCAGATCCTTTTTTGACATGCTTTTCGAAGAAAGAGATGATATCCTTTCGGCTTCCTTCCTCCCACATTGCCCTGCTCTTTGCATTCCATGATTCCGAATTATTATCCCAAAGCTTCTCTGCTTCTGCAGACCAATTAAAAGTACTCATTTTATCCCTCCGTTTATGAATACGATTGTTCAATAAAAAAGGTTCCAATATTTTAAATTCGCTAAGATTCTCAAAAATACCTCTGATTATAAAATGTTAAAAACGTCAACAATATTGATAGAAAATGAATAAGGAGAGTTATGTATGAACGGCGAGCAGCTGACAGCAGTCTACCGTAACAATAGTGGTGAAATAATTTCATTCCAGACTTCCGGAGGACGGATTATTTCTTATCGCAAAGCACTAATGGAGACTGAAGAAGGTGTAATTGAGGGTATCCATATTTATGAAAACGAAGACGGCTCTATGCACCTGAATCCTTCAGATGCGTCATCTTTTGATGATTTTCCAAGCCTCTATTAATTATTGCCGCTACATGAAAAAACCTGACTCATAGCAGTCAGGTTTTTACTGTTCTTCTTCATTTTTACGCTGAATTTCCCTCAGCACTCCGATGCGGCTGTCATCCTCTTCAAAAAATTGAACCAGGTCGCCAACCCGGTCGATGGCATCCCAGCTCAGGTGATGTTCGATGCCTTCCACATCTTCATAAATGTTTTCTTCTTTGACTCCAATGATACGGAGAAGCTGTTCTAAGAGTTCATGCCGATATACTAGCCTCTTGCCGATTTTTTTCCCTTTTGGCGTTAAAATAAGCCCCCGGTATTTTTCATAAACAAGATACTCATCTTTATCAAGCTTTTGAACCATTTTTGTCACTGAAGATGGATGCACAGAAAGAGCTTCGGCAATATCAGAAACCCTTGCATATCCTTTGTCTTCAATTAACAAATATATTTGTTCAATGTAATCTTCCATACTTGGTGTTGGCATTACGCAACCTCCTGCCAATTAGAAAAGCGCAGAGCGCATGTTCACTTTATATCTTTCATAAATTAATATTAGACTTTAACGATTTTACTACAGTTGGAAAATGGAGACAAGGAAATATACTGCATCAGGCATATTCAGGCCTTTTGCGGGAAGAGAAACTTGACTCTGTTTTCCTGCCGTTCCCAGGATAATTTAGCTGAAAATGTTTTATCTTTTCCTTTGCTTGCAAATCCTTCGACTAATTCTGTTTCTCCATCCTTTAAAAGCTGTTTGAGCAGTTTTTGAGTAATTGTCTTGCCCATAATACTTTTGGAAATAGTGAAAGTGCATTTGGTTTTATTATAATTGGAGCAGCCATAAAAGCTTCCTTTGTCAACAACTTTACCATCACACAGCATGCACTTGCCCAAATTGGCTGACCTTTTTTGTTTGAATTTCCCAGGAATGAATCCCTCTTTGTCTTCTTCAGAAAATGTCCACTTTCCTGCATGTTCAATGGAGGCAGAAATCAAATGGCCAACCATTTTATTGGTCTGCTCCATGAATTGTTTTGGGGATGCCTGCCCATCTGAAATGTCCTTCAGCCGCTGTTCCCATTTGGCAGTCATTTCAGGGGAAGCAAGTATCTCTGTTCCTATCGCTTCAATGAGGATTTTTGCTTTTGAATTTGCGTATACAAGATTCTTCTTAATATCAATGTATTTGCGCTCCTTCAGCATGGTAATGATTCCCGCTCTTGTAGCTTCCGTTCCCAGGCCTTCTGTTTTCATCAGAACCTTCTCGAGTTCCTTATCCTCTATTTGCTTCCCGGCCGATTTCATTAGTGTAATCAGCTGGCCTTCGGTATACCTTTTGGGAGGCTGGGTTTTGCTTTCTTTTACATCGGCCTTTAACACTGTTCCCTGGTCGCCTCCCTGCAATAAAGGCAGAATCGGTTCCTTTTCCTTCTCTTGCTGCGGAATCACTTTTCTCCAGCCCTCTTCAAGCTGTACTTTTCCCTTGGACAGGAACAATGCTCTTCCATCAACAAGGGTTTTTATAGTTGTATATTCTGATACAGCTTTTCCATAATGTGCAGCTATTAAGCTCCTCACGATCAGATCATAGAGAATTTTTTCATCCAAAGATAACCTTCCCAGATCCGGCACCTGTTCCGTCGGAATGATGGCATAGTGATCAGTTACCTTTTTGTCATTCACATACCGTTTATTCTGCAATATGGAGCTTATAGGCAGAGGGAAAAATTCCTTATACTCCTCTTTTACTTCCATTTTTCTGAGGATTTCCGGAAACATTTCCGCTTCTCCTTCTGTTACATGTCTGGAGTCTGAACGGGGATATGATACGATTCCTTTTTGGTAAAGCTTCTGCAGTACATCAAGTGTTTTTTTAGGCGGGAACTTGAACCTGCGGTTGGCTTCCGCCTGCAATGCCGAAAGATTATAAAGCATCGGCGGCAGAAATTCTTTTTTTTCAGCCTGCACATCTTCTACCTGTGCCTCTTTATCTCTGCAAAATGCCGCAATCTTTTCGGCAAGCTCTTTGGTCTTAATTCTCGTCTCACCATCTTTTTCCCACTTGCCGGTATATTTTTTCCCGTCCACTTTAAACTGTGCATTTACCTCCCAGAAAGGTTCGGAAACAAAATTCTGAATTTCCTGTTCTCTCTTTACAATTAAAGCAAGAGTTGGGGTCTGAACCCTTCCTACTGAAAAAACATCGGAGAAACCTTTCTGCTGCAGGAGAAGACTGTATAAACGCGAAGCATTCATCCCAACGACCCAGTCGGCACATGCTCTCGTATAGGCTTCATAATATAAATTCCTTGTGTCACTTTCATCCAGCAGGGCAAGGAACCCATCCTTTATGGCCTTTGGAGTCAAAGAAGAGATCCAGAGCCTTTTCATAGGCACTTTTGATCCGGTAAGCCTTAGAATGTTCCGGATGATAAGCTCTCCTTCTCTCCCTGCATCGCCCGCATGGATAATTTCTGTTAAATCAGGATTAGAAGCAAGCTGTTTGATTATATTAAATTGCTTTGCTTTATCCTTTGTCACTTCATATTGAAATTGCTCCGGAATGATCGGCAATGTGTCCAATGACCATTTTTTCCAGTCCTTTTTGTATTTTTCAGGGGCAGACAGCTGGCATAGGTGACCTATAGCCCAGGTAACATAAGCCCCCTGGGGGAATATATCATTTGGAAAGATCTCAATATATCCCTGGTGTTTCTTCATTTTAAAAATAGAAGCCAGCGTCATACCCTGATCGGGCTTTTCCGCGATTATCAGTTTCATACTTTAGCTCCCTTTGTTGTAAAACAAAATATAGACATCTATTTTAATATTAACCTAAAAATTTAGCAAAAGGAGTTAAAATACCTTTATAGTTCTGAAATTTTTAAAACAATTGTGTTCCGCTAAGCAAATAAAAAGAAGAACCCCTGACAGGATTCTCCTCTGTTACTTATCTTTTTAGTATAAAGCTAGTTTGTGCGGGTACTACAATTGTTTCTGACTGATATATCTTTAGGGTTCTAATCCCAGCTTGTTTTCCGTCTGCAAGCAAATGCCAAGGGCCCTTGCCCGGAAGTGATATTTTGGCTGGTTCTGTATTTGCATTATGGATTACAACAATCTCTTTCGCTCTATCTTTCAAGCCTTTTGCATCCAGTCTGTAAGCCACCGTATTATCTGGGGCATCAATAAAGTCAAGATTTGATTGAATATCCTCAGCTGTTGTCATTCTAAACGATTTATAATGCTTTCTGAGCTTAATCAGACCTTTAAAATAGTCTACCTCCCCGCTGAATTCAGTTCGGCGGTCCCAGTCTAACTGATTTACACTGTCTGGGGATTTATAGCTGTTGTGATCCCCGTACTTTGTCCTCATGAATTCCTGTCCTGCATGAACAAAGCTGACTCCTTGCGATGTCAGTATAATGGAAGAAGCCAATTTATGCATTTTCTTTATTGATTCTTCCGCTGCATCCGGATTGGTCAGTTCAAGCTTATCCCAAAGAGTGTGGTTGTCATGTGCCTCAGCATACGTAACCGCCTGTTCAGGATCTTTGTATGTGGCCATTGTGTCCGGATAATCCAATCCGGCTGCAATCCCTTGCTGTACAATATTTTCCATGCCTTGTTTGCCATTTACAAAACCTTTATCCAGTTCATCAAACACACTCCCTTTTAATCCATCCCTGATGCCATCATTGAAATGGCCAATGCCAGGCATATCTTCGGCATTTTTCTGATTGGCCTTTCTTTCAGCTGCCAGTGGTGTGTTTAAATCCCATCCCTCCCCAATGATAATGATAGTAGGATCAATATTATCCAAAGCCTTTCTTACTTCATTCATTGTTTCAGTGTCATGAATGCCCATCAGATCAAAGCGGAATCCATCAAGATTATATTCTTCAGCCCAATATGCAACAGAGTCAACAATAAATTTCTGCACCATTTTTCTTTCTGAAGCTGTATCATTGCCAACACCTGTGCCATTGGCAAGTGTTCCATCTTCGTTATAGCGGAAATAGTAGCCTGGAACAAGCTTATGGAAACTGGATTCATTTACTGCAAACACATGATTATACACAACATCCATTACAACCCGCAGCTGCTGATTATGGTATTCCTGAATCATTGTCTTCAATTCTGTAATTCTTGCCGCCGGATCATAAGGATTAGTAGAATACGATCCTTCCGGCACATTATAGTTTTTCGGATCATAGCCCCAATTATATTGTGGTTCGTCCAGTTTTGTTTCATCAACTGTCCGGTAGTCATAAATCGGAAGGAACTGAACATGTGTGACTCCGAGATCTTTTATATGATTTAAACCTGTTTTTTCTCCTTTAGAATTTAAAGTGCTTTTCTCAGCAGCCCCAAGGAACTTCCCCTTATGCTTAATGCCGCTGTCCTCATGAATTGAAAGGTCCCGCACATGAACTTCATAAATGATGGAGTCCTCTGGATTCTTTAACTCCGGCTTCTGTTTATTCCACTTTTTAGGATTGGTTGAGTCCAGGTCCATCACAACGCCCCTGTCGCCATTTACTGTTACAGCCCGGACATAGGGATCCGCCGCTTCTGTCCATTCCCCTCCAATTTTGACTTTATAATTGTAAATCAGCCCATTTTGATTACCTTTTAAAACTGTTGTCCAGGTTCCTTTTTCACCTCTTTTAAGAGGAAGTTCCTCAGCGGTCTGATCATCCCAGCTGTCATAAAGCACAATCGATGCTTCACTTGCTGTAGGTGCCCAGAGCCTGAAGGAGGTTTGATTTTTCGCATACTGATTTCCAAGCTTTCCATCATAATAGAAAGCATCATCAAATTCCTTTGTTCTGACAATATTCCCGATCTTCACCTCTGCCTCTCCGAATGAAACTGCAGAAATTTTATAAGATTGCCTGAAATCCAGTTTATCTTCTGTTATCACTCTTACTTTATTTGTAAAATCTTTTTCCTCGTCCCCGTCATAAGGGACAACTTCTTCAATATCGGCATTGTCAATATTAATTATGGATTCCCAATCCCTCCACTGGAAAGGAAAATTGGTTTCAAGCGTAATCTGATTAAAAGTATCCATAGAAGCATTCACTATTTTTGGATCTTTTTCAATATAGGCTGGATTGTAATAAATTCTTTCTGTCCCCTGAACAATCCATACTTCTGCATTCCCATTTTCATCGAACTTTGTAATAAAGCGATCACCAAATTCCTTGCCGGCCCAATCATTTCCTTCCATACTCTTTCTGACTAAAAATCCGGCCTTTTTCATACCTTCCGGATTTTCAAGCTCAAAATCAGCAACTTTCCCAAAATCATCTTCTGCTGTAAAATCAACTCTTTTGCCATCCTTGCCTTCTGGCCATGTCCATAAATTCCAGCCTTCATAATTTCCGTCATATCGAAAGTAGTGGAGTTTTACCTTCACCCGTTCAAATGCTGGAAAGTCCCTGTACTCACCATCAGGCGGTGATGTATATGTATGTTCATCGCCTGCTTTCACCCATACCTCATCATTGCCGCTCTTTACATTGATGAATCTGTCCCCTCCATCTTTCTCCCAGCTGTCAGTGCGGACAATAAAACCAACTTCATCATGAATACCTTGCAGCACAATCTCTGCAATAAGTCCAAATTCATCTTCACCAGTGAATTCAAAAACCTGACCCTCGCCATCCTTAGGCCATACCCACAAATTCCAATCCTTCATTTCGCCCTCCTCAGGCTGATAATGGATGGTGACTGCTGTAGTCTGATCGGCCCCTTGTGTTGTTTTTTCGGCTGATGCAATCGTTTGCATAAATGGTGATAAAAAATTGGATGCCGCCAATATTATAGCTGCGGCCAGAAAAATAATCTGTTTATACCCTTTCAATCTAAGTCCTCCTTTATAAATTGTTTAAAGATTCCTGCAATTATATATTAATCCAAAAAGGAAAGCGTTTGCATAAGGCGGGAGACTCCGTGGCTTTATACCTATCAAACCTGTTCACAATAAGAATAGCGCAAGCGCCTTGCCCACGTAGGAACCCAGACTAAGAACACCACGTCCTCCCAAAAGCTGCCGCTTTTTGTCGTGCGATGTTTTTGCTGCCGAAGCCTTCCTTGTCCTGCGGGCCTCAAGCACAAGACGAGCTCTGCAAGAAGGTGTTCTTTCCTTCTGGAAGGGATTGACTAGTCTTTCGTCCCTAGGAGCCGCAACTAGACAGGCTTGTGACCTCGAGGGGGTAGGATCTCCTCCTAAAAGCTAACGCTTTTAGTCCTGCGATGATTATGCTGCCGAAGCCTTCCTTGTGGAGCTGGACAGTTATCTACGTACAAATTTTATACTTTTATATCTCTCAAAAAAATCGGCTATGGCCGATCATTCTTTAAGATAGCGCTTTAAGGTAAGGTTCTTTTGAATGTACCATTTATCTTCTGTAACAATGTTTGAGACGGTCAATATCATTGATGGTATTTTCTCGACAATAAAAACAATAATGCCTAATTGGTCATTCATAATGATAAAAGACTCTCCATGCGAGTATTGTGGGAGATCCTTGCCAAGCTGCAGGATGGAGCTGATGATGGCCTGCTTCTCTTCCGCTTCAATTTGGATGTTGGGTGAAAACCTCAAAATCCAATCCTGATCCTCAATCGAAAACCGGTACATTTTCCTCACCCTTTAACAACAAGATAATTAATAATTCATATGAGAAAAACGATAATTTATGTTATCAGATCACAGCATAAACTTTGTATTTTCCTCCCAGCACAAAAAAGTAAAAATATTTAAAATATTTTAATGTTTTTTGTAAAAAAGGTGTTCAATTCCTTGACTGAAAGTGCCCATTCGTGTATATTATAATCATCATTTAACAGAATATATTTCCGTTATTAGCTAAAAATATCTGCTTTATGTTTTGTTAGGTGGTAATATTCATCTAAGGCACCTGTTGTGTCTTGAAAGGCTTAGGAGGAAAAGTAAACATGCAAAACGGTAAAGTAAAATGGTTCAACAATGAAAAAGGTTTCGGTTTCATCGAAGTTGAAGGCGGAGACGATGTATTCGTACACTTCACAGCTATCCAAGGTGATGGTTTCAAATCTTTAGAAGAAGGCCAGGAAGTTTCTTTTGAAATCGTTGAAGGAAACCGCGGACCTCAAGCTGCAAACGTTGTAAAACTATAATTCAAATATAACAATAAAAAGGCTGGCATTTGCCAGCCTTTTATTTTTGTCCAGGATTTATCGCAGTCTAACGGGCAGTAAGAGTCCCACATCAAGACTCAGATGAATCAATGGAAGATAAGCGGGGGTCAAACTGCCCGTAAAGGCCCGATTGGTTCAACTAACAATCAGCAGGGAGAAAAGCACTCCCCACTGATTGAAGTTTCACTTTATGAAAGCTTGCTTCCTATCGATTTTATTTTCTCACCTACAGTGCACTCTGTAATGCAAAATCGATGGGCATATCTGCGCCCTTTTTCATCTTTATGATGTTTATGAAGGAAGCAGTCTTTGCAGTAACTGGTCATCAGCTCCTCCACTTCATTGATAATTTGCTTTCTGCTCAAAACGGTTCACGCCTTCCTTATTTGCGATTATATGATCTGCATTTTGCTGTTAATAAATTTCCCTTGCAGTGCCTGGCTTGCCAGCTTATCCGCTTCTTTATTTTCATTGCGCGGAATGGATTTATATCTTGGCAGTATGCCCAGCTTTTTAATCTTTTCTTCTATCCGGTCAAGCCAGCGATTTAGATTTTCTTCATAACAAGGCCATTCACCTTCAAGCTGTTTTAATACCACCTGGGAATCGCCTTTAAATTCACATGTCATATGATGAGCACCCATTTCTTCAAGCAGATTCAGGGTGTAATAAATTGCTGCATATTCTGCCTCATTATTATTATCCATCTCATCAAAAAGCTCATTTGCCCGCACACGGTACTTTTTTTTGCCCTGTTTAAAATAAATGACCGCACCGAGTCCGGCCTGGCCGGTATCTTTATTAAAGCCCCCATCAAAAAATACGGTAATATCATGAGGGTCCTCTTCCACTTCCATAAGAAGCTTTTTCATTTCCTTTGTGCTCCAGGAAGTGCCGGCTTCATCATAATAAATTACCTCTTTGCCCTTGCCCGACTTTTCAATATCTTCACCGGCCTGCAAAGCCGTTTCACCATCGATCAGGTCAGAAGTAAATAAAATATCCTCAGTTCCTTTAAGTTTATATTTCCATTCTAATTTATATTTCATTGAGGTCAGCCTTTCTGTACTTTATTAGCTGGTTATCATTATTAGAACTGTTTGCAATAGTTGAACTTATTATACTTTCCTTTGTTTATTACTAAATGAGTATATTTCAAGGTATAATGGTCAATGACATTTTTATATTCTGCGGTTCGAAAACTCCCGCATTAACAAAACTAGGAGGAATTTGATGTTTAATGAATGGTTTGGATTGCTTTTTGCAATAATTAATTTCATTTTAGTATTGGCGATGTACCGCCTGTTTGGAAAGACTGGTCTTTTCGTGTGGATCGGCTTCTCCACTGTCATGGCCAATCTTCAAGTCGTAAAAACAATTGAAATGTTCGGCCTGACTGCCACTTTAGGCAACGCTATGTATGGTACAGCTTTTCTTGTTACAGATATCTTAAATGAGAAGTACGGAAAAGAAGAAGCAAAAAAAGCTGTATGGCTCGGTTTCTTTACTCTTCTGTCCATGACTCTAATCATGCAGATGGTATTATTGTTCAAACCGCATGAAACGGATTTTGCACAGGAATCTCTCAGCACTCTTTTCTCGGTTCTGCCGCGAATTGCTGCCGGAAGCCTCGCTGCCTATTTAGTCAGCCAATTTACAGATGTTTATATCTTTACCTATTTAAAAAAGAAATTTCCAAAAGACGGCCAGTTTTGGATCAGGAATAATGGCAGCACCATGATCAGCCAGCTATTGGATACCCTTGTATTTACAAGCATTGCCTTCCTCGGTGTATTTCCCCTGGAAGAATGGATTCAAATTTTCATCACAACTTACTTGCTGAAATTTATAGTAGCTGTACTTGATACCCCGTTTGGCTATATTGCTAAACGTTTCCCAGTAAAAGATTAGGATGCCGTTTAGGTATCCTTTTTCTGCAGTATCAACTCTTTTTGTGATAAACTACATTTAGTTTACCCTATTATAGTGTTAAAATCAGGAGGCAATTCAATTGATTGAAGTATATATCGATGGAGCAAGTGCGGGAAACCCGGGTCCCAGCGGTGCAGGCATATTCATAAAAAATAATGGCCAGGTTGAACGCTTTTCCATCGCATTGGGCTGCATGGAAAATCATGAAGCAGAATACCGTGCATTTATTCATGCACTGAAGCTATGCATTGATAAGGGATATAAAACTGTTTCGTTTCGAACGGATTCACAGCTTGTTAACCGTGCTGTTGAAAAAGAATTTGTAAAAAATAAAAAGTTTGCCCCACTGCTTGAAGAAGCTTTGGAGCTTACAGGAAAATTTGATTTATTTTTTATGAAGTGGGTTCCCAGCTCTGAAAACAAGGCAGCGGATGAATTAGCAAGAGCTGCCATTCACAAAAACAAAGTGAAAGGTCAGGAAGATCATGAATAGATCAGTAATATTTGCAGATGTAAGCCTTTTGCTGGTTGCCTTTGTGTGGGGAACCACCTTTGTGCTAGTACAAAACGCCATTGCTTTTCTTGAGCCATTCTCTTTTAATGGTGTCCGTTTTTTTCTGGCCGCTTTAATTCTGGGCGGATGGCTTGTTATTTTTGAAAGAAAACAGGTAAAGAAAATGGATAGAAAGCTCTTAATATCCGGAGTTATTATGGGCTTGTTTTTATTTATAGGCTATGCCTTCCAGACGATCGGCCTGCTGCACACAACTTCTTCAAAAGCCGGCTTTATTACGGGGTTAAGTGTAGTAATGGTTCCAGTCTTTTCTTTAATGCTGCTAAAAATCAAGCCGGGATTCAATGCCATTATCGGCGTTTCAATCGCGACGGCCGGACTATATTTTCTAACCATGACCGATAATGCCCCGCTGAATATTGGTGATGCCTATGTATTAATCTGCTCTGTCGGTTTTGCCCTCCATATTATCTTTACTGGTAAATACAGCAGCAAATACCCTGCCCTGCTATTAACGGTTATCCAAGTAAGTACGGTGGCAGTATTATCAGGCATTTTCGCATTGATCACTGAAGACTGGCAGCAGGCATTCGAGACAGAAGTTTTATTTAAAGCCAATGTGGTAACTGCCCTTATTGTGACTTCACTTTTTGCTACCGCTATCGCATTCTTTGCACAGACTGCATTTCAAAAGTACACGACACCAACTAGAGTTGCCCTGATTTTCGCTATGGAGCCTGTGTTTGCAGCATCTGCAGGATTTATGTGGGCGAATGAAAGACTTTCGTTTAGTGCCCTGGCCGGCTGTCTGCTTATTTTTGCTGGAATGATTTTTGCAGAACTGCCTGCTAAGAAAACGTTTTTTACCTTCAAAAAAAAGACAGCATCATAATTTGAAAAAGGCGTGTTCTCGAAATAGACACGCCTTTTTAGATGATTGCTTTTTCTTTTACAAATTTTATTGCTTCCCGCCTGCTGGTAATATTCTTTGAAACCAAAGTTTCCAGCAAAGAAACGTAGAAACTTCCGTCAAATGATTTCTGTGCCTTTAATGTCAGTTCTATTGCTGCATTGGCCAGCTCGTCAGAAGCATTGGTATAATGTTTGCCAAAGTAAATGAAGCCAATTGCGTCCTCCCTGAATTGAAAACCTTTACTTTGCAAAAAATGCAAATATTCTTCAACTGTCTTCATTGTACTTACCCTCTTCCCCTGCTCCTCCTGTATTCTTAAATCTTAACTGATTTTTCGACAATTATCTACCTTTTTTCGGCATGAAGCAGGGGCACTGTAAGCTCATGTGAGCAGTTATTTTTTCTTTTTAGTAAGAAGGTAGCCAAGTGTTCCGGTTAATACCCCCAGGAGTGCTCCGCCTAATACTTCAGCAGGCTGGTGGCCAAGCATTTCCTTCAGCTTCTTTGGACCTTCTTCCTCAAATTTTACTGTTTCATCTTTGTGAATTTTATCAACCAGCTCACCCAGACTGTTTACCTTTAAGGTAAGCTCACCTGTCTGGCGCCTGATTCCCTGTGCATCATACATTACGATCAGGCCATAAACCAGTGATAGAGCAAAATCCACCGTTGGTACACCCCGCTTTAAAGCAATAAACGTGGTTAAAGACGATACGCCTGCCGAATGGGAACTTGGCATGCCTCCTGTCTGAAAAAATAAATCCGGACGCAGTTCCCCCTTTTTCACATAGTGGATCGGAATTTTCAGGCCCTGTGCCAGCCCTATACTTAAAAGAGCGATATAAACTCCCTTATTCATAACAACTCACCTCTTCTTTAGTGTTAAGTATGCAGTCTTTTATTATTCCTCCTTCAAATGCTAAATGGATTGGAAATCATGGAGTAATTTAAGCCGGATCAGAAGAAAAAATTCACCGCATCAGTTGCTAAATTGTACCCTGCCTGTACATGATTAAAACCCGAAGACTTTAACAATAATAA
Organism: Cytobacillus sp. FSL H8-0458; assembly: GCF_038002165.1. Lineage (NCBI taxonomy): Bacteria > Bacillati > Bacillota > Bacilli > Caryophanales > Bacillaceae > Cytobacillus > Cytobacillus sp. FSL H8-0458. The sequence goes on along the minus strand of NZ_JBBOBR010000001.1, from coordinate 704,493 downwards.
GCTTATCAAATGAAGAATTGCCTGCTCAGGGAGGTGAATCAGATGAGTAAAAACGGACATACAAACAGAGGGAAAAAAGCACCCGGCGTAAACCCGCAGGGATACGGACAGGATGCTGAATTTGCAGAAGAGCCTAAAAGCAAGCTGGAGAATGCAGCGAAGAAGAAGAATACTAAATAATTTTTGGATGGCCGCCATGGGCGGCTTTTTTGATGTTAAGATTTAAAAAACTCCAGGCAGACGCCTGGAGCTCGTATTATGCATATTCCTTTTTAAAATCAAGAAATCTGTGAAGGCCGCGGAATTCAATTTCAGTGAATTTCTCGATGACCTTTTCCCGATTCATTGTGAATTGGGCCAGGTCAAGAGGGCATTCAACAGGAACATCGCATTTTATTTCGGCCAGCTGCCTGCTCAAGTGGAGCATTTCAAGATCCTGTTCGATCTTGGCACGCTGTCCCTTAGTGAGCTGTTCCAGATTTTCCAATACGCCTTCAATATGCTCAAATTGCTGAAGCAGCTTCAGCGCTGTTTTTTCGCCAATTCCTTTTACACCGGGATAATTATCACTTGTATCTCCCATGAAGGCTTTCAGGTCAATCATCTGCTTAGGTGTTATTCCTTTTTCCTCATAAAACGTCTCCGTCGTATGCACAAGGTAATTGCCGTAGCCTTTTTGCAGTAAAATGACAGAAATATTGTCATCCAGAAGCTGCAGCATATCCTGGTCACCTGTAAGGATCAGCACTTCCGCTTCCTGGCTTGCTTTTTTTGCAATGGTTCCAATGCAATCATCAGCTTCAAATCCTTCAAGGCCAATATTAGGTACATCGAAGGCTTCCACCACTTCTTTTACCAGATCGAATTGAGGCACTAATTCAATTGGAGCTTCTGGACGGTTTGCTTTATAGGCACCAAACATTTCCGTGCGGAAGGTTTTGCTGCCCATATCCCAGCATACTGCCACATGTGTCGGATTAAAGGAAGAAACAGCTGTTAAAAAGTGTTTTACAAAACCGTAAACGCCATTTGTAGGTATTCCTTTAGAATTTATCATAAATTGACCGGACATTGCCGTTGCAAAATAAGCTCTGAACAGCAGCGCCATTCCATCAACAAGCAGCAGTGAAGGTCTATTCTCGTTCATGTCTCCGCCTCCCAATTATAATCATAACAACTATTATAACATGGGAAACTCTCCATTTCTTTTGAAAAGTTTTACAGAATTAGTCTGTTTCCCTGATCAATTCCACTTCATGTTCTTCCAGTTCATAATAAGTCGCTATTCTCGCTTTACGGATATTATCATTTAGCTGGAATGAATATTCAGTACCATCGTTAAATGTAAAAATTAATTCAGCATCTGACATAACACCCATTTTATTTATAACCGTTTGCCTAGCCTGCTGAATTTCGGACCATTCATAATGCTTCTCCTGCAAACTGAGTAATGTGTTGAAATGCACACCATTTTTATCGATATAGTGATAATAATCAAAACTTAAAATCGCCATCAAAAGCGAAATTAATAATCCTGCCCCTGCAAAAACTTTTCCAAACCAGCCGAATTTTTCGGCGCTCTTCATCCAGACTCCCAATATGATAAAAACACCCACTGCTGCCAGACCCATGCTAAATGTCAAATAAGCTGATTTTGGCGCTTCGAATACCCAAGTTCCTTCAGGTCTATAAAATTGAGCCTGAAATGGCGAAAGTAAAAATATTGGAATAAATATTGCAGATAATATTAGAATGATTCCCATCGTGACCAATATTTGGGTTATATCGGTTTTTTGTTTTTTCGTTATGGTATAACCAGCAGTATTCATATTTACCCTCCGCTTTTCAAATCTATTAAACATTTTAAATTATATAATAATTTAAACAGTAAAAAAATCCCTTTTCAAAAAGGGATTTCACTATTTTTCAACAGTTTCTATTTTATTGCTGTCATAAGAGATCCAATCGCTGAAGCTTCCGGCATATAATTTAACATGTTTATAGCCGGCTTCCTTTAAAGCCAGAAAATTAGGCGCCGCCGTTACACCTGAGCCGCAATAAACAATGATGGGTTTGTTTTTATCAATACCTGCAAATCGATTTTCCTGTTCTTCCGCATCTTTAAATCTGCCATTTTTATATGCTTCAAGCCAAACTTTATTGATTGCTCCTGGGATATGGCCTGCTTTTTTATCAATTGGCTCCTCCAGCCCCAGGTATCTCTTTTCCTCTCTGGAGTCAATTAATACAGCGCTATCCTGTTTTCCTGCAACGCTTTTAACTTCTCCGTATGAGGCAAGTATGTCAGGCTGCAGATCAATTTTAAAATCCGCCCGCTTCATGCAGGGAACTTCTTTAGTCAAAGGATAATCGTTTTCAGCCCATTCCTTATATCCGCCGTTCAATACAAAAACTTTCTCATGCCCTAAATACCTGAGCAGCCACCAGAACCTTGCGGCAAAAGCCCCTTCTCCGCCGTCATAGGCAATGACTGTGGTATCTCTGCTGATCCCGGATTTCTCAAGGACTTTTTTAAGTTTAGCTGGATCCGGAAGGGGATGCCGGCCTCCGTGTTCTCTTACCTGACCTGACAGATCTTTCTCCAGATCAATATACACTGCATGGGGAATATGGCTATGATCATATAAGCTGCGCCCTTCATCTGGCGATCCTAGTTTAAAGCGGCAATCGGCAATTCGGATATTGGGATCATCCAGTTTTGATAATACCCATTCCTTTTCTGCTAGATACTTCATTTAAGATTCTCCCCTTTTCTCTTTTCCATCAGGTGTATTATATGTTCCTTTGGTGTCCAGCAATTAAATTGATAGTCAGGCCTTGTCTCATAACCCAGTCTGCTGCAAAAATAAAACATTTCGTCTTTACGTTTTTCAGACTGGAAGTTTATGCAGGTTGCACATGCATGAAAAGAATTCTTCTCCATTTGTCTCCCTTTTCTTCTCAGAAATGATTTTAAACCTTCAGCAGTTCCCAGACCCATTCATTCAATCCGGATACCTTGCCTTTTTCTTTAGGCATTGAGTCAGCTGCTGCATAGAGCCGTTCCCTTTCTGACTCCAGTTTCTCCGCCATCTGCATTGCTAAATGCTTCTCGATTATCCTCCCGCTTTGTTTTGCATGAACCAGGGTCTGATAAAAACGGGTGATCTCATCCGCTTCCTTTATGCAAAAGAGACCTGTATACAAAAAATCCCCTTTTACATTACTTTTCTTAAGCAGCTGCCTTGATATGAGGCACGCCCTTACTGCCTGAATCAGAAGCTTCTGTTTCTTAAACGTAAAATCCTCATTTTTTACAGCTTCACCGAGATTGCGGGAAAAAGCCTGAGTGTAATGATGGAATAACTTAAATCTTGAAAACTCTTCTTCCGCAAGATTCCTCAGCCTCTCTGAAAAGCCGTTCATATCCTTGTAGATAATAGGGGAGTATGCCCATTCAAATATACTGGGATTGGATTTCTGCATAAGGTCAAATGCTTTAAAGATATCCCAGCCGTGCGCATCATAAGGGGTATCTGTATTGATAACATCTTTTGCGCGTTCAAGGGAAAGATATGTTTTCAGATTCTTATGTTTGAAGATGAAGCGTATATCATAATCCGAATCCGCATCATCTGTCCCCCACGCCCTGCTCCCCGCTTCACAAGCAAAAAGGATATCAATATTATATTTCTCTTCTGCTGTGCACAGCCATTTGTCCATGTGAAAAGCAGCAACCTTTCCCAGTTAATTTTCGTACTGTGCAATATTCCTCTCAATTTCTTTCAGCTCTTCAATTGGGAAATCATCTTTTAAAGCAGCCGTAATTCCTTCATAATATTCGTTGTTCTGTTCAATCAGCGAATTGAGCAGCCGCTCGAATTCAGTCATCAGCTGGCTGCTGTAATGGAATTTCAGCCTGCTGCTTTCAGCCTGCAGATAACGGTCTGCAGGTTCCTGCAGGTTCTTCTCCAGTTCATCAGCTAATTGCTTGCGCTCATTTTTTTCAAAAAATGCTTTTGGATTTTTAAAGTAGGACAAAGCTTTTTTAAATTGGTTCGGGTCTTCATTGGAAAATGCTGATTCAAATTCAATACTTTCCATTTTTAACGGCTCATATGTGCTAAAAGTCAAATCACTGTTTACATTGGAGGCTTTTTTCGAAATAGTCTCCTGCTGCTGAGCGATCAATTTGGATATATAGGATTCAAGCCTTAATGTTGTTGCACGAAGCTCCTGGGCAAAATCAAATCCAAAGCTTCCAAGGAATTCGTCCAAGGCCAACTTAAGCATTTTCTTTAAATTCCTGCCGTCATCTTTCAGAACTGATGGATTGAAGGCCTCCTTCACAAAATCATAGAAACGAAGAAATACCCTCTGTTTGATGTAAAAGACGAGCTCATCTGTTTCCTGTTCAAGCCTTTGGGAAAGCAGTTCAGGTTTTTGTCCGCTGATAATCGCAGTAATATCCTTATGTTCTTTCTCAAGCTGTTTGAGCTTTTCGATCCGTACTTCTTTATTTTCCTGTGAGGAAGAAATATAAGACCTCAGCTGGGCTAATAGGCGCCTCCACTCTGTTTCTGCTGATGAAATGGAAATATTCAGCAGATCCTGATTAATAAAGGCGTAAAAGCTTTTTTCAAATGAACTGATATTGGATACTTCCTCTTTGCTGCTATCCAGCTTCTCTGCCAGAGCTTGAAGGCTTGAAATGCCAGACAAATTAGGACGGCGGATTCCGTATTGCACCAGCTGTTCTTCAACGTACTGGAGCACCGAATCTTTTTCCTCCTCATTATTGGCAAGGTCAATGGCATTGACAATAAAGAACATCTTATCAAGGGAGAAGGTATCCTTAACCCTCCCCAGCTGGATAAGAAACTCTCTATCCGCTTTTGAGAAGGCATGATTATAATAAGTGACAAAAAGGATAGCATCCGAGTTTTTAATATATTCAAATGCAACCCCGGTATGCCTCGCATTAATCGAATCAGCGCCGGGTGTGTCAACCAGGGTAATTCCCTGCCTTGTCAGTTCACAGTCAAAGTAAACTTCAATCGTTTCAACAAAGCATGATTTTTCTTCATTGGCAACATAATCCCCAAACTCATCCAGGTCAGCTTTAATGATTTTCCCCAGCTTATCTGTGAAGAAATTGTACCCTTTCATAAATGCATTAAGAAATGCAAAGTGTGTCTTTTCACTCGCATCAAAATCCTGGTTTTCCCCAGTGATCTTCTTAATTGCGGCTGCAGCATCATCGAAGTTTCCTGCTGAATAATCAAACACCTTTAAGGAATGATTTATATCATTTAAAAGTGTAGGTGAATCTTTAACTTTAACAAGAACGGTTCCATGTTTATTTTCATCTGTAACAGGCTTAATCTTATTGATAGCAGCCGTCGTCGGATTCGGTGAAACAGGAAGAAGCTTATTCCCGATCAAAGCGTTGGCAAAGGAAGACTTCCCTGCACTAAATGCACCAAAAAGGGCAACAGTGAATTCTTTGCTCTCAAGCCTTGATGCTTTATCTGCCAAATCAGCTGCAAGCTTTCTGAAGCCCGGGAGCTCCTTTACTGCATTAGCAGTATATCGAAGCTTTTCAATAACAGGCTGTACTGCAACTGCAGAAACCGCTTCCTTTTCAGGCTCTTCACCAGGTGACTGTTCAGATTTCCGGGTTGCCTGTTCTTTCTCAGCTTTATCTTCATTCAGGAAAACAACTTCAGCTTCATCAACTTCTTCTGCTGCAAGCATCTGGGCTTTTTCCTGAAACTCATGAGTATTAAATTCACCAGTTAAATAGACTTTCATTCCCGCTGATGCCTTACTAACTTTTTCATTGATGGCCATGACCGCATTTAGTGCTTCAGCGTAAGCATTAAGGGTGCGAATTTCATTGACCAGCGCAGTTTGCTCCTGGCTGTTATTTTCTTCAAGTGCTTCTAATAGTGCACTCTTTAAAGAAGCTGAGTTCTTTTTGGCAATTCTCTTTACGGCCTCTGCTGTGTCGTTTGTATACTGCAGAACATAGTCACCTGAAACCATTGCCCCGGATTTTACAGTTTCAGCTAAAACAGCTGGTTTAAAGGCAAGCTTGAAGCTCTGAACTTGTGCAAGTTTTTCAGAATCATGGATACTATGCTTCTTGAACTGCTGTAAAAACAGCTCCTTTATATGCCACTCCAGCTGAGATTTAATGTTTTCTGATAAATCCTCATAGAAGCGGTCAAGCCTCAATGACCTTTCCTGCTCCGTTTTTTGTTTGCTGAAAAACAGGCCAATCTTAAAGGAAGGCTGGCACGATTCAAGATATGATTCAGCCAGTTCCCTCGTTTGGAAAGGCATTAAATAGGCATTTTTCAAAATCTCATCTAATTTATCGGTTACCTCTATATCAGCTTCATGTAAGGAAGAATTCAGCTTATTTAACTGGTTCTCCAGGTCTTCCAGTCTGCCGGGAAGCTGCTCCCTGTCATCCTGATCAAGTTCTGACAGTTTTTCTTCCCAGTCAGCTTTTTCAGCTGCATGAGAGTCTCTTAAAAACTCTAGATGGTCCTCTGTTAATTTCTTCAAAGAATTAAAAACAGACTGAGGCAAAAGTTCTTCTCGATCAGCAATGCTGCTGTTAATAAAGCTCTGAAGTTCCTTAAAATCGTTTGCCTGATGGTTTTCGTCTTTTAATGTGGTGTAAAAAATCCGGGCAGGCCTTACTCCCCAGGATGCAAATGAATCCTTTACACTTTTTTTGAATTGCTCAAAGCTGAGTTCTTCTTCTCGATGTTTATCAATTTGATTGATAACAAGATAAACATCTTTTCCTGCTGCCGTCAGTTCTTTAGTAAAAAGAAAATTTAATTCTGACTGGACATGGTTGTAATCCATTACATAAAAAATGAGATCAGCCAAATGAAGAGCAGATTCAGTAGCAATCCTATGCGCATCATCAGTGGAATCTATTCCGGGTGTATCCATAATCACTGCCTTCTTTGGCAAGCTGGCGGCGGAATGACTTATTTCAATGGAATGGATAGAATCGCCATCTTTGCAATAGGATTTTACCTGTCCGTAATCATATGGAGCAGGATAAAGCCTTGGCTTTCCTTCCTTAAAAATTACTTTTGCATAATCCTCCTCACCTGATTTGACTTTGACCAGGTTGGCACTGGTTGGAATTGGCGAGGAAGGAAGAAGATCTTCGCCTGCCAGCCTGTTTATCATACTTGATTTTCCGGCAGAAAAATGACCGCAAAAAGCGATGGCAAATTCCTGGTTCCTTAGCTTTATCACGAGATCCTTAGCTCTTTGGGCTGTCTCGGCATCTCCATTTTTCTGGGCAAATGTATATATAGCAGTTATTCTATTTATTAATTCAGTTTGCTGCAATCCTGGTTGCAAAATCGTGTCGGCCATTTCCATTAATCCCCTTGTAACTTTAATTTACTTCCTATTTTAAATGATTTTTGTTTATTTTCCTATACAGGATGGATTAATCTTTGATTTTTCTAATTTTTATCAGCAAATCAGTTTCTGCTGTTATTCTATGTTCTTTTTTCAAATTACTCCTTAAAAGATTGTTTTCTGGCTCTCAATTCAGCCCGTTGATTTCCTCTGCAGGCACTCGCCTTCCGCTCCAATCAACTCAGTGCATTAATGTATTTTACTACTAAAAACATAATTAATAGCGAAAGTAAAACAAAAACCAGGCATTGATAGCCTGGTTTCATAAGTAGTTATTATCTTGTATGTGGTTTAGCTACGTTATTTAGAACATGTTTCATAACAAGTGAGTAGGCAGCAATTGTGCCGGCAACGAATAGAATTGTCATATGTAGCAGCACCTTCCTGTTGGAATGATATTGAGAATAATTTTCAAATTCAATTAGAAGTTTATCACGAACGATAATCATTTTCAATAGGGAATTTAAAATTGTCAAACTTTTTTAATATCTTCATTAAGGTCAGGCCGTAACCGTAAAAAGGCTTCTTCGTATTCTGTCAATTCCTTCAGTGCTTTTTCCTCTTCTGGTATTCTGACCGATAGCACCATTATGTTTAGCAGAGTGAAAACAGCAGCCGTTATATAAGCCTGAAACATTAAAGGAATCACGAGAAATTCAGCAGCTACAATGGCATAGTTGGGATGCTTTATAAACCGGTATGGCCCTCTTCTGACTACCTCAGCTCCCGGCAGGACTATAATTTTCGTATTCCAGTATTTCCCCAGAGAAAACAGCGCCCATATCCTCCCCGCCTGGGTAAGGAAGAACAGAATCAGCAGTATGGGCCAAAAAGGCGACAGATTTTTTTCAAAGAGGATTACTTCCAGCAGATAACAGACAAAAAAGGAAGCGTGTACAGCAACAATCCACGTATAGTGGCTCTGGCCAAATTCCAGTGCCCCCCGCTCTTTCATCCACTTTTCATTACTCCGGGCTACTGCAAGCTCTGCAGCCCTTTGCAAAATGATGAAGGTAATAAAAATTAAGAACAGCATGTATTCACTCCCATTCAAGCAGCAGTAATTCCGAGCTGAATCCCGGTCCGAGTGCAGTTGCCAGCCCGATATCTCCCTGTCTGCCGATCTCCATAAACCTTTTGAGTACGTAAAGAATAGTTGCAGATGACATATTACCGAACTCCCTTAATACTTCAAGTGAAATTTCTGTCATACCAGGGTCAAATTGCAGCGATTTCTGATAAGCATCAATGACTTTTTTTCCGCCGGGATGGGCAACAAAGTGGTTTATCTCATCCATTTCTATGCCTTTTCCCCCTAGAAATTCCGTTACATTGGGCTTTAGCCATCCCTCTATTATGGATGGGATGTCCTTTGAGAAAACCACATATAAACCCTCATTCTTAACTTCCCAGCCCATTACATCCAGAGAATTTCGCTTGGTTGTCGATTGGGTTCCCCGAATTCCGGGAATGGATGACAGCTTTTGAAAATCCCTTTGTACCTTATCACCTGTTATAAGAGCACATGCTGCACCGTCAGCAAAGAGAGAGGTCCCGATAAGATTGCTTTTTGACCGGTCATTGCGCTGAAAGGTCAAACTGCATAATTCTATACTTAAAACAAGTACCTTCGCTTCTGGGAATGCCAGACAATATTCATAGGCTCTTGAAAGCCCTGAAGCACCTCCTGCACATCCCAGCCCCCATATCGGAATTCGTTTCGTATGCTCAGAAAATGGAAGCTTATTCATGATTCTTGCTTCAATACTCGGAGTGGCAATCCCTGAACTTGAGATAGTAAAGATGGCGTCGATCTCATCGCACGGAAGGTTTCTGGTCAGGAAAAGATCATTTTCCAGGCAGCGCTTTATGGCCTTTGTTCCCAGTTCAATAGACTGCTCAATATATGCATTGTTTCGTTCTTCAAATGATTTATCTGTTTTGAACCATTCCAGTCCCTTTGCAAAGTGCCGCTTCTCAATCTGGCCGTTGTGGAAAGCTTTTAATAGCCGTTCAATATCCTTAAAGGAATCGGAAAATAAATCTCTGGCAAAATCCATTACCTGATCCTGTGTCAGAACATGTTCAGGTATTGCCTCCGCTACTGATACAATTGCTGGCATAGGCGACTCTCCTTCTATTGCTTTCTGTTAATTTTTCCAAATAAAAGCAATTTATGTTTCAAAATTGGATAAAGAGCAAAAAAAAAAGCTCCCCCTATTAGGAGGAAGCAATATGTTTTGAAGGAGTTGTTGTGCATCTTTATTATAAATGAATCACTAAATGAATAGCATTACTAAATCTTTTCCAATTAACGTTTTGGGTGCCGCGCCAATCCATGAAATGCAGGCCCTTGACGCAGTTATTCTGATGCATCCAATCCATTATGATTTTTATGATGCTTCTGAACTTCTATATATATTTTTTTCGTCACCAGGATACCGCAAGCAGCACAAACCTCTTCTTCATTATATAAAAGCCGGCAGTTATCACAATAATATTTCTCCATCACATTACACTCTCTTTCTTGCGAGAAACATCGCTTCGAAATGTAAAATACCGATAGATTATTATATTGGCTTCCAGTATTATTGTGATTGCCACAAAGAAGAATTATAAAGCCTTCTGCTCCGCAAGAGAAGCACGCTGGACTGCTTTTTTTCCTTTAACAACATTGAAAACGATATTTAAAAGGATGGCGGTCACACTGCCTGCCACTATCCCGTTATCAGTCAGGATCCGCACACTCGAAGGCATTTGCGCAAATAGTTCAGGAACAGCTGTTACACCCAGTCCCATCCCGACAGAGCAGGCGATGATCAATAAATTTTCCTGAGAAGAGAATTCCACTTTGCTGAGCATTTTTATTCCATAGGCGACTACCATACCGAACATGGCAACCATTGCGCCTCCTAATACCGGAGTTGGAATGATCGTGGTCAATGCGCCGATTTTCGGAACCAGCCCAAGCAGTACAAGGAAAGCACCTGCTGTATATATAACATTCTTTGTTTTTACGCCTGACAGCTGAAGAAGCCCGACGTTTTGAGAATAGGTTTGGAAGATGATCATGCTATAGATCGTTGCTGTATTAAGTGTTTGTCCGATTAAAAAATACCCACATATTTTTTAGTCATCAACATTTTATTATCTTATTGTAAATTATAATTCTTTATTACTCTTACTTTCAAGGAAAACTTTCCCGAAAAGCCTTCCGAACAGTTCAGAACTATCTCACTCACCGTCAAACCATTTAAAAAATGTCTTCTTGGAGATTTTGTACAACCTTCCTACCCTTACTACATGAAATGGAGGATTTTCCATCATCTCGTATGTTTGCTTTTTCCCTATTTGTAATATATTTTGTATGTCTTTTGGTGTTAGTACTTCGGGTAATTGATCCCTATTAATTTCTGTTGACTTCAATGTTACACCTCTCTGCTGCTAATACTATTTCATGTCCTTCAAAACACTTTGGTTATTATACGGACAAATAATATAACTGTCAAAATTATCAGTTAATATAAAATAATTTAATATAAAAAAAGAGTGACAGTTAAGTCACTCTTCTGAATGGGTTAATTATGGGCATCTTTATACCGATTTCCCCCAATTAATAGTACAACAATACCGATTAATACAGCCCACCAATATTGACCAAATTCAATTTTCATATTAGCAATGACAAAAGCAATAGGAGCAAGTATAAAATGAGCTACCCCCAGACAGGCATATAAAAAGTAAGTAAATCCTTCGTGTTCATATCTGGAATTAAAATAACTAAATCCTGTTACCATAGCAATTCCAATGGTTGCAATTGTTAAAATAAATTGAGTTAAATCCAACGAAGAGTTAAACTGTTCAAGGTTGTGAGCGTATCGAGTAACCTCAGTTGTAACAATTATTAATACTATTGTAATTACTGTTCCAATTGTTTGTAGTATACTTTTAATCCCCATGATACTCCCCCTAGATGTTTTTGTCCTACATAGTATAGATATACTCACTTAACCAGAAATTAGGACAAAAATACTTAGGATATTTTTATTACTAATTAAAATACAAACTTGATCACTCCATCCTTACTTTTATAACCCTCTGAGACTGTACTAGGCTTTGATACAGTCGCATCAGCTTCTTCCTTAACCTTACCCTTAAACTCGCGATACTTCATTTCCTTGAATTGCTGAATAGTCTCACTCAGGTCTTCAATGCCCCTAATCTGCTTAACTTTAAAGGGGTAATCTTCAGCATCTAATTTTAGATTTGTTTTACCTATAATAAGCACTCTTTGATTATTCCAATACCCTTTATCATGATATTCTTTATACCTATCCAACTTGGCATATAACTGCTTAACTGTATAAGTACTATTCTGAAACTCTAAGAACCACTCATTTCCTAACCATTTACAAGCAACATCAGGGATAAAATCAGCCTGTTCTATATTAGGTTCAATTTTGTAATCTTCAATTTTGGAATACTTACTCATATCTATATAACCTTGAGCAATCATTAAATAGTGATCAATTTTTTGAGAGTCTAATTTAATTGGGGAGGGATTGTAGAAATATATATAAGGCTTAAATGATCTGTTTGTATTCACCAAAACATATCCATCCATTCGGAGCCTTTTCAGAACCCTGTTAACTGAAACAATAGGATTCTTGTTATTTGAAAAATGCAAGGCAGCTATTTGATCCCGTTCAAGACATTTGAATTTTTCTAATGAATAAAGGATATCCATATCACGTTTTCTCATGTTGTTATCCTCCTACAGAAATAAGTCTAAGTCATTTTTGTGAGGTTCATTTAGGACTTCACAAGAGTCAGACGAAGATGGTTCATCTTGAACCTCTGTTACATCTTTTATATTGCTTTTAGAGACCATATAAGGATTCAGAAGTTTCCTTGCTTTATCATAGGTTAAATGTGGGCTTTGCAATTCTTCAATTTCACCAGAATTTAAAATTAATCTACCTTTTTCTTCACGTTTTATTTTCTCTGCTCCCTGAGTACCAAGCAGCATAGCATTTGTTTTATCGACTGCTCTGAAGCTCATTCTAATATTGAAATTTCCTCTTGCTTTAGTATCCATAACATCTGCATCCATCCGTTGTGCTGAAGCTAACAGAAATATTCCCACTGCTCTGCCCTTTGAACTAATCTTAATAATATCGCTCATTAATTCCCTATCATCCAGATATTCAATAAACTCATCAACAGCAACAAGAATATACTTTTGTTTATGCTCTTTTGGTAAATCATTAACATGAGGAACATCAAACGTATCAAGCAATTCTTCCCTTTGATACATCATTTTTGTTACATCTTTTAATACTTTCCTAGCGTCTTTGTTTGAGTAAACAACCTTTTGAACGTGTTCCACCTTCTTAAATAGCCCAAATTCAGCACGTTTACCATCTATACAATAAATATCTAACTCCTCTGGTCGTTTATACTTAATCAAAGTAGTAAGAATAACTCTTATGGCTGAGCTTTTACCCGATCCAGTTGTACCTTGAATAATGACATGGGGTAGTTCAAGACTTTCAAGAACCAAGTATCTGCCATTCTTTTTCTTACCGATCACAATTGGCATATCCATTCCCTCTAGAAATGGGAAAACCTCTTTATAAGAGTAAGTTACATTAGGCTTCAATGGTTTATCGTAAATATTGAGGACAAACTTTTTTAAATCTCCTTGCAGATCTATGGATTTCCCAAAATACTGCTCTAGTACATACCTTTTCTTTATCATTAAATCATGAGGATTCATCCCATTGAGTAATGTAAATACAACCTCTGTGAATTTTTCATTCGACTTGTATTTCACTGAATGGATTCTTGGATAAATATATACTGTTCTATTGCCAGCCTTTGCTGTGAAATAAATTTCTGCAGACCTAAAACAGTCCAGTAACTTTGATTTTATTTTTTGTTTATACAGATAATCCTTCAAAGAGAACATTTGACCACCTCTTATAGAAATACTTTAAATATCCCTACAGCCAGGAAGATGTAAAACATAACAGGCATGGCAAATTGAGTAAACGCTTTAACCTGTTCAGCCTTTCGAGGATTACCATGAGCAACAAAAACATTTTCAATTAAAGTGGATACTAAAAGGACTCCTGCAATGCCAAAAACTATATAGTAAGGTGTATTGAAATCATATCCACTAAAAAAACTTCTTGAGGTTGTATCAAGTCCCATGTAACTATACAATGGAATATGAGGTGTTTTACTCTGAACTGGATCTTTTGGCTGGGGAGCTAAGAATTCTTTCAGTGTAAATACCTCTTTTTTCTTTACTGCAAGTATCATTATTAACCCTCCCTAAATCATTAGATCAATAAAATTAATTACACCTTTCTTAAATTGCTCGAGGACAGTATCTTTTATTGGATCAAGTGTTTCCCAATTGATATGAAAATTCTCAACTTCTTTATCAATTGACCTTCTTACAATACCTGACCGATTGGATATAAACTGGTATATGTCTTCAGAAAGCTTTGTTTGTTTCATAATGCTCCAATTAAACGTGTCTAACCAACAAGCCGTTTCCTCAACTGAGTCCCCTAAATTCCCACAATACATTTTTACTTTATTAAGATCAGTGAAAACATCCATATCTGGTTCATGCTGATTCCATTTAAAGCTTTCATACTTGGTTTTTAGTTTCTCTACAATAATCGGATAAGCTGTTCCTCTCATCTAAACCACATCCTTAAAAAAGCTATTCCATGAAATTAACACTTTTTTATTAGCATGTTTCCAATAAATTTTGTGAGCAATGTAACTACCGATAAGGACAAATTTTATCATTTATCTCTCTCCCTTAATTAAATTGGTTTCCTTCCTCTCCCCCGTACCCCCCTCTCCTTCCTTCCCGGTCACATATCTCTCTAAATGTTTTCTAAAATTGATGATTATTAATGGATGGACAAGGTAGAAATATATTTGGATATAAACATTTAGCAGATATATTTATTGCTATATTTGTAAATGTATTTGCTGATATATTTGCTAGTTAAAATATCTATATGGGCAAATGAAGTTTTATTGTCTGTCCATCTGAAAAATATTTCAGGAAGGAGTTTGTCAGTTTTAATGGAATAGTTATTTTTAGGTGATAATATGAGATGTAGACTTGAGGAATTGATTAAGTTAAGTGGGCTTAGAAAAGATTTTATAGCTGATAAAATTGGTGTGAGTACCAGACAATTGAGGAATTATGAATTGCAGAAAAATTACATACCAATGGATAAGGCCTATATCCTAGCCGATTTGTTGGACGTTAAAGTAGATGATCTATATGACCGCACAGAACAGGAGTAATTAATGAAAGTAGTAATTCAAACCACACTTAACATTGAAGGTAACAGAGGATTTAGAAATGGGGAGTTTTTTGTCCCAGACAAGGAGTTTAAAAAAGACCCCGATTTTGCTGTTGCTGTAGTCGCTTATGAATGGATCCAGCAGCAGATGAATGAAACAGGACATAGAAATACAGTTATTGAGAAGGTTACTTGGAATGAGAACAATGATATTACTGAGGTTGTGAGGGAAATCCAGCCTGTTATGCCAGAAGATAATTTGCCATTTTAGTGAAATTTTATGGGAGAGATTATTATGTTGATTTGGGTTAATATAGATAAGCCAACCAGAACATACACAATCCATAAGGCTGGTACTTGTACTTATGTTATCCAGAAAAAAGAAACTAAACATAAAGGTATTGGAAAATTAAAAGAAGATGGTGGATGGCTTCCTTTTGAGTCAATGGATTATGTTAACAAATTTATCGGAGATAAGTTCTCAAAGTATGAAATGAAGCAGCATTGTTAGAAAATGAAGTTATTTTAATAGAGTCATATTTGGAATTAAATTAATGTTTCAGGGAGATGATAATAAATTATGTACTCTGGTAAATATCTACCTATTTATGATTTTCTTAGAAAAATCAAGACAAATGAAGTTACATTATCTTTTGGAGAGATCGAAGAAATATTGAAGTTTTCATTACCGAAATCAGCATATATTCATAGTGCTTGGTGGGCAAATGATATTGGAACTCATACTCAAGCAAAGTCTTGGTTACAGGCTGGATGGAAGACTAAAAATATTGATCTTAGAAAAACTGTTACTTTTGAAAGGTTATAGCCCCTCGATCATGAAGGGCTTTTTATTTTTCACATATCCGACCTAAAAACTGGGAGCACGTTTAAAATCTTTATAACCCTACCAAAAATTTAATCACCCCCAATGTTACAATTTTATCAGTTACCGGAAATTTATATAGTCATATTTCCTATTGAGTGGTAATATTTTCAATGTAGAATTATTGGGGGGATTAATTTTGAAAAATTTAAAGTTAGCTAAAGTATTATCAGTAGGTGCTTTATCTGCATTACTCCTTACGGCATGTGGAGGACAAGAACAAAGTAGTTCAGAACCGAAGGAAGATCCTAAACCAGCTGAACAAAAAGAAGTAAGTAATAAAGAAGAGGAAACGACAGAAAGTGCAGCAACAAATGGATCATCTAAGCCTGAAAAAGACAAAAATGGCAAAGTTACATTTACAGAGGCTGGTCAAAAAGACGACGTTGATGGTGGAACTTTAGAATTACTTAAAATAAAAACTATTAATGAAACAATTGAAGTTGCTCCAATTAAAGTCACAATAAAAGATATTAAATTATTCAAAATGAGTAACTTAGATGATGAAACGAAAGAATTCATGTCTATATATAACGATAACCAACCTGTTGGTGATGAATTTATTTACGTTCAAGTTGCTTATGATGCCGAAAACTTAGAGGAAAAGAATATCGGTTGGTCAACACTAATGAATGCAGTTACTGATAAAGGCCAACAAGTGAACGTTGATTCCAATGACTTTATCTATACAGATTCAGATGGGGATAGTGAATTTTTAGGTAAGGTAAAGAAAGAGTTTGCAGACGGTTTTATTGTTAAAGATCCTGATATTGCAAAGTTAAAATTAATTTGGGGCAATACTTTTGATACCGATACTTATGATACTATAACTAATGAACAACAAGTTGAATATCAATTTTAAATATACTTTAGCCCCTCACAATTAAGTGAAGGGCTTTTTACTTATATATTGTTCAAACCATTTACTACCATGAAACATAAATCCAACCGTCTTTAAGAAAGATAGAATAAGCCTCATATTGTGAAAATTCCACTGTAACTTTTGCACCTGTATTCTTAACGAAATCTATGTTTTCAGGTATTCCCTTATATAAAAATCCTTCTCCTGAAAACACATCCTTAAGAAGAGAAACTCGATTTACAGGCACAGAAGTTACACCAGTACTTTTATAAAGAATTGGTTCTCCACTTTTTATAATTGCAAAAAGATCCGTATTAGGAACTGCATAAAGTTTGGAATCATATTTCTTAGCAACATTGATAAGGTGTTGGAACTTAGTTTCATCCATCACACTAACATATTGGTATCCATCAATTTCAATTTTATCCTCTGGTGCCTTTTCTTCTGATACTTTTTCTTCTTTATCTAATGGCTTAATTTGGGGTTTAGTTTCATCACTTATATCAGTTCCATTTGATTCTTTATTTAAATCATTTTGTTCAGCTGTTTCTGTTTGTGTTTGGTTAATAATTACTGCTTCTTGATGTTCTTTATTTTGCTTCTCAAGTATTCCTGCTTCTCTCTCAGAAACATCACTGGTGTTAACTTCGCTTGAGCCAGCAACTGCATTATCTGGAGCCCCTTTATTAGAAAAAGCACAGGCAGCTAACAGAAAAGTGACCATAAAAATAATTGAGTACCATTTCTTTTTCATTAACCCATCTCTCCCTTTTATTCACTCACAAATTAGACGGTTAACAAATGAATAAGTTTCAATATTTTCAGAAATATTACAAAAAAGTTACAAGCCCTTCCCTAAGGTAAAAAGGGCTTTTTACATTTACTTCAAAAAGTTTTCAACTGCTCTTGCAACCTCAAAGCGATCTGCTCCTGTTAAAGAGATAACTTTGTCTGCCTGAAGGCCATTCTTAGTTCCACCTACAACATATACTTCTTTAGCTATTTTCCCTTTAGGTAAAGCACTACGAGTATAAATAGGTGCTTTGATTCTTGCAGCCAGCACCTCTGCAAATGGGAAATCAGGAAATGCATTAATTACAATAGCTTTTTCTAACATGTGATCCTCCTCCTTCTTAGCCCCTGGTTTTTGTACAG
This sequence comes from Cytobacillus sp. FSL H8-0458, assembly GCF_038002165.1. Classification (NCBI taxonomy): domain Bacteria; kingdom Bacillati; phylum Bacillota; class Bacilli; order Caryophanales; family Bacillaceae; genus Cytobacillus; species Cytobacillus sp. FSL H8-0458. The sequence continues at coordinate 686,792 of NZ_JBBOBR010000001.1, read as the reverse complement.
TAGGTTTAACAACAGGTGGCTTTTTCCCTGCCCTTAAATTAGCAAGTGATAATCCAAAAGTTAATTGGAAATGAGGATAATCTCTAAAACTAGTCCATCTTCCACCCCATTCTAAACCTAATGATTCTCCGATTTCCCCTACTCTTCTCCACCGTTTGTCTACATTCCAGTTGACCTTGGAAGGAGTATCAAGTATGGCAAAATCAAAAGCTAAACCAAAATTGTGATAAGAGTATCCGCCTCTTGCATTGGTGACAATTTTACCGGACTTTGTCCTTCCTTGAGCGTATAGTCCATTTTGTTCTTCAATTGATCGTAATCCTTGAGTGATTAAAACGTAAATTCCTTCTGAGTGTGCTTTTTCTACGAGTTCCAGAGCTTTTAACTTAACAGAAGTATGTACACCAGATAGCTTGTTATTTGCTCTATCTAATAAGTAATCAAGATTCATGTTTATCATCTCCAAACCATTTTCCCTCCTTAGGATTACTTACTACTCCTAAAGAGATTAAGATACCTACAATTAATGTTACATACGTTTCCCAACGAGTAGGATCAATTTGATAACCTAAATCCTCCAAGACCAAATAAAAAAGAGCTGCAATCGCAACCCAAAGACCATTATTCTTTAATTTATTCAATTATTATCCCTCCCATCAAATATACGAGCTTCAATTTTTGACAATCGCTCTTTGACATCTTCTGATAACGTTTGTATTACAGTTAAATATCGCCCTTCACGTTGGTCGTTTTTCCATAGCACCCATATAAGCAATGCAATAAAAAGAGCAAATGGTAAGCCATATAGACTTGCTGCCTCTTTAAAAAGTTCAACTAATGACATTAAAAACACCTACTTTCTAAGAAAAATAAAAAGGACTGATTTTTATTCAGTCCTTTGGTTACTACTCGCATATTTATCTTCTTTATGTGGTAACAATACGCCCATTATCAAGCCCGAAATTATTAATAGAGCAATCACCCCCCACAACCAAAAAGGTTTATCAGGAATAATTGTAAAAATCACACCGCCTATAATAATCATATACACAGCAATCCAATGATACCAAGCCATCCTAATCACTCCACATTTTTTAATTGTTGTATAGTTTGACGAGCAATATCATTTCTTAACTTGTTCAATTTATCTAAGGCATTTTTCTTTTCATCACCGGATAATTCTGAAGAATTTTCTATGGTGCGCATTTCTTTATTTATATCTGCAACATCTTTTGTTACATCATTTACAAGTTTATAAACCCCTTCTTTAGCAAACTCTTTGTTATTAGTCTTCGCAGATCCTCTTTGCTTAGAAAGTTTATCCTTTAACTTATATAACTTGTCAATAGATGCACCTGTCGATGACTGATTTACTAAAAAGGCTCTAGTTAACGGGGCTTGATCAATACTTTTTGTCGGTTTTTCTGGCTTGCTCTCATCCTGTGAAACTGTATTAGCAACCCAATCAATAGCACTAGTAAAATAATTTCCAAGTCCACCAGTAAATCCTTGGATTGTATTATCTACAACACGAGGTGAGCCGAAATTTCTAAATGCACCTTGACCACCAGTAACATTATTAACTTTTTCACCAATAAATTTTGCTGCACCAGTGGTGTTAATATCATGCTGATCAGGATATTCTAAGTTTTGTTCTCTCTGAGGAATAATTGCCCCCTGCCTAAAGAATGAGTAATTTGCCATTCCTTCAACTATAGGCGCAACACCTGTTAGCATTGTTGGAACTGCAGCAGTTGAAAAACCTTGTTTAATCCAATCGTCAAATGCTTCCTTATCATTTTTTTTAACAAAGTCTACAGCTCGTTCAATTGTATTTGAAAAAGCAAAAGCTAAGTCAAATGGTTTAGGTATACGAGCTATCTGGTTTGTACCAGGAATAGGAACAAGGTAGAAAGTGTCTTTTAACCATTGAGGAGCATCTTCCAATACTTCTCTTTGCTTTTCATTAGATAATTTTTCTTGTGCAACTATGGCTCCAATAGTCGGCAAGGTAACAGTAGCAATAGCACGACCAACCACACCTTTTTTATCCTGTTGAAAAGCCCTCCAAAGTTTACTTTTACCTTGAATATTGGCATTTAAAAAGGCAACAACCTTATTTGCCTCTCTAATACTTACTCCAGCTCTGGCAAAGTCCATTATATCCCTTGCTCTATATGCCGCTTCCTCTGGTGTAGTTCCTGATCGTAATGCTGCTCTAAATTCCCCAACTTTTGTTGCAGATTCACTAACATCGGCTATAGACCTTAATGTCCCAATTGGATTTACCATTTTTTTCATTATTAATTTTAACGTTTTTGGGCTTAAAACATCAACATAATTTTCATCAACTTCAGTTATTGCTTTTTTAAGAGTTTTTCTGTGCAATTCTCTGTCCATTGAAACAATGTTTCCATAACCACCATTTTCCTTAATGAACTGTTTATAAATGTCTCCTGAAGTCTTGAATTCCTTATTACCAATCTTAATTGCTCTACCTTTCCAAATGGATTGCCAAAGCCCAACAGGGAAATCAGTAATAGGATTAAAACCAGAATTGGAAACAATAAATGCCTGTGGGACATCACGTAATGGGTTTCTTAAGCTAAACTCAGGTGTTAAAGTTGCACCAGATCTTAAAAGTGATGCAGGTTTTTGGAGAATTTTTATTAGTGTATTCGTAGACTCCTTGTCTAAACTCATTAATGCTCGATAAACTTCGGGAGGTACTTCATACTTTTCCTTTTTCCCATTATCCATAACACTAATAACATTTAATCTACTAGTATCTTCATTGTCCGATATCTTGCGAATAAAATTACCTTCAACATCTTTTTCGGCTAATTTTCCAACTTGGGCAGATACTTTATTTTTTTCAATAGTATTAACAGCCTTGAAGATATTTTTAACCATGCTTTCAATTGGATCGATAACATCACGACTAGAACCTTCTAATTTTTTTATTGGATTAGCCGCATTCGCCATTGCCTTATTTAACCCTGAAGCAAATTCTACTTTATCATCATCAAATGAACGAAATAAGGACATGTAATTAGGCCATTTCTCTTTCATGGCTACTACTTGTTCACCACTAAGAATAGGTTTATCGCCAGTCGAAAGCATATCCAGGACATTGTTATTCACACTAAGTAATTTTTTCCTCATTGTTTCCATCTGTTCAGAACCTAGCTTATTTATAACATCATTAATTTCCGCATTTGTGAATCCAGAATTGATTCCTTTCTCGTTTACGTCTTTAGCATGAACAGCCAAAGCATAATCCCTAAGATCTTTATAAGCAATTTTGCTTTGCTGTAGATCCCTAAAAATTGGCTGAAGTTGTTCTTGAACAATCATGTGAGCTTTCTCAGGACTTCCTTTAAACAATCTTGCTTGCTTATATAAGCTATTCTCTGCGCTTTCAACCTTCCCTGCTATTTGCTTTTCAATATTTTCTAAAGGTGCAACATCATCAATAAATTGTGTGCGCAATCCTTTTAATATACTGTCTTTTTTCTGTGGAGTATCATTTATTCTTGAACGGAAGGTTTCAGCATTACCTTGTGATTGTCTGTTTGTATCTAATAAGACTTCACTCACACGTGCTAATTCTGGTTCTCTTACACTCGCTCGTGACTCAATTGGTTCAAAATCTCTACCTGTTCGTAAAGGAGAAGGCTCAATCGTGCGAGTTACAGCTACGTCATTCTCCCTAGGAAGTATATTTTCTGATTGTCGAGAGTTAGAGATTAGATTATCGAATAACTGATCAGACCGCTCTTTTGTGCTAGGATTCGCAGTTGGACGTAATCCTTCAAGAATACTTTCGCTAGGTCTACCACTGTATGTTGGTACATCACCTTTAGCAAACTTAGAAAGAGTATTACCAGCAACTTTACCAACTCCATATAAAGCCGGATCCGCAATAGCACCCAAACCGACCCCTAAGCCAATGTGTTTTAGGTTATCTTTAAAATTAGTATCCTCTGGATTTAAACCTTCCCTTACATATACTTCTCCAGCACCTAGCATACCACCAGTTAAAGCTCCCTCTTGTGCTAATTGTCTAACCTTTGTCAAACCCTGAACACCTTGGTTAAGTCCTGCTCCCACACCTCTTACAGCTTTATAAGCACCAGAACCAGGAATAAGATAACCCAGTGTATCATATCCAAAGTCAGCAATTTTACCGCCTGTGCCTCTATCATCATTAGTAAATTGAGATGCTTGTTCTCCATCATTAGTTTTCTTGTAAAGTTGGTCAAGTGTACCTAATGTACCTGTGTTAGCAATACGGGTTAATCCCCTTGTAGCTTCTTTAGTAACAGCACTTCTTTCTGTCTTAAGAGCATCATCGACGTTTCCTTTGATAGCATCTTCAATGCTTACATCATCAAAAGGGTTAATCGCCTGACCAAATCGCTTTAAAGGTGTTAGAATATCATTAAAAAGGGAGGGAGATTTTTTTTTTTCGTCTTTCTTCACTTTGGGAGGTTCGGCTGTTTTCTTGGTATATTGTGAAAGTATATCTTCCTTCATTGTCTTTTTATTTACTTCCTTCTGCTGTTGCTTGGAGAATTGTTTAAATTCACGTTCTGACCTAAACTGACCACCCGAAACAGCATGATACATAGCGTTTATGTAATCTTCAACATTATATCCTTCGTCTTTAATCTGCGCTTTAAGACGTGGATCATTTCTGATATTCTCAGCGTTCCTGTTTGCCCCTTCTTTCCGTAAAACCGCATTGTTTTCAGGTTCACTCCAAAAAGCAAGAGCATCATCATAAGTTTTCTTTTGGGAAGCTTTTTCAGCCTCCTTTTGAGCTTTTTCCAACTCTTTAATGCGCTGATTGTATTCAAGCTTTGCAAAATCAGCTTGTGCTCTTGAAGTTCCAATATCACGGGCAGAAGAAAGACCCGTATTAAACGAGTCCTTTCCATATCTCTGCTCAAATATTTGTTTGTATTTATTTTGATTAAAGTTAGCCATTTTCCACCACCTACCCTAACATTCTTAAAGCATCTTGCATTTCATTTCTAAATCTATTCACAACCGATTGACGAATATTTGAAGATGAACGAGAGAAATATTTACTTCCATTTCCCGCCATTCGTTCGTTATATACACGCTGTATGATCTCTGCTTCACTCATTCCTGACTTAATGCCTGCACCTTTAAATACATTTAATGCTCCCTGCGCACCATGCTGAACAGCAGTTGACCAAAGGACATTCTGTACCGCAATTGAATATTTATTTATATCAAATCCTAAAGCAGACTTAATTTTACTTGCAGCTGGATCAAAGTGAGAAGACTTAATAAAAGCGTGCTGCAGCTGGTCAAATCGCTCTGTGTAATTATTCGCAAGAGCTTTCCAGGTTGAATCAAATCCGGATGTTCCAGGTGAATACTGCGCTAAAGAGCGATACATGGAAGGATCTGCAGATTTTAGGTAATTCATAAAGCTTTTCATTGTTCCTGTATTTGTGGCTATTTGATAAGTTCCGTAGGAAGCACCGCCCCAATCACCACTATTTCGAGCGATAGTTCCAGGACCAGAAGAACCGGACTCATATTTTTTAGATAATGAGCCTAGCTTTCCGCCGCCTACGGTACCAGAAAACCCGAGTTCTTATAAAAATCTAATTCTGCTTGCGATTGAGATTTTGCTAATTCACCTTGATATTGAAGTTGGAACATTCTCCAAGCAGCGTCCTCGCCATACTGTGTTCTAGCCCAATCCAAAGTAGCTTTTTCAGATGCAGACATATTTTTATATGTGTACTCTCTCCAGGCCTTTTCATCGTTGTATGTTTTCTCTCTCCACGATTTTTCCTGGTTATACCGCTGATCTTCAACACGATCTCGATTATCACGGTAGTTAATCTCATCCCAATACTTACGGGAGTTCATTAATTCCTGTATGCGCTGTGATTCCAGAGCGTTTGCCATTTGTGTTTCTTGTGCGTTGATATTGTTCAGGCTGTTTTGCCTTGCTGCTCCTAATCCAACTTGTGCAGTGACATTTTCACCACTGCCAGTTAAGCCATTAGCCGCCATCGCTTCACGTAACTTTTGAACATTCTGCTGATTGACTGCATCCGCTTGGTTTCTTTGCTGGGCGAATTGGGGAGCAACGTTTTTCTGTTGTTGATCATATAAGGAATTGATTCGATTCTGATCATCAAATCTTTTCGCATTGTTTAAAACTTCATAACGGTCAGCGCCCCCGATCCGATTGATGTTCACACCTGATTGTTTCAATTGATTTTGAATCTTGTCGTTTATTCCCCCAACCGCACCTGCTCCACCTAGAATAATGGGGTTTGCTCCTGATTTAAAAGCGTTGCTAATATCTGTTAAAATTGATTTTTCACCGTATTTGCTGATGTCATAGAATTTACCTTGCAGGCCTGCATTTTTGGCGTTTTGAATGTCTATATTATTCCCGTAATAAGTGGGTAATTTAGAGTTATTCGCCATGAGCTCACCACCTAATTAATAATAAAATGCACCCATTTCAAAGTGTGCTTTCCAGTACCTTTAATCTTTCTTCAATATTAGAAAATCTCTTTCTGTTAGCTGCTTCCATCAGAGCAATGAATTGATCATATCGGATACCCTGACGAGTGGAACCATTCTCTAAAATGTCCTCACACCATATCCCATATTGCGAAGGGTCATATCCTGCAATATCAAGAGCATCTCTTAACTCTTGGGCTATATAACCCATATGGTAACGGGCCATATCACCTTTAAGTTCAACAGAGTCTTTAAAACGGAATACTTTTGGCTCAATAGAGAGAAATGCATTAATTAAAGCATCATCAATACTTCGGAAATCTTGCTTTTCATCCTTGTCAGACGTATTAATTGTTCCGGACCCCGCATAGATAGTGGACCATCTTCGTGTACCAGTTCCAAGAGTCCTGGTATTGTCTGTTTCTGGTCTAACCGTTCCATCTACAATTAATTCCGGTACGGAAGCATTAAATCTAAATGCTGTTCCTTCGTATGTTCCATCTTTAGCAGCATCATACTGCAAATAGGTTTGTGTTCCATCAGAATACAGTTTCCAACCGTATGCGCCGCTTGAAAGGTCAATTAATTCTAAAGAAGGAGTGTAGTCTGAAACTCTTAATTTGTTAAACCCATCCACTGTGTCTAAAAAAAGACCTGTCTTTGTGGTTGATAAATCAGAGAATTTCGGAACGGTTGCAGTAGCATCTGGCAACCATTCAATAGCTGCAGCAATCATCCTGCCGGTTCCAGCATTCTCAACAATAACACCTGAAACATTGCTGGACACCACATCTTGTACAAAGGTTCCTACTCCCTCATTTCTAATAATCACAGACTGCCCAGCGAGGTTATTTACTCCGCTAATGACTACCCCTCTTGCTGAACCTTTTACAAATATAGCTCTCGGCGCACCCTTAGAGAGGTTGGATTCAAGGTATATCCCATTAATAACTAAGTTATCAACGTCACCAATTACAATACAACCCTCTGCCCCTCCTGATTGCTGAACGACTACACCATTAAAGACATTACCACGACCGCGCATACCAGAACCATCTCCACCTAATTGGAGTGATTGTTCTGCACAACCTGTAAGGTAAAGGCCATTAATGTTATTTTGATTGTGTTCTTTCGCAAATAAAGCACCACGTTTATTTCCAATATAGGCCGTAAAATTAATGATGTCATTACACCATGAATAAACTTCTAAAGCCCATCCATTACCTACATAATCAACTGCTACATCTTGTAATAAACAGTCTTTGGATGCGTCTTTCCAAGATGGATTTCCTGATGACTTAGCATCTAGTCGAATTCCGCCAACTGTTAAAGGGTTTCCGTAGAAAGTTAGTCCCTTGATTCCCGCTTGTGGTACAGCGCCATCATTAATTGTCGTATCACCAAAAACCACTAACTGTTTTTCGTTTGTTATGTTACGGATCATTCCTCGTTTTCTACCATTAGAAAATAAAATCTGACCAGGAAACTTAATAACGATGGTATCTGTAATGTTATAAAAATTTATTGGTTCTGGGAAATATACAGGTTTTCCAGTTGCGATTGCATCGTTAATCGCCTGAATATCATCATAAGAACCATCTCCTCTAGCATTGTAAGGTGGTGTTCTTACATTTATCGCTATATCTGCCAATTGTGTATCAACATCTTGAAATTTTGCTTGCACACCAAACGCAGTTGTTGGCTGCGACAAAATTTCAGGATCAATCTCTCTCGTCCCTACTGATCCTTCCGCTATCTTATCGCGTGTTACAGCTTTTGACCCTAATTTCGGAGTATCGATCCACTCGTTCGCATTTAAGTCTTCTACTAATTTATTAACAGTCGTTTTTAATTCATCAGCAGGTGCCTGAATGATACTTTTGATATCTGCAGGTGTGTAAGATGGCGATGGCACATCTGGCAAATCTGTTACTTTTTGGGTAAATTCGGGTTGTTTATTAAATGCCATTATTTCACCTCATTTTGAATACCATATTTAATAGAGATTCCAATCACTCCTAAACTTTCTTCTCCGGAAGTATTTTCTAGCTTGAATTGAAAATGAGTGATTTTTTTCATTTTCAATTTCTTTCCTTTCTCCTGCGGTATATCAGAAGTCACAAAAGAAAATTTACTAAAGTCCATAAACATAAAATTAAACTGATCCATCCGGTTATTAACCAAGAATTGTTCGTGCTTTCTATCTGAACGAGTATACACATTGACTGATGTGTGTTTATCCGGTTTCATGTCTATAAATAACTTTTGGATTATTTTTTGGAATTCCGGAAGGTCAAAATCCAGAAGTTTGGAGTACCAATAGGCTTTTACAGGTACCGCATCATCGTGATAAGGAGAAGCAGCGTTCTTATTTACAAATCGGTATACTACTCCTTTTGTGGAATCTCCGAAATAAAGAACACCATCCCTTTCTAAGAAGCATGAAGCTGGGATGTTATCATAGATGTACCACTCGCCTAAAATGTAATCGTAGATATATACATTAAAGTTAACTGCAACCCAATACTTTTTGTCGAAATCAACCGTTTTTACAAGATGAAGACCAGGCTCTTTCAATAGCCTGGAATCTACACGTTCGGATATATGAGTTACGTTCCTTTCATCCCTCACATTTGATGAATTAAGCAGATATACTCCTTTTTTAGAAAGGAATACAGGGCTATTTTCAATCAGTTGAATTCCGTTATGGGATGAAGCACCGATTTGGTCATTTATTGGCTTAATCGGGAAAGATGGAACACCATTATTCAATTCATAAGACATGTTCCATAATGACCTTTCCTTGATAATCACAAGAGTGTCATATTGTTTACAAAATCCTTTTACAGAATCATTATCCGCACCTATTTTATAAAATCCATTTTCAGGCCAGTATGAAGGGTCATAAAGACCGCTCCGCCAAATATGATTCGGGTAATCTGGATTACCGCTAATAAACACCCTTGTGTCATTAGATCCCCCATACATTGTATGAAATCTGCATTTCAGCACTCTTTCGGATAGTCCAGAAATTGTTTTGAATGCAGTTATAATAACATTGTTTGTTCCTGTCGGTGGTGCTGTGGTGAAGGTGATTTTTCCTGCTGCACGGTCAACCGTGAAACCAGCATCCGCTTCCCCTTCCACTTTTTCAGACACAGCATCAATTGATACCTTTACTAGATCTCCATCCAACCCTTTCAAGGACAGTTGGTACACCGTTGCCGTACCATCGCCTGAAAAGCTCTCTTTGAATCCTTTACCGATTAGATTAAAGTCTTCGTATGGAGTACCACCGCCCAAAGGTTCGTTACTGACAGTAAGGGTAGGTATATACGGAGTAGGTTGAGTCACGTTTACCCCGTCGTAAACAAGGAGGGAGGCGCCATCCATAATGTAGCATTTATCATTAAGATCAAAGAATGAGATTTGTTGATCTGATAAAATGCTTGATATTAAAACAGGCTGCTGATCGCCTGATTGTGTGTATAAGTTGTTACCGTGAGCCAATAAAAATCGGACAGTACCATCTTTTTTTCTATATTCATGCATTCCATGAATTGCCCCATTGCCTAATGACTCCAAATAGATTCTTTCGTAACCTGTGCGTTTGTTCAAAGATCCTCTTTCGTCTATAGAAAAATTGACCATATCAGGAGAACGCTTTTGATCAATTTCAGCTGGAGATGAGCTTAAATCAATACCTCCGAATGGTCCTATCCGTAGCATCATTGGTTTCTGGCTTCTTTTCACTTCCATACGTGCCATCGGTTACTCCCACCCACCTAAAACATCGTACTTATCCTCAATCGGCTGGATGCTAGAAGAATTCTTTCTTTTCAATTCTTCATAACGATTGTTTAGAAAGGATGCCACTGTCATTCCACTGTCGCCTTCTGCCATCATTAAATGAGCAGCCAACCCATAGGGTAATACAAGCAGTGCTAATCGATCAGATACCGTTATTTCGTCCGAAAGGCTAGTTATAAGAATGGCCTCCTGTGACGCTGGAGTTAACTCCATTTGAAGAGCATTCAATATTATTACTGCTTTGTTTTGGTAATAAGTTGGGTTATCTGGTGCAATAATTCCAGTATCTGTTACTTCATCCATTAGAACCAGAGCCGCATCATAGACCTGTTTTGCTGTGACTGTCACGCTATCACCCCTTTAAATACAAATAAAAAAAGGGGGTAGACAACCGTCCACCCCATAGATAATTACTTCTTCTCTGGCTTTTCTTTAAGTCCAGCCTTTTTAAAAGCTGCTGCTTGAATTTCATCACGAGCAACTAGTTTTTCACCTTTTTCAGTAACAAATACTTTACTCATCTAGAATCACTCCTTTGAAAATTTTATGTATTATAGAGTTTTATGAACGTACAGTGCGTTCTTTTTGTTTTCCAATACAAAAGCATCATACCGCTTACGACCTTCAACCAACTTTCCATTGATACCAGGAGGGTTATCATGAATTTTATAATCCTCTAACTTCTGCGCGCCTACAGTAGCAACAGGATGAGTAATTAGAAATGGTGTGTTTGCTGGCATATAAGAAGAAGGAACTTTAATTACCTTCATACCGTCAATTTCACCAACCTGACCATTAATCAGCATCTTCTGTGCAATTTCTGTAGATTTAATGAATTCTGGGCTAAGTTTAATAAGGTTATAGAAAGCTGGAGTAACATATAGTAAACGACCTCCAGTAGGAACCTTCTTATCATCTAGCTTTTCTGTTCCTGTTAGGATGGATGAATAAGCATTATCCTTAGTAACTGCTACTGTAGCTGTATGACCATTTGCAACAGCCGCTGCTGACATTGTAGCCAAACGATATACATCAATCTCCGGAACGATTACCTCATCGATTTGTCGAGCAAGAGCCTTGCCAGCTTCCATTACACCTTGAGAATCTTGTGTGTTAGCCTTATCAATAGTGAAAGTAAATGAACGGTCACGAGTTAAGAGCATAGTTTGAACTGTATTATCCAGCTCTGCTGCTACTCCATAACGGTTTGTACCAGATTTAACATAATCATTCATTCCTACTGTTGGAATTGAGTAAACCTTAATTGTATCTACTCCAGTCCAATCGTAATCAGTGTTCACCGCTGCTTGTGTTAAAGATTTATGTTTAAAACGCTCGTCTACTTTTTTCTCATATTTTGCCGCTAAATTTACTGCCATTTTTATCCACTCCTATTTTTATTATTAGATTGAGTTAAAGCCCTTTAGGAAATCATCCTCAGAAGCTACTTCTGTGCTTCCGTGATTAGTTAAACTTCCAATAGGTGCTCTTTGCTCATTTTCCTTGTTTTGTTTTAATACTTGAATTTGTGATAATAACTGATTAGAATGATGTTCCATAAAAGCATACTTTAGTGGAACTCCATTTTGATTCATTTGCCAAACTTCTGGTGGAATCTGATCTTTATTTGGATCAAAATCTTTTCCTTGAGCTTGCTTGTAGTAATCAAAGAACTCTTGAAATTCTGCATTTTTTCTCTGTTCTTCAACTTTGGCTTGTTTTTCAGACTGAATTTCCTCGCGCATCTTCCTTGTTTCAAGAATTTCTTTTGCTAATTCTTCTGGAATGTTCTGCTGAATCAATTCATTCAGTTTTTCTTGCTCTTTGTACTCCTGTACAGCTTCAAGATACTGCTCTGTGGTCATTCCCTGCTCTTTGGCTAATTCCTCGACAAAGGATAAACGTGGATCACTTTCAAGCGCTTGTAAACGTTCCTGTACCTTGTCATAGTTCAAACCCTTTTGAGCCAATTCCCGGGCTGTATCCTCGTCAAGATCCATTTCCTCTTTGTTATATTTAACTTTGAGGAAGGCTTGACGCTGTTCCTCTTGTTGCTGTTCGGTTAATTCCTCTGTCTGCTCGGTTTCTTCTGCAGGTTCCTCTAAAGGTTCTTCAAAAGATTCCTCACTAACAGCTTCAGGTACTTCCGGTTCTACAGTTTCCGCTTCAAAATCATCAGGAAGAATAAAATCTTCATCCTCTGCGAAATACTGTAAATCCAATTTCAACAAACGTCCGCTATGGTTGGCGATAAATTTCATAAGTTAAAGCTCCTTTCCCTATGGTAGGGGAATATTTGAGACAGTTTAACGTCATATCCAGGACAATGACTTAGATATACAAAACAAATGCCAATTGTAAAACGTGAATCATTTGATCAATAAAAAGACCCCATCCTAAAGGATTGAGGCGTTTGTAAAATCCTATTGGTTTAGCTTTCATATAATCCGCTACACAATGAATAGCAAATAAAAACACTACATCAAAATGAGTGAACGGAATATCTAATAACACTAACCCTATACAAATAGTTCCAGTCCATATCCCGGCATGTGATACTAGAACAATGTGATTTTTCCCCTTCATAGTAGCTAGAAATTCACCCTGTAAAGGGTAATCAGCTAATAAATGAGCAAACAATAACCAAAATATCTCCATTACATTGCTCCTTGTGGTGGTGCTTGTGGTTGCTGCTGTATTTGCGCTAATATTTGCTGCTGTACTTCTGGTGGTGCATTCATAAATGCTGCTTGTTCTTCAGGTGGTAATTGACTAACTAATTGCTCAGGATTCATAACTTGTTGTTGCATACGTTCTTTTATACTTGAAATCAGTTCTTCTTTTTGAGGTATATATTCATCAGGTGTACGTTCTAAATATTCAATTATATCTATATGACCATTACCCAACAAGTTATCTAATGTCTGTATTGAAGCGATTTCAGACCAGTAAGAAGATTCACCAACATCAGCACGTATATCTAAGAATAAGTCTTTAAATTGATTAAAGTCATATTCTACAACTACCTTTTCTCCATTCTGATCAACAGGGACAGGTCTGATTCCATAGTATGTACCCATAAAATCTAAAAGTATCTTTCCTATATCCTCAACCCATTCATAAAGATTCGATTTAGGATTCTCTAATGGAATGGCTGTACTTTTTTGAACTGCAATAATAGCTGATGTATTCTTAGGATCTACATTTCCAAGTGCTGCATCTGAGATACCTAGAGTTTCTTTTGTATATTGCATAGCTAAATCTATAACACTTTCAATTCGATTGGACATATTACCTGGCTCAAGATAACCAGCAATATTCTTAATGTTCTCATTAGTTCCCAATCCTCTTACTGCAATTGCTTGACCAATTTCATTACTCCAAGAAGTAATAACATCAGCATTATATACAGTTTTAGGGAAGGCTGTCATTTGAAGATGGTACATAACCATTGCAAACATACGATTAATAAATATTTGGTTAGGTAAAATCCCTGTACATAATGCTCTACCATGATATTGATTCTTCTGTTTTTCCCAATTTAACCAAGCAACAGGATAATGAGATAGACCAGTATCTACATCTTTAAAGATATAAGCATTCTCAACACTTTTACTTGCTACAATTGTTTCAACTTCTTCAGTTACAGGATTTCCAGATACATCAAACATTTCATTTCCTTGCTCATCTTTCTTAGCTCGCTTTACCTTTTTCTTTTTGTAAACAATTATGTATAATGCTTTTCCATATTCATCAGCTTCCACTTCAATCTTTCCTGAGTCAGAAGTTTGTTCGTGATAGTTATAATCATTTGTAATGCTATTTACCTCTGAGTCTTTTTGTTTGTATCGCTTAGCTTGTTCTTTAAGATTTCTAACCATATCACGACCAGAGACAATGATATAGGGTTGTGATTCAACGTTTGAATTATTGGCATTTCCAAAGAAAACATTGGAACCGTCAACTAATTCGAATCCAATTTCACCACGAACCTCTGATAAACTTCCATAAGGTTGTTTAGTTACATCAAAGAAAAAGTGAGCACATGAATCACCGGTAATAGCAGCATCAAATAATGCTTCTTTAATTTTAAAATCCATTTTAAACTTTTCAAATAAGCTAGTTGTTTGAGCATTAGCAATATCTGCACTGTTTAATTGACCTTCTTCTGTAGGTTGCTGAAAGAAAGGCAAAGGTTCAAAATGTAGCTTAATTTTTGACGATGTTAAACTAGCTACAAGAAACTGAGTTATCCTTTTTATAATGTTGAAAGTAGGCTTTGGTATGTTCTCAGCTTTAACATTACGCCATTGATTACCGTGAAAGAATTCATAATTGGCATCAACCGTATCATAATAATTAGGTTCTAATCTGTTATTGTATTGTTTGCCAGCCTCATACAACCGCCAATCTTCAGTTTTGTCGTTATAACTATTCAATTAGTATTACACCTTCTTCCGTTGTAGAGCTGTCTGTACATCGTAATTCATCATACTTGTAAAAGCTTCATGTAATTCTTGCGCTTTTTTTTGTTGTTCATCTAATTGTTCATTTTGTAAAGTTGTAGTTGTTTGTTGATTCTTGCTGCCAAATTTAAAACCCAAATAAAAAGCTAATATCAGAACGACAAATAAGACTATTCCACTTAATAGCCCAATTAAAATATTCATTAATACACCTACCATTTAAATATTGATGATGGAGGCGCTCCACCAGTCATGTCATTAACCATTGATTGATATCTTTCTTCAGGAGTTGGATTATCTGGATCTGAAGGTTCAGGGATTTCAGCATAATAATAAAACAGTTTATTGAGGGCTTGTGATGCTGAATCAACATCGTCATCATGTTTACCACGAGGGAAAGCAGCCCATTCTTCTATAAATTCTTCAACCCAAGGTTCATCTTTAGGTAACCATACATTACCAGCTTGTATGTAATCGGATATAGCATTAACCCTTGCAATCTTTCCACCTTGAGGATTAACTGGAATAATGCCAGATAATTTATTTCTTAACATAGAAATAATTGCTGATCCATTAGCTTTATCTTCAACAAATATCCCACTAATATCATTATGTTTTGATTTCATTTGATAAATTGCTTTTAGTGTTGTCGGGAAATCCATCCTTGCTTTATGCCTATCAATTAGATAAGCATTAGCCCCACTTTTACCCCATACTTGAATAGATACATAATCAGATGATTCACTATCCTTAAAGGTTGCATCTATAGACATAATCTTACGAGGTATCTTAGGTAAAGAAGTATACTTTTTCCACCATTCTCGCTTAACAATGTTACCCTCTTGAGAAGTTGGTCTACCTTGATAAAGAGCATTGAATGAAGTAGCAGACATCTTCTTACGGGTTTCAATAAAATCAATACCATAACGTTCAGGCCATAAAGGTTCACCTATTTTCCTACCTAAATGATCATTATCATCTTCTGCCTCTAAAGGTAAATTAATAACCTTCCATGGTAAAGGTTCACCGTATTCTTCATTTAATAATCTGCCTACAAGATCATCTTCATGCCATCTAGTCATAATGATAATGACAATTGCTGCTGGATGGAGACGAGTAGAGAAAGAGTCAATCCATTCTCCCCATATCTTATTACGAGTTACTTCACTATTAGCTTCTTCACGGGTCTTAATTGGATCATCAATAATCATTAAATCAGAACCTTCTCCGGTTACACCAGATAGAATACCACGTGAAATAACTCCACCTCTATGTCCTTCTATATCCCAATCAGTTGCAGACGAAGATCCTTTTTTAATAGTACGTCCAAATACCTTCTTACCATATAGTTCAACCTTGTCTTTATTCTTCTTACCAAACTTTGTTGCAAAATCAGTGTTGTACCCAGCAAGGATAACCCGATCATTAGGAAATTGACCAAGATAAAAACTAGGTAAAGTTTCAGTTATGGTCATTGATTTACCGTGCCGAGGGGGAATAGATAAAGCTATATATTGATTTTGTTTTGGTATTTCACCATTTAACATTTTCTTTTTCTTGTCTAATGCTTCTTGAATAACACTGCAAAGATATCTTGTATGTTTAGCATGTTGATATAGTCCATCATGAGTATATTCAACGTATTCAGCATAATCTTGCTTAACTTTATCCAAGTATTTCAATTCAAGTAACGCTTGCAATTCTAATTGTTCTCGAGTGGTTAATGACATTATTTCACCTACCTATTTAACCAAAGAAAAAAGACGATCTTATTTGACCGTCTTACAATGAATTCTCATATTCTTTTACCTTTTTATAAAATGTAGCCTTTTTCATGTCTACTAAATCCATAAATTCAACTGCTTTGATTTTACCGTCTTTCCATTGCTTATAATATTTAGTCCAATCTTTAGGTAATTCCATTACAGGTCTACCCAAATGCTTTCCTTTAGCTTTAGCAGCCGAAATACCTTCAGATTGTCTTTGTAGTAAGGTTTCCCTTTCTTGCTGGGCAATGGATGTATAAACTTCAATAATAATATTATTGATCATGTCTATAACCCATTCTTGATTCTCTGGCATATCCTGCATTGTTGTTGGTAAGTCGATCATTTTCACTCTAATACCCTTCTTTTTAAACAGTTCTAAATAATCCTTTATTTGTTGTTTATTACGTCCAAGGCGGTCTATTGATTTAATATATAGGGTATCGCCTTTTCTCAATGCCTTAAGCATATTCTTAAAGCCTATTCGTTCCATATCCTTACCACTGGCTTTATCTTGGTACAAATAATCAGGATTAGTTACATAAGGTTTTAAAGCTTCAAATTGTCTATCTAAGTTTTGATCCTTAGTACTTACGCGAATATAACCAAAGTTTTCACCCATATTAATAACCGCCTTTACCATTTGATACCATAATCATATCAACTATGTACAAAAAGGTCAATTATTTTATAGACGTTTATAAAGGTTTATTTTTATTATAAATAGACATTGAATAACTCCACTTTTTAATAGTCCTAAAAGGTGTACCTTTGTAGACGATAAAAACTTCATTTTATAGAGAATTATTGATCAGATACTTTATTCATTAGTTCTTTAATGCGCTGTTCTCTATCTTCATCTGTTAAATTATCAATATTATGGTTAATTTCCTTAACCTCTTTGTACTTACCTTTTAATTCGAAAAACAGTTTCATTGCATGAGTATCACCAGTACGGGCTTTCCTTGCTAATGCTCCCCATACTCCAGCTAGTTCAGCATCAGTATATTTATCAATTAATGAATTAACAAATTCTACAAATTCTTTCTTCCCAACCCAGTTATAAAAAGTCCTTCTTGGCAATTCTATATCTTCACAGATTGCTTTGATAGTACGAGTTTCACTAGGATCAGCAAGGATTTGAGCCACTTCTATCTGCTTACCATTTAACCCAAGTTTTGTGCCTATCTGCGTGTCATCTGTAGTAATATTACTCACATTCATTCACCCTTTCTTAATAACTCCTGCATACTCTCCAACAACTTCAACTCTTCCTGTTTCAACTCCTGGAGCTTCTTTAAATTGTCCTGACTATGCTGTATTAATTGTTGTGTATCCTCAATGATCTCACTGTATAACCTTTTTATTTGTGCCATTATTCATCTCTCCCATCTAAATTTAGACAAAATAAAAACACCTATTTTAAAAATAGATGTCATCTTTCCCTAAAAAAGTGAGGGTTGGATATCAGCCTAGTCTTCCTGTGCATCTAGCTATTCCGCCACCTCAGTAATCCTGTTTATTTTGAAAAATTAAAAGTAGACCTCCAGGATTACCCTCATTATGAGTTAGCTTTATTTTCCCTAGACGTTCAATTATTAAATTTGCCTCCTCGAATAAACTTTGTAAACTCACAGACCATTTCATGTGATAAAAAATTCTTTCACTAGTGATATATAATCTTATTGGATATACATGTGGTTTTATAACATCCCAATGCGAAAATACCATGTTATAAGACGCAGCATTATACTCTTTGTTAATATCTGATTCATTATCCATTAATTTAAGTGCCATAGAATCTAAGTATTCTTCAAAGTGCTCAAGTTTATTGCGAACATCAGTATTATAAATCTCTTTTAATTCTAGTCCGGATAATAATTCTTGAAGTAAAGATTCTCTCTGCTTCCTGACTGTAAAACTCTTTCTAGATTCCTTTTTTTGTTTTGGTAATGGTGAATTAATTAACTTTTTAATGTTTGCAGCGCTTATAATAACATTGTTGATTTTATTATGAATTGATGGTGAAACTTGTATTGCATATCCATTATCAGGAACCTTTGTTTCGGCAAATATTTCTTCACAACCACTTTTAACACTATATGCTAAGGAATAAAGTTCGCTCAAGTAGATATCCAAAACTTCGCTTTTGAATATGTCAATTTCTTCGACGTTCATTGATATCATCCTCCCAAGGACAAACCTATCACAAACATCTGTCACTTGGAAGTATCTTGAAAGTAAATGTTTTCGACAAATGAAAAAGCACTCCCAAAGGAATGCTCAATACTTTACTTCTTTTTATAAATATTAACTATTGCTGTAAAATGCTTTTCATTATGTTGAATTACTTGGTGCACTTCTACAAATTGGGCTTCTTCTTTTTCTTTACAACTTGCAACTACATCGGTAAGTGCTGAAGTTAAAGTGCTTTCTATGAGATTAATATTGTAAAAGCTTTGGTATCTTTCTATTTTTACCACCCTTTTTCTATAGAATAAAACATATTATCCATCTGTTTTCTAAAACAAACTTATTTCTCTTTAATTTTGTGAGTGATTTAAAACATGTACTGCATTAAATTTGTTTTTGACTTTACACTCAGGACACTTTGCTACAACTTCTAATTCCGCCCCTGAAGTCTTTCCATTATTATATACTCCGGTTTTTAAAGCAGAAATATCAGCCAATACCTCAATTCCTAAAATGTCCTTTATGGATTTTGGTGACACTTCTCCTTTAAAAACTCCTGCCCATTTAAACTCATGTTTACAAATTATACAAATTCTACTTCCTTGTGAAATGTTTTCAGATAACATAACTTCTCCCTCCTTTCTGCCAAATTACCTATTAATTTCGACATACTTAGATGGAATACCTTTCCTCAATTTCTATAATAGTGCCCAATTTGTAAAATAATGTTATAATTTAGTAGAAAGTGAGGTGAAACAAATGGCTGAAACAGTTAAAGTTAAACCTACTCCGATACAAAGAAATAAGTTTGATGTGGCAATGGAATTAACAAATCTTCACTTAAGAAATTATGGAATACCTGAAGAAGAAGTAGAAGGAGTATTCGCAAAGTATTATGCTCTTGCAGCATACTGTGAAAGTTCGGATGTTTACACTATAAAGAACCTTATAGATGCTGATTTACTTAGTAAGATGAGTAGATAGTTAGAGTATTATCAAGAAGAGGATGTGTAATCATCATCCTCTTTTTTATGAATTTATGTATTTATTTCTTATCTTCCTTATATATAACATTAACTACAACACCATCTTTAACCTGGTATGTATCAATCCTCTTCACTATATTTTTACCCCTTTTATGTACCACTTGAAAATTTTTCATTTAATATGCTAATCTTATTATGTAAAATTTGATTCCTGTGATTGATTCTGCGCCAACAGAGTCAATCAAAAGGTCAATTACTTCGCCAAAAGTAATTAATCATTAATTTCTACTTTGTATGTAAGCATAGCGTTGTATAGAGTATGAGGAATGCACTCCTTGTACTCTTCGGCTATGTCTTTAATCAATTGTTCCTTATATACTTTATAAGATTGAAAGGCTTCTTCTTTCGTATCAAAATACTTCAAATAAATCCTCTTTCCAGTATTATTTCTACATTGAGCCTCATATTTTTTAGGATTCCTCGTGCACCTTTTTACTCCAATCGGTAAATCCCCTCTAGCTGCCTGTCTTTTTAAAAATAATTTATTAATCGCAGACGGTGTAAATATACATGCTTCTGGAGAATACACCTTGTTTCCCTTAACCAATATATCTTTATCTAAATCAATTTTCTGGCCTGGGATTGTGTAATGATTCTCATCGTACCACTTAGCAAAGGTTTGGAAATTATGCCATCTCTCATCTACTGTACATCCAATATAACTAGGATTCTTTTCATGGAATTTTAAACTGTAGCACCTCATCAGCATTGCAACCCAAGCTTTATATTGCTCAGTTAAACCGTTTCCGTTATTAGATTTATAATTACCCTCACCTAAATAACCGATTCCGAAAACTGATTTATCATAAGGATTTTTGACATTTCCTTTTTGAAACTGTTGCCATGAGCATCTAACCACATTGCCTTGGGAAAACCTCACCCATACTTCAGTTGAGCCGTAATATGCATCAACAATCATTAAAGAGCCTAATGTATTAATTCCCATTTGACCTACTCTAGATAAAGCCTGTTCTTTGTAATGCTGCCTTTTTTCCTTCGTTGTTATTGCCACTGCTTCATTAACCAATATATTTTCAATCACCTGTTCCATGTATCACTTTCCTTTCTGCTTTTTTTAGGAAGCATAACCGTGTATTTTGTCAAAGCTTCTCACCTTTGACTATTCGCTGTTTTAAATCTCCATTAAGGACTACTCCAAGAAATGAGGAGAGCAGATCAAAGAGCAATCCTTAATGCAAATCTAAAATTTTTTATTAAAAATCCTTGCATAGTGAAATCCATTTTGTTATACTTTGATTAGTAAGAATAACAATTACGGAATCGTATGAACTTTTTTAGAAAAAACTAAAAAGGCAATAGGGATGCTCTACTGATCATATAGATGGTCGAGTGACACATATGGTATACCTCTGCCTTCATCCCCTTACCTATAGGGAACTTCAAAACACACAAAAACAAGCCTAAAAAACCTTGATATTACTAGGTTCTTAGACTTGTTGAATTTCAATTGTGTGTATTTTTTGATGAATTTTTATCTATTTTTGAAAGCGTTTAGGAATACTTCTCTTTGCGTCCTATATAAGGTATTTAGCAGTTTGACTTTATGAGGAAAGTCATCTTTAAACATGTGAGTTAGGATAGCATACATTGTATCTTCTTTAACTGTTTTCTTTTCAATGAAGAAATTACAATATTTCACAATGTCACTGATTTTACTTTCTTGCTCTTGCTCATCCTTCAGTTTACATTTAACTTCCCCAATCTTATCCACCATTTCTTCAACATATCTAAGAATATTTTCTTCTTGGTGTCTATCTCCCTTGGTGATATTCTTCTGATCTAATAATTTCTTAAACTCAATCAAATCCTCTCCAGCGTCTGCCCTTTCAATCGACAAACCTTCAATTAACAAGTCCATTGGAGTGTTATAGTGAGTCAGTGTCTTTTTCTTATGCTCTTTTCCTTCCTTCTTTGCTTTGTCTCTTTGTCGTTTCACTTCTTTTTCGTCCTCAACATATTTCCAGAAGTTAGGCTTTGCTTTTACAACTTTACCACCCTTCACTTCAACAGTTTTCAATGAGAGTGATTCTGCTACATGCTTAATCTCATTTCCAAGGTCAATATCATACATCTTCTTAGCCATATCAATTGCAATGCCTGATAAAACAGTCATAACATCTGAGTACTTCTGTAATTGCTTCAATTTGCTGTTGTTCTTATCATCTGATTTCCAAAACAGATCCCAGTAAAGGCTCATACAAAGTTGCCCTTGGTTAACTGTTTGACCGATATTCTTTTGGCTTTCTGATAGTGCCACATCAATTTCATACATGGATGAGTTGTTAAGCTTATACAATTTCGGTTTGCTGGATACTTTGTTAATACAAACGTTGTATGCTCCATAACAATAATTACTTAATTCTGTTAGCTTCTCATTTTCGAATAAAACAATGGTATCAGAGTCATAATCGGCACCAGACAAAATATCTTGAATTGGGAAATTCCACGCATTAACGATAACAATGTTAGGCGATAAATCCTTAAAGTACTTCTTGATTAAGTCATTATCTGTATTAACCACTTGAAGTACATTCGATTGTGATGTATGTGGATTCCTAAAGCCTACAAGAGTCTTCCCAAAG
This sequence comes from Cytobacillus sp. FSL H8-0458, assembly GCF_038002165.1. Classification (NCBI taxonomy): domain Bacteria; kingdom Bacillati; phylum Bacillota; class Bacilli; order Caryophanales; family Bacillaceae; genus Cytobacillus; species Cytobacillus sp. FSL H8-0458. The sequence continues at coordinate 664,383 of NZ_JBBOBR010000001.1, read as the reverse complement.
TCATGTAACTTTGTATAGACTTGATTCCCTTGCAGTGTCATTACACTTGCATCAAACTTACCAATGGAGTGTTTTAACAATTCAATTGGATTACCCAGCATTACAGCGTAGTCGCCAACTAAACGAAGCTTTCCACCCTTGACATGTTTCACATATTTGTGAATTTCTTTCTTTTTATAATCCCTAAATATCTTCGTGTCAAAGATGCCGTTATTCCTTTCATATGCTGCAGCAAACATCTCATGGCTATTTTGCTCAGTTGCATTTTCCTTTAAGTAATTGATAAAGAAGTCTTTATCATTCTTTAAATCCTGTATGTATTGTTTCTCAAATTCAGCCAGTTTTAGCACATCAGCCTTTTTCATCTGCATTGAGTTCAACATCTGATAAGAAGTCTGCTGAAGAATCTTCCCATTATCATCTGTACCTAATTTAGAAGCTTTTTCATGCTTACACACTCCGAAGCTACTACCTTCCTTTTTACAAAGCTTCTTCCAGTAATTCCACATCTTCCTTTGTTGCTCTTTCGCATCCTTACCTTCAAACACATAACTAAATTTCAAAGCTTTTAATGAACTTGGAGTGATAATCATATCAACATCTTTTGCATTAATCTTCTGGTTAAACATGTTAGTGATTTCCCATTCATCAAATGGAATTCCCTTTGGACAGTTGTCTTGAAGGAATTGCCTAATGTCACAAGCAAATACAGCACTTTTAAACATGTGATTTCTAAGCAGTTTCATCGAATAACCTTCTGAGAAGTATTGATCACCAGACTGCAACAATCCTTCTCCATCAAATAAACTATTCTTTACCTCTGCATTATCTACAGGAAAGCTATCCAAAAACCCTGTATCTTCATTTTTCTTTACTACATTTGCCCTCCACTCAAAAGTGCTGTCAATGTCCTCTACAATTAAAATCCGTGAAGTATCAATCGTCAAAGTATCTTCAATCGAACTTCCAACAAGACTCTCATACGCTAATAGCGAAGCCATATCCATTTTCTTATCTTCATCAAACTCTAGATACATTCTACTCCACCAGATCATTTCCTCATGGATTTTCTTATTGATGAATAAGCACTCACCTACACGAGATTTTGCACTGCTTCGCTTGTATACAATATAATCAGTGTCTATAATTTCTCCGGATTTCTCATCTATATTTCTAATAGTGAATCCATTTTCATAAAGCTGCTTTCTAAGTTCAGTAACTTTAACCTCTTGCCACTTCTTATGAAGACGGTTATTCTCTAATTCATTTTCAGTATTATTAATAATTGCTTTAAGATTTTCTATGTATGCAAATCTTTTATCAAACTTACTTTGCTTATTCTTCATCTTCTTTGATGAAATTTTTTTATCCTTCTTATCCAATTCAAATTTCTCTTTATCTTCTTTAAGTTTCTTTTCAAGACGATTAACCTTATTTTGCAGCAAGATGATAAGCTTATCTCCTGACACTACACTTTGTTCAAATTTCACATTAATTACATCATCTGAAATTTGCTTTTCACTCGTCTTAACCTTTTTAATTTTTAACTTATTTCTTTTTAACACTTCCCTTAACTTGATTGATTCTAAGCTGAAAGGAATAGCCCCTACATAATCAGATGAAATATTTTTACCTCTGTACTGGTGACTATAAATATCGCTCGCTTGAAGTGATTGAATATAGATTGCTGATTGTTTCATTTAACATTCTCCTATTCTGTATAAGATTATTTCTAAGACACGTACGTTTAAATTAAGTTATGTATAAATCTTTCGTCTTTTCTCTGATTTAAGATAATAAAAATTGACCACTCAATTTGTGATCTGTTTGTTCGTGATTATTACTTTTTTTAAAACCATGGATATTTAGTACAGTTAGAAAATAGATAGGTTATTTTACTTTTATTATTTATACTTAGATTTATTAAATATTAATTATGTAATAAAATTACACTTAAAAATAAACTGCCCCTGTGTTATATGTTTACTAAAAATCAATGGTTTTTAATTTCACATATTTTAGGATAATCCCCACATCATATCATCAATTTGCTGTACATTAGGAGCTTCTTCAGTTGCTTGCTTCATTATTCGGTAATCATTAAGGTTCATTCTCTGTATCTTTTTAATAGGTAATTTAATATCTGAAAATGCAAAGTACTCATTAGTTATGTATGTGTTAGCTTTTCTTTCACCATCTTCAAGTCCAGGCACAAAATACTCTTGATTATGTATGCAATTTACCATCCTATAACATCTAATTGCCTCAACGTCTTTCTCCAGAGTGCTTATAGGTATCGCTATATCCTTAGACAACTTTTCAATTGAGACATCATATCCTTCACCGTAATATTCATTCATTCTTTTTAAGTAGCAGTATAGATAAAATCCTCTAACACCTACCTCTTTCTTACCCATGCAGAATAAGAAAATTTCAAATGGAACTACGTGAAAGTTATGTGGTTCATAAAATAAGCCATCTAATATTCCTTCTTCATAAGACTCTGAATCTCTGTGCAAATGTTTTATAGGAATCTTTATTTTGAAGTTTCTCCCCTTCTGGTTAATCAACATCTTTTGAATATCTTTATCCATATCGCTAAAAAAAGTGAATTCAAGTTCTGGATCTTTAAATTCCCAAGCAATCGGATAATCATTAGTTGTTTCAGTATAGCCAATTTCGTCAAGTATTCCGTTTTTCTTTATTATGTAGTCAACTTCCTGACTTTTTCTTGCATATGTTAAGACTTTCTTTATGTCCTCTATCGTTATGTTTATTTCTCCATATTTTGCATTTCTGTATAACCATGAGATTAAGTAATAATAGGAATACGCAAATGCAATATGCTTAGAAATTGCATCCTTATTTTGTCCTCTCTTTTTCCTAATCCCCTTAACAGTTTCTACTTTAATAAAATTATTAGATTGCTCAATTTTTTTATTAGCTGCCATTTGGATGAACGGTTTCTTGATATCATCAAATATTTCATTTGGCATAAAAATCTTTGATTCTTTTTCTCTGTACTGAAGTAATGTCTTTAAATCTTCTTCCATTTATTAACCTCCGATTGTTTCAATGTGAATTTGTTTGGATTATGTTATTTGCTTAATTTGTATTGATTCAAAACTGCTTGCAATTGATCATTTATGTAATATAAGCTGTATAAACGTTGGCTTTTTGGCTCCATTCCAATATGGATGAATGGTATCCCGTGCGCTGAGAGATAATCAGACACATGTTTGTTATAGCAATAGAAAAAGTCGCTGCGTGATAAATTCATTTTTGATCCACCTCCCTTCCTCAATTTAATCATTCTGTATTTTTTCTGATACATTCCTTTAACATAAATTTGTTAAACTATAGTCAGCCAAAATGCAGTACACAAATCTAGACCCCCATTAATATATTTGCTGTCCGACCGTGATTGGTCGGATATTTTTTATTTAAGTTAAAACACTTGTTTTATTGGAACTGATAGGGAAGGCTGAATTGACCACATAACAAAATTATAGGTACAGTTTTTGTTGACTTTGATACTAACCAGTCTTATAATGTGATTAAGAGATTTGCAGATATTAACTTGTCAAAGAGCAGGTGTATCTGAAAAAGAAAATAAAAAGCCAACCCTCCTTACTGAGAACAGTAAAAAAGAAGGGTTATTTGTCATTTATCGATTTATAGTTATTGTATTGAATTATTTCATTTTAGTCCATACTTTTTGGATAAATAATTGTAAATAAATCCCTTGTGCAATATTGACTATGTATAATAGCGACCATAGAATACTAGCAATATTAATAAGATCTTCAATTATAAGAATGCCCAAAGCCTCCACAGCTAGCACTCTTATAATTGAAGATTTTTTTATTTACGCTCTTTTTGGTATGCTGCTTATAATATCCCGATCAGCAAGAAAACCTTCAATAAGTAGCTGAGTTAATTTATAGTAAGTTCCTCCAGCAATATACTCCAAAATGTCCTCTTTGCTCTTTGAAGCCAATACAAGACTCATAACCTTATAAGTTAATGCCTCGACAAGATAAGTTACATCAGGTTGTTTTAAAGCCTTAATCATTTGAATAACTGATTCTTTGTTATCCTGAACAGTTTGATTCACAAACATTAACAAACCCTCAGTATCGGTCTCCTGTGGCTTCACAGAAGGGAATTCTAATACACTATTCATTTATACTCCTCCATTAGCTAACAACTGGTAATTTAATTAATTTTTTCATTTCACATTCAATCTCAGATTCCTTTAAGTCGAATTCATTGATAAGAAAATTAATCTGACATTCAAAATCAGACCACTTATCCTCATCTAAAAGACCATTCAAAAATTGAACAAATATTGGTTCCATTTCATGATCCAAGATAAACTCGCTCATCAATATCATAATTTTTGTGTTAATCATGCCATCGGTGTATTTTTGATGGCTGGATATCTCGGTATTTGCCATTGAAACAAACCTCCTAAGGATTCAGTTAGACTGCAAGCTCATCATCATTAAAAATTTCAATCCCAGTGTCAGGTTCAAATGATTGAAAATTCATAGAGAAAAGTTCTCCCACATTCAGGGTTGATTCAGATCCATCAGACAAAATTACCGTTAACTTAGCTCCGACAATATTGAACTCATTAAATTTATTTTTAAACTCTGAAGTTTTCAGACCTGTTAATGTTTCAACTTCCATTTCAACCTTACCGATCATCATAGTTTTCATAATTATTTCCCCCTGATATGTAATATTTAGTTTTTATCTAAGTAACCAGCCTTTGACATCCCCACGTAAACTCCTGCGAAAAACAGGATAATTGGATATGTGATTAAAAAAAGTTCCATTTTGTTCACTCTCCCTTCTCAATTTGATCACATACGGCAAAAATTGCTTCAGCGAAACTTCTTGCATCCATTGTAGATACGCTAATTAATGCATCAATAGCGTTTATATCTACTTGCCCCATGTAAATACTTACAGCATCTTTTTCCCCTTTACCTTCTACTGGATTGACATAGGTGGATTCAACAGCAGCGTAACAAGTTTGATTGTCAGATATCTCGTATATGTGTGAAGCTATTGGACTGTTTGACATATATACCCTCCCTTCTTTTAATTTATGAATATTTCTTTAACTTTCTAAAGATAGTATATACTTTGCTAAACAAAAACGTCAAGGGATTTCTGAAAGTTTTTTTATTTTTTTTAAAGATGTGATACAATATAGTAAAGAAATCTTTAGAAAAGGAGAATGAGAATGATTTCTTATGCACCTTTGATGTCTACATTACACCAGAGAAAGATATCCAAGACTGATCTACAAAAGCTTATAAATGTTTCTTCAGCAACAATTGCTAAGATAAGTAAAGATGAAATGGTATCTTTAAAAGTAATTGATGATGTATGCTCGGTTCTTAATTGCAGAATTGAAGACGTAATAGTCCATGTTAAGGAAGATAATAAAAAAGCCACTGAATAATCAGTGGTTATTTTTTTTGCATATTTATGGTGTTTTCACTTGATTTTGTTTTTGGTTTTTGGCTTGATGGGCAGTTTAAGTAAGGAAAACGGCTTGGGTGAAAAATCGGCTACCTACTAACGAAACAAATAATAAAGAATCGTTAGCAAGTAGCAGACGATTCAAACTTGATGGTATAGCCATAAGCTAAGGTATCCGTCGTAATGCCCTATTAATCGCTAGAGTCCCCTCTAAACAAGCCTACTGCAACAAGTATCCCTAACAGTTTGGATTAACTTAAATCCTCTGTGGCTTGTCCTACAGCGTCCGTAAACGCTCTACCCTTCCTTCGATCAGCACTTAAAGGCAGCTTTCTCCTTTCAACAGGTTCAGAATAGGGACTGATTAACCTGCCTAGTCTTAATTATTGCATCGGTTAAGACATAACCTGACCAGTTTTATTTAAGAATGTGTTAATGGGCAACCACATTCGGAATAACCCTAAAAAAGACAATAAGAAACTAAGCCTTGCACATACGAATTTTTTTTCGTAAAATGAAGACAGGGAAATTCCATATTCAATTTTAAGGATAGTTCCATATTTTTGTTTATGGGATTGATAATTCGTCGAGATCCGAGCTGCAACTCGGATCTTATTTTTTTGTTTACAAATTTGTTTACTTAAAATTCTTCTTATAAAAATCTAAATTTGGTTTTTCTCCCTGTGTTATCTGATCGATCCAAGTACAAAGCTCCTTTTGGTCATCAGTAAATCTGAATTTCGGATTATGCTTGATGGTGTAACATAACTGTCTAATTTCTGTTAATATATCCTCTAATTCTGCTTCATCAATATTCTCTAAGTTGTCTGTATTCATTGTAATTATCTCCTTTTGAATTTTGCTCTCATTTTTACAACTGGGCTATATAAATCATGCTGATTCTTTATGGTTTCTTGGTCAAAATGGACGTATTTTTTAGTAGTAGCAACGGATTGATGGTCAGCTATGGCCATTACAGCAAAAATAGACGCACCCGCCTTCAACATTTCTGTAATCGACTGCCTGCGAAAATCATGGCAAGAAAATGATTTAGTTATCCCTGCTTTCTCAACATATCTCTTTAGATTTCTCCTAAAAGTATCTTCTACAATTTGTTCACCATACCAATTCAAAAACAAGTAATCATTATCAAAATGAGTTTTATTTTCGGAAATCAACTCCATCAATAATTTAAGGACATGATTTGACAGTGGTATCACCTTAGTCTTCCTGCTTTTCATCTTGTCTGCAGGAATAACCAATCTCCTCCCCCTTATATCCACATCATCAATTCTAAGACTAATAGCTGTTTGTATTCTTAAAGCTGTATCGTATAAAAGATTCATAATCACATAGTCTCTAAATTGAGGAAAGTGTTTAATATTTGGTATCCGCATCAATCTTTCCATCTCTTTCTCTGTCAAAGGTTCAAAAGGTCGTTCATCCATCTTTATAAATTTGACTGACTCGATTGGATTAGAGTTAACCAAATCCTCTTTATACAGAAAGTTGTAAAATATCTTCAAGAAACGCAATCGCCCGTTAACTGTTTGATCCCCAAGACCATACCTTTTTGTCTTAAAATTAAAGTGGTCTTGTTTCATGTAGTTTAGATATTCACGTACAATAATCGCAGTTAGTTGTTCTGCTTTGTCAATTTCTTGTTTTCTACTGGTCAACCAATTTTTAAAGAACCTGAAATGCTCATCATAGCTTATTAATGTTTTTTCTCGAAGTCCTTCTGATCTTTTTGCAGATACAAAGAATTCGAAAGCCTGGTCAAATGTTAAGCTGTAATTATTAGATGTGTTTTCGTCCACTGCAACTTCTCTTAATGTAACTCGTCTTCGTTTCATAACAAGAAAAAACGCCACCTCCAAATACTCATCTAATAAATTAAGATAAGTAAATGATGATGACGTATCGACATATTATCACTCAAAATATGTGGGATATTTTTTATTAATTATAAAGCCTTCTGCTCCGCAAGAGAAGCACGCTGGACTGCTTTTTTTCCTTTAACAACATTGAAAACGATATTTAAAAGGATGGCGGTCACACTGCCTGCCACTATCCCGTTATCAGTCAGGATCCGCACACTCGAAGGCATTTGCGCAAATAGTTCAGGAACAGCTGTTACACCCAGTCCCATCCCGACAGAGCAGGCGATGATCAATAAATTTTCCTGAGAAGAGAATTCCACTTTGCTGAGCATTTTTATTCCATAGGCGACTACCATACCGAACATGGCAACCATTGCGCCTCCTAATACCGGAGTTGGAATGATCGTGGTCAATGCGCCGATTTTCGGAACCAGCCCAAGCAGTACAAGGAAAGCACCTGCTGTATATATAACATTCTTTGTTTTTACGCCTGACAGCTGAAGAAGCCCGACGTTTTGAGAATAGGTTGTATAGGGAAAAGCATTAAAGACTGCACCAAGGATAATGGCAAGCCCTTCGGCACGATAACCATTTGACAGATCTTTTTGTTCCAGTTTTTCTTCACAGATATCACCCAGGGCAAAGTATACGCCTGTAGATTCAACTAAACTGACCATTGCTACTAGAATCATTGTCAGGATAGCTGTCACCTCAAATGTCGGCATGCCAAAATAGAAAGGTGAGGGCATAT